>CAXTVX010000001.1:0-564773 GCA_964247755.1 uncultured Acetobacteraceae bacterium | reverse complement strand
CGCCTCCGCCCAGTTGCGGCCGGTGCCGGTCTCGACCACCAGCGGCACCGACAGGGTTGCGGCCCCTTCCATCACCGTGCGCGCGGCCTCGGCCAGTGCCTCCGCCTCGTCCTCCGGCGCCTCGAACAGCAGCTCGTCGTGCACCTGCAGCAGCATGCGCGAGCGCGGTGCCCGGTCCCGCAGCACCGGCGGCAGGCGCACCATCGCCCGCTTGATGATGTCGGCGGCTCCCCCCTGGATCGGCGCGTTGGAAGCCTGCCGCTCGGCGTAGCCGCGTCGCTGCTGGTTCTTCTCGTTGATCCCGGCGATCCAGCAGCGCCGTCCGAACGGGGTCAGCACGTAGCCGTGGGTCCGCGCCTCGTCCCGGGTGCGCTCCATGAAGTCGCGTATGCCGGGGTAGCGCGCAAAGTAGGCGTCGATGTAGGTGCGCGCCTCGCCGGCGTTGATCCCAAGCTGCCGTGCCAGGCCGAACGCCGAGATGCCGTAGATGATGCCGAAGTTGATGGTCTTGGCGCGCCTGCGGACCAGGCCGTCCATCTTCTCCATCGGCACGCCGAACACCTCCGACGCGGTGCGGGCATGGATGTCCTGTCCCTTGGCGAAGGCGTCCTTCAGCGCGGGGATGTCCGCCACGTGCGCCATCAGCCTGAGCTCGACCTGCGAATAGTCCGCCGACACCAGCACGTGTCCGGGGGCAGCGACGAAGGCGCGGCGGATGCGGCCGCCTTCCTCGGTGCGGATCGGGATGTTCTGCAGGTTGGGCTCGTTCGACGACAGCCGGCCGGTCGTGGTGATCGCCATCTGGAACGAGGTGTGCACCCGGTCGGTCTCGGGGTTGATCTCCTCCACCAGGGCGTCGGCGTAGGTGCTCTTGAGCTTGGACAGCTGCCGCCATTCTAGGATCCGTGCCGGCAGCTCGTGCCCCTGCTCGGCCAGGGCCTGCAGCACGAAGGAGTCCGTGCCCCAGGCGCCGGTCTTCATCCGCTTGCCGCCGGGCAGGGACATCTCGTCGAACAGCACCTCGCCCAGCTGCTTCGCCGACCCGAGGTTGAAGGGGCGCCCGGCCAGCGCGTGGATCCCGGTCTCCATCACCGCCATGCGGGCGGCGAAGTCCTTGGACATGCGCTCGAGCTCGGGCCTGTCCACCGAGATCCCGGCCCGCTCCATCTGTGCCAGCACCCGCACCAGCGGCCGTTCCAGCTGCTCGTACAGTGCCAGCGACCGGCTGGTGCGCAGCTGCGGGTGCAGCACGTGCCACAGCCGCAGCGTGACGTCGGCGTCCTCGGCGGCGTACTCGGTGGCGCGCGGCAGGGGCACGCGGGCGAACGGGATCCGGGCGCGTCCGGTGCCGGTGACCTGGTCGTAGGTGATGGGGGTGTGGCCGAGGTGGCGCGCGGCCAGCTCGTCCATGCCGTGGCCGTGCAGGCCGGCATCCTGCGCGTAGGAGATCAGCATGGTGTCGTCGATCGGCGCGATCGGGCCACGGAGGATGCCGCGCCCGACGCGCTCCAGGACGCCCAGGTCGAACTTGGCGTTCTGGAACACCTTGAGCACGCCGGGATCGGCCAGCAGCGGCGCCATGATCTCCAGCGCCGCGGCGGCCTCGAGCTGCAGCCCAACCGGATGCTCCAGGTCGCCCTCGTGCAGCAGCGGCACGTAGCAGGCGCGGCCGGGGGCGGTCGCCAGGGAGAAGCCGACCATGTTGGCGCGCAGCGGGTCGAGCCCGTCGGTCTCGGTGTCCACCCCGCAGACGCCGGCGCGTGTGGCCTCAGCCATCCATCCGGCCAGCACCGACGCCTCGGTGACGCAGGCGTAGCCGCCGAACGGCGCGTCGTGCCCGGGCATCCGGTCCGGAGCCGGCTCCGCGCCGGCCGGCCCGGCCGCTCCGGCTGCTGCCGGCGGCTCCGGCGCCTCCATGGACAGGCGCTGCGCCACGGAGCGGAAGCCCATGGCGCCGAGCCACACGCCGAGCCGGGCCTGGTCGGGTACCGTGAAGCCGAGCTGCTCGATCGGCAGCGGCAGCGGCGCGTCGTGGCGCAGGATCACCAGTTCTCGCGACATGCGGGCCGCCGCTTCGTGCGCTTCCAGGGCGTCGCGTCGCTTGGACGGCTTCATCCCGCCCGCCTTCAGCGCGCGGTAGATGCCGTCGAGATCGCCGTATTCCGCGACCAGCCCGGAGGCGATCTTGGGCCCGATCCCGGGCACGCCCGGCACGTTGTCGACGCTGTCGCCCATCAGCGCCTGCACCTCGATCACCTTGTCGGGGCCGACGCCGAAGCGCTCGCGCACCTCCGCCTCGCCGATCGGCTTCTGCTTGATCGGGTCCAGCATGTCGATGCCGGGCCGGATCAGCTGCATCAGGTCCTTGTCGGACGAGACCACGGTGCAGCGGCCGCCGCCGGCGGCGACGGTGCAGGCGTAGGCGGCGATCAGGTCGTCCGCTTCCCAGCCGGCGAGCTCAATCGCCGGCACGCCGAACGCGGCGGTGGCGTCCCGCACCAGCGCGAACTGCGGCACCAGCTCGGGCGGCGGCTCGGGACGCTGCGCCTTGTACTGGGGATACATCTCGTTGCGGAAGGTAAGGCGGCCGGCATCGAAGATCACCGCAAGGTGGGTGCCGACGTGGGTTTGCAGGAAACGGGCCAGCATGTTGGTGAAGCCGAACACGGCGTTCACCGGGGTGCCGTCGCGCCGGGTCATCGGCGGCAGGGCGTGGAAGGCGCGGAAGATGAAGCCGGAGCCGTCGACCAGCACCAGGTGGACGTCGGCGTAGCGTGCGGAATCGTCGACACCGCCGTCCGGCGCGATGTCGTCCGGCTCCGCGAGCGGCAGGTCCAGGAGGTCGTCCGGCGGGGTCAATGGGAGTCGTCGCCGTCGCCGGTGCCTGGCGCCAGCACGAAGACGCGCGAGCACCATGGGCAATAGGTCTGCTGCTCGACGATGCGCAACCAGACCCGGGGATGGCCGAACGGACCGTCGCCGCCGTCGCAGCTGACCACCCGGCTGGTGACGGTGAGAGTCTCGATCGCCTCCGGCCCGAGCTGCGGGGTGGGGGTGGATGCGCCGAACGGCATTCTGTCGCCTTGCATGTGGCCGGGATGGAGGCAGGATGATACGCAGGACCGCCCCGGTATGGAACCTCCGCCCCATTTCCAAGACACCGACCGCTTCGAGCGTCCCCGTCGCACGGCACCTGCTCCGCTTGGCAGGGGCCGCCCTGCTGCTGTCGGGCTGCATGGCGATGCCGGTGCGCCCGCCGCCTGCCCCCGCGGATGCCGCGCGTCACACCGCCGACCATCGCCTGGTGCCGGCCGACCTCCGCTTCACCCTGTCGGACGGCGCGGTGCTGCCGGCGCGGGTATGGCGGGCGCAGGGTGGGGAACGCGCGGTGATCCTGGCGCTGCACGGCTTCAACGACAGCCGTGACGCCTGGGAGCTGCCGGCCCCGGTGCTGGCCGCGCGCGGGGTCACCGTCTATGCCCCCGACCAGCGCGGCTTCGGGGAGGCGCCGATGCGCGGGCGCTGGGCCGGCACCGATCGCATGGTGCAGGACGCGGCCGAGCTGGCCCGGCAGGTGGCGGCGCGTGAGCCGGGCGTGCCCCTGTTCCTGATGGGAGAAAGCATGGGTGCTGCGATCCTGATGTGCCTCGCCGCCCGTCCCGACGCGCCGCCGGTCGCCGGCACCATCCTGCTGGCGCCGGCGGTGTGGAGCCGGAAGGAGATGAGCCCGCTGCTGACGGTGTCGCTGTGGACCGCGGCGGCGCTGCTGCCCGATTGGAAGCTGACCGGCAACGAGCTGCCGCTGCACATCGTGGCGACCGACAACCGCGACGCGCTGTACCGGCTCGCCTACGACCCGCTGACGCTGCGCACGACCCGCGTCACCAGCCTGCGCGGCCTGGTGGACCTGATGGGCCGGGCACAGGACGCGGCTCCCCGGATGCGCGGCCCGGTGCTGATCGCCTATGGCGGCCGGGACCAGCTGGTCCCGGCCGAGGCAACCTCCGCCGCCTGGACGCACCTGCCGGACGGCGTGCGACGCAGCTTCTATCCGGCCGGTTACCACCTGCTGACGCGCGACCGCGACCGCCTGGCGGTGACGAACGACATCGCGTCGTGGATCCTGACCCCGGACCTGCCGCTGCCGTCGGGCGGCGAGATCGCGGCGGCTGGCTGGATGGCGGACGGCGGATGGAACGGCACCGTGCCGGTCTGGCTCCCGTCCGGACTGGACGGGTTGGCCGACGGATCGTCCGAGCCCTGATCCTGTCGGAGGGGCACTGGCAATCCCCGGCGCTTCGGGCTATGCAGCCCGGGCCGGACCCGTAGCTCAGCTGGATAGAGCGTCGCCCTCCGAAGGCGAAGGTCGCACGTTCGAATCGTGTCGGGTCCGCCAGCATCTGAAGGCGTTGCCTGGTCGCAGGGAGCTGCCGCCGTTGCGGTGGACGGCTCGGCTGGCACGCGTCCTTGCCACCCCGCTCGACTGGCCACGAGCCCAGATCTCTGGGCGTGTTCGGACAGTTCTCCTGATGTCGGTCCGGGAGAAGTCGTCGCCCTTGAACAGCAGCGGCTCGCCGGTGGCCTTGGCCCAGGCGTAGGAGAAGCAGTCGCCGAAGTTGAGGCCGGCCAAGTGCCGCCCCTTGCCGAAGTGTCGGAACGCGTCGACGGCGAGGTGGACGTGCGGTGCCGCAAACGGCACGACGTCGACCGAGATCCCGATCATCAAGGCGTCAAGGTCTCTCAGCCCGGCTTCGCCGAACCGCGACAGCATGACGATCGAAGCCTCGATGGCAGGCGGAGCAGCGACCAGGCAAGGAAACGCTTCCCGCATCGCCGGCAAAGATGATCGCTTCCCAACTCTCCTCGAACGACGGCGATCAGGGCCGAACTGTCGATCACCATCAGGCTGGCACCCCGTTCTCATCGTAATCCAGGATCTCGTCGTCACTGCGCGCATCGAATACCGGCAGCGCAGCGATCGACGATGACCTGGATTGCTTCCTCATCGCAGGCTCGCTTGCTGCGCTTGAGCAGCTCATGACCCAGCCATTCCCTCAGTGCGCCGTGTACCACCTGGATGAGTGTCTCACCGGTCAGACTTGCAAGCTGCCGTGCAAGGCTGTCGGTCTCCTAATCCTTGAAGCTGAGGGCCGTGAGCCCGATTCCTATAGAAACCGTCATGTAATCCATACAGTCTCAGTCGATCCCGTCCAGGGCGCATGGCGCACGCCATGCCGCCAGGACGTCACCCGACGCTGGCGTTCCTGACGGAGCCGAACCGACGCCTGGGCGCCTCGCAACCGGCTGACGACGACCCGTCGAGCCGGATCCTTGCCGTCGGTCTCACGGCTGCTGGCGGCCTTGCTCATGCGGGCGGGAGGCGTATTGTGACCGTGGGAAGGAAACGGCCATGAGCGCGGAAGTGCCGGGCGGTGATCAAGCGGACACGGCAGGCACCAATTCACCGCTGCTGCGCATGCGTGGCATCCGCAAGCGTTACGGCGGAGTTCATGCGCTGCGCGGCGTCGATTTCGACCTCCGGCGAGGCGAGGTGCACGTCCTGCTTGGCGAAAACGGGGCCGGCAAGTCGACGCTGATGAGCGTGCTGTCCGGCGCAATCGTTCCGGACGAGGGCGAGATCGTCATCGACGGCGTAACGATCCGGTTCGCGAGCCCAAGGGATGCGCACGAGGCGGGCGTGGTCATGATCCCGCAGGAGCTCGATCTCGTGCCGGGGCTGGACATCGCCGCCAACCTGTTCCTCGGCCAGGAGCGGCTTCGTGGCGGCCTCGTGCTCGACAACCGGCGCATGCGGGCGGAAGCGCGGACGCTGCTCGAGCGCGCCGGCGTGTCGCTCGACGCGTCGCTGCCGGTAGGCAGCCTGCGTATGGGCGAGCGGCAGCTGGTGGCGATCGCCAAGGCGCTGGCGGCCGATGCGCGCATCCTGATCATGGACGAGCCGACGGCAGCGTTGTCGGCAGCCGAGGCGGACCACCTCGCGACGGTGACGCGTGAGCTCAAGCGGCGCGGGGTCGGCATCGTCTATATCTCGCACCGGCTGGAAGAGGTGCCGCGGGTCGGCGACAGGGTGACCGTGATGCGCGACGGGCAGCGCGTCGGCGAGGCGTCGCCGCACGCGCCGCAGTCGGAGCTGGTCGATCTCCTGGTGGGGCGGCCCTTCTCCGAGCTGTTTCCGCCGCGGGCCGTGTCCGTGGGGGCGCCGGTGCTGGAGCTGGTGGACGCGTCCTACGAGCCGGACCGACCGCGCCCGGGATGGCAGGAAACACGGGGTGCCACGCTGGCGGTGCACCAGGGCGAAATCGTCGGCCTGACCGGGCTGATGGGGGCCGGGCGGACGGAGATGATGTCGGCGCTGTTCGGGTTCGGCACCACCGGACGCTGGCGCGGCACGGTGTGCGTGGGCGGGGTGGCGGTGAAACTCGGCTCCGTCGGCGCTGCGCGGCGGTCGGGGATTGCCTACGTGGCGGACGATCGACGGGGCACGGGTCTGGTGCTGCAGCACGCGGTGTCCGAGAACGTGACGATGTCGACCTGGCAGCGGGTGACCCCGTTCGGGTTCGTATCGCGGCGGCTGCAGGACCGTGCGGTCGCACGCGCGGTCGCCGACTACGATGTCCGGCCGCGACGCCCGGAGGTGCAGGCGATCAACCTGTCCGGCGGCAACCAGCAGAAGGTGGTGTTCGCCAAGGAGCTGCTGACGAAGCCGAGGCTGCTGCTGCTCGACGAGCCGACGCGCGGCGTCGACGTCGGCGCCAAGGCGGAGATCTACCGGCAGATCCGGTCGCTGTCCGCGACCGGGCTCGGGGTACTGGTCGCGTCCTCCGAGCTTCCGGAGCTGATCGGGCTGTGCGACCGGATCGTCGTCATGCGGGGCGGCCGCACGATCGGCGAGTTTGGGGCCGATGCCGACGAGGCGATGATCCGCGCCGCGAGCGAGGCGGCAAACGCGACCACCCCTGCCGGAGCGCACGCGGCATGAGTTCCGTCACCACGGCGTCGCCGCCGGAGGTGGCGCGGCCGCGACGCTCGCGTATCGCCTTCCTGGTACGGTTCCAGAGCCTTCTCGGCCTGCTTGTCGTGATCGCAGCCGGGCTCGTGTTCTCGCCGCACCGGCACGGACGGCTGCTGTTCCTGCAGCCGGACAACGTCGCCAACATCATCCGCTCGATCTCGGAGACGGGGATCCTGGCGTTGGGGATGACCTTCGTGATCATCGCGGCCGGGATCGACCTGTCGGTCGGCGCGGTGCTCGGCCTGTCGAGCGTGACCACGGCGGACCTGCTCGTGAACGATGGCTGGGGGCTGTGGAGCACGCTGCCCCTGGTCGTGCTGATCGGGACAGCGTTCGGCGCGATGCAGGGCGCGGTCTCGACGCGGTTCCGGATCCAGGCGTTCATCGTGACGCTGGCCGGATTGCAGGCGGCGCGCGGATTGGCGCTGATCGTATCGGACAACTCCTTCATCAACATCAACTATGGGCACGGGCCTGGGAGTGCGCCACCGGCGTTCGCGATGCTGGGGGAGCGGATCGGCGGCGTGTTCCCCGTCGCCACTCTGGTGTTCATCCTGCTCGCCTGCGTCGCGGTCGCGGTGCTGAACTTCACGCGCTACGGACGCTACGTGTTCGCGACCGGCGGCAACGAGCGCGCGGCACGACTGTCGGGCATCCCGGTCTCGCGCATCAAAATTTCCGTCTATGCGGTGACGGGGTTTGCCTCCGCGATAGCAGGCATCGTCCATGCCGGGCAGTTCTCGTTCGGTAGCCCGAATGACGGTACCGGATACGAGCTGAACGCGATCGCGGCGGTGGTGATCGGGGGCACCGACCTGTTCGGAGGTGCCGGCAGCATGGTCGGAACGGTGGCCGGCGCCGTGATGCTGGGCGCGCTGGCGAACATCCTGCAACTCAACGACGTGAGTGCCGCGATGCAGCTCCTGGCGACGGGCGCGATCATCGTGGCAGCGGCAGCCTTGCAGACCTATGTGGGCCGTCGGACTGGCGGCGGCTCACGATGAACGGCACGAACAAGGGGAAGAAGAAATGCGCTCCATCAACTGTCGGATGTCTTGGTTCCTGGCCGGAACGATGCTCGCGCTGCCGGCGTCTGGTGCCGGTGCCAAGCCGCTGAGCGCGACCTGCGGGCCGAACAACAACTACGTGATCGGCTTCGCGCAGGCGAACTTCAAGGAGCCGTACCGCGAGCACGTGGACCACGAGCTGCAGCGGCTCGTGAAGAACTATCCGAAGTTCAAGCTGATCATTTCCGACGGTCAGGCCGACGTGAACACGCAGGTCTCGGATGTCGAGAACTTCAAGACGCAGCAGGTGGATCTGCTGTTCATCTCGCCGTTCGAAAGCGCGCCGCTGACGCCGGTGGTGACGAGCCTGTACCAGTCGGGGACCCCCGTGATCGAGCTCGACCGCAAGACGGCGAGCGAGCAGTACACCGCGTTCGTCGGCGGCGACAACCGGGCCATTGCAGAGCAGGCCGGACGCTATGCCGCTTCGGTGCTTGCCGATGGCGGCGAGGTCGCGATCCTGGAAGGGCTGCCGAGTTCCTCGCCGGCGATCGAGCGGCTGGACGGGTTCAAGGCCGGCATCGCGACCAACCCGAAGATCAAGCTGGTGGCGGTGCAGCCGGTCGACTGGATGGAGGACAAGGCCGAAACGGTGTTCTCGGCCATGCTGCAGGCGCACCCGGACATCAGGCTGGTCTACACGAGCAACGATCTGGCGGCAGCGGGCGCCTATATCGCGGTCAAGGACGCGAACAAGCTGGGACAGGTGAAGATCATCGGGACGGATGGGCTGCCGGGATCTTCGGGTGGCGTTCGGTCGGTGGCCGACGGCGAATGGACTGCAACGTTCGTCTATCCGACGGGTGCGGCCGAGGCGCTCGATCTTGCGAAGAGGATCCTGATCGATTGTGCTTCAAGCGTGCCACGGCAGGTGACGGTGCCCACGCAACTCATCGACCAGTCGAACGCGAAGAGCCTGTACGGGAAGGAACAGTTCTGACCGGCCACGCAAGGTTGAGATGCGCGATCTCCGGAACGGGCTGTCGGCGCCTA
Source organism: uncultured Acetobacteraceae bacterium (assembly GCA_964247755.1). Taxonomy (GTDB): domain Bacteria; phylum Pseudomonadota; class Alphaproteobacteria; order Acetobacterales; family Acetobacteraceae; genus Lichenicola. The sequence continues at coordinate 555,680 of CAXTVX010000001.1, read as the reverse complement.
AACCCCGGTTCTTGCGCCAGCTCGACGAGAGCCACGTCGCCATGAGGACGTCGCCTCCGTCGATAGCACTTCCTGCGTCCCCGACCGTTGATCCGGGCTGGCGCCTGGCACGACCCGAGCCGTTCCTTCCGGCTTCACGTGCAAGACGCGCCACACCTGGGCGCCGCCCTGCCTGCGCCGACTGTTCCGACCCGGCGAGTGCGAGAGCCTGCAGTCCTGGTGGGGAGGCCAATCCAGTCCGACGCCACCAGCTGACCGCGTCACAGGCAGCACCGCCTGAAGCGGTGGTCCGCGATGTGCTCCATCCGGCGCTTCCAGTTGCACCTCCCTGGGACAAGCCGCCGTGGGACCACTGGGTCATGGGGATCCGACTCGGTGTCCCAACCGCCCGTCAAGCGCGGCGTCCGCCGCGCCTGGGCGGAGTCAACTCGAACAAACCGCGACCTCGCAGAATACCCGGCAGTGTGGCGGCGACGCGGTTTGTCCACGTCACGGCGTTGACTCGCTGCGTTTCCAACGACCTGTCCGAATATGTTGAAGCTGTGACAGGTTCAGCAACGTCCGAACCAGCAAGATCAATCACTTATGGTATGTGCCTAAAAACCAGGCAATCCGATGCGGGCCTAGCTTGACTGCGGTTTGGGACAACCTGTCAGCACGTGATCCACAAAGTTGTCCACAGACGCGGTGGAGAAGCCGGTCCTGCCGCCACGGCACTGGATTTGGCCGCGTGGATTTGCCGCTACGCAAGGCGAGCTCTCGGCACTAGATGAAGCCGCATGAGTGACGACATCTTCCTGGCGGCCGACACCCGCACCCCACCACCCGGCGTGCGGGCGATCGAGCAGGCGCTGCTGACCATGCCGCTGTCTCCCGGCGTGTACCGCATGCTCGACGGCAAGGGCGAAGCGCTCTACGTCGGCAAGGCGCGGGCGCTGAAGAAGCGGGTGTACTCCTACACCCAGGTCGGGCGCCTGCCGGAGCGGCTGCGCCGGATGGTCAGCGAGACGGTCTCCATGGAGATCGTCACCACCCATACCGAGGCCGAGGCGCTGCTGCTCGAGGCCAACCTGATCAAGCGCCTCAAGCCGCGCTTCAACATCCTGCTGCGCGACGACAAGACCTACCCGTGGCTGATGATGACCGACGGGCACGCTTTTCCGCAGATCACCAAGCATCGCGGCAAGCCGGGCAAGGGAGCCAGCTACTGGGGCCCGTTCGCCTCGGCCTGGGCGGTGAACCAGACGGTGACGGCGATGCAGCGGGTGTTCCTGCTGCGCTCCTGCTCCGACAGCGTGTTCACCACACGCACCCGGCCCTGCCTGCTGCACCAGATCAAGCGCTGCTCGGCTCCCTGTGTCGAGCGGATCGACAAGCCCGCCTATGACCACCTGGTGGCCCAGGCGCGCGCCTTCCTGTCCGGCAAGGCGGGCTCGGTGCAGAAGGAGCTGGCGGTCGAGATGGAGCGCGCCTCCGAGGCGATGGAGTTCGAGCGCGCCGCAGCGCTGCGTGACCGGATACGCGGCCTAACCCACGTCCAGGGCAGCGGGGTCATCAACCCGGCCAGCATCGAGGACGCCGACATCGTCGCCATCCACCAGGCGGCCGGGCAGGCCTGCGTGCAGGTGTTCTTCATCCGCGGCGGCCGCAACAACGGCAACCGCGCCTTCTTCCCCGCCAACGCCCGCGACGAGGAAGCCGGCGAGGTGCTGGCCGCCTTCGTGGCGCAGTTCTACGACGACAAGCCGCCGCCGCCGCTGGTGCTGAGCAACGCCGCCCTGGCCGAGCCGGAGTTGATCGCCGAGGCGCTGAGCCTCAAGGCCGGCCGCAAGGTCGAATTGTCGGTGCCCGTGCGCGGCGAGAAGCGCGCGGTGGTCGAGCACGCCGCCACCAACGCCCGCGAGGCGCTGGAGCGACGCCTCGCCGAAGGGGCAGGGCAGGCGAAGCTGCTGGACGGGGTGGCGACGCTGTTCGGGCTGCCCGCGGCCCCGGAGCGGATCGAGACCTACGACAACAGCCACATCATGGGCTCCAACGCCTACGGGGTGATGGTGGTGGCGGGCCCGGAAGGCTTCACCAAGCAGGCCTATCGCAAGTACTCGATCCGCGGCCCGATCACGCCGGGCGACGACTTCGCGATGATGCGCGAGGTGCTGGAGCGCCGCTTCGGCCGCGCGCTGCGCGAGCAGGCGGCGCGGCAGGACGAGACCGGCGAGGCGCCGTCGCGTCCCGACTGGCCCGACCTGCTGCTAATCGACGGCGGCCTCGGCCAGTTCTCCGCGGTGCGGCAGGTGCTGGACGACCTCGGCGTCACCGACGTCAAGCTGGTGGCGATCGCCAAGGGTCCGGACCGCGACGCCGGGCGCGAATGGTTCCACACCGGCGACGCGCCGCCGTTCCAGCTCCCCCCGCGTGACCCGGTGCTCTACTACCTGCAGCGCCTGCGCGACGAGGCGCACCGCTTCGCCATCACCACCCACCGCGCCGGGCGCTCCAAGGCGATCGTGCGCTCCGAGCTGGACGAGATCCCGGGCATCGGGCCGTTGCGCAAGCGAGCGCTGCTGAACCATTTCGGCTCGGCGCGCGGGGTCAAGCAGGCCGGGCTGGTCGACCTGGAGAACGCACCGGGAATCAGCCGCGAGACCGCGCGCTCGATCTACGGGCATTTCCATGCCGGCTGGCGGGACGGAGGCTGACCGGCGTCCGCTTTGGTAACAAAGGCTGTTCGCTCGCGTTAAACAACGCAATCCTCTCGGGACCGATCGATTGCCTCGTCCATGCTGACCGACCTGCCCAACCTCCTGACCCTGTCGCGGATCGCCGCGATCCCGGTGCTGGTGGCGCTGGTGGCGCTGATGCGGCCCTGGGGCGACCTGTGCGCATGCCTGCTGTTCGCCGTCGCCGGCATCACCGACTGGCTGGACGGGCGGCTGGCGCGGCAGCGGCGCCAGTTCTCCGAGCTCGGCCGTATGCTGGACCCGATCGCCGACAAGCTGCTGGTCGGTGCCTCGCTGATGGTGATGGCGGGCTTCGGCCGGCTGCCGTTCTGGGGGCTATATCCAGCGATCGTCATCCTGTTGCGCGAGATCCTGGTCAGCGGCCTGCGCGAACACCTTGCCGGCCGCCGGGTCAGCCTGCCGGTGACGCGACTCGCCAAGTGGAAGACGGGGTGCCAGATGGGCGCGCTCGGCGTGCTGCTGGCCGGCGACAGCACCGCCCGGCTGCTCGGCCTGTCCTTCCTGCCGGTGGGGGCCATCGGGGCGATCATGCTGTGGCTGGCAGCGCTGCTCACCCTGGTCACCGGCTGGGACTATCTCGTGACCGGGCTGAGGCACGTCGCGGCACCCGAGTAGGCGGGGGATGCGCGCGGTCGGGATCGTCGGTCGCTCCGGCAGCGGCAAGACCACGCTGATCGAGCGCCTGCTGCCGCTGCTTCGCGCCCGCGGCCTCAGCGTATCCACGGTCAAGCGCACGCATCACGCGGTCGACTTGGACCCGCCCGGCAAGGACAGCCGTCGCCATCGCGACGCCGGCGCCGAGGAGGTTCTGCTGGTGGGGGAGCGGCGTTGGGCACTGCTGCGCGAGACCCCGGACCCGCCGCCGCTGTCGGCACTGTTGTCGCGCCTGGCGCCGGTCGACCTGGTTCTGGTGGAAGGATTCGGCGATGCCGCCGGTCCGCGTCTCGAGCTGGTGCGGGCCGCGCTGGCCGGCCGGCCGGGCAAGCGCCCGCTGTTCCACGACGATCCGGCCATCGCCGCCCTCGCCGCCGACGCCCCGGTTCCCAGCTGGAACGGGCCGCTGCTCGACCTGAACGATCCGTCATCGATATGTGCCTGGATCGCATCGGTCGCCGGCCTGCCGTCATGGACACCCCCCAGGCGCCCTTGAGCTAGAACCCCGGTTGAGGGCACATTCCGGTCCGGGGCGGCAGTGCGAGCCGCGAAGGGGACTGGATATGCGGCGCTCGGCTCTGCTTGGAACGTTGTTGCTTCTGAGCGGCTGCTCGGGTCTTGGTCATTTCTTGCACGACACGGTACGGCTTCCCGACCAGAATCCTAACGCGACCACCGGCGTCAGCGAGAACCTGCTGCGTTCGCGCGGCGAAAGGCCGGCGGAGGATGCCATCCTGCCGCAGGACGGCAATGTCTGGCCGGGGCCGCCGCAGCCGCTGCCGAGCCTCAGCGACGTGTCCCGCAACGGCGGCCAGAATGCCGGCAACCTGCTGGGCAACACCGGCTCCGCGCTGCCGCGCGGCGGCAGCATGAGCCTCGGCGAGCAGAGCCAGATCCATGGCGGCGCGCCGACGAACGAGAGCGGCTTCTCTGGCGGTGCCCTGTCCGGGAGCATCCCCGATCCGGCGGTGAAGTTCCGCAGCCAGCATCCGCAGGGCCCGAGCGGCGGCACCGGCGGCGGCAACGCCGGGAGCAGCGGCGGCAGCAACGGGGGCACCGGCACCGGGGCCGGCTCCGACATAGTGATCCCGAACGGAGACGGCACCAGCACGGTGATCAGCCCGGACGGCACGGTGAAGACGGTCAAGGGAACCCCTAAATAGGCGGTCCACCTCCACCGGGTCCTGCCGATGTCGACCACGCAGATCCTGTATTTCGCCTCCCTTCGCGACCGGATCGGCCGGGCGGACGAGCGCGTCGCGTTGCCGCCGGAGGTGCAGACGGTACGGGCGTTGCTGGCGTGGCTGCAGGGGCGCGAGCCCGCCTTCGCCGTGCTGGTGGAGCAGGGCCGCACGATCCGGGTGGCGGTCAACCAGGAGTTCGCCTCCCCCGACGATCCGGTGGGGCCGGGCGACGAGATCGCGCTGTTCCCGCCGGTCACCGGCGGTTGAAGGCGGGCAGTTGAAGGCGGGCAGTTGAAGGCGGGCAGCTGATGGCGACGATCCGGGTGCAGGAGGCGCCGTTCGACCTCGGCGCGGAGATGGCGGCGCTCGCCACCGCCTGCGGCGCGTCGGTGGGCGGCATCGGCTGCTTCGTCGGGGTGGTGCGCGGCGATCCCGGAGCCGGCGGCCGGACGCTGCAGGCGCTGACCCTCCAGCATTATCCCGGCATGACCGAGCGTGCGATCGCGGCCATCGCGGCGGAGGCGGAGCGGCGGTTCGGGCTGCTCGGCTGCACCGTGCTGCACCGGATCGGCACGCTTGGCATCGGCGAGGGGATCGTGCTGGTGCTGGCCGCCGCCCCGCATCGCGGCGACGCCCTGGACGCCACCAAGTTCCTGATCGACTGGCTCAAGACCCGGGCACCGTTCTGGAAGCGGCAGGAGTTCGAGGACGGCAGCAGCGAGTGGGTCGAGGCGCGCGACGCGGACGACGCGGCGGCGCGGCGCTGGGACTGAGCCGGGCCGGTCAGGCGGCGCGGAGCACGGCGCGGATCGCCCCGGTCAGCCGGGCGAGCTCGTCCGGTCGTATCGTCAGGGCCGGCGTCAGGTAGACGATGTCGCGGAACGGGCGGACCCATACGCCTTCCGCGACCAGCGCCGCCTTCAGCCGGTCCATGTCGGGGATCGCCTCGAGCTGCACCACGCCGACGGCACCCATCACCCGCACGTCCACCACCCCCGGCAGGGTGCGGCACGGTTCCAGCTCGGCGGCGAGCTGCGCCGAGACCGTCGCCGCCTGTCCCAGCCGATCCTCGCGCTCGAACAGGTCGAGCGACGCGTTGGCGGCGGCGCAGGCGAGCGGGTTGCCCATGAAGGTCGGCCCGTGCATCAGCGCGTGGCTCGGGTCCTCCGAGCCGAACGCGTCGAACACGTGACGGCGCGCCACCGCGGCGCTCAGCGCCATGGTGCCGCCGGTCAGCGCCTTGGACAGCGTCACGATGTCCGGCACGATCCCGGCCGCCTCGCAGGCGAACATCGTTCCGGTGCGGCCGAAGCCGGTGAAGATCTCGTCCAGGATCAGCAACAGCCCGTGCCGGTCGGCCAGCCGGCGCAGGCGTCGCAGCACGTCGGGCGGGTGGAACACCATGCCGCCTGCGCCCTGCACCAGCGGCTCGACCAGTATGGCGGCGATCCCGGAGGCGTGGGAGGCGAGGAACCCGTCGAGCACCGCCTCCGACGCGTCGTCGCGCGGCAGCGCCGCCAGGTGGTGCCGCGGCAGCACGCCGGCGAACAGCACATGCATGCCTTCCTCCGGGTCGCACACCGCCATGGTCGCCATCGTGTCGCCATGGTAGCCGCCGCGGAACGACAGCATCCGGGTGCGGCCGCGTTCCCCACGGTTGAGCCAGAACTGCACCGCCATCTTCATTGCCACCTCGACCGCGACCGAGCCGCTTTCGGCCAGGAACACCCGTTCGAGGTCGCCAGGCAGCAGGGCCGCCAACCGGTCCGCCAGGCGCAACGCCCCATCGTGCACCAGCCCGCCCAGCATGACGTGCGGCATCCGGCCGAGCTGGTCGGTCACCGCCTTTCGGATGTGCGGATGGTTGTAGCCATGGCAGGCGGTCCACCAGGAGGCGATGCCATCGACCAGCACCCGCCCGTCGGCAAGGCCGATCTGGCACCCGTCGGTCCAGGCGGCGTGTAGCGGCGGCGGAGCCGTACGCATTTGCGTGTAGGGAAGCCAGAGCAGGCCGGCGCCGCCGGCTGAACCTGTCGGTGTCATGCGCCCGGTGATGCACCGCGCGGTGCCGCCCGTCGATTCCCCTCCAAGCGGGCCGGCGCTCCATTGACCCGGCCCGGCCCGTTCCGGCAGGACTGTGCGCCTCATGTCCCGTCTGGATCCCGTTCTCGGCGAGGCGCTGCAGGACCTGGCACGGCGCCGGCTCCGACGCGACCTCCTTCCCGTCACCGCCGGGAGCGGCGTGGTCACGCGCGACGGCCGACGCCTGATCAACGCCTCCGCCAACGACTATCTCGGGCTGTCGCACCACCCGGCGCTGGCCGACCGGGCCGCGGACTGGGCGGCGCGACATGGCACCGGCGCCGGCGCGTCACGGCTGGTCACCGGCACGCTCGACCTACATGAGCGGGTGGAGGCGCGGCTTGCCGGCTACAAGGGATGCGAGGCGGCGCTGCTGTTCGCGTCCGGCTGGCAGGCCAACGCGTCGGTGCTGCCGGCGCTGCTCAAGGCGGCCGGGCAGGGCAGGGCGCCGCCGCTGGTGTTCGCCGACCGGCTGATCCACGGCAGCCTGCACCACGGCATCGCCGCCGGCGGAGTGCGGCTGCATCGCTACCGACACAACGACCTCGACCATCTCGAAGCGCTTCTCGCCGCCCATGCGCCGGAGGGGGGGTGCCGCTTCGTCGTCACCGAGAGCGTGTTCAGCATGGACGGCGACCGCGCCGACCTCGGAGCGCTGCGCCGCATCGCCGAGGCGCACGGCGCCTTTCTCTATGTGGACGAGGCGCATGCGACCGGCGTGATCGGGCCACGCGGCGCCGGGCTGTCGGTGGAGGCCGGCGGCGTGGATCTGGTCATGGGCACCTTCAGCAAGGCGTTCGGCGGCTTCGGCGCCTATGTCGCCGGCTCGCGCGTGCTGTGCGACTACCTCGTCAACGCCTGCTCCGGCTTCGTCCACACTACCGCCCTGCCGCCGCCGGTGCTGGGCGCGATCGACGCCGCCCTCGACCTGCTTCCGGGGATGGACGCCGAACGCCGCCGGCTCCACGCGTCGGCTGATCGGGTGCGGGCGGCGCTGCGCGACCGCGGCCTCGGCGAGACCGGCTCGACTACCCAGATCGTGCCGGTCGCGGTCGGCGAGGCCGGCGCCGCGATGGCGCTCGCGGCCGCACTGGAGCGCCGCGGGGTGCTCGGCACCGCGATCCGGCCGCCCACCGTGCCGCCCGGCACCAGCCGGATCCGGCTGGCGATGACGGCGGCGCATGACGAGGCGACGGTGGACCGGATCGTCGAGGCGCTGGCCGGCGCGCTGGCCGATACCCCGCCCAGGAGTGGGGGCGGATGAGCCGGCCCTGCCTGCTGCTGGCGCATGGCTGGGGCTGCGACGCCACGATCTGGGATCGGCTTCGAACGGCGCTGGACGGGTTCGAGACGCTGGCAATCGAGCGCGGCTACCTCGGCGCCCGCCCGCACCGGCCGGTGGTGCCGGCGGGGGCGATCGCGGTAGGGCATTCGGCCGGGCTGCTCGACCTGCTGGCCGGGCTGCCGCCCGGCTGCGCCGGCGTGGTCGCGATCAACGGCTTCACCCGGTTCGCGGAGGCGGCCGACTTCCCAGCCGGAACGCCGAGGCGGGTGCTCGACCGCATGGTACGCCGGCTGGCGGAAGATCCGGACGGCACAGTGCAGGCGTTCCGCGACCGCTGCGGCCTGCCACAGCCGACTGGGCCGATCCAGCGCGACCGCCTGTGCGAGGGGTTGCAGGGCCTGGCGGTGCAGGACCGCGTCGCCGAGTTCCGTGGGGTGCGGCTGCTGGCTCTGGCATCCGAGGCCGATCCGGTCGCCACCCCGGCCATGACCCGCGCCTGCTTCGCCGAGGCCGACATCGCTTGGCATCCGGGCGGCAGCCACGTGCTGCCGCTGGCCGAGCCGGACTGGTGCGCCGGGCAGCTGCGCCGGTTCGCCGCGTGAGCCGTAGCCGGGCGGTCGGCCGCCGCTTCGACACCGCCGCTGCCAGTTATGATCGCTTCGCGCCGTTGCAGCGCCTGGTCGCCGGCCGCCTGGCCGGACGTGTCGCCGCCGCGATACCAGATTCTGCGCGTCCCGTGCGCATCCTGGAGATCGGCTGCGGCACCGGGCTGCTGACCGAGTCGCTGCGCCGGCTCCTGCCGGCGGCGACGATCGTAGCGACCGACCTGTCCCCTGCCATGCTGCGCGTCTGCCGGGCCCGCCTCGCAAATGACGATCGGCTGCTGCTGCTGGCGGCCGACGCGATGCAGCCGGCGGTCTCGGGCGGCTTCGACCTGGTGTGTTCGAGCCTCGCACTGCAATGGCTCGGTGATCCGGTGTCGGCGCTTGGTGCGCTGGTCCGGCTGCTGTCGCCTGGCGGGACCCTGCACGTCGCGATCCCAGTCGCCGGCACGCTGGACGGATGGCGCGCCGCGCACGCGTCGGAAGGCGTGGCCGATGGCGGCCTCGATCACCCGCATCCGGACCGGCTGGCTGCGGCCGGCGGCAACTGGGACGTCGAGACGGTGGCGGTCGCCTACCCGGACGGGTTGTCCTTCCTGCGCGGCCTGCGTGGCATCGGCGCCGATCTCCCCGCCGAGGCGCGGCGCCCGCTCGGGCCCGGCCGGATGCGTCGCGTGCTGCGCCGCTTCGAGGCCGAGCACGGCAGCGTGGCGTCGTACCGGATCGCCTACGGCAGCTTGCGCCGTCCGTCGCGCCGCGGTGTCTTCGTGACCGGGACCGACACCGGGATCGGCAAGACCCTGGTCTCCGCCTGCCTGGCGCGCGCCTGGTCGGCGGAGTACTGGAAGCCGCTGCAGACCGGGCTAGACGCCGATCCCGGCGATAGCGCGGTCGTGCTCGGGCTTGCCGGCCTGCCCGCCGACCGCCTGCATCCGCCGGCGGCAGCATTGCGCGCTCCCTTGTCGCCGGAGGACGCCGCGCGCCTGGAAGGCGTCGCCATCGATCTCATCCCGGCGCTGCCGCCGCCGCTGAGCACGGGAGACGATCCGCCGCTGGTGGTGGAAGGAGCGGGCGGGGTGCTGGTGCCGGTGGACGCGGACACCCTGATTGTGGACCTGATCGCCGGGTTCGGCCTGCCGGCCATCCTGGTCGCGCGCTCCACGCTTGGCACCATCAACCACACCCTGCTCAGCCTGGAAGCGCTTCGTCGTCGCGGCATTCCGGTCGCCGGCGTGATCCTGAACGGTCCGGTTTCGCCCGGGAACCGCAGCGCCATCGAGCGGCACGGGGCGATACGGGTGTTGGCCGAGATCCCGCTCCAGGAGCAGGTCGATCCCGAGGCGGTGACGCGCCTGGCGGCATCGATGCCGGCGCTGGAAACGCTGCAGCAGATCCCGATCAGGTGGATGACCTGATCGGGTGGAGATGCTCCGGACCGACCGGCTCCGGCGCTCAGTAGCGGCGGAGCAGCCCGACCAGACGGCCCTGCACGCGCACCCGGTCGGACGGCACGATCCGGGTCTCATAACGCGCGTTGGCCGGCTCCAGCGCCACCGCGCTGCCGCGACGACGCAGGCGCTTCAGCGTGACCTCGATGTCGTCGATCAGCGCCACCACGATCTGGCCGTTCTCGGCGCTGTCCTCGCGCCGGATGATGGCGGTGTCGCCATCCAGGATGCCGGCCTCGATCATCGAGTCGCCGGCCACCTCCAGCGCGTAGTGCTCGCCGCTGCCGATCAGCGCCAGCGGCACTTCGATATGCGCCCCGGTGTCGCGCAACGCCTCGATCGGCTGGCCGGCGGCGATCCGCCCGTAGAGCGGCAGTTGCACCGCGCCGGCATCCGCCGCCGCCCGCACGCCGACAAGGCGCTGGGAGAAATCGCCGCGTATCACGTTCGGCGCGAACGCGGCCGCCTGGTCGGCATCCGCCTCGACCTCGAGCAACGCCCCAGCCTGGATGCCGGGCAGCTCGGGCAGCCGCAGCACCTCCAGCGCCCGGGCGCGGTGGTGACGGCGGCTGAGAAAGCCGCGCTCCTCCAGCGCCGAGATCAGCCGGTGGATGCCGGACTTGGAACGCAGGTTCAGCGCGTCCTTCATCTCGTCGAAGGAAGGCGAGAACCCGGTCTGCCTGAGATGCCGATCGATGAAGCTCAGCAACTCGTGCTGCTTGCGCGTGAGCATCGGAATCTCCTCCCACGGCCGTCCCGATGCTGTGACCGGCCTGCATGACCCATCGCCCGATGCCAGACCACGACGGATCACGGAACAAACAGGCAACTCAATAGGTTGTTCTATATTGGTTCCTCATCCGTGGTCAAGCGCCTTCACGGACCACGCGTCAGATCCCGTAACGGTCCAGACGCAGGATCTCGACCGCCTCGCCGGCCGGGGCGGCGAGAGCATGCGGCGCACGCAGCACCAGCGCCTCGCTGGCCGCCAGCCGGCGCAGCATGCCCGAGTCCTGCCGCACGAAAGGTCTGACCTCGAGCTGGCCACCGGGCAGGTGGGTGAGGGAGGCGCGCAGATGGTCGGCCCGGACGTCGTTCGCCGCCAGCGGCGCAGCCAGGATCGCGCGCTCGCGCTCCGGCCCGGTTGCCGGCTCGCCGGACAGGCGCTGCAGCGCCGGCAGCAGGAACAGCAGCGCGCACACCAGCGCCGAGACCGGGTTGCCGGGCAGGCCAAGCACCGGCACCGGTTCCTCGCCACCGACATGGCCGTGCATCAGCGGCTTGCCCGGCCGCATCGCGATCTTCCAGAAGTCCAGCTGGAGCCCGTGTACGGCGAGGCCCTGCTGCACCAGGTCGTAGTCGCCGACGCTGGCGCCGCCCAGCGTCACCAGCATGTCGATCCCGCGCAGGCCCTTGACTGCGCCGGCGATCGCCGACACGTCATCCCGCACCGGCGGCAGCAGCACGGGCACCCCGCCGCCGGCGCGTATCAGCGCCGACAGCATCGGCGTGTTGGAGTTGACCACGCCGCCGCCCGGGATCGCCTCGCCGGGCAGCGCCAGCTCGTCGCCGGTCGCTAGCACCGCGACCCGCGGACGCCGGTGCACCGCCACCCAGGCGTGGTTGCCGGCGGCGGCAATGCCGACGTCGCGCGCGCCGAGCCGTCGTCCGGCCGGCACCAGCTCGTCGCCGATGGAGAAGTCCTGCCCGCGCCGACGGATGTGGCGGCCGGCCGCCACTGCCTCATGGACCGCCACCGCGTCGCCGGTCCGGCTCGCGTTCTCCTGGATCAGCACGCTGTCGCTGCCCGCCGGCATGACGCTGCCGGTGTAGAGCCGGACGCAGTCTCCCGGCCCGACCTGGCCCTCGAACGGGTGCCCGGCCGGAGCCGTGCCGACCACCCGGAGCTGGCCGCCCGGCGCGGTGTCGGCGCCGCGCACGGCATAGCCATCCATCGCCGACAGGTCCGCGGGCGGATTGTCCAGCTTGGCATGCAGCGGGGCGGCCGCGACCCGGCTCCAGGCCTCGGTGAGCGGCACGATCTCGGGCCCGAGCGGCCGGAGCCGCTCCAGGATCCGGCTTCTGGCCTCGTCGACGCTCAGCATGGCCCGATCCTGCCCGGTCCGGTCCGGCGGCAGGGCCTCCCGGCAGCCATGACGGCGGCACGCTTGACCTTCGGCGTGCACATGCGCATTTTCCCGCCCCCACACCGACGCTGCGACCAGTGCAGGATCCCCCATGGCGAAGTCGAACACCATCCAGATCAAGCTCGTATCCAGCGCGGATACCGGCCATTTCTACGTGACCAAGAAGAACGCCCGCGCGCAGACGGGCAAGCTGGCGCTGCGGAAGTACGATCCCGTCGTGCGCAAGCACGTCGAGTATCGCGAAGCCAAGATCAAGTAGGGTGCGGCCGGTCCACCGGGACCGGCCGCGTCAGTACAGCTTGTTCTTGCCGTAGGGCACCACCAGCTCGTTCGGCTCGGCCAGGTTGAGCATCGCCCGCGCGCGTTCGTCCAGCGTGTCGGCGTCCAGCCCGGCGTCGCGCAGTCCCGACACGCGCTGCATCCAGGTCGCCTGCTCCATCTTCGCCGCATCGTCGGCCACGTTCGCCTCGGTCAGCAGTTGCAGCCGGTCGCGATAACTGCGCAGGCCGTGCTCGCCCTGGGTGGCGTTCCAGCCGAAATATCCCACCAGGGACAGGAACAGCAGCGGCGGCAATGCCGCCCTGACCTTGCGCTTGACCGCGCGTGCGAAGCTCATCGGGCGGAACTCATGGGCTGGCTGTCTCCGGTGGGCGCGTGGTCCTGCCAGACCCTAGCGTGACCCGTTACGCCTGCGCTATGTCGCAACCCGCGCCGAATCGAATTTCCCGTTCCGTGACGGCGCCGCCACGGCGTCCGGCACCATCCGCGACCGGAGCCACGCATGACGCCGACCTATCTCCTCGTGGCACCCACCCACTACGAGGTGTCGTATGCGATCAACCCGTGGATGAAGCCGGGCACCTGGTCGGAGAACCCGGGCCGGCACCTGGCCGAGGCGCAGCGCTCGTTCGCTGACCTGGAGCAGGCGCTGCGCGACGCCGGCGGCACGGTGGAAACCGTGGAGGGCGCACCGGGCCAGCCGGACATGGTGTTCCCGGCCAACGCCGGCATCGTGCTGGATCGCACCGTCCTGGTCGCCGCCTTCCGCCACCCGCAGCGGCAGGGCGAGGAAGCGCCGTTCACCGCGATCTTCGAGCGCCTGCGCGAGCGCGGCCTGCTCGACCGCATCGTGCGCCTGCCGGAGGGGGTGTTCCAGGAGGGAGCCGGGGACTGCATCTGGGATCGCACCCGACGACTGGCCTGGACCGGCCATGGTCCCCGCTCCGGCAGCGACGCGCCGGCGATCATCGCCGACACCTTCGGCATCGACACGGTGCCGCTCGAGCTCGCGACCGAGCGATTCTACCACCTCGACACCTGCTTCTGCGTGCTGCCCGGCGGCGAGGTGCTGTTCTACCCGCCCGCCTTTACCGAAAGCGGCCTGCGCGCGATCCGCGAGCACGTGGCGCCGGACAAGCTGATCGAGGCCACCGACGAGGACGCCAGGCGGTTCTGCGTCAACGCGGTGGCGCTGGACCGGACGGTGGTGATGGCGCAGGCGGCTCCGGCGTTGAAGGACCGGCTCGGCGCCCACGGCTACGCGGTGCACGAGGTCGAGCTGTCGCCGTTCATCCTGTCCGGCGGCGGCGCCTACTGCATGACGCTGCGCCTGGACCTGTCCACTCGCGGCGCCTGAAAGCCCGCTTCGGGACGAGCTGCGCCGGCGATCCGACGCGCCCATCCGCGCTTCCGGTGCTCACGGCCAGACTGCCGCTCCGCTCCGGTTCGGGGTGGACGCGCCGGCCGTGCCGCGCCAGCGCGGCACTGCCACTTTGCACACCCCATCTGAAACGGGCTCTGGGCCCGATCAGCCGCGCAGGATGGTGCGTCCGGCGTAGCGGGCGGCGCCGTCCAGTTCGGTCTCGATCCGGATCAGCTGGTTGTACTTGGCGGTGCGGTCGGACCGCGACAGCGAGCCGGTCTTGATCTGGCCGCAGTTGGTGGCGACCGCCAGATCGGCGATGGTGCTGTCCTCGGTCTCGCCGGAGCGGTGGCTCATCACCGTGGCGTAGCCGGCGCGGTGCGCCAGCTCGACCGCTTCCAGCGTTTCCGACAGGGTGCCGATCTGGTTCACCTTGATCAGCACCGCATTCGCCGTCTTGGCCTGGATGCCGCGCAGGATCCGCTCCGGGTTGGTCACGAACAGGTCGTCGCCGACCAGCTGCAGCTTGGCGCCGAGCTCTGCCGTCATGTGCGCCCAGCCGTCCCAGTCGTCCTCGGCGCAGCCGTCCTCGATGGAGATGATCGGGTAGCGGCTGGCAAGCTCGCCGAGATAGGCGACCATGCCGGCGGCGTCGAACGACTTGCCCTCGCCTTCCAGCTCGTAGCGGCCGTCGCGGTAGAACTCGGTCGCGGCGCAGTCCAGTGCGAAGGACACGTCCTCGCCCGGCCGGTAGCCAGCCTTTTCCACCGCCCGCGTCATGTAGGCGAGCGCCTCGTCGGCCGATCTCAGCCCCGGCGCGAAGCCGCCCTCGTCGCCGACATTCGTGTTGTGGCCGGCCTCCTTCAGCCCCTTCTTGAGCTGGGCGAAGATCTCCGAGCCCATCCGCACCGCGTCCGCCAGCGTCGGCGCGCCGACCGGCTGGATCATGAATTCCTGGATGTCGATCGGGTTGTCGGCATGCTGGCCGCCATTGATGATGTTCATCATCGGCACCGGCAGGGTGCGCGCATACACGCCGCCGACATAGCGGTACAACGGCACCCCCAGCTCCTCCGCCGACGCCTTGGCCACCGCCAGCGACACCGCCAGGATCGCGTTGGCACCGAGCCGGGACTTGTTCGGGGTGCCGTCCAGGTCGATCAGCGCGTGGTCGATCGCCACCTGCTCGCTGGACTCCGCGCCGGTCAGCGCTTCCAGGATCTCGCCTTCCGCGAAGGCGACCGCCTTGAGCACGCCCTTGCCGCCGAACCGGGCCGGGTCGTTGTCGCGCAGCTCGGCTGCCTCGTGAGCCCCGGTGGAGGCGCCGGACGGCACCGCGGCCCGACCCTTGGCACCGGAGGCCAGCTCGACGTCGACCTCGACCGTCGGGTTGCCGCGGCTGTCCAGGATCTCGCGCGCGACGATGTCGGTGATGGCACCCATGTGTTGTCTCCAGGGGATGTTCAGCGTGGCGTTGTTCCACCATCTCGGCCCGCTTTCCGCAAGGCCGGCCCGGACGCGCATCCCGCACCGCATCCCGGCGTTGTCGGAAGGCCGCAAGCCCGACGGAGCTCCGACCGGATGACACGCCTGCCCCTGCTTGCGATCGTTCTGGGGCTGGGTGGGCTGATCCCGTTCGTCGGCATGACGGTCGGCATCCTGTTCTTCCCCGCCGACGTGCCGGCGCCGCGCCTGGTGCCAGCGCTGATCGACTACGGCGCGGTGATCCTGTCCTTTCTCGGTGCGGTGCATTGGGGCCTGGCGCTGGCGGGCGGTCAGGTCGGCGTGGTTCCGCCCGGCGCGTCGTCGGCCGCCGCGCCGGCGCCGGCGCCGTCGCACGCGATGCGGCTGCGGCTCGGGCTCGGCGTCCTGCCGTCGCTGGTCGGCTGGGCGGCACTGCTGGTGGTGTTGGTCGGCCGGCCGTTGCCTGCCGTGGTCCTGCTCGTGCTGGGCTTCGCGCTGACCACCCTGGCCGAGACCCGCGCGGCCCGGCACGGGCTGATGCCGTCGGGCTACCTGGCCTTGCGCCACCTGCTGACTGCCGTGGTGCTGCTCTGCCTCCTGGCCGTGCTGGTCGTGCGCCTGGCTTGACCGGTATGGCCGGTCGAACCGTTCAGCCGCGTCGCGGCACCGCCAGCAGGGTCACCAGGGTTCCGGTTCCGAGCGCCGCCGCCAGGGCTGTCACCGGCATCCGCCGCACACGCACCGCCACCCGTTCCAGCACCCCCTCGACCGCGCCTGCCGCGTCGATCGCGGCCGGGATGATCTTCTGGTCGAGGAACACTTTTGGCGCCGACGGTCCGGCTCCCTTCTTCAACATGTAGTCGCGACCGATCATTGGCTCTTCCTTTCCCGACCGGGGGCGCCTGTTATGCGGCCGGCACGTGAGGCCGGTCGCTTCGGCGTGCAACGCCCGGGGGCCCCAAGCTGTTCATCCTGCGCCGCCGGAGTTTGGTCCATGACACGCAAAGCCGTCTACAAGCCGTACACGATGCCTGCGGGCGGCTGGGGATCCGCGCGCTCGGTCGGCAACATCCTGCAGCGCGAGGGCGTGCCGGTCAGCGGCGCGCTCGCCCTGATGCGGCAGAACAAGGTGGACGGGTTCCAGTGCGTGTCCTGCGCCTGGATCAAGCCGGCCACCCCGCTGCCGCTCGAGTTCTGCGAGAACGGCGTCAAGGCGACCGCGTGGGAGATCACCACCCATCGCTGCACGCCCGAGTTCTTCGCCGCGCACACCGTCACCGAGCTGCTGGACTGGGACGACTTCCAGCTCGAGCAGGCCGGCCGCCTGACCCATCCGATGCGCTACGACCCGGCCAGCGACAAGTACGTGCCGGTGTCGTGGGCCGCGGCCATGGCCGAGATCGGTCAAGAGCTGCGTGCGGTGAAGGACAGGCAGAACACGGTGTTCTACTCGTCCGGCCGCTGTTCCAACGAGGCCAGCTACGCCTACGCGCTGTTCGCCCGGCTGTATGGCAACAACAACCTGCCGGACAGCTCCAACATGTGCCACGAGACCACCTCGGTCGCGTTGCCGCAGAGCATCGGCGTGCCGGTCGGGACCGTGACCCTGGACGACTTCGCCCACGCCGAGTGCATCATGTTCTTCGGCCAGAACCCGGGCAGCAATAGCCCGCGCATGCTGCATCCGCTGCAGGAGGCGGCCGAGCGCGGCGTGCCGATCATCACCTTCAACCCGCTGCGCGAGCGCGGGCTGGAGCGGTTCAAGAACCCGCAATCGCCGATCGAGATGATCGGCGGGCACGAGACGCGGATCAGCTCTTCCTACCACCAAGTCCGCACCGCCGGCGACCTTGCCGCCATCACCGGCATCGCCAAGGCGCTGATCGAGCTCGACGACAAGGCCCTGGCGGAGGGCTCGCCGCCGTTCCTCGACCATGCCTTCATCGCCGAGCACACGCACGGGGTGGACAGCTTCGTGTCGTGGACGCGCGCGCAGGAATGGGACGACATCGAGCGCGAATCCGGCCTTGCACGCAACGCGCTGGAGGCCACCGCGCGCCTGTACGGCCGCGCCAAGTCGGCCATCTGCATCTACGGCATGGGCGTGACGCAGCAGCAGGAAGGGGTGCAGACCATACGCCTGCTGGTGAACCTGCTGCTGCTACGCGGCAACATCGGCAAGCAGGGCGCCGGCATCTGTCCGGTGCGCGGCCATTCCAACGTGCAGGGGCAGCGTACCGTCGGCGTTTCGGAGAAGCCAGAGCTGGTGCCGCTAGACCGGCTCGCCGAGCAGTACGGCTTCGAGCCGCCGCGCAAGCTGGGGCTGAACACGGTGGAAGCGTGCGAAAAGATCCTCGCCGGCGAGATCGAGGCGTTCTTGATCCTGGGCGGCAACTTCGTGCGCGCCGCGCCCGACCACGGCCGCCTGGAGCCGGCCTGGCGACGCATCCGCTTGACCGTGAACGTCGCCACCAAGCTCAACCGCAGCCAGCTGCTTCCGGGTAAGAACAGCTTCATCCTGCCGGTGATCGGCCGAATCGAGGTCGACCATCAGGTTTCCGGCGACCAATCGGTGTCGATGGAGGACACCTCGGGCTGCATCCACGGCTCCAAGGGCGTTCGTAAGCCGGCCTCGCCGCACCTCATCAGCGAGGTGCGGTTCGTGGCGGAGCTGGCCAAGGCGACGCTCGACCCCAACTCCCACGTGCCGTGGGACGACTGGACCGCCGACTACAGCCTGATACGCAAGGCGATCAGCGTTACCTACCCGGAGATCTTCTGGGACTACGAGACGCGGATGTGGGAGCCGGGTGGCTTCCAGCGGCCGCTGCCCGCGCGCAAGCGGGTATGGAAGACCCCGAACGGCCGCGCGAACTTTGTGACGCCGGACGGGCTGGTGGAGAACCCCGACCTGCCGGAGCTGACGCCCCAGTCGCTGCGCATGATGACGCTGCGCAGCAACGACCAGTTCAACACCACCGTGTATGGCTACAACGACCGCTTCCGCGGCATCAACGGCACGCGCGACGTGGTGCTGATGAACCGCGACGACATCGACCGGCTCGGCCTGATCGTCGGCGGCAAGGTGCGGCTGGAAACGGAGTCGAACGACGGCCACCACCGTGAACTGAGTGGCTTGGCTGTGGTGGCCTATTCCGTCCCTGCAGGGTGTATCGGTACCTATTATCCGGAAGCCAACGTGCTGCTGCCGACCGGACACTACGCCAAAGGAAGTAAGACACCAGCCGCGAAGTCGATCCCGGTGCGCGTGTTCAAGGAGGAGGACACGGTGTCCGAACCCGGCCTGATCGCCGCCGAGTAGGCGATGGGCGCCCGTTCAGCCGATCCGGTAGCGGATCGGCTTGAACGCGCCGTTGTTCGACTGCAGCGCCGAGCAGGCAGTCAGGCCGATGATCAGGTCGTCCTCGGCGAGAAAGGTGGCGTGGTCGCCGGCGCGGCTCAACGGAGGCGCCACCGTCAGCGCGCCGGTGTCGCCGTCCACACGCACGTTCATGAACACGTTGAAGGCGACCGGGATCCGGTCCGGCACGATCCCGTAGGGCGCCAGTGCGGCCGCAAGGTTGCCGAAGCAGCCGCGGTGTGGGTGGGCATCGCCATAGATGATCCGGAACGTATCCGCCGAGCACGGCGTGAGCAGGAAGTCGTGCCTGCCGACCGTGTCCTCCACGATGCGCAACAGGATGCGGCTGCGGTTGGAATAGATCGGATCGCCTGTGCTCAGGAACAGCCGGCTGGCATAGTCCAGCGTCCGTCCGGAGGAGATCACCTCGTCGGGATCGTCGCGCCGGAATGCCAGCAGGTCGGCCACCTGTTCGCCCAGCGGGTCGATCACCGTCAGGCGCTGCCCCTTGTCGAGGGTAAAGGCGGTGCCGGAGCGGGGAGGGATCTCGACCCAGTCGTCAGCCGGCACGAACGTCAGCCGGCACGAGGGTCGGGCGGCATGGCCGGTCCTCGTGCCGTACCGGCACTGCGGCCGCTGAACGGGCAGCGCCACCCGTCCTCCACCGCGCGGCCGCTGTACTGGCGCGCCTCGGAGTTCTCGCCGAACCGCGCCAGCATCGGGTTGGCGGTGCCGTTGAGCGCCAAGTCACGGTCCAGGATGGTGTCGCGCAGGCGGGTGTACAGTCCCTCGCTGCGCAGCCGTTCGAACTGGTCGTGCAGGTTGAACACCACGCCCGGTCGCTCGAACCGGCGCGCCAGGCGGCTGGCGCCCGGATGCAGCCCTACCACGAAGAACGCCTCGCCGCCGAAGCTGAGCGAGAAGTGCGGGTGGTTCGGGTCCTGGCTCACCCGGCTGTCGACATCCTGCCCGAGCCACCTGTCCTTGTCGCTCAGCGACTGCAGGCGCGACCAGAGATGGGCCTCGAACGCGTCCTCCGTGAGCGCGCTCGGACCCTCGAACAGCACCACGAAGCTCTGGTAGAGCCGCCGGTCGTCGCGGTAGGCGCGGGCGAAATCGATCAGCTCCGGCAGGATGCGCAGGTCGTCCCAGGCGGACGCGATGTCCCGGGCGACCATGATACGCAGCTGGTTCCGGGCAAGGGCAGACTTCGCGCCGATGCAGGAGAACTCCGAGTTGCGGATGAAGGTGCGAAACCGCTCGGCGAGCGGGTGCCGGTCATCGTCCAGTCCTGTAGTCATGCGTCGCCGAACCCCTGATCGTCCGCGGAACGCCAGCAGATGGGGACGGTTACTGCCCGCCTGGGTCGGGCCAGCCTTGCGTGCGGCGCAGGAAACCGTTGGTGGTTCAGCCGTGTCCGGCTATCGCGACCAGCTCGATCCGGAACACCAGCGCCGCGTTCGGCGGGATCGGACCGGCGCCCTTGGCGCCGTAGCCGAGCTCGGGTGGCACGTAGAGCATCCACACGTCGCCCGGGCGCATCAGCTGCATCCCCTCGGTCCAGCCCTTGATCACCGCGTTCAGCGGCAGGGTGACGATGTTGCCGTGGCTGTCGTCGAAGGTGGCGCCGTCCGACAGCTTGCCGACATAGCTCACCATCACGCTGTCGGCAGGCCCCGGATGCGCGCCGCCGGCATCGCCCGACTGCACCACCTTGTA
Source organism: uncultured Acetobacteraceae bacterium (assembly GCA_964247755.1). Classification (GTDB taxonomy): domain Bacteria; phylum Pseudomonadota; class Alphaproteobacteria; order Acetobacterales; family Acetobacteraceae; genus Lichenicola. The sequence continues at coordinate 535,354 of CAXTVX010000001.1, read as the reverse complement.
CTCCAGGCCCGACGGCAGGGTGACCACGCCCGTCTGGGCGGCATTCTGCTTCATGAAGGCCGCCGCCTCGGCCGGGGTGCCGGCGCGGGCGAAGCCGGGCGCTGCGGCGGCGAGGGCGGCGAGCAGAAGGAGCGGACGCGAAGCGCAGGCGAACGGCATGGAGCCTCCGGAAGAAGTTGCCACGGCGTCATAGCAGCAGATCGCCGACAGGGCACCCGCACCGCTGCCCGCCGGCACGCGGATCAGACCAGTCGGGCCTTGCGGACCGACGCGCCGATGAAGCCGGAGAACAGCGGATGCGGCGCGAACGGCTTGCTCAGCAGCTCGGGGTGGTACTGCACGCCGATGAACCAGGGATGGTCGGGATACTCGACGATCTCCGGCAGGATCCCGTCCGGCGACAGGCCGGAGAAGCTCAGCCCCGCCCGCTCCAGGCGCTCGCGGTAGTGGATGTTGACCTCGTAGCGGTGCCGGTGCCGCTCGCGGATCGTCGTGGTGCCGTAGGCGTCGGCGACGCGCGAGCCCCGGTCCAGCACCGCGTCGTAGGCGCCGACCCGCATGGTGCCGCCGAGGTCGCCGCCGGCCTGGCGGACCTGCAGCTCGTTGCCCTGCGCCCACTCGGTCATCAGCCCGACGACTGGCTGCGCGGTGGGCCCGAACTCGGTGGACGACGCGTCCGGAATGTCGGCCAGGTTCCGGGCACACTCGATCACCGCCATCTGCATGCCGAAGCAGATGCCGAGGAACGGGATCCGGCGCTCGCGCGCGAACCGCACCGCCTCGATCTTGCCTTCCGAGCCGCGCTCGCCGAACCCGCCCGGCACCAGGATGCCGTGCACGTCCTGCAGCCGCTCGACCACCGCCGGCACCCGGCCCTGCTCGAACACCTGAGCGTCCACCCAGTCCAGCTGCACGCGCACCCTGTTGGCGATCCCGCCATGGATCAGCGCCTCGTTCAGCGACTTGTAGCTGTCGAGCAGGGAGGTGTACTTGCCCACCACCGCGATCCTGACCTCGCCCTCCGGGTTGCGCATCGCGTCCAGCACCCGGTGCCAGCCGGACAGGTCCGGCTCGCCGGCATGCGGCAGGCCGAAATGGCGCAGCACCTCGGTATCCATGCCCTCCTCGTGGTAGGAGATCGGGCAGGCATAGATGGTGTCGACGTCCAGCGCCGAGATCACCGCCTCGGGGCGCACGTTGCAGAAGTTGGCGATCTTGCGCCGCTCGTTGTCCGGCAGCGGCCGGTCGGACCGGCACAGCAGCATCTGCGGCTGGATGCCGACGTTCTGCAGCTCCTTGACCGAATGCTGGGTCGGCTTGGTCTTCAGCTCGCCCGCCGCCGGGATCCACGGCACCAGGGTCAGGTGCACGAACATGGTGCGTTCCGGCCCGAGGTCATTGCGCAGCTGGCGGATCGCCTCCAGGAACGGCAGGCTCTCGATGTCGCCCACCGTGCCGCCGATCTCGATCAGCGCGAAGTCGAGGTCGCCGGTGTCGTGCACCACCGCGTTCTTGATCGCGTCGGTGATGTGCGGGATCACTTGCACGGTGGCACCGAGATAGTCGCCGCGCCGCTCGCGCGCGATCACCTCCGAGTAGATCCGCCCTGTGGTGGCGTTGTCGGACTTGGTCGCATGCACGCCGGTGAAGCGCTCGTAGTGGCCGAGGTCGAGGTCGGTCTCCGCCCCGTCATCGGTGACGAACACCTCGCCGTGCTGGTACGGGCTCATCGTCCCGGGATCGACGTTGAGATAGGGATCGAGCTTGCGCAGCCGGACGCGGTAGCCGCGCGCCTGCAGCAGCGCCGCCAGCGCTGCCGACGCGATGCCCTTGCCGAGAGAGGAGACCACACCGCCGGTGATGAATACGAACCGCGTCATGGGCGTTCGTCCTACACCGGAACCCGCGGTCCGGGATACCCGTCCCCGTCACAATAGCGCCGCATCCGCGGCTTAGGCCGCGGCAAGGGCGTCCAGCACCGCCTGAGCCGCACGCTCTCCGTCGCGCATCGCGCCGCCGACGGTTCCGGCCAGCCCGTCGGTGCGGCACGCTTCCCCCGCCAGCACCATCCGGCCGTCGCCGAACGGCTCGCCCAGCCGGCCCCTGGCGTCGGCATGGCCGGGCCGCGCGTAGGCATAGGCCCCCCCGAACAGCGGATCGCTGCCCCAGCGCGACGCCCAGCCGTCCGGCCCCAGCGCCGACGCCGCGTCCGCGCCCAGCAGGGTCGCGACCCGGGTCCGCGCCTCGTCCAGCGCGTCCGTCTCGCGCCCGCTGAACGACCAGGCATACCGGCCGCCGAGGAAGCCGGTCACGTAGGGCGCCCCGTCCGGCAGCATGCCGAGCAGCATCGCCGGTGCCTGCCGATCATGCAGACGTTGCTCCACCAGCGTTCCGGGCGCCACGCCGAGCCGGTGCCGCGACTCGTCCGGCACCGGCAGCGCCAGCTTGCTCAGCAGCCCCATCGGCAGCCCGTCCAGCGCGTCGGCGATGCCGGCGGGAAGGGGCGGGGAGAACGCGATCGCTCCGGCACGGAGCACCCCGGTCGAGACCGTGACGATGCAGGCGCATCCCGCGATCTGGCCATCGCTCGTCGACAGCAATACCCGCCCCGGCACGCTCCAGTCGATCGCCCGCACCGCGACGCCGCAGCGCACCGGCCCCGCCAGCGGCCCCAGCCTGGTTTCGAGCAGGGTGCCGATGCCGCAGGCCGGCCGGAGGTCGCCGTCGTCCAGCCCGTTGCGGTGCCAGTCCTGCAGCGACAGCACGTCCGCGTCGGCGGCCGCGATGATGGCGCCCTCCCAGGCCTCCAGGTTGCCGAGCCACGGGTCGAGGGGGTTCCAGCCGTCGCCTGCCACGGAGAGCGGCCGGTCCGGCAGCGCCCGATCGGCGGCCAGCGCCTCGGCGTGCGCCCGCCAGGCCTCGTCCGCCGTCTCGTAGGCGGCTTCCTCTTCCCCGGTGGCGATCCGGCCATCGACAACGAGGCGCCGCCCGCCCTCGTGCCCCGGATGCAGCGCGTCGCCGGCGGCGCGCGCCAGCTCCACCAGCGGGTTGCGGTCAACCTGGTGCAGCCAAGTGGCGCCCTCGTCGATCGAGGCCCCTCCGAGCGAGGCCGGGCGCGACGTGCGGGCGCGTCCGCCGATCCGGTCGCCCGCTTCCAGCACCATCACCGCCTGTCCGGCACGCCGAAGCGCTGCGGCGGCGGACAGCCCGGCCGCCCCGGCACCGACGATGACGACCGGCAGGCCGCTCATCGAACGGCCAGGGCCGTTCGTCAGTGGCCGGGAACCGGTGGCGAGGCCGGCGCCGAAGGTGCCGATACCGGGGGCACCGCTGCGGCGGGCGGCGTGGCCAGGATGTCGTGGCCGGGAACCGGCGCCACCGGCGGCCGCGCCGGCAGCACCGGGACGCGGGCGCCGGGGGGCAGGACGGCCGGTGCGGCGGCCTGCGGCAGCGCCAGGATGTCGCGGCTCCGCCCGGCGCCGCCGCGGTTCAGCACCGCCAGTGCCAGCGACAGCAGCATGAAGACGGCCGCCAGGATCGCGGTGGTGCGGGTCAGCAGGTTGGCGGTGCCGCGTCCGCTCATGAAGGAGCCCATGCCCTGGCTGGAGCCGATGCCGAGGCCGCCGCCCTCGCTGCGCTGGATCAGCACGGTGCCGATCAGCGTCAGCGTGACCAGAAGGTGCAGGACGAGCAGGGTGGCGATCATGGCGGGTTCCGGCTCAACCGCGCGCGGCGGCGGCGATGGCGAGGAAGTCGGCGGGCTTCAGGCTGGCGCCGCCGACCAGCGCGCCGCCGACCTCCGGCAACGCGAGCAGGGCGGCGGCATTCCCGGCATTGACTGAGCCGCCGTAGAGGATGCGCACGCCGGCGCCGTTCTCGCCGAACTGGCGCACCAGCTCGGCGCGGATGAAGGCGTGCATGGCGAGGACGTCGTCGGCGGTGGCGGTGCGCCCGGTACCGATCGCCCAGACCGGCTCGTAGGCGACCACGCCGGGGCCGTCGGCGAAACCGTGCGGCAGACTGCCCTTGAGCTGCCAGCCGACCGTGTCCTCGTGCCCATCGGCCAGGCGCTGGTCGGCGGTCTCGCCGACGCAGACGATCGGCAGCAGCCCGGCCGCCGTGGCGGCCACCACCTTCTCGCGCACCGTCTCGTCCAGCTCCTTGTGGTCCTGTCGCCGCTCGGAGTGGCCCAGGATCACGTGGGTGGCGCCGAGGTCGCGCAGCATCGGCGCCGAGATGTCGCCGGTATGCGCGCCGTGCGGCGCCATGTGGCAGTCCTGCCCGCCGACCGCAATCGGGCTGCCCTGCAGCAGCCGCGCCACCGCGCCGACCTGCGTGAAGGGCGGGCAGACCAGCAGCTCGGCGGCGATCGGTCCGGCACCCGCGGCGAGCGCCTGCGCCAGCGCCTGCGCCTCGGCGGTGCTGCCGTTCATCTTCCAGTTGCCGGCGATCAGCTGACGGTCCATGAGCGTGACATTATCCAGGTACCAGGCCGGACCGGACGGGATCCAGGCGGCGCTGGTAGACCATGCCACGCCCCGGCATGACAAGCCGCCGGTCGCACCCTATGGTGCGCCGCCTTTCACGCCCGGCTCCCCCGCGCGCCGCGCCGTTCATCGTCCGGACATCCCCATGCTCGCCTTCATGCGTCGCCTGTTCATCGGCTCCTGGCTCGGACGGATCCTCGCCGTGGTGATCTTCCTGAGCTTCGCCGTCTGGGGCATGGGCAGTTTCGTCACCGGGCTGGGCGGCGTGTCTGCCGGCAGCGTCGCCCGCGTCGCCGGCCAGAGCATCGGCAGCGAGGAGTTCGATCGCACCTACCGGCGTGGCCTGGCCTCCGCGGCGCAGAACGGCGGTCTGACAGACCCGACGGCGCTGCCGTTCGACCAGAAGCGGCAGATCGCGGCCCAGGCGCTGCAGCAGCTGGTGTTCCAGGCGGTGATCAACGACGCCGCCACCCGGATCGGCGTGGTGGTGCCGGACGGCGTGGTGCGCGCGCAGATCTTCGCCGAGAAGGCGTTCCTGGGGCAGGACGGCCGGTTCAGCCGCGCCCTGTTCGACCAGAGGCTGCAGGCGGCCGGCTTCACCGAGGACGGGCTGATCCGCATCTTCCGCGAGCAGGCCGCGGCACTCGCGCTGATCGAGCCGATGCGCATCGGCGCCCACGCGCCGGGCGAGCTGGTGCGCCGCGCCTACGGCTTCGGCGCCGAGCAGCGCGTGCTGGACATGGCGAGCCTGCCCTTCAGCGCCATTCCGGCGCCGCCCGCTCCGGACGACGCGACGCTGCACCGCTACTACGACAACAACAAGGACCGTTTCGCCGCACCGGAATACCGCAAGATCAAGCTGGTGCTGCTGTCGCCTGATACGGTGGCGCATGGCCTGGACGTGTCCGAGGCGGACGAGCGCAAGCTCTACGACGAGCTGACCCCCCGGTACCACGTGGCCGAGAAGCGCTCGGTGCAGGTGATGATTGCCAACGACCAGGCGCGGGCGGCGCAGATCGCCGCCTTGTGGCAGGGCGGCATCGGCTGGACCCAGCTGCAGGCGACGGCCAAGGACGCGACGCCGATCGCTCTGGACGACGCCACCGCCGCCAGCATCCCGTCGCCCGACATCGCCAGGCTGACCTTCGCCACCGCTCCCGGCACGGTGGCCGGGCCGACGAAGACCGAGGCTGGCTGGGTGGTGCTCCGGGTCGGCAAGGTGACGCCGGCCCAGGACCGCAGCTTCGCGCAGGCCCAAGGCGAGTTGCACGACATCATCGCCAGGCAGCGCGCCAACGCGCTGGTATCGCCACGCGTGCAGAAGCTGCAGGACGCGATCGCCGGCGGCGGCCTCGACGCCATCCCGGCCGACCTCGGCGCGGTTCCCGCCGAAGGCTCGCTGGACGCGCAAGGGTTGACGCGATCCGGCGACCCGGCGCCGCTGCCAGGCTCCGAGGCGGTGCGCAAGGCGGTCGTGGCCCAGGCCTTCACGGCCCGGAAGGGCGACGTCCCGACCCTGATCCAGGGCCCGGAAGGCAGCTGGTACGCGCTGGTGGTCGAGGACATCACCCCGGCGTCGCCGCTCTCCTTCGTCCAGGCGGCCGACCGTGTGCGCGCCGACTGGCAGCAGGACCAGGTGCGTCATGCTGATGAGCAGCGCGCGGCCGCACTGTATGCCAACGCCGACGCGCATCACGGACTGGCAGCGGTGGCGGCGGCCACGCCCGGATCGGTACCCGGGCTGCTGACCGGCATCCCGGTGCGCCGCGGGCGGAACCAGGGCCCGGTACCGGCCAACCTAGCGCAGATCGCGTTCTCGCTGGCGCCCGGCACCTCGACCATGCTGCAAACCCCGGACGGGTTCGTGGTCGCCACCGTGACCGCGGTCCGCAATCCCGATCCGGCGAAGGATCACACCGGATACGCTCGTGTCCGCGACGCGCTGGACGCGGCGATGGCCGACGACGTCGAGAATAGCTACGTCACCGCATTGCGCGATCGCGCCCATCCATCGATCGACGACAAGGCGGTGGAGCAGGTGGTCGGCACGCCGGCGGGTCCCGGCAGCGGGTCGTGAGCGGAGTCCCCGTCGCACTGGTCTGGACGGTGGAGGCGGCGGACCTGCTGACACCGGTCGCGGCCTTCCTCAAGCTGCGCCGCCACCTTCCCGGCGCCGAGCGCAACGGCTTCCTGCTGGAAAGCATCGAGGGCGGCGTCGCGCGCGGGCGCTATTCCGTGATCGGCCTGCTGCCGGACCTCCTCTGGCGCTGCCGTGACGGCGCGGTGTCGTCGCAGGCGGCCGGCGAGGGGCAGGACTTCGTGCCGGACCACCGGCCGGCGATCGACAGCCTGCGTGCGCTGGTGGCAGACAGCCGTCTTGCCCTGCCGCCCGGCCTGCCGCCGATGATCGGCGGGGTGTTCGGCTATCTCGGCTACGACATGGTGCGCCGGATGGAGTACCTGCCGGACCCGCCGCCGGACGATCTCGGCCTGCCGGAAGCCATGCTGCTTCGCCCGTCGCTGTTCGCGGTGTTCGACAACGTCCGCGACGAGCTGACCCTGGCGGTGCCGGTGCGGGACGGAAGTGACGATCCCAGGGCGCTGCTCGACCGTGCCCGGGCGGCGCTGTCGCTGGAGCTGCCCCCAGAGGCACGATCGGCCGAGGCGTCGCCGGAGCGGCCCGCGGCAGGGCCGATCGAGCCGCGCTCGAACTTCTCCCGCGACGGCTTCCTCGGCGTGGTGCGACGCATCCAGGAGTACATCGCCGCCGGCGACGCGTTCCAGGTGGTGCCGAGCCAGCGCTTCTCCGCCCCGTTCGCGCTGCCGCCGTTCGCGCTCTACCGCGCGCTCCGTCGCATCAACCCGGCGCCGTTCCTGTTCTTTCTCGACCTCGGCACGGAGAAGGACGGGTTCCAGCTGGTCGGCAGCAGCCCGGAGGTGCTGGTGCGGCTACGCGACGGCATCGTCACCGTGCGCCCGCTGGCCGGCACCCGCCCGCGCGGCGCCGACCCGGAGGCCGACCGGGCGCTGGCGGCCGAGCTGCTCGCCGATCCGAAGGAGCGCGCCGAGCACCTGATGCTGGTCGACCTCGGCCGCAACGACGTCGGCCGGGTCGCCACGCTCGGCAGCGTCCGGTTGCGCGAAAGCTTCGCCATCGAGCGCTTCAGCCACGTCATGCACATCTCCTCCACGGTGGAGGGAACCTTGCGTCCGGAGCTGGACGCGCTGGACGCCCTGGTGGCTGGCTTCCCGGCCGGCACCCTCACGGGCGCTCCGAAGATCCGCGCCATGCAGATCATCGACGAGGTGGAGCCGACCCGTCGCGGCACCTATGCCGGCTGCATCGGCTGGTTCGGCGCCGATGGCACCATGGACACCTGCATCGGCCTGCGCATGGCGCTGCTCAAGGACGGCATCATGCACGTCCAGGCCGGCTGCGGCGTGGTCGCCGACAGCGTGCCGGAGGCCGAGTACGAGGAAACCCGGCAGAAGGCGCGCGCCCTGTTCCGTGCGGCCGAGGCGGCCCAGGCCCAGGCTGCTGCCCGTTGATCCCCGTTTGACCCTGCTCCGGGCCATCTCCACAATACGGCCATGATCCTGCTGATCGACAACTACGACAGCTTCACCTTCAACCTCGTGCACTACCTGGGCGAGCTGGGGGCGACCTGCGACGTGCGCCGCAACGACGCCCTGTCGCCGCAGGACGCGCTGGCGCTGGAGCCGGAAGCGATCGTGCTCTCGCCCGGCCCCTGCTCGCCGAACGAGGCCGGCATCTGCTGCGAGCTGATCCGCGAGGCTGCCGGCCGTGTGCCGGTGTTCGGCGTGTGCCTCGGCCACCAGGCGATCGGCCAGGTGTTCGGCGCCGAGGTGGTGCGGGCGCCGACCCCGATGCACGGCAAGGTCAGCCCGGTCGAGCACGACGACAGCGACGTGTTCGCCGGCCTGCCCTCGCCCTTCAAGGCGACCCGCTACCACAGCCTGACGGTGCGGCCGGATACCTTGCCCCCCACCCTGGTCGAGACCGCCCGCACCGCCGACGGCGTGGTGATGGGCCTGCGCCATCGTGACTGGCCGATCTTCGGGGTGCAGTTCCATCCCGAAAGCATCGCCTCCGAGCACGGCCACGCCATCCTGGCCAACTTCCTGGCCCTGGCGCGTGGCCGGAACCGTCCCGCTGTCCGGGCGGCCTGAGCGATGGGCCCGTCCTGACCGGATGGCCGACCCCCTCACGTTGAAGCCGGTGCTGGCGCGGATCGCGTCCGGCGCAACCCTGGACGAGGCCGAGGCCGAGGCCGCGTTCGCGATCGTGATGTCCGGCGCGGCGACGCCGGCGCAGATCGCAGCACTGGCGACGGGCCTGCGCCTGCGCGGCGAGACCGTGGCCGAGCTCGCCGGCGCCGTGCGGGCGATGCGGGCGCGCATGCTCGCGGTGCCGGGCGTGGCCGACGCGATCGACGTGTGCGGCACCGGCGGCGACGGCCACGACACCCTGAACGTGTCCACCGCGGTCGCCTTCGTGCTGGCCGCACTCGGCGTGCCGGTCGCCAAGCACGGCAACCGGGCCCAGTCATCGCGCGCCGGTGCGTCCGACACGCTCCAGGCGCTGGGCCTGCGTCTCGACGCCGACCCGCAGACGCTGGAACACACGCTGCAGCGGCACGGGATCGCGTTCCTGTCCGCACCGCTGCACCATCCGGCGATGCGTCACGCGGCCGCCGTGCGCGCCGAGCTCGGCTTCCGCACCGTGTTCAACCTGCTCGGTCCCCTGTGCAACCCGGCCGGCGTGCGACGGCAGATGATCGGCGTGTTCGACCCCGCGTGGCAGGCACCGATCGCCCGCACCCTCGGCCGGCTCGGCTCGGACCGGGTCTGGGTGGTGCATGGCGAGGATGCGTCCGGCGTCGCGCCGAACGGGCTGGACGAGCTCGGGCTGTGCGGGCCGAACCGGGTGGTGGCGTTCGACGGGGGCAGGCTGACGCGGTTCGGCTTCGAGCCGGCCGATCTGGGCCTGCCGGCACATCCCGTGCGCGCCATCGCCGGCGGCGACGCCGCGTTCAACGCCTCGGCGCTGGAGCGCCTGCTCTCGGGGGAGCCCGGCCCCTACCGGGACACGGTGCTGCTCAACGCGTCCGCCGCCTTGCAGGTGAGCGGGCGCGGCCGCATCTCCTCAGGCGAGCCGCGCGATGCGGGACAGGTGCCGGAGGAGGCAGCGGAGGTGGCGGCGCCGATCGGGGATCTGCGCGACGGCCTCGGCCACGCCGCCCGGGCGATCGACGACGGTGCGGCGCTGGCGGTGCTGACGGCGATGCGCCGGCAGCCGGTGCCCGACAGGCAGGACGGCGACAGCTGAGGATGCTAGAACTTGAACAGCGTTCAAATGGACGCGGCGCCGCGATGACCAAGCCCGACATCGGCCGGGACGCGCAGCACCCGGAGGTCCCGGACGTGCTGGCCCGGATCTGCGCCCAGACCCGCCAGGAGGTCGCGCGCCGCTCCGCCGGCCTGCCGCTGCGCGAGATCCGGCTGCGGTTGCGCGACCTCGCCGAGGCGCCGCGCGGCTTCGGCCAGGCGTTGAAGTTGACCACGGCGCACCACCAGGTCGGCATGATCGCCGAGATCAAGAAGGCATCGCCGTCCGGAGGCTTGATCCGTCCCGAGTACGATCCCGCCGCCATCGCGCGCCAGTACGAGGCGGGCGGCGCAGTCTGCCTGTCGGTGCTGACCGAGGGGCCGTCTTTCGGCGGCCACGTCGCCGACCTGCAGATCGCGCGCGCCGCGGTGAAGCTGCCGGTGCTGCGCAAGGACTTCATCGTCGACCCATGGCAGGTGTACGAGAGCCGTCTGATCGGCGCCGACTGCATTCTGCTGATCATGGCGGCCCTGACCGATTCCGTGGCCGAGGAGCTGCTGGAGCTGGCCCGGTCGCTCGACCTCGACGTGCTGGTCGAGGTGCATGACCAAGCGGAGCTGTACCGGGCGCTGGGGCTGAACACCTCGCTGATCGGCGTCAACAACCGCAACCTGCGCACGCTGCGCACCGACCTCGAGACCACCCTGGCGCTGGCGCCGGGGGTGCCGCCGGACCGCATCGTGGTGGCGGAAAGCGGCATACGCACACGCGACGACGTCGTGCGGCTGAGCGGCGCCGGTGCCACCTGCTTCCTGGTCGGCGAAAGCCTGCTGCGGCAGCCCGATCCGGGTGCCGCCTGCGCCGCCCTGCTCGGGCCGATCTGATGGGATCCGGCCTGACCCATCTCGACGAGGCCGGCCACGCCCGCATGGTGGACGTGTCGGCCAAGGCCGCGACGGCGCGCGAGGCCCGGGCGGCGGCGCGGGTGGCGATGCGGCCGGACACCCTGCGGCTGATCCTGTCCGGGGGGATGCCCAAGGGCGACGTCTTCGCAGCCGCGCGGATCGCGGGCATCATGGCGGCGAAGCGGACCGCCGAGCTGATCCCGCTCTGCCACCCGCTGCCGATCACCGCGGTGTCGGTGATGCTGGCGCCGGAGCCGGGCGGGGAGGCGGTCGCGATCGAGACGGTGGTGCGCACCACCGGGCAGACCGGCGTGGAGATGGAGGCGCTGACCGCGGCGAGCGTCGCCGCCCTCACGCTCTACGACATGTGCAAGGCGGTCGATCGGCACATGCGGATCGAGTCGCTGCGGGTGGTGCACAAGGCCGGCGGCAAGTCCGGCGACTGGAACGAGGCCGGGACGGATGCACTCCGTCCCGATGCAGGCAGGAACGGGGAGCGAGCATGAGCGGAGCGACGAAGTTGGTGCAGGCGCCCCGCGGCGCGAACGCACCCTCCATGACGCAGGACGAGCTGACCCGCGCGTATCACGACATGCTGCTGATCCGGCGCTTCGAGGAGCGCACCGGGCAGCTTTACGGCATGGGGCTGATCGGCGGGTTCTGCCACCTGTATATCGGCCAGGAGGCGGTGGTGGTGGGGGTGCAGATGGCGCTCAAGCCCGGCGACAAGATCGTCACCTCGTATCGCGATCACGGGCACATGCTGGCGGCAGGCATGGAGGCGAAGGGGGTGATGGCCGAGCTGACCGGCCGCGCCACCGGCTATTCCCGCGGCAAGGGCGGCTCCATGCACATGTTCTCCAAGAAGGAGCACTTCTACGGCGGCCACGGCATCGTCGGCGCGCAGGTGCCGATTGGCGCCGGCCTGGCGTTCGCCAACAAGTATCGCGGCACCGACGAGGTGGCGGTGGCCTACATGGGCGACGGCGCCTCCAACCAGGGCCAGGTGTTCGAGGCCTTCAACCTGGCGGCACTGCACAAGCTGCCCTGCATCTTCATTATCGAGAACAACCAGTACGGCATGGGCACCAGCGCCGCGCGCTCCTCGGCGTCCAAGGCGCTGCACCGCAATGGCGAGCCCTGGGGTATCCCGGGGCAGCGGGTCGACGGCATGGACGTGGTCGCGGTGCGCGAGGCCGCCCGCGAGGCGGTAGGGCATTGCCGCGCCGGCAACGGCCCGTACCTGCTGGAGATGAGCACCTACCGCTACCGCGGCCACTCCATGTCCGACCCCGCCAAGTACCGAACACGCGAGGAGGTCGAGGCGATGCGCCGGGAGCACGACGCGATCGAGCAGGTGCGTCGCGCGCTGCTCGATCTCGGGGTCGAGGAGGCGGCGCTCAAGGCCACCGACGACGAGATCAAGCGGCTGGTCGCGGATGCGGCGCAGTTCGCGCAGGACAGCCCGGAACCCGATCCGTCTGAGCTGTGGACCGACATTCTGGTGGAGGCCTGAACCGGCCATGTCGACGCAGGTCCTGATGCCGGCGCTCTCGCCGACCATGACGGAAGGCAAGCTGGCGCGCTGGCTGAAGAAGGTGGGCGATCCGGTGGCGGCCGGCGACGTGATCGCCGAGATCGAGACCGACAAGGCGACCATGGAGGTCGAGGCGGTGGACGAGGGCACGCTCGGCCGCATCCTGGTTGAGGAGGGCACCGACGGGGTGGCGGTGAACGCGCCGATCGCGGTGCTGCTGGCTGCCGGCGAGGACGCGTCGAACGCGCCCGAGCCCGGCTCGGAAGCGCCGGCCATGCCCAAGGTCGCGGCGGAGGGGATGGGGCCGAAGGAGATCGCCGACCGCGCGTCGGCGGCCAAGACCCCGGAGCTGGCGCGCCCATCGCCCGAGCGGGACTGGGGCCCGACCGCGACCGTCACCGTGCGCGAGGCGCTGCGTGACGCCATGGTGCTGGAGATGCGCGCCGATGACGACGTGTTCCTCATGGGCGAGGAGGTCGCGGAGTACCAGGGCGCCTACAAGGTCAGCCAGGGCCTGCTGGACGAGTTCGGCGCCAGGCGCGTGATCGACACGCCGATCACCGAGCACGGCTTCGCCGGCATGGCGGTGGGGGCGGCACTGACCGGCCTGAAGCCGATCGTCGAGTTCATGACCTTCAACTTTGCCATGCAGGCGATCGACCAGGTGATCAACTCGGCTGCCAAGACGCTCTACATGAGCGGCGGCCAGATGGGCTGCCCGATCGTGTTCCGCGGTCCCAACGGCGCCGCGTCGCGGGTCGGCGCGCAGCATTCGCAGTGCTACGCCAGCTGGTACGCGCACGTGCCGGGGTTGAAGGTGGTGGCGCCGTATTCCGCCGCCGATGCCAAGGGCCTGCTGCGTGCGGCGATCCGCGACCCGAACCCGATCATCTTTCTCGAGAACGAGATCCTGTACGGGCAGAGCTTCGAGTGCCCGACCGATCCGGACTTCGTGCTGCCGATCGGCAAGGCCAAGGTCGAGCGCGAGGGCACCGCGGTCACCATCGTCGCCTTCTCCATCATGGTCGGGGTGGCGCTGAAGGCAGCCGAGATCCTGGCGGAAGCCGGGATCGAGGCGGAGGTGATCAACCTGCGCTCCCTTCGTCCGCTGGACACCCCCACGATCGTGGACAGCGTGAAGAAGACCTCGCGCCTGGTGACGGTGGAGGAAGGCTGGCCGTTCGCCGGCATCGGCGCCGAGGTGGTGATGCAGATCGTCGAGCACGCGTTCGACTGGCTCGACGCCCCGCCGGTGCGCGTGCACGGGCTGGACGTGCCGCTGCCCTACGCCGCCAACCTGGAAAAGCTCGCCCTGCCGCAGCCGGACTGGGTGGTCGACGCCGTGAAGAAGCTGGTCTGAAGGTCGCCGCATGTCCGTGAACATCCTCATGCCGGCGCTGTCGCCGACCATGACCGAAGGCACCCTGGCGCGCTGGCTGAAGAAGGAAGGCGACGCCGTCGCGTCCGGCGACGTGATCGCGGAGATCGAGACCGACAAGGCGACCATGGAGGTCGAGGCGGTCGACGAGGGCATACTCGGCCGCATCCTGGTGGTGGACGGCACCGAAGGGGTGAAGGTCAACGCGCCGATCGGCATCCTGGTCGTCGACGGCGAGGCGGTGCCGGACGCGGCCGGGGACACGCGGGCGGCGCCGCCGAGGCAGGCGGCAGAACCGGTCAACCAGGGTTCAGAGCCGCCGGCCGCACGCCCGGCATCGGCGGCACCCGCTCCGGCGACCGAAGCGGGCACCAGCGACGATGGCAGCCGCGTGTTCGCCTCGCCGCTGGCGCGCAGGCTGGCCGGGGAGGCCGGGCTCGACCTGTCGACCATCAACGGATCCGGGCCGAACGGCCGCATCATCCGCGCCGACATCGAGGCCGCGCGCACGGCGCCTCCGGTCGCGAAGCCGGCGGCCCCGGCCCCGGTCCAGGCCGCCGCTCCGCCGCAGGCGCCGGCTCCCGCGCCGGTGCGTCCGACGCCGGTGCCCATCACCGCACCGCACCGGGTGCTGCCGAACTCCAACATACGGCGCGTGATCGCGCGCCGGCTGTCGGAGTCCAAGCAGTTCGTGCCGCATTTCTACGTGTCGATCGACGTGGAAATGGACGCGCTGCTGGCCCTGCGCGGCCAGCTCAACCGTGCCGCCCCGGAAGGGGCGGGCGCGTTCAAGCTGTCGGTCAACGACATGCTGATCAAGGCCTGCGCGGTCACCCTGGTCCGGGTGCCGAAGGTGAACGCGAGCTACACCGACGAGGCGATCATCGAGTACGAGGACGTGGACATCTCGGTCGCGGTGTCGATCCCGGACGGGCTGATCACGCCGATCGTGCGCTCGGCCGAGAAGAAGTCGCTGGCGCAGATCAGCGCCGAGGCGCGCGGCCTGATCGCGCGGGCGCGCGAGGGCAAGCTGCGTCCCGAGGAGTTCCAGGGGGGCGGGTTCTCGATCTCCAACATGGGCATGTTCGGGGTCAAGCAGTTCTCCGCCATCCTCAACCCGCCGCAGGCCGGCATCCTGGCGGTCAGCGCCAGCGAGAAGCGCCCGGTGGTGCGGGCGGACAAGGATGGCGACCGGATCGAGGTCGCCACGGTGATGACCGCGACGCTTTCGGTCGACCACCGCGCGGTGGATGGCGCCCTGGCGGCGCAATGGGTGTCGGTGTTCAAGAGCGTGGTCGAAAGCCCGCTGAGTCTGGTGATCTGAGCAATGGCTGATACCGAGTTCGACCTGGTCGTCGTCGGCGGCGGGCCGGGCGGCTACGTCGCGGCGATCCGCGCCGCGCAGCTGAAGATGAAGGTGGCGGTGGTCGAGAGCACCCATCTCGGCGGCATCTGCCTGAACTGGGGCTGCATCCCGACCAAGACGCTGCTGCGCTCGTCCGAGATCAACCACCTGCTGCACAACCTGGAGGAGTTCGGCTTCGCGGCCGACAACATCCGCTACGACCTGGACAAGGTGGTCAAGCGGTCGCGCGGCGTGGCGAAGCAGCTGTCGTCGGGCATCGGCCACCTGCTGCGCAAGAACAAGGTCGCGGTGTTCGACGGGCACGGTGCCCTGGACGGCACCGAGGGGGACAGGCGCAAGGTCGCGGTGACCAGGCACGGCGACGCGGTGGCGAGCCTGACCGCGCCGCACGTGATCCTGGCTACCGGCTCGCGGGCGCGCGTGCTGCCCGGGCTGGAGCCGGACCGGCTGATCTGGTCCTACCGCGAGGCGATGGTGCCGACGCTGATGCCAAGGCGCCTGCTGGTGATCGGGTCCGGCGCCATCGGCATCGAGTTCGCGAGCTTCTACCGCAACATGGGCTCGGACGTGACCGTGGTGGAGGTGGTGGACCGTATCCTGCCGGCAGAGGACGCCGAGATCGCCGCCTTCGCGCGCAAGGCATTCGAGAAGCAGGGAACCCGCATCCTCACCGGCGCCAGGATCGGCACCCCGACCCGGAACGAGGACAGCGTCACGATCTCCATCGAGGCGGACGGCAAGACCGAGACCCTGGAGTTCGACCGGGTGATCTCGGCGGTCGGCATCGTCAGCAACGTCGAGACCATCGGGCTCGAGGGCACGAAGGTGGTGGTCGAGAAGGGCCGCGTGACGATCGACCATTTCTGCCGCACCGGCGAGCCGGGCGTGTATGCGATCGGCGACCTCACCGGCGCTCCCTGGCTCGCGCATAAGGCGAGCCACGAGGGCGTGCTGTGCGTGGAGAAGATCGCCGGCCTGGACGTGCACCCGATCGACTGGACCAACATCCCCGGTTGCACTTATTGCCGGCCGCAGGTGGCGAGCGTCGGCTGGAGCGAGGCCAAGGCGCGGGCGGAAGGGCGCGAGATACGCGTCGGCCGGTTCCCGTTCATCGGCAACGGCAAGGCGATCGCCATGGGCGAGCCGGAAGGCATGGCCAAGACCGTGTTCGACGCCAAGACCGGCGAGCTGCTGGGTGCGCACCTGGTCGGCGCGGAGGTCACGGAAATGATCCAGGGCTTCGCCATCGGCCGGACGCTCGAGACTACCGAGCAGGAGCTGATGCACACGGTGTTCCCGCACCCCACCGTCAGCGAGACCATGCACGAGGCGGTGCTGGATGCCTGGGGGCAGGCGATCCACTTCTAGGGTGAACGGTCCGGGAGGGGCTCATGAGCGAGCGTCCGGATTTCACGCGACGGCGATTCGGATTTGGCGCCCGCGCCCCGGCGGGCGTCTGGGTCGGGTTCGCCATGGTCGTCGGGGCCGGTGGCGTCGTCGGCATCAGCCTTGCCATCGTGCTGTTGAGCGGCGTCACGAGGCTGCCGGACGAGAAGCTGCGCAAGGCTTGCGATCACACGGTGGAGACCCTCCTGACCACGCATGATCCGGTGGAACTGGAACGCGCGCGCATCCTGGTGAACATCCTGGATTGCGGCGTGGCAAGAAGGATCGACGACTGGCCGCCCGCACGCATCGGCGGGCTGACCCGCTAGCCACGGCCCGGCGGCGCACGTTTGCTTGCTTGACGCTCGTCCGGCATGGCGCCACCTGTAGAGCATGGTCCTACCCCGCCCGGACGCACGGAGCCCCATGTCCACCCGATTGCTGATCGACCACCGGAGCGAGGGCGCCATAGCTGCGCCGCGCCATCCGGAAAAGGCGCACCGACCGGACAACCCCATCCTGCGCAAGCCGGACTGGATCCGCGTCAAGGCGCCGACGCATCCGGTCTACCACGAGACGCGCACGCTGATGCGCGACAGGAAGCTGGTGACGGTGTGCGAGGAGGCGGCTTGCCCCAACATCGGCGAGTGCTGGTCGCAGCGCCACGCGACCATGATGATCATGGGCGAGATCTGCACACGCGCCTGCGCCTTCTGCAACGTGCGCACCGGTCAGCCGGACGCGCTCGACGCGGGCGAGCCGGGACGGGTGGCCGACGCGGTGGCGACGCTGGGCCTGCGCCACGTGGTGGTCACCTCGGTCGACCGCGACGACCTTCCGGACGGCGGGGCGGCGCATTTCGCGGCCGTGATCGGGGCGATCCGCCAGGCCTCGCCGGGCACCACGATCGAGATCCTGACCCCTGACTTCCTGCGCAAGCCAGGTGCCCTGGAGGTGGTGGTCGAGGCCCGGCCGGACGTGTTCAACCACAACCTGGAAACCGTGCCCCGGCTCTACGCCACGATCCGGCCGGGTGCGCGCTACTACCAGTCGGTGCGCCTGCTGGACCGGGTCAAGCAGCTGGATCCGGCGATCTTCACCAAGTCCGGCATGATGGTGGGGCTGGGCGAGGGGCGCCCGGAGGTGCTGCAGGTGATGGACGACCTGCGCATCGCCGAGGTCGACTTCCTCACCCTCGGCCAGTACCTGCAGCCGAGCGTGAAGCACGCCGCCGTGGACCGGTTCGTGACGCCGGACGAGTTCGCCGACTACGCCACGATGGCGCGTGCCAAGGGCTTCCTGCAGGTGAGCGCCACGCCGCTGACCCGCTCGTCGTATCATGCCGATTCGGATTTTGCTGCACTGCGCGATGCACGCGCGGCACGTTTGGCGGGCTCGCGCGTAGCATCCTGATGCCCACCCACGCCGAACGCCGCCTCATCCCCTACACCGCCGAGCAGCTGTTCGACATGGTGGCCGACGTGGGCCGCTATCCGGAGTTTCTGCCCTGGTGCACCGGGGCGCGGGTGCGCAGCCACACCGACACCGAGCTGGTCGCCGACATGAGCATCGGCTTCGGCCCGTTCCGGGAAAGCTTCACCAGCCGGGTGGCGCTTGACCGTCCTCGAACTGTGCGGGTCCGCTACGAGAAGGGCCCGTTCCGCTACCTCAACAACGTGTGGACCTTCACCCCCGACCCGCGCGGGTGCCTGGTCGACTTCTTCGTCGAGTTCGAGTTCCGTTCGCGCCTGCTGCAGGCGGCGATCGGGGTGGTGTTCAACGAGGCGGTCCGCCTGATGGTCGGCGCTTTCCTCAAGCGCGCTCGCGACATCTACGGCGTGTCGCCGCGTCCGGCCGTCCCGGTTGCGACGCCCGTCACGGCGGATCCGGCGCCGGTCGGCTGATTTTCACGCTGATGTTCCGGTTTACACGACTGTGGCGCAACTGCCACGACAGGCGGTCGTTGCTTGGTCGTGTCGGAGCGTCCACCGACGACGCCTCCTTGTCTCAAGCTCTGTCGGTCGTGACAGAAAAGGAACATCCATGAAGTCGATCCTGAGTGCCTCTCTCTGCGCGGCTGCCCTGGCGTTTGCCGTCCCGGCCATGGCCCAGACCGACACCAGCAAGCCGATGCACCACCATCGCCACCACTCGAGCCGCATGGATCACATGCAGGGTCCGAAGACCCACTCGAAGCGGGCTGGCGATCCGTCCACCGACGAGCTGAACGCCAAGAGCCTCGCCGCCGCACGGGGCGGCAACGCGTCCGCCACCGGTGACAGCACCGCGCCGGCGAGCATGCCGTCCTCCAGCACCGCGCCGGGAACCGGCATGGCGGCGCCATCCAGCATGCCGCCGGCGGGCAGTGCGCCCTCTTCGGGCAGCACTGGTACCACGACGCCGTCGAACACGCCCGGCGGCCAGTAGACCCTGATCCGGGAGGCCGGCAGACGTCGGCCTCCCGCCGATCACGAATCGTTCATCGCGCTTTAAGCTTTTCCTGATCAACTATGTGTGTTCGAGGCTGGTGGCCGGGAACCCATCTAGTCCGGTGTTACCGGCGTCGTCAGGAAAGCGATCCACATGCGCATGGTCCTCAACATCAGTGCCGTCCTGCTCTGCGGGAGCCTTGCCGGGCTGTCCGCCCTGGCACAGTCCGCTCCCTCGCGCGCGGCGTCCGTACCGGCTGCACTGTCCAACGCTGCGCCCCAGGCCATCGATCCCGATCGGATCGAGATCCGCCACGGTTCCAGTGGCGTCGAGACGCACTTCGCGGCAGCCAACACCACACATGATGGTCACCTGACGCGGCAGCAGACGGAACTGGCGGACTGGCCGCGTGTGGCCAAGCACTTCGACGAGATCGACACCGATCACAAGGGATGGATCACGGCCGAGCAAATCCACGCCTTCAACCGCTCGCACCACAAGCACCGCAAGGAAGGCGTCGCCTAGACCCTTCTTCGTCCGGATGATGCCCAGCCCGATTTCGATCGCGGTCAGCCGCCAGGCAGAGCGCCATCCAGCAGGGCCAGGGCGCGGCGAACCGACGCTCCTCGGACCTGACCACGGTCGCCCGGCAGCACCAGACGCTCGGTCCGTGTCGGATGGCCGGTCTGCGCCAGACCGAACCAGACCAGGCCGACCGGTTTGGCCGCGGTGGCGCCTCCCGGACCAGCGATCCCGGTGACGGACACGGCCAGGTCGGCGCCGCTCCGGGCCAGCGCACCCTCGGCCATCGCCGCCGCGACCTCGCCGCTCACTGCTCCGAACCGGTCGAGCAGCGCGGTCCCCACCCCGAGCAAACTGTGCTTCATCCCGTTGGAATAGGTCACGAACCCGCCCAGTACCGCTGCGGACGAGCCGGCATGGTGCGTCAGCGCCGCCGCCACCAGGCCGCCGGTGCAGCTTTCGGCGGTCGCGATGCTCACGCCCGCAGCCTTCAGCCGTTCCAGCAGCAGCCCTGCCTGGTCCAGCGTGTCCTGGTCGATCATCGGTTCCAATCCAGCGCCAGCCTCGCCGCGAGCAGCAGAACCGCGCCCGCGAGTCCGGCAGCGACGTCGTCGCCCATCACCCCCAACGAGTCGTGGCGCCGGTCGATCCGTCCGATCGGGCCGGGCTTGGCGATGTCCAGCAGCCGGAACAGGGCGAAGGCCGCCACGAGCCCGACCGCCAGTCCGATTCCATGCGGCGGCGGCAGCCGTGGCAGGCCGACCAGCCCGAGCAGCGTGATCCACAGCCCTGCCACCTCGTCGATCACGATCCAGCCGTGGTCGACGCCGTCGGCGGCCCGCCGCACCGCGACGATCCCGCCGACGCAGGCTGCCAGGATCGCCGCGACCAGCAGCCAGGGCGCCTGCAGCAATGCCCACCCGAACGGCAGCGCCGCCAGCGTTCCCGCCGTGCCGGGCGCACGCGGCGCGAAGCCGACGCCGCCGAAGCTCGCCACCACCCGTGCCCAGCGGGCCCCGCCGCTCATGCGCGGGAGCCGGGTCCGGCGCGGTAGATCGCCATGTTCTCCATCACCCGCTGCACGTAGTTGCGTGTTTCCGCGTACGGGATGGTCTCGATCCAGTCGACCATGCCGTCCTGGCGGTCGATCCCGCTGGCGGGTGTCCGTGCCGGATCGCCGGCCGCCAGCCACTGGTCGACCCGGTGCGGGCCGGCGTTGTAGGCCGCCACCGCATACGGCACCACGCCGCCGAACCGGGCCAGCAGGGTGTCGAGGTAGGCGTCCCCCAGCGTCATGTTGGCGTTCGCGTCGAACAGCACCGTCCCGCCGCCGGACAGGTCCGGCCGCCCGGCGGCGCGTGCAGTGTCGCGGGCGGTCCCGTCCGTGAGCTGCATCAGCCCGCGCGCGCCAGCCGGGCTGGTGACCTGCGGGTCGAAGCTGCTTTCCTGACGGATCACCGCCAGCGCCAGTCCCGGCGGCAGGGTGCTGTCCGGCGGGATGAACGGTTGCGGCCAGCCCGACTGACGCAGCACCAGCCCGTGCCGGCCGGCCGCGCGCGCGATGGCCACCGCCACGTCCGGCAGGTCGAGCCGGTCGGCCAGGGAGGCGGCCAGGGCGTGGTCGGCGTCGGTGGTCGCCATCGCGTCGAGACGGAGCAGGAAGGCGCGCGCGTGCCTGCGATCGTTCCAGGCCACCAGCAGCTCCCCCGCCCGTGCCAGCTCCAGCCCGGCGAAGCGGATCGCCTCGTCCTGGGTCCAGCCAGGATCGTGCAGCTGCCGGAGACGATCCGCGACCGGATCCTCCGCGGTCGGTGCCAGCAGCGTCACCGGCCCCGGCGCCAACAGCCTCGCCGGACCCGGCGCCAGCAGCGTTGCCGGCCCGGGCGCCGGCGGCTGTAGCCGGGCGGCGGCGAGCTGTCCGTAGAAGGTGGTTGGGAAGGCGGCGGCCTGCTCCAGCGCGGCGGTGGCCCCGCCGGCGTCGCCACGCGCCAGCCGGGCCCGCCCGGTCCAGTAGGCGCCGCGGCTGTGGGTGATGACGGCGGCCGACTGCATCAGCGGGGCAAATCGCGCCTCGGCGGCCACCGGGTCGTGCAGGCGGCGCAGCGCGATCCAGCCGGCGAGGAAGTCGGCGTCGAGTCGCGGTCCCGGCTCGACCTGCATCCGGTCGTCGGCAATGGCGAGGGCGTCGGCGTCCCGGTTCCCGCCCAGCAGGTCGCGGGACAGGGCGTCGCGCTCGGTCCAGAACGCGGGCAGCCGGTCGGGACCGATCCGCAACTCCGCCGCCGCCGCATCGCCGTGCCAGAGCGACACCGCGGCATCGAGGCGGCCGTTGCGGCGCAGCCAGCGCGCCAGCTCCAGCACCAGCACCGGATCGTGCGCGTCCGAAGCAGGCAGCGACGCTGCGACCGCATCGGCGTCCGGCGTGTTGCGTCGCAGCGCCAGCCGGGCCGCGGCCAGCGCCTGGTCGGCCGGCGGCAGCAGAGGCAGTGTGCGGCCGGCGGCAAGGGCGTTGCCTGCCCATTCGAGGCGGTCGAAGCGATGCTCCTGGTCGTCCGCGGTCAGGAACCGGCCCCAGACGCGCAGGAACGCCGATGCCTGGTCGGGCCCGTCGATGCCGTGCATCCAGGCGTCGCGTGCCGCGGCCACCAGCGCCGGCGGCACCACGTCCGGCGGCCCCGCGGTGGATCCGGACAAGGGAAGGATCCCGGCGCAGCGCAGCAGCGAGGCGGCGGAGCCCGGGCTCACGCTGCCGCACACCGCGCCGAGCGCTGCCGGGTCGGTTTCCGCGGCGATCGCCTGATCGAGCCGCTGGCGCAGCAGCGCCCGATTCGGCCAGGTCGGGTTCTGCGACAGGAACCCGGCAATGGCGGCAGCCGACCCGCCGCCGGGCCGGAGCAGGCGCAGGTAGACCGACAGCCGCGCCGCCACCGGGTCGTCCCGGTCCGCCGCCGCGTCACGTTCCACCACCACGGGTGCCGCCTGTGTGTCCGCCCGTGCTGCGGCTGCCACCGGCACCGTGTTCCCGGCGCAGCCGGCAAGCGGCAGGAGGGCGGCGATCAGCAGCCCGGGCCGCGTCCGCGCATCGGCTCCGGAGCGGATCGGAAGGCGGGGACGGGCGGTCATCGGCGTGGACGCAGCATCCGGCGAACCGGCGCCCGCGGCAAGAGCATGCACTGTTCCAGCCCGGCCCAAGCTGGTCTAGAACGGGCGTCGCCGGCCGGTCCGACGAACCGCGGCCCACAGGGATCCGGCCGGACGCCGTCGGAGAGTCGATCATGTTCAAGGGCTCGATCGTCGCCCTCATCACTCCCATGCAGCCGGACGGCGCCGTGGACGAGGCAGCGTTCGAGCGTCTGATCGCCTGGCAGATCGACAGCGGCACCAGTGCGATCGTGCCCACCGGCACCACCGGCGAAAGCCCGACCCTGACGGACGGGGAGCACCGGCGGCTGATCGACCTGGCGGTGCGCACCGCCTCCGGCCGCGTTGGCGTGCTGGCCGGCACCGGCTCCAGCAGCACGGCGGAGGCCATCGCCACCACGCGCCACGCCAGGGAGGCGGGGGCGGACGGTGCTCTCGTGGTGACGCCCTATTACAACAAGCCGACCCAGGACGGGCTGTATCGGCACTACATGGCGATCGCCGACGCGGTCGATCTGCCGATCGTGATCTACAACATCCCCGCCCGCAGCGTGATCGACATGAGCGTCGAGACCATGGCGCGGCTGGCACGGCATCCCAACATCGTGGGGGTGAAGGATGCCACCGCCAACCTGCTTCGCCCGCTGCAGATCCGCCGCGCCGCCGGACCCGGGTTCTGCCAGCTGTCCGGCGAGGACGGCACCGCGCTGGCGTACAATGCCGCCGGCGGATCCGGCTGCATCAGCGTCACCGCCAACGTCGCTCCCGTCCTGTGCGCACAGATGCAGGCGGCCTGGGACCGGGGCGACGTCCGGGCGGCGATGGTGCTGCAGGACCGGTTGCTGCCGCTGCACGACGCCCTGTTTGCGGAAAGCAGCCCGGCGCCGGTGAAGTATGCGGCAAGCCTGCTCCGACGGGCCGGCGAGTTCTGCCGCCTGCCGCTGGCCCCGCTGCGTGACGAGACCCGTGCCCTGGTGCGGGCGGCGATGGAGGAGGTCGGCCTGCTCGGCTGACGCACCCATGGCCAAGGACAAGAAGAAGAGCGGGATGATCTCGCATGGCATCGCGGCGCAGAACCGCAAGGGCCGGTTCGACTACACCATCAAGGAAACGGTGGAAGCCGGGATCGTGCTCAAGGGGCCCGAGGTCAAGAGCCTTCGCCTGGGGCGCGCCACGCTGACCGAGGCGTATGCCGCCGAGCGCGACGGGGCGGTGTGGATGTTCAACTGCTACATCCCCGAATACCAGGGTGGGGTACTGTCGCGGTTCGAGCCGAAGGCGCCGCGCAAGCTGCTGCTGCACCACAAGCAGATCGACAAGATGCTGGGCGAGGTGAAGAAGAGCGGCTACACGCTGGTGCCGCTCGACATCCACTTCAACGACAAGGGCGTCGCCAAGGTGACGCTGGGCGTGGGCGAGGGGCGCAAGAACGCAGACAAGCGCCACGCCATCGCCGCACGTGACTGGCAGCGCGACAAGGCGAGGCTGCTGCGCAATCGCGGCTGAGAACCCGATCCTTCTCACGGTCGCGTTGGACAGGAAACCTTGGAGCCTCGCGCCTGTTGCGGAGGCGACGTTGCGATCAAGCACCGTGCATCAATCAAGCAGGTCCGGGAAATGCCGCAGTTCGACGCCACGATCAAGCACTTCAAGGACGGCGTGAAGGGCTTCACCGTCAACGCCGCCACCAAGAACATAGAGGGCTGGGAAGAGACGCTGGGCAAGCTCGAGGCACCAGGCGTGAAGGGCATCATCCGCGACCTCGAGAGCCTGAAGAAGCATCTGCACGCCAAGGAGTTGGACGGCGAGGCGATCAGGAAGCTGATCGCGAAGCTCGGCAAGGAGACCGTGACCCTTGCCGGCAAGGCCGACAGCAAGAACGCGGACAAGGTGCGTGCCCTCGGCGAGGCGTTGACGCAGGCGTCGGAGACCACCGAGTCGACGCCGGCGTAGCGCTCGCGACGTCATGGCAGGTCCGGATGCCAACCACCCGGACCTGCCTACGTCCGTTCGCACTGCATCTCATGCAGGTGTCGTGTCGTCAGGTTCGATAGACTGATTCTGCTTCGGGTCTGGAGACGGAGTGTGAGTCATGTTGGATCGGACGCTTTGACTTTGTCGAGCCGTCCGATCCATCGAGCTATCGCCCTGATGATGAGGCGGAAAGCGACACGTTTACGACGAACGCCCCGTTTCTCAGCCGCCTCTCGCACATCACCATCAGGTAACGCAGCGGCGGACGCTCAGTCCACAACCGCCGCGCCACTCCACATGCTGAACCAGGCGGTCGGGTAGCCCTTGCGGGTCGCGGTGCAAATTACTGGAACGCCCGAACCGTTCCCCGCGGCCTCGCCAGCCTTCCGTCCGTCGCTTGCGTAGAGCTGTTGTCCAGCGTTGCAGTTTCTCGGAAGCCCCCCCGTCGCAAGCATGCCTGCCTGCACGGCCCCTGCCGCCTTCAGGTTGCCCGCGCCGTCGACGTGGAACTCGTCCGTGCTGCCACTCCACCATTGCGCCAGGTAGTCCCAGCCGGAACCGTTCAGGCTGTATCCGACGGCAGTCGCGTTGGTGGGCTTCAGGGCCAGGTTGTAGTTCGAGCCGTAGATCTGGTTGCCGACGTTGATCACGCCGACCTGCACGTCGAGCATGGCGTCGACGACGCCGTTGCCTGAGGTGATCTGCGGCTGGATCGTGACCGTTCCTTCCATCACGCTCGCGAACCCGAGGCCGGTTGCGACGATCTGGCCGAGATAGGCGGACGTGTCGGAGCCCTGGCCACCCTGGTAGATGGTCGAGTAGACACCATCCTCCTCGCCGACGGCCGCGTGGTTGTCCCACCAGTTTGCCTTGTTCATGTTGACGGACAGACCGACCTGGGCATGTCCCGGACCGTTGACGCCTGCACCGACGATGCCGGCATTGATCGTGGACGCCGCCTGGAAGCCGGTACCGGTCAGGTTGACGCTCATGGTCGTCGGCGTGGCGATCTGTGCCAGTGCCGGCGCCGCGGAAAGACAGAACATGGTAGTCGCGATAAGCATCTGTCGCATGATCTTGCTCCGGAAAGACGACCTGGGAACTCGTTCCGGATGCGGAACGGACTACCTTCGTTTCCTATACAGAACAACCTTTAAGATCACGTAAACGTGCTGTCGGCAGCGGGCTTGGACCGGTGCATGTATGGAAGCCCTGCCTGATCGAGGCAGCAGGAATTCACCTAGTTTTAAGACGTTCTGATACCGAACCGTTATGGTCCATAAACCTTGCGGCATTCCATGATCTGACACTGACTAGAATTGGGTCATGCAGTTCTTGTGACGATGAACCACGCGCCGCATGTCAGTCGTATCAGAATTGCTTTATTCCGGCCAAATCAAGAGAAAACAGGATGTCGCAATCGGATGTCGATGGCCAACATCCGTGCTCATGTCGCGTGGACTGCTTCCTGTCGTTGATCCCGATGCATCGTGCACGACGCATGAAGCGCGAGCCGCGTTTTCGTTACGTTTAGGAACCGTTCCGTTGGCTGGAACAACCGGTCAGATCCTGGGGCGGCAATCGGCCCGTCGCAGGATGTCGATCACAAAAACGTGATCGGTAGCGATGGGTGGCGAGGATGCGGTTCGAGGACTCGTGTGGCGACGAGGCTGCGATGGCGACCTCGTCGTTGCAGGATCTGCGCGAGTGCCCGGTGCAGGCGGCCCAGCACAGGCGGTCGGGCAGGACACGGACGGGTCGTCGTGCTCCGGATACGGTCCGGCTCGTTGCCGATGACCTGCGCGACGCCGGGGACTGCCAGGCGCCACCACATCCCGTTTCGCCGCCGTCCGTCCGGTGATCCGAGCCGACCGGCCCGGAGTGCCGGTGGTCGTCCGCATCCATCGGACCGGTCACGGGCTTGTGGTCGTCCCACGTTGAAGGCGGTCGCGCAGGTCGCCCACCACGGCCTCGAACATTACCGTCGTCAGCAGCCGCGTGTTCGTGTTGTAGCGCGACACGTGATAGCTGTCGGCAAGCAGCAGCCCGTCCGCCAGGGTCAGCACCTGGCCATGCCTGAACGGCTGGCGCGAGGCCGGCAGGCCGAGCGCCCGAAGCACCGCGTTGTGCGCCACCACCCCCAGCGCCAGCACCGCGCTCTTGGCGGTCATCGCGTCGAGCTCCGCCCGGAGGAAGCCGTTGCAGGTGCGCACCTCCGCCGGCAGCGGCAGGTTGCCCGGCGGTACGCAGCGCACCGCGTTGACGATCCGCGCATGCGGCAGCGATAGCCCGTCCGCGGGATCGGCGGCATAGCTGCCCTCGGCGAAGCCGAACCGGATCAATGTCTCGTAGAGCAGCACGCCCGCGTAGTCGCCGGTGAACGGCCGGCCGGTGCGGTTGGCGCCACGCACCCCCGGCGCCAGCCCGACCACCAGCAGCCGGGCGCCACGGTCGCCCCAGCTCGGCACCGGCCCGTTCCACCAGTCCGGATGCGCGGCGCGGTTGGCGGCACGGTAGTCGGCAAGGCGCGGGCAGAGCGGGCAATCGCGTGGCGGTTCTGCCGCATCCGGCGCCGCAGCCACGCCCGTTCCCGCCGCCATGCGCCCGCTCCGTTCCCGCCGGGGCCTTCCTGGCAGCCGAAACGCGCCGGGTCCAGCGCCGGTGGATCGGTCAGGCGGTCAGAGCACCTCGTCCGGCTCGCCCACCGCTTCCGCCGGCACCGTGCGGGGAGCCTGGCGATGCCGCGGCTCGGTCTGGCGGCGGGTGAACTCCGGCGCGATCTCGGCCAGCTCCAGGAACTGGTCGGCCTGCCGTCGCAGCTCGTCGCCGACCATGACCGGCGTGGTGCGCAGCGACGACACCACCGACACCCGGACCCCCTGCCGCTGCACCGCCTCCACCAGGCGACGGAAGTCGGCATCGCCGCTGAACAGCACCGCGTGGTCCATGCGCGGCGCCAACTCCAGCATGTCGATCGCCAGCTCGATGTCCATGTTGCCCTTGATCCGGCGGCGCCCGTTGGCGTCGGTGAACTCGCGCGCCGCCTTGGTCACCAGGGTGTAGCCGTTATAGGCCAGCCAGTCGGTCAGCGGCTTGAGCGGGGAGTATTCCTCGCTGTCGAGCACGGCGGAATAGTAATAGGCGCGGATCACGTTGCATCGGGCCCGGAAGTACCCGAGCAGGTTGCGGTAGTCGACGTCGAAGCCGAGGTTGCGCGATGCCGAGTAGAGGTTCGCCCCGTCTATGAAGAGACAGACCCGTTCGTCCTGCCGGAAGATCATGATGCGGTGCTCCTGGTCGTGTGTCCCCGGGACGCGGCGCTTGGACGCGCCGTCTTCCCTCCGTTCGCGGCCCCAACAATGATCCTGGTGGCGGTCGGCGCCAACCTTCCGGGTGCGGAGGGTTGCACACCCTATCAATCTTGCCTTGCCGCGGTCGAGGCGCTGCGACGCCTGCCCGGCCTGACGGTCACCGCCGTCTCGCGCTGGTACAGCTCGGCGCCGGTGCCGCGCTCGGACCAGCCGGACTACGTGAACGGGATGGTGCGGCTGGAGGCGCTTCCCGGCCTGGACGAGCCGGACCCGGCAGCACTGCTGGCATCGTTGCAGCGGATCGAGCAGGCCCACGGTCGCCGACGCGGCGCCGCCAACGCCGCCCGCACGCTGGATCTGGACATCGTCGCCATGGGGGAAAAGGGGTTGCGGATCCGCGAGGCACCCGACCCGATACTGCCGCATCCCAGGGCGATGATCCGCCTTTTTGTGTTGCTGCCGCTTCACGATGTCGCGCCGGCTTGGCTGCATCCAGTTTACGGGCTTACGGCTGTGGCCCTGCGAGATCGTCTCCTGCTGGGCCATCCGCCGCCCGAACTGCCCGGCCTACTCTAACCGTTTTGCCTGCAGCCCCCGCCTGCGCGCGTGCTGCCATCATGCCAGATGGCACGCCCGGACAAGGCCGGCTCGTGGTCCATGCTGCGAAAGAAGCAGGCGCGTCCGTGACATCGCAGGATGAGGCGGCACCGTCACCAGCCGAGCACGTCGACCTGTTCGACGTCTAGGTTCCCGGGTCCACGTGATGATGGATTATCGGCGAGAAGGGGTTCCGCGAAGACCCGAACCGTCGTCTGGCCCACGGAAGTACCAGGACTATACCGATACCTATCAACGCGAGCCCGATGATCTCACGCATGATGTTTCCTCCACTTTTCAGCTCGCCATTCCAGACATCGCCAGTCCCTTCCTGAACTCCAGCCACGCCCTGTCATCCAGGACAAAGAAGCTCTGCCTTTGATCGCCGATCCTGCGAAGGTCCGTAGGAAGAAGGCTGATCGCGTCCTTTGACACCTTGCGTGCGTTGTCCAGCTCTCCAAGAAGCGATAGTGACGCGGCTTCGAGGAGCATGGTGAACCCAAGGTCCCAGGTTCTCGGGTTCCGCTGGATCACTGCCCTGGCCTGATCGAGGGCGCCCTTGTAGTCTCCTTCCGCGAACGACATGAACGCCTGCCTGTCGTCGGTGGGGTCGTCCCTGTCGGTGATGTACAGTCTTGCCTGGTCGAGGTCGCCTAGCTGCATCATGATCTCGCCGAAAATCTGTCGCAGCTTGTCGTACTGGGGTTCAAGTTCCAGTCCGCGTCGGGCAGCCGCGCGTGCGTCGTCGAGGCGGCCGAGGGCCGCCAGCGTGTAGGCGCGATCGTTGAGATAGATGGGGTTCTTTTTTCGAACCAGTAGCGCGCCGTCGATCAGCTGCAACGCTTCCTCTCCCTGGGCATAGCCTTTCGTGGCGCTGCTCCAGAGCATGCTCTTGGTCAGCAGGAAGGACAGCAGCACCCGTGCCGGCCTGTAGCTTGGATCCTTCGCCACGGCCCGTGTCGTCGTCAGTATGACATCCCGCAGGGCCTGCGGGGTATCGGCCTCGTTCTTGTCGTTCTGGGCATCGACGTACAGATCGATCGCATCATGCGCCGGGCTCTGACGTCGTTTGCGTTCATAAGCAAAGATGACCGGCCTGATTTGCAATAACAGGTCCAGCGCGGCGGCGCCTCGTTGCGCGAAGGAGGCATCGATCGACTCGGATACCGTGCCGTCGCCGATCTCGACGTTCGACGGCATCTCGATCACGCCCACGACGACTTTCGCTTCCCCTTTCTCCAGGTGGATCGAGCCGCGAAGGCGGTAATGCGCCGTCACTCCGCCGGGCAGCGCGCCCTGCTGCGGAATGAGCACAAGGTCCTCGAACACCTTGAAGCGGCTAAGTACGGCATCGGTGTAGCATCGTGCTAGATCGATGGCGACCGTGTTGCCCGTATCTCCCGTGAACTGCTCGACAATCATGCTCAGTCGCTGGTCCGTCATGTTGCCCGGCCTCTGCATTGCGGAGATCCCTATCATGCCCGTCACCACGCTTGTCAGGCCCAGCACAAGCACCCAGGCGGGTGTCAGGAACCGCAGTTTCGCGATGCCGGAGACCGACGCGATCGCCGCGACGTCAGGCACGGCGATCGCTGCGCCGGACGCCGTGTCAGTTTCCACGACCTCGCCGATAAACCGGTAGCCTCGGCCGGGAACGTTCGCGATCAGGCCGGTTGGGTCGGCGTGCGTTGCAAGCACGTGCCGCAACGCTGACATCTGCACGGCCAGGTTGTTGTCGCCGACCCTGACGCCACGCCAGACATGCGCGACAATTTCCTCGCGCGCCACGACCCTATCCCTGTTCTCGACCAGAAACACCAGGATGTCATAGGCGCGGGAGGTCAACGCGATCGGCAACTCGTGCGCAACGAGCAGGCGTCGTTCGGGCTGGAGCCTGAACGGACCGAACTCGAAAGTCTCCGGACAGGCGCGCATGTGTGCGGTCCACGTCGGTCAGCAACGTATTTCTAGACCCGTCCGGTCAGTCAAGCCACAAGAGTCTTTGTCCGGTGAAACAGGATGTAAGCAATTACCTGATTAGCATTCATTTTGACGACCGCTTGACGCATGCGGCTAAATTTAGATGTTTTAGCGCGGATTAGCCGCAATTGAGTTCAGTCGGAAGCGGCCGGGGCGCTACCCAAACTGCGGTCATTCGACCCAGAAGAAGGAAGTTCCCATGTCCACTCATCGCGTTCCGTCGGCTGCGGCAGTCTCCCTGTTCTGCCTTGGCCTCTTTTCAGCTGCCCTGGTCGCCGTGCCGGCGCGTGCCCAGGACGACGATCAGGACGACACGATCGTCCTGCCGACGAAGGGCATCAATCTCGCCTCGGCGTCCGGCCAGGCCGAGATGATGAGCCGGGTCGAACGTGCCGCCCGGGAGGTTTGCGACGAGAGCAACCGGGTCTCCAGCGAGGACCGCGCCCTGTTCAAGGAGTGCCACGACTTCGCGGTGGCCGATGCCTCGCGTCAGATGCGGGTGCTGATCGCGCGGGCCGGCAAGAGCTCCGTCCTCGTCGCCGACGCCGCCCGGCCACCCCGATGAACGGAACACGGAGCGGCCCTGGGCACCGGTGATCCGGTCGGAGCCGCACCATGCCGCCCGGCGCGCCTTGCCGGGCGGCATGGCTCCTCCTATATAGAGCGATCCCTCATTGATGATACGGAGGCTGGCCGCATGGCGCGCGTCACCGTCGAAGACTGCGTTGAACGCATCCCCAACCGCTTCGAGCTGGTCCTGCTCGCGGCGCAGCGGGCGCGCAACCTGAGCCGCGGCGAGGAGCTGACGGTCGACCGCGACAACGACAAGAACCCGGTGGTGGCGCTGCGCGAGATCGCGGACGAGACCGTCGACCTCGACCGCCTGCATGGCGACCTGATCAAGTCGCTGGCCCGTGCACCGGAGCCGGAGCCGGCCGACGAGGAGGTGCTGGACCTGATCCCGACCGACCAGAACATCTTCGGGCTGCAGGACGTGTCCGCCGAGGAGGAAGCGGGCGCTATGGGCACCGAGCTATCGCCGGAGGAGCTCGAGGCCGCCATCGAGGCCGAACTCGGCGGCCGCACGCGCCGGTAGGGAACGGTTTATGTGGCCTGGAGCTGACGACAGGATCGGCGCTCCAGGCCGACGGGCGGCTGTCCTGGCGCCGGACGGGCCGGTCGTGGTGCGAGGGTCGGCACCTGCGTCCGAGGTGGCTGCCGACCGGGCGATCACTTGCGCCGGACTGGTTCGGCGGGTTCGCTCCTACGACCCGGGTGCCGACACCGTCGCAATCGAACGTGCCTTCGCCGTCGCCTGCCAGGCCCACGAGGGTCAGCGGCGC
Source organism: uncultured Acetobacteraceae bacterium (assembly GCA_964247755.1). GTDB lineage: Bacteria > Pseudomonadota > Alphaproteobacteria > Acetobacterales > Acetobacteraceae > Lichenicola. The sequence continues at coordinate 503,647 of CAXTVX010000001.1, read as the reverse complement.
GACAACGGCGAGCCCTACATCGTCCATCCGCTCGCCGTCGCCGGCATGCTGGCCGGTTTCCGCCTCGACGTCGCCAGCATCTGCACCGGGCTGCTGCACGACACGGTGGAGGACACCGGGCTGAAGCTGCCGCAGCTCGAGGTGCAGTTCGGCCCGACCGTCGCCGCCCTGGTGGACGGCGTGACCAAGCTGACCCGGCTGGAGCTGCAGTCGGACCGCACCAAGCAGGCGGAGAACTTCCGCAAGCTGGTGCTGGCGATGAGCCGGGACATACGTGTGCTGGTGGTCAAGCTGGCGGACCGGCTGCACAACATGCGCACCCTGAACTGCGTCCGGGAAGAGCACCGTCGGCAGCGCATCGCGTCGGAGACCATGGACATCTATGCGCCGCTGGCCGGGCGCATCGGCATGGACAAGGTCAAGACCGAGCTGCAGGACCTGTCCTTCGCCGAGCTGGAGCCGGAGCACAACGCCACCATCCGCGCCCGGCTGAACTACCTGCGCGGGCAGGGCGCCGACGTGATCGAGGAAGTGCGGCGCGAGCTCGCCCGGCTATGCGCCGACGCCGGCGTGCCGCAGGCGGAGGTCACCGGACGCGAGAAATCGCCCTTCTCCATCTGGGAAAAGATGCAGAAGCGCAACGTCGCCTTCGAGCAGCTGTCCGACATCATGGCGTTCCGCGTCATGGTACCGACCCGCGAGACCTGCTACGTGGCGCTGGGCGCGGTGCACGGCGCCTATCCGACCATCACCGGCCGGTTCAAGGACTACATCTCCACGCCAAAGGCCAACGGCTACCAGAGCCTGCACACCGGCGTGACCTTGCGCTCGCCCCGCAACCAGAAGATCGAGGTGCAGATACGCACCCCGGAGATGCACGACGTGGCCGAGAACGGTGTCGCCGCGCACTGGTCCTACAAGGGCCTGGGCGACGGCGGCATTGCGCCGGCGAGGCGGCCGCGCTGGGTGCAGGACCTGCTGGAGATCCTGGAGAGTTCCGCCGCCCCGGACGAGTTCCTCGAGAACACCAAGCTCGAGCTGTACCAGGACCAGGTGTTCTGCTTCAGCCCGAAGGGGCAGCTGATCCCGCTGCCGCGCGGCGCCACCCCGGTCGACTTCGCCTACGCCGTGCACAGCCAGATCGGCGACAGCTGCGTCGGCGCCAAGGTCAACGGCCGCCTGATGCCGCTGCGCCACGAGCTGCAGAACGGCGACCAGGTCGAGATCATGACCGCCCGCGGCGGCACCCCGTCGCCGGCCTGGGAACGCTTCGTCGTCACCGGCAAGGCGCGCGCCCGGATCCGCCGCCACGTCGCCGCCCAGGCGCGCGAGACCCATCTCGACGCCGGCCGCGCGGCACTCGCCAAGGCGTTCCGGCAGGAAGGGGTCGACGGCTCGGAGAAGGTGCTGGAGGGAGCGCTCAAGGGGCTGAAGTGCAACAGCCTGACCGACCTCTACGTCGCGGTCGGCAACGGCAACCTCGGCCCCAAGGAGGTGGTGCAGGCGACCTACCCCGAGCTGCGCCGCGCCGCCCGCGGCCCGCGCATGGTGCCGAGCCTGCCCGGCCGCGGCAGCCTGCGCGCCGAACGGGCCAGCGGGGGCGGAAGCGGGGGCCTGTCCCTGGTCGGGCTCGGCTCGGGCGTCGCCAAGCACTTCGCCGGCTGCTGCCACCCGCTGCCCGGCGACCGGATCGTCGGCATCGTCGCCAATGGCAAGGGCATCACCGTGCACACCGCCGGCTGCCAGACCCTGGAAAGCTTCGCCGCCACCCCGGAGCGCTTCCTCGACATCGACTGGGACTATGACGGGGTCGGACGCGGCCAGGCGGCGGACACCCACGTTGGCCGGATCAGCGTGATCGCCGCCAACGAGCCGTCGGTGCTGGCGGGGGTGACCAACGCGGTGTCCAGGCAGGACGGGAGCGTGGTCAACCTCAAGATCGTGAACCGCCAGCTCGACTTCATGGAGATCCTGGTGGACGTCGAGGTGCGCGACCTGCGCCACCTGTCCTCGGTGATCGCCGGCCTGCGCTCCGCAGGAGGAATCACCCAGGTCGAGCGCGCCAAGGCCTGAGGGACGTGGGCGTGGTGATCGGCCTCGGTTCGGACCTGTGCGACATCCGGCGGATCGAGCAGGCGATCGCGCGGCACGGGCAGCGCTTCCTCCGCCGCTGCTTCACCGACGCCGAGCGGGCCCGGGCGGAACGGCGCACCGAAGCGCTGCACGCCGCGACCTACGCCAAGCGCTGGGCCGCCAAGGAAGCCTGCGCCAAGGCGCTCGGCACCGGCTTCAGCCAGGGTGTGTTCCACAGCGACATGGGGGTGGTGAACCTCCCCTCCGGACAGCCGACCCTGCACCTGACCGGCGGCGCCCTGCGCCGGCTTGAACAATTGATGCCGCCCGGCCACCGGCCGCTCCTGCTCCTGAGCATGACCGACGAGCCGCCCTACGCCTTTGCCGAGGTGATGATCCAGGCGGTCACGGATCCGCCATTTGCTTGACACGGCCAGGCCGCGTCGGCTTCATCCCGCCACTTCCGGACCGGCCGTCCGGCTCGGAAACGGCCTCCACCCGGACGCATGCAGCCGCCATGAGCCTGTTCAAGACCACCCCTCCCGTGCATCCGGCCGTCGGCGTCAAGGCCGGTGGTGTCGAGGCTGGCCGCTCCGGGCTCGGCGAGACCGTGCGGACGATCGTCTATGCGTTGCTGATCGCGGCCGTGGTGCGGACGGTCGCGTTCGAGCCGTTCAACATCCCCAGCGGCTCGATGATCCCGACCCTGCTGGTCGGCGACTACCTGTTCGTGTCCAAGCCGTCCTACGGGTTCTCCCGGTTCTCGCTGCCGTTCTCGCCGGACCTGTTCTCCGGCCGCATCCTGAACTCCCTGCCGCATCGCGGCGACGTCGCGGTGTTCCGCTACACGCGCGATACCACCATCGACTACATCAAGCGCATCGTCGGCCTGCCCGGCGACCACATACAGGTGCGGGACGGGCAGCTGTTCCTGAACGGTGTTCAGGTTCCGCGCAGCGACGAGGGCGACTACGTCGCGGTGGACGAGCAGCGGCGCGAACTGGCCGGCCGGCTCTACACCGAGGCCCTGCCCGGCAGCGGCGGCCACGCGGACGTCCGGCACAAGATCCTGCGCCTGACCGACGAGGGCCAGCAGAACAACACCCCCGAATACGTGGTGCCGCCAGGCTACTTCTTCGCCATGGGCGACAACCGCGACGACAGCGCCGACAGCCGTTTCATGGACGACCTCGGCTACGTGCCGCTGGAGAACCTGGTCGGCAAGGCGGAGCTGATCTTCTTCTCCTATGACGCGCGCTACCCGGTCTGGCAGTTCTGGGAATGGCCGGTCGAGATCCGCTGGAGCCGGCTGTTCCATTGGGTGCGTTGAGCACGTCCGAGCAGGGGCTGCCGGCCGAGGCGCTCGCCGGGATCGAGCGCACCATCGGCTGGCGGTTTCGCAAGGTCGCGCTGCTGCGCGAAGCCCTGACCCACCGCTCGGCGGCGCACGAGGCCCGCGGCGGCGCGGCGGGGGGACGGTACAAGCGCCGGGTGTCGCAGAAAGGGCAGGGCTCCAACGAGCGGCTGGAGTTCATCGGCGACCGCGTGCTGGGGCTGCTGATGGCCGAATGGCTGATCGAGCGCTATCCGGACGAGCAGGAAGGCCATCTCGGGCCGCGCCTGGCGCAGCTGGTGTCGCGTCCTGTGCTGGCGCGGATCGCCGCCGAGCTGGGCTTCCGCGAGGCGCTCGACGTGGCGCCGCACGAGGACCGCGCGGGCATACGCGACGCCGCCAACGTGCTCGCCGACAGCGTCGAGGCGGTGCTGGGCGCCACCTTTCTCGACGGCGGGCTGGACCCGGCGCGGGCGTTCGTGCGCTCCGCCTGGAGCGGGGTCATCACCGGCCAGACCCTGCCGCCCAAGGATGCCAAGACCGCGCTGCAGGAATGGCTGTTGGCGCGCGGCCTGCCGCTTCCGGTGTACGTGGTGGAAGCGGCCGAGGGTCCCTCGCACGCGCCCCGCTTCACCATCCGCGCGGAGGCCGCCGGACGCTCGGCGACTGGGGAGGCGGGCACCAAGCGGATCGCCGAAAGCCTGGCCGCCTCCGACCTGCTGGGACAGCTCGCATGACCGCGGATCCCACCCCGACGCCCGAGCGCTGCGGCTTCGTCGCCATCGTCGGCGCGCCCAACGCTGGCAAGTCGACGCTGCTCAACCGGCTCACCGGCGCCAAGCTGTCGATCGTCAGCCCCAAGGCGCAGACCACCCGGTTCCGGGTGCTCGGCATCCTGATGCGCAGAGTGGCGGACACGTCGAGCCAGATCCTGCTGGTCGACACGCCGGGCATCTTCAAGCCGCGTCGCAAGCTCGACCGCGCCATGGTCGCCGCCGCCTGGACCGGTGCGGAGGATGCCGACATCACCCTGCTGCTGGTGGACAGCCAGAAGGGCCTGACCGACGGCGTGCGCGCCATCGCCGAGCGCCTCAAGACCACGCGCCGTCGTACCTGGCTGGTGCTGAACAAGACCGACGCGGTGGAGCGCGGCCAGCTGCTGCCGCTGACCAAGGCGCTGGCCGAGCTGGTGCCGTTCGAGCACGTGTACATGGTGAGCGCCCGCAAGGGCGACGGCCTCGACGACCTGCTCGACGCGCTGGCGCTGGCGCTGCCCGAGAGCCCGTTCCTGTATCCGGAGGACGACCTGACCGACCTGCCGGACCGGCTGCTGGCGGCCGAGCTGGTGCGCGAGCAGATCTTCCTACAGACGCAGGAGGAAATCCCATACTCCTGCACCGTGGAGACCGAGAGCTTCCAGGAGCGCCCGGATGGCTCGGTGCGGATCGAGGCCACGGTCTACGTGTCGCGCGCCGGCCACAAGGCGATCCTGATCGGCGAGAACGGCAGCCGGATCAAGGAGATCGGCCAGAAGGCGCGCCACGGACTGTCGGCGCTGCTGGAGCGGCCCTGCCACCTGTTCCTCAACGTCAAGGAACGCGCCGGCTGGGACGAGGAAGGAGCGAGGCTGCGCGCGATCGGGCTGGAGAACCTGGACTGATCGGTCGACGTGCCGGACCGACGGCGGCTGCTGGGGGGCGGATGTTCAGCCCGCATGGTTCCGTGTGATCGCGTGCCAGTTGACGAGGAGGGCGCTCAGCAACCCCGCTGCGGCCAGCAGGGCCGGCTCGTGTCACGTGGGCTGAAGCGCGCTGCCGAACCAGTCCGGTAGGACCACCACGGACGCACAGGCCGCGGCCAGGGGCACCCGCCACGACAGGTGGGGTCGCTGCGCGTCCGGCGACAGGGCAGCCAAGCCCACGGTCGTGACCGCGGCGACGGCCGTCCCGGCGGCGAAGCCGCTCCAGATCCTGCATCCGAGCATGTCCTCCACGGCCTCCAGCAGGGCCCCGGGCGGTCGTAGACGGCGCTTCCGTGATGGGGTCCGCTGAAGACGGCGGTGGCCAGGAAAGCCATGAGGCCGACCTGAAACCCCGTCAGCAACCCGACGGCGACGGCGAACGGGGCCGCGAGGGTGCCTGTTACGGCAGTCGTGGCAGGCCGCGCCAGGGGCGGCCGAACAAGGGCGGCAGCACGAAGCCGTGGATCCGGCGAACGGCGAGGGCGGAAGCACTGCCTGGGTTCCCGGCGAGGGCAGGGATGGGCCGGAGCCCCGGCCAGGCAACGAGGTCGAGACCGACCGCCACGACGATCCAGCTCGCCCATCGCCAAAGCCGTCCCCTCAGCCGCACCACAGCGCCATGCGGATCAGGTGCGGCCTGGGGCAGGATCCGGCTGGAAGAGGCGGTGGCAGTTCTGGCCGCCAAGCTCCCTGGTGCCGCACGGCGTCCGGCATCGCGAGACAGCCTTTCTGCCATCGCGGAACGCGACGGGGCGGCAGGGGACCGGCTCGCCCGGGCGGCAACCGCCGGCGGCGTCCGTGACCGGCTCGCGGCCCGAAACCGCACCAGACACGGTAATGCGGTCAGAGCAGCACCACGGCGTTGTAGATCATGTGCAGCAGCACGGCCGGGACCAGATTGCCTGACCTGCGGAACAGCACCGCGTTGCCGATGCCGAGCAGTCCCACGGGCAGCCAGGACAGCACGGGATGATAGATGGCGAAGAACGCGGCACTTCCGCCGATGGCGGGCCAGCCGCCCCATTGCCGGTCCAGGGCGCGGTAGAGCAGCCCGCGGAACAGGAACTCCTCGGCAGGCGGGGCGACGATCACGGCAAGGAGGAACGACCACTCGCGGTAATGCGGCAGGGTGGTGGACGGGTTGGGGTGGTCCAGGATTGCGCGTGCCCAGGCGAACTGGTGCAGGCCGAGCAAATAAAGGTGGGCGAGGCCGCCCAGCATCGCGCCGGCGGCAGCGCCGATGGCAAGGAAGGCGAACACGCGGCGACGCGCGGCGATACCGGGCTGCGGCGATACCGGTTGCCACCTCCACAGGGCGGACGCCCTCAGGCCCCGTTTGTTCAGGAAGTGCATCATGCCGAAGCCGACAACCGCGGCTGCCACGGCATAGCCGGAGGTGCGCGCCGCGATGGCCCAGTCCGGTCCGGCGAAGGCCCCGATGATACCGGTGATCACCGCTCCACCATCGACCAGGGCAGCGATCGCGACCATGGCATGCATCAGGGTCGGCGGATCCGGCCGCCGTTCCGACCAGGGATCGAACAGGTAGGGAAGGCGGGCGCGGAAGTTCTGCCACATGGCTGCCGCGGCCAGGCCGGAGTAGACGACACCGGACACCGCGATCGGCCACTGCCGGGTCAGGACGCCGATACTGAAGGTGAGCGTTCCGAGGTAGGTCGCCCAGCGGCGGCTGGTGGGAGCCTTCTCCGCCTCGCCGGACGATCCGGCCACGGTGACCAGCGTCACCGTCTTCAGCGCCATGCTGTAGCCGAACACGATCCAGCCGACGCCGACCAGCACCACGCCGACCAGGTCGCCGGGGAAGCGGTAGGCGGCGTAGCACAGCGGCAGGGCGACGACGCCGGAGGACACCACCGTCCACAGCCGCGCCTTGGCACGAAGCAGGGCTTCCAGCCCGTGCGGCCATGTCATCGCGATCCAGAGCGCCGCACCTTCGGAGGCGAGCGATTTCGGACCGAGGACGACCAGGAAGTAGGTGCCGAACAGGATGGCAGCGCCGCAGGTCGCGTTCCACGCATGGCCTGCGTTCGCGACCAGGCCGCGCATGTTGAACAGCTGCATCCCGGCCAGCGACAGCGGCACCAGGACGGCCTGGACGATGGCGCTGCGGTCCCGGGCGAACCACAACCACTCCTTGCGGTGCATCGGGTTGCGGCCGAAGCGGGTGCGGCGACGGCCGGCGGGGCGGGACGCCAGGGTGTCGGATGCGCCACCGAGGCCGCGCATCACGGCCCATACGCTGGGTGCCACCGACGATGCGGCGACGGCGCCGGCCGTCAGGCAGCAGATGAGCGCACCGGCGAGGAAGGAGGGTGGTCCGGCGCCCAGCCTACCCAGCATCAGTCCGAGCCAGGGCCAGGGCAGTCGGGCAGCCGCGCCCAGCAGGCGGGCGATCGCGGTCGCGAGCGGGTCGATGAACAGCCAGGCGATGAAGGTGAGGCTCGCCGCGGTGGTGCCGAGCCAACCCATGAGGCCGAACACGGCGCCGCGGCTGCGCGGGCGGAGCCGCAGCATGGCGGCGATCTCCAGCGCCTTGGCGAGGCAGGCGGCGGCCACGGCCACCGGGATGCCCACCACGAAGGTGGCGAGCACGCCGAAGGCCGGGCCGTAGACGAAGCCGAACAGGATGCCCGGCATCAAGGGCGCGCCCCAGAAGGTCGGGTTGGCGGCGAGCGGAGCCAGCATCTCGGCGCAGAACAGCGCCGCCGGCTGGACCGGATGGCTCAGCACCCATTCCCACATCGGATGCCGGCGCCGCTGGGTGTCGAGTTCGAGTCCCTCGCCCTGCATGACCAGCATCACGGCCCACCAGGCCAACGCGATCAGGCCAAGCAGCGCTCCCGCACCGTTCGCCTGAAGCCGCGCCAGCCCCGGCGCCGCGTCCTCCTCCGCGACGAACCGGTCGGTCCGGCCGGCGCGCACCGCGTTGTGCAAGCGCCCGGCGATCTCGTTGGCGTCGCCGCCCCTTTCCCTGGCGAGGCGCCCGCCTTCCCAGGTGCAGATGAAGCACGCGGACGGATCGGTTTCGGGCGAGGCCTGGTCCGACGCGCCACCCCGCGCCTGACGGACCCGCTGCACGAAGTCCTGCCCGACGACGATCTGCCCGACCCGCTCCGCGTCGATCCGCTGCCCTGCCTTCACCGCGTCCTGGACCAGCAGTCCAGATACGACCGAGACTCCGATCGCCACGATCAGGCTCAGGAGGCCGCCGAAGCCGAGCAGGCGTCTGCCGGTTCGCCCGGTCTGGCTGCGGATGATCTCGCGAGCGCGGGAACGCCGGCCCGCCGCCCGCCGCCGGGCTGCGGCCAGCAGGAGGCCGACGACCCTGACGGAGCTGGGCGGCCGGGCGATGGTCATCCGATCGTCATCGTCCTTGGGCCGGCCGCGCCGTGAGCCGGAGGAACACGTCCTCCAGGCTGGCACCGCCATGCCGGGCACGCAGCTCGTCCAGCGCTCCTTCCGTCACCATCCTGCCCTCGTTGATGACGATGACGTGCGAGCACAGCCGGGCGACGTGATCCATCAGGTGGGTCGAGAACAGCACGGTGGTGCCCCGGCCTGCCTCGGCAAGGATCAGGTCGTAGAAGAGGTGGATGGCCTCGACGTCCAGGCCGTTGGTCGGTTCGTCCAGCACCAGCAGGCGCGGCTGGTGCAGCAGGGCCAGCAGCAGGCCCAGCTTCTTCTTCATGCCGCGCGAATAGTCCTCGGCGTAGTTCCCGAGGTCGTCCGCCATGCGGAGCTGCGCGATCACCGGCGCCATCCGCTCAAGCGTTATCGCCACGTCCAGCCCGTGCATGGCGGCACTCAGCTCCAGGATCTCGCGGCCCGACAGGTAGGAATAGAATACCGGCTCGTCCGGTAGGAAGCCGACCAGACGCATGACCTGGACCCGGTCGGTGAAGGCGTCCCGGCCAGCCACCCTGATTTCGCCGCTGCTGGCTTGCAGCAGGCCGTTCAGCAGGCGGAACAGCGTCGTCTTGCCGGCGCCGTTCGGTCCCAGGAGGCCGCAGACGCGGCCGGACGGGATGGAGAACGTCAGGTCCGAGAGGACCTGCTTGGTCCCGAAAGACTTGCAGATGCGTCTGGCGCTGACCAGTGCCTCCACAAGGGCTGTCTCGCCACCCTCGTCGTCCCGCATCACCAGCCTTCGTTGCAGGAGCGGCATGCTGCCTTGCCGATCCGTTCCTACACTGCCTGCGCGTCCTGCCAAGCGTCGATGGAGGCAGAAGAAGCGGTGATGAAGGCCTGGAGGTGCCGTCCCTTCACGCGCCCCGGGTCGAAGGCGGACGCTGCGACAAACGAGCCGGCTGGCTTTCTCGCCCGCGGCACCGGCTGGCGTGCCCGGCCGACTAGGCATCACGGCGCTTGTGGGCGCCCAGCCTGGGCATTATGAGGGGCGCGCCGACCGGGCCGTCCCGGATGGGCCGCCACGCCGCGAGGATCGATGTCCGGACCCGACCGAAGCGCCGATCCGTCGATCCCGGCGCTCTACCGCCGCGTGTTGCTGAAGGTCTCCGGCGAGGCGCTGATGGGCGAGGGCAGCTTCGGCCTGGATCCCGAGACGGTGTCCGCGATCGCTGCCGACGTCGCCAGCGTGCACGCCATGGGCATCGAGATCGGCCTGGTGATCGGCGGCGGCAACATCTTCCGCGGCATCGCCGCCGCGGCGCGCGGCATGGACCGGGCGCAGGGCGACTATGCCGGCATGCTGGCCACCGTGATCAACGCCCTGATGATGCAGAACGCGCTGGAGCGGGTCGGCGTCGACACCCGGGTGATGTCGGCGATCCAGATGCCGGGGATCGCGGAATCCTACATCCGCCGCCGTGCCATGCGTCACATGGAGAAGAACCGGGTGGTGATCTTTGCCGCCGGCACCGGCAACCCGTTCTTCACCACCGACACCGCGGCCGCGCTCCGCGCCGCCGAGCTGGACTGCACCGCCCTGTTCAAGGGCACCCAGGTGGACGGGGTGTATTCCGACGACCCGCGCAAGAATCCCGACGCGACGCGGTTCGAGGAGCTGAGCTATCTCGACGTGCTGTCGCAGGACCTGAACGTGATGGACGCGGCGGCGATCAGCCTGGCGCGCGAGAACAACCTGCCGATCATCGTCTTCAACATCCACGCCCACGGGGCCTTCGCCAAGGTGATGCGCGGCGAGGGCCGCTTCACCCGGATCGTCGACCCGGCCTGACCAGCGCCGCACGTCATCGGAGTTCGCAACCGTGGCCGACCAGACCAGCCTGACACAGGACCTGACGCGACGCATGGACGGCGCGCTGGAAACGCTCCGCCGCGACTTCGCCGGCCTGCGCAGCGGCCGTGCCAGCCCGGCGCTGCTGGAGCCGGTGCGGGTCGAGGCCTATGGCGGCGAGGTGCCGATCACCCAGGTCGGATCGATCGCGGTGCCGGAAGCGCGGATGATCACGGTGCAGGTCTGGGACCGCACCCTGGTGGGCGCGGTGGAGCGGGCGATCCGCGACGCAGGCCTCGGACTGAACCCGTCCGCGGACGGCCAGATCGTCCGCGTGCCGATCCCGATGCTGACCGCGGAGCGCCGGGTCGAGCTGGCCAAGGCGGCCGGCCGCTACGCCGAGAACGCCAAGATCGCGGTGCGCGGCGTGCGCCGCGACGGCATGGACCAGGTCAAGGGGTTGGAAAGGAAGGGCGAGATCAGCGAGGACGACGTCAAGGACTGGTCCGATGCCGTGCAGAAGCTCACCGACTCGTATGTGAAGCGGATCGATGACAGCCTCGCGGACAAGGACCGCGAGATCAGGCAGGTCTGATACTTGGCCGAGCCGGAGACCGTCCTGACCGAGCCCGTTCCCGTCCCGGCGTCCGCACCGGCCCGGCTGGTGCCTCCGGCTGCGCCCAGCCTTGCTGCGCCCCCGCTCGCTGTGCCCGATCGCGGCCCGCGGCGTCCGGACCATGTCGCGATCATCATGGACGGCAACGGCCGCTGGGCTGCCGGGCGGCGGCTGCCGCGCGTGGCAGGTCACCGTGCCGGCGCGCAGGCGGTGCGCCGCTGCATCCGTGCGGCGATCGAGAACGACGTCCGCTGGCTCACCCTGTACGCGTTCTCCTCCGAGAACTGGCGCCGTCCGGCGGACGAGGTCACTGACCTGACTGCGCTGCTGCGGCACTACCTGCGCAGCGAGATCGCCGAGCTGCACCGCGAAGGGGTACGGGTCCGCGTGATCGGCGAGCACGAGCGGTTCGGCCCCGAGATACGCGCCGAGCTGGACAATGCCGAGCGCCTGACCGCCTCCAACACCCGGCTGACCCTGATCGTGGCGCTGTCCTACGGCGCGCGTGCCGAGATCCTGCAGGCGGCGCGCCGCATCGCCGAGGCTGCCCAGGCCGGCACCCTGCAGCCCGACGCGCTCGACGAGGCCGGCTTCGCCCGCCATCTGTCCACCGACGGCATCCCGGATCCCGACCTGGTGATCCGCACCAGCGGCGAGTGCCGGCTGTCCAACTTCCTGCTCTGGCAGTCGGCCTATGCCGAGCTGGTGTTCCTCGACGTGCTGTGGCCCGACTTCGAGGCGCGCCACCTGGCCGACGCGATCGAGGAGTTCACCCGGCGCGAGCGCCGCTACGGCGCCCGTCCTGGCTGAGGTGGCCGAGGCAGGGGCCAGGGCAGGCGAGCCGGCTGGGCCGCCTCCCTCCCGGAGCTGGCGCGACCTGCGCCTGCGCCTGCTGTCCGCAGGCCTGCTGGCGCCGGTCGGGCTCGGCTGCATCTGGGCTGGCGGCTGGCTGTTCGCGGTGCTGGTGATGCTGGGGCTGGCAGGAGCTGGGGTGGAATGGGCCGGGCTGCTGCATCATCCGACGCGCAGCCTGCGCGCGATGGTGCTCCTGGGGTGGCCATCGGTCGCCTGCCTCGCCGCCCTCATCCCTGGGCGCTGGATCGAGGCGGTGCTGATGCTGGCGGCCCCGGTGCTGCTGGGCCCGGCGGTGGCCCTCGGCACGGTGACGATCGGGCTGGCCGGGCTGGCGCTGCTGTGGCTGCGGTACACCGTCGGCACGGGCTGGGACAGCGTGCTGTTCGTGGTGCTGGTGGTGTGGTCGAGCGACAGCTTCGCCTATCTCGCCGGGCGTGCGCTGGGCGGCGCCAAGCTGGCGCCGCGCATCTCCCCGGGCAAGACCTGGTCGGGCGCGCTGGGCGGCCTGTCCGGCGCCATGCTGGCGGGCGCGGTGCTGGCGCTGCTGCTGCCGGTGCCGCACGGGGCGGAGCTGTCGGCGGTGGCCGCGCGCGGGCTCGGCGCCGGGCTGCTGCTCGGCCTGGTATCGCAGGCCGGCGACCTTGCGGAGAGCGCGTTCAAGCGGCGCAGCGGGGTCAAGGATTCCGGCCGGCTGATCCCCGGCCATGGCGGCGTGCTGGACCGGTTCGACGGCCTGCTCGCCGCGGCGCCGGTGGCGGCCCTGCTTTCCCTGGCGGCGCCACAGGGTGCCGGCTTCTGGTATGCCTTCGACATTCCTCATGCGGCGGGGCCGGCAGCCCGCGGGACCTCCTGACATGAAGAGCGTTTCGATCCTCGGCAGCACAGGCAGCATCGGCGGCAGCACGGTCGACCTGCTGCTGCAGGCGCCGGAGCGCTACCGCGTCGCGGTGCTGGTCGGCGGCCGCAATGCCGCGAGGCTCGCCGAGCAGGCGAGGGCGCTCCGGGCGGGACACGCGGTGATCGCCGACGAGGCCGCCCTGCCGGCGCTGCGCGGCCTGCTCGACGGCACCGGCATACGCGTCTCGGGAGGCCGGGCCGCCGTGTGCGAGGCGGCCGCCGAGCCGGTGGACTGGACCATGGCGGCGATCACCGGTGCTGCCGGGCTGGCGCCGACGCTCGAGGCGGTCCGCGGCGGCCGCACGGTGGCGCTGGCCAACAAGGAGGCGCTGGTCTGCGCCGGCGACGTGATGCTGCGCGCGGTGAGGGATGCCGGCGCCACCCTGCTGCCGGTCGATTCCGAGCACAACGCGGTGTTCCAGGCGATGGCCGACCGGCAGGACCACGCCGTCGAGAAGATCGTGCTCACCGCTTCCGGCGGGCCGTTCCGCAGCGCGAGCCTGGAGCAGATGGAGGCGGCAGGACCGGAGGCGGCGCTGCGACACCCGACCTGGTCGATGGGCGCCAAGATCAGCATCGACTCCGCCACCATGTTCAACAAGGGCCTGGAGGTGATCGAGGCGGCGCGCATCTTCGGCCTGCCCGAGGAGCGGATCGACGTGCTGGTGCATCCGCAATCGGTGGTGCACGGGATGGTGCAGTACGCCGATGGCAGCGTGCTGGCGCAGCTGGGTGCCGCGGACATGCGGATCCCGATCGCCCACGCCCTGGCCTGGCCGGCGCGCATCGCCACCAGCAGCCCGCGCCTCGACCTGGCGCGGATCGCGCGGCTCGACTTCGAGGCGCCGGACCCGCTGCGCTTCCCGGCACTCCGCCTGGCGCGTGCGGCGCTGCGCGACGGGGGGGCGGCGCCGGCGATCCTGTCCGCTGCCAACGAGGTCGCGGTGGACGCGTTCCTCGACCGGCGGATCGGCTTTCTCGACATCGCCCGTCTGGTCGAGGCGGTGCTGGACCGGCTGGGGGCGCCGCCGGCCGACACGCTCGATGCGGTGCTGCATTGGGACGGGGAGGCGCGGCGACAGGCCGTGGCCCACGCCTCCCGCCGCGCCGCCTGAGCCTCGCCGCCTGAGCCCCATTGCCTGAGCCCCATTGCCTGAGCCCCATTGCCTGAGCCCTGGGAGGCTTCCCATGCTGCCCGACTTCCTGCGTACCGTTCTCGCTGCCCTGTTCGTGCTCGGCGTGCTGGTGTTCGTGCACGAGCTCGGCCACTACCTGGCGGCGCGCTGGCGCGGCGTCCACGTCGAGGTGTTCTCCATCGGCTTCGGCAAGCCGCTGTTCCGCTGGCGCGACCGGGTCGGCACCGAATGGCGCCTGTGCGTGCTGCCGATCGGCGGCTACGTGAAGCCGCACGGCTTCGAGGGGCCGGAGGATGCCACGCCGGAGATGCGCGCCGCCTGGCTGCCGGGCCGCACCTTCCACGACAAGCCGGTGCTGAGCCGGGCGATCGTGATCGTCGCCGGCCCGGTGTTCAACTTCCTGCTCGCGGTGGTGCTGTTCGCTGCCGTGTTCGCGACGGCGGGCAAACCGGCCGACCCGTCCGACCTGGCGATGATGCGTCCCCTCGTGGGCGGGATCGCGGCCGGCAGCGCCGCGGACCGGGCCGGCCTGAAGGAGGGTGACCTGATCGAGGCGGTGGACGGAACGCCGATCGCCAGCTTCGGCAACCTGCAGCGGCTGATCGCCGCCAGCCCCGGCCGCACCGTGCGGCTCGAGGTGCGGCGCGACGGCCACGCGCTCGACCTCCCGGCCACGCTCGGCACGGTGCATGGCGGCGGCGGGCTGACCACCGGGCAGCTCGGCGTGATGGCGGAGCCGCCGCCGCCGCGTCGCGTGGGCCCGGTCGAGGCGCTGGTGGCGGCGGTGCGCACCACCGCGGTGGTGATCGTGAGCTGGGTGGCCGGGCTGTGGCAGATGCTCACCGGCCACGTCGCCGCCTCCCAGCTCGGCGGCACGCTGCGGATCGCGCAGATGTCCGGGCAGTTCGCCGCCGCCGGCACCGCCAGCCTCCTGACCTTCATGGCCATCCTGTCGATCAACCTCGGGCTGGTGAACCTGCTGCCGGTGCCGATCCTCGATGGCGGGCGGCTGGTGTTCTACGCGATCGAGGCGCTGCGCGGCCGGCCGGTGTCGCGCGGCGTGCAGGAGGCGGGGTTCCGCGCCGGCTTCGCCCTGATCGCCGGGGTGTTCCTGTTCGCCACCGTCAACGACCTGGCCCAGTTCGGCCTGTTCGGCTGGCTCCGCCACGTGATCGGATGACCGGAGGGGTCGTGTTGGTCGCGGCACTGCGCTTGCGCAGGTGCTCGGTATTCGGGTAGCTCCGCCGCAGCGGATGCTGCCTCCCGATTGCGTCATCGTCCGGTGGCGACGGGCCGGCATCCGAGCGAGCGGCGAACCCCGATTGGGGGGAGACGGCCTCGGAAAGCAGTCCTGGGGGATGGGTCGCCTTGTCCGGTAAACGTTCTGCTCTGCTCGCTTCCGTCTGCCTGCTTCCCTTCGCCACCGCCGCCGCCGCGCAGGATGCGCAGGCTCCGGCTCCGGAAACCGGAGCCCAGGCGGTGCGGCACCATCCGGCGCGTCGGGGCACCGCCGGACATCGCCCGGCCGCGGAGCCGGCGGAGACCGGCGGCACCATCCGGTCGATCCGGGTGGAGGGCAACTCCCGCATCGAGACCGGCACCGTGCTGTCCTACCTGGTGGTGCAGGCGGGCGAGCCGTTCAACCAGGAAGAGCTCGACCGCAGCCTGAAGACGCTCTACGCGACCGGGCTGTTCCGCGACGTGACGCTGCACCGCAACGGCGACACGCTGGTGGTGGTGGTGGTCGAGAACCCGATCGTCAACCGCATCTCGTTCGAGGGCAACCACGCCAACAAGGACGAGGACCTGCGCAAGGAGATCGAGCTGCGCGCGCGCGCCGTCTACACCCCGGAGATGGCCAGCCGCGACCGGCAGAAGATCCTCGACCTGTATGCCCAGAAGGGCCGCTACGCCGTCACCGTGACGCCGCAGATCATCCGCCTGTCGCACAACCGGGTCGACGTGATCTTCCAGATCACCGAGGGCGAGCTGACCCTGATCCGCAAGGTCAGCTTCGTCGGCAACAAGGCGTTCGGCGAGGCGCGCCTGGCCCAGGTGATCACGTCCAAGGAGACCGCCTGGTACCGGTTCTTCTCCACCTCCGACGAGTACAACCCGGACCGGGTGAAGTACGACTCCGAGCTGCTGCGTCGCTTCTACCTGCGCAACGGCTATGTCGACTTCACCGTCAACGACGCCACCGCCGAGCTGGCGCCCGACCGCAAGTCGTTCCTGATCACCTTCACGATCAGCGAGGGCCCGCGCTACCGCATCGGCCACATCGAGGTGAAGTCGACCCTGCGCCACGTCAGCTCGGAGAGCCTGCGCCCGCAGGTCGGGCTGTTCGAGCACCAGTGGTACAACGGCGACGACGTCCAGCGGGTGACCGAGGCGATGCAGACCAGGCTGCAGGCCAGCGGCCAGCCCTTCGCCTCGGTGCGTCCGGAGATCGCGCGCAACACCGACAACCACACCGTGGACCTGCTGTTCGACGTGAGCGACGGCCCGCGCGTCTATGTCGACCGCATCGACATCAACGGCAACACCATCACCCAGGACCGGGTGATCCGGCGCCAGTTCGGCTTCGCCGAGGGCGACCCGTTCACCCCGGCCGAGCAGCGCCGCGCCAAGCAGAGCCTGCAGGACCTGGGCTTCTTCAACACCGTCACGGTGGAGACCGCGCCCGGCTCCGCCCCGGACCGGGTGAATGTCAACGCCAACCTGTCGGAGAAGCCGACCGGCCAGATCACGCTCGGCGGCGGCTACTCGACCGATGCCGGCGTGCTCGGCAACGCCGGCATCCGCCAGTCCAACCTGGTCGGCTCCGGCATCGACGCCAGCCTGAGCGGCACCATCGCCCAGTACGAGAGCCAGGTGGACTTCTCGCTGACCGACCCGTACTTCCTCGGGCGCAACATGGTCGCAGGCATCGACCTGTTCGACATCCAGACCGAAGGCAACAGCTCCAACGTCCAGAACTACTACGAGACCCGGCTCGGCGGCACCGCGCGCATCGGCTACGCCTTCAACCGCTACCTGTCGCAGTCCTGGAACTACACCCTGACCGACCGCCGCGTGTCGGACATCTTCACCCAGGCCAGCCTCTACGTGCAGGCGGAGGAAGGCAGCTCGCTGCTGTCGCAGGTCGGCACCACGCTGGCCTACGATCGGCGCGACAGCCGGTTGGCGCCGCATGACGGCTACGTGGTGACCCTGGGCGTGGACGTGGCCGGGCTCGGCGGCAACGAGAAGTACGTGCGCGGCAAGATCGACGGGTCCTACTTCATCCCGCTCGACTACCTCACCGGCAACCACGACTGGACCGTCTCGCTCAAGGCCGGCACCGGCTACTTGGTCGACTACGCCAACGGGCGCCAGGACATCGTCGACAACTTTTACCTGGGCGGCGACAACCTGCGCGGCTTCTACGACGGTGGCGTCGGCCCCTACTCCAACCCGACCACCCATTATCCTGCGGCGGACGCGCTCGGCGGCCGCTTCATCTATACGCAGTCCAGCCAGCTGAATTTCCCGCTGCCCGTGGGTCCCGACCTCGGCCTGTCGGGCCGCTACTTCGTCGATGTCGGCGGCCTGTCCGGCGCCCGCGTCATCACCACCGACTTCTCCAGGTTCCCCAACAACGCCGGCCAGGGAATCCTGGGCGACGACCTACGGCCGCGCGTCGGCACCGGCGTCGGCGTGTCCTGGAAGAGCCCGTTCGGCCTGATCAACGTCGATCTCGGCATCCCGGTGGTGAAGCAGGCCAGCGACAAGCAGCAGGTCTTCCGATTCGGCTTCGGCTCCCAATTCTGAGGTGATGATGTCCCGTTCCACCGGCGCCCTCCTGCTGGCGGGCGCCCTGCTCATGCAGGCCCCGTTCCTCGTCCCGTCCGCGCACGCGCAGCAGAACGGCGGCTGGTTCGTGCCCAAGAGCAGCCAGCCCGCCGACGCGCCCGCGGCCTCGCATCGCCGTGCCGCTCCGCCGCCGCGCCCGGTCCCCGAGGCGGTGCCGGTGGCGATGCCGGTGCAGGACCAGCAGCAGGGGGGGGATCCGCAGGCGCAGGGCCCGCAGGTGCAGCCGGTGCTGCCGCTGCCGCCGATCCCGTCGTTGTCCGACCTGCCCAAGGGCAACCCGCCGCCGGCTGCGGTGTACGGCATCATCAGCGTGCCGGAGGTGATGCACGCGTCCTCCGCCGCCCAGCAGGTCGAGAAGGTGCTGGGGGCACGGCGCGACAAGCTCAACGGCGACGCGCAGAAGGAGCAGGCGGCCTGGCGCGAAACCCAGCAGCAGATCCAGGCGGCGGCCAAGGGGCTGAGCCAGGACCAGGTGCAGGCCCGGGTGCGTGCGCTGCAGGCGCGCGTGCAGGCGGCGCAGAAGGACTTCCGCAACCGCAACCGGGTCATCCAGGAGGCGGCCCAGGTCGCGATCGGCCAGATCGAGCGCGAGCTGGTGCAGGTGATCAAGCAGGTGTCCGCCTCGCACGGCATGAACTTCGTGCTGCACCGCGAGCAGGTGGCGCTCAACATGCCCGAGTTCGACATCACGCCGCAGGTGGTGAACCAGCTCAACTCCACCCTGCCGTCGGTGTTCATCCCGGCCGACGGGGTCGATTCGGAAGTGCTGGCCAGGAGCGGCACCTATCCGACCACGGCGAACCCGGGACCGCAGGCGGCCGCTCCGGCGGCAGTGCAGCCGACGCCGGTCGCCGCGCGGAAGTAGCGGCGGGCAGGCCCGGGCATGCGGATGGGCGAGGACGATCCCGGCCGGTCCGGGCCAGGGGACGGGCGCTTCTTCGCCCGCACCGGCCCGTATCCGCTGGCCCGCCTGGCGGACGAGATCGGCGCCGAACTGCGTGGCGCGTCGGACATACCCTTTGTCGGCGTGGCGCCGCTCCAGGCGGCCGGAGCCGATCAGATCAGCTTTCTCGACAACCGGCGCTACCTGCCCCTTCTCGCCGGCACCGGTGCCGGCGCAGTGATCGTGTCGCCAGCCTTCGCCGACGCGGTGCCGGCGTCCTGTGCCGCCCTGGTCACGCCGCTTCCCTATCTTGGCTGGGCACGGGTGGCGGCGCTGTTCCATCCGCGCGACGAGGCGACGCCCGGCATCCACCCGAGCGTCGTGGTCGATGAGGGCGCCAGGATCGATCCCACCGCCGAGATCGGCCCGTTCGTCCATGTCGGCCGGGGTGCTGCGATCGGTCCCGGCACGCGGGTCGGCGCGCATGCCGCCATCGGTCCCGGCGTGGTGGTCGGGCCCGGCTGCCGGATCGGCAGCCACGTCAGCCTGAGCCATGCGGTGCTGGGCGCCCGGGTGACGCTGTTTCCCGGCGCCCGGATCGGCCAGGAGGGCTTCGGCTTCGCGGTCGGGTCGGCCGGCTTCGTCACCGTGCCGCAGCTCGGCCGGGTGCTGATCGAGGACGACGTGGAGATCGGCGCCAACGCCACGATCGACCGCGGCTCGGCACAGGACACGGTGGTCGGCGCCGGCTCGCGCCTCGACAACCTGGTGCAGATCGGGCACAACGTGCGCCTCGGCCGTTGCTGCATCGTGGTGGCGCAGGCAGGGATTTCCGGGTCGACGGAGCTCGAGGATTTCGTCACCGTCGCGGCGCAGGCGGGTCTGATCGGCCACATCCGGGTTGGACGGAAGGCCCGGATCGGTGCGCAATGCGGCGTGATGTCGGACGTGGATGCGGGCGCCGACGTGATCGGCAGCCCGGCGATGCCGTTCCGCGAGTTCTTCCGCAACGTCGCGGCCCTCCGCCGGCTGGCGAAGCGGCCGGGCAGGGTCCGCGCCGACGGCCCCGCTGCGGACGATCCGGAACCAGGGTGAGGGAGAAGGGTTCGATCCGGATGGACGGGACGACACAGAACGAGCCGGACGAATCGGCGGCCGGGGCGGAGGATGCCGGCGTCCACGGCGCGCGCCCGGCGAGCGTCGGCAGCACCATCGACATCCAGCAGATCATGGCGGCCCTCCCGCACCGCTACCCGTTCCTGATGATCGACCGCATGGTGGACGTGGTGCCCGGCGTGTCCGGGATCGGGATCAAGAACGTCACCGTCAACGAGCCGTTCTTCCAGGGCCATTTCCCCGCTCGTCCGGTGATGCCGGGCGTGCTGATCATCGAGGCGATGGCGCAGGCCGCCGCCCTGGTGGTGCTCGAGCTGGGCGGCATAGAAGGCAAGCTGGTCTATTTCATGACCATCGAGAACGCCAAGTTCCGCCGTCCGGTCGGTCCCGGCGACCAGCTGCGCATCCACGTGGTCAAGGAGCGGGCGCGCGGCAACGTCTACAAGTTCCGCGGCGTGGCCCGGGTCGACGGGGTGTCTGTGGCGGAGGCCAGCTACGGGGCGATGATCATGGACGAGGCTGCAGCTCGACAAGCCCGGTAACATCTCGTGTCTTGGCCGTCCCGCGGGCGGCCCTTAAGCGTCCCCGATATGGTACCGACCGGCTTCCCCGGGCCCGTGCCGCCAAGGTGGAGTTGTCCTATCGATGTCTGCTGACCTCGCCGGGCTGAAGCAGGCCGGGCGCCTGCACCAGCCCGGCCGCGAGCCCGCCGCCATCCATCCCAGCGCCGTGGTCTCGCCGGACGCGGTGCTGGGCGCCGGCGTGCGGATCGGGCCCTGGTGCAGCGTCGGTCCCGAGGCGGTGCTGGGCGACGGGGTCGAGCTCGTGTCGCACGTGGTGGTCGACGGCCAGACCACGATCGGCGCCGGCGGGAGGCTGTTCCCGTTCTGCACCGTCGGCATGGCGCCACAGGACCTGAAGTATCGCGGCGAGCCGACCCGCTGCGTCGTCGGGCCGCGCACCGTGATCCGGGAGGGTGTCACCGTGCACCGCGGCACCGCGGCCGGCGGCGGCCTCACCCGGGTCGGCGCCGACTGCCTGATCATGGCCAACGCCCACGTCGCCCACGACTGCCGGATCGGCGACCGCGTCATCATCGTCAACAACGTGGTCATGGGCGGCCATGTCGAGATCGCCGACGATGCCCGGATCATGGGCCAGGCGGCGCTGCACCAGTTCGTGCGGATCGGCCGGGCGGCGATGGTCGGCGGGGTGTGCGGGGTCGAGAGCGACGTGATCCCGTATGGCAGCGTGCTCGGCAACCGCGCCCGGCTGGTCGGGCTGAACTGGGTGTGGCTGCGCCGCAGCGGCGTCGCCGGCGCCGAGATGCACCGCCTGCGTCGCGCGTTCCGCGCGCTGTATCCGCGCCATCCGGCCGGGCAGCCGGCGTTCGCGCAGCGCCTTGCCGCGGTACGCGCCGAGCATGGCGACGACCCGCGGGTCGCCGAGATCTTGGCCTTCATCGACGCCCCCAGCCGGCGTGGCCTGGTGCGGATCGCCACGGGCGGGCCCGCCGTCGAGGAGAGCGACGGCGCTTGATCCCGACCGGAGGCCCGCTCGGCATCCTGGCCGGCGGCGGACCGCTGCCGGGCAGGGTGGCAGCCAGTGCCGCGCGGGCGGGCCGGGACGTGTTCATCGTCGCCTTCCAAGACTTCGCCGAGTCCGACGTGGTCGGTCCATGGCCGCACGAGTTCATCCGCCTGGCCGCTGCCGGCCGCATCCTGTCCGCGCTGCGCGCCCATCGCTGCACCGAGCTGGTGCTGATCGGTCCGGTGCGCCGGCCTTCGCTGCGCGACCTGCGGCCGGATGCGGAAGGCGCCCGGATCCTGGCCCGGATCGGCCGCGCCCTGTTCGCCGGCGATGACGGGCTGCTCGCCGCCCTGGTGCGCGTGCTGGGCGAGGAGGGCTTCCAGGTCCGCGGCGCGCACGAGTTTCTTCCCGGTTCCGTCGGAGGACCAGGGCCCCTCGGCCGCCATGCGCCCGACGCGGAGGCGCAGGCCGACATCAGGCGCGGGGTTGCGGTGGTGCAGGCGCTGGGCCGGCTCGACGTCGGCCAGGGCTGCGTGGTGCAGAACGGGCTGGTGCTGGCGGTCGAGGCGCTCGAGGGCACCGACCGGATGCTGGAGCGCGCCGGCCCGCTGCGTCAGCCCGGCCCCGGCGGCGTGCTGGTGAAGCTGGTCAAGCCCGGCCAGGATCGTCGCGCGGACCTGCCCACGATCGGCCCGCGCACCGTCGCCGCGGCACGCGCGGCGGGCCTGCGGGGGATTGCATTCGAGGCCGGCGGCACCCTTCTGACGGACCCGGACCGGTTGCGCGACGCAGCCGATCGGGATGGCCTGTTCCTGATCGGGATCGACCCGGCGGGCGGGTTCAGTGGAGAAGATCGAATGGGCAGCTACCTGCACACCATGGTCCGGGTGAAGAACCTCGACCAGAGCCTGGCCTTCTACCGCCTGCTCGGCCTGCGCGAGCTGCGCCGTTCCGAGGTGCCTGCGGGCAAGTACACCCTTGTCTTTGTCGGCTACGACGACAACGCCCACGGCCAGGCCGAGATCGAGCTGACCTACAACTGGGGGCAGGACGACGGCTACGAGGTCGGCAGCGGCTTCGGTCACTTCGCGGTGGGCGTCCCGGACGTGGCGGAGGCGGTCGAGCAGGTGCGCACCGGTGGCGGCAAGGTCACGCGCGAGGCAGGGCCGGTGAAGCACGGCACCACCGTGATCGCCTTCGTCGAGGATCCGGACGGCTACAAGATCGAGCTGATCCAGCGCTGAGACGCTGCGGCTACTCGTCGCCGCGGCGGAGCCGTTCCTCCGCCCGGTCGACGGTCGCCACCATGGTCTCGCCGGCGCGGCGCGCCACCGGATCCTGGCTCATGCTGAGCCGGTCCGCGGTCAGCAGCGCCGGAGACAGGATGCCGCGCAGGTCATGGCGCATCTGGCCTGCCGCCTTCACCAGCTGGGCGTTGGCGGCTTCCGCCGCCAGGGCACGCGCTTCCATCTCGCGCCGTGCCCTGAGCCCTGCCGCCTCGCCGCGCCCGAATGCCAGCCCGGCAGCCAAGGCGGCGACGGCAGGCGCCAGCACGCGCACCAGCCGCGGCACCACGCCTGGCAACACCGCGAGCGACGCCAGCAGCACCAGCCCTGCCGGCAGGATCGAGCGGAGAATCGGTCGCGAGCGGAGCATGTGCGAAGGAGCATCCGCTGATCCAACCCGCGGCTCAAGCCATTACCGCTGCTGCATGGTGCTCGACCCGCGTCCCGGTTGACGGTCCGGCCCGGGGACGCCTATAAGCCGCCGCTCCGGAGGCGGCGTCGCGCGATGCGGCGGCGCCTTCGCTTGTCCATACCCTCGACCGGTCCGCCGCCTCCTGCGCCGGGCCGCCCGCCCAGGAGGATGCAGCGTGAAGCGCACCTATCAACCGTCCAAGCTGGTGCGCAAGCGGCGCCATGGCTTCCGCACCCGCATGGCGACGGTGGGCGGCCGCAACGTGCTGTCCAGCCGCCGCGCGAAGGGTCGCAAGCGCCTATCCGCCTGAAGCCGTCACCCGGTCGGATCCGGCCGGCCGCAGGAAACGGTGCTGCCATGGCGTCCTCCCTGGTCCGGCTCAAGCGTCGTGCCGAGTTCCTCCGCGTCGCCTCCAAAGGGGCCAAGGCGCCGATGCCCGGGCTGGTTCTGCAGGCCCTGCCGCGCAACGACGACGCGCCGGCCCGCCTCGGCTTCACCGTGACCAAGAAGGTCGGCAACGCCGTGGTGCGCAACCGCACCAAGCGCCGGCTGCGCGAGGCGGCCCGCCTCCTGCTGCGCGACCAGGCGGCGCAGGGCACCGCCCTGACCGGCGTCGACCTGGTGCTGATCGGCCGCGACGGGACCCGGTCGCGTCCGTTCCCGGCGCTGATCGACGACCTGCGACGCGCCCTGAAGCGAACAGGGGTGCGTCTTGCCGATCGCCGGACGCCGTGATCGCGGCCCTCGTCCGGACCGGGATGCGCCTCCTGATCCGCGCCTACCAGGTCGTGGTGAGCCCGGTGCTGGGCCCGAACTGCCGGTTCTCGCCGTCCTGCAGCGACTACGCGTTGCAGGCGCTCGACCGGCATGGCGTCACACGCGGCACCAGCCTCGCCGCCTTGCGCATCCTGCGCTGCCACCCGTGGCACCCGGGCGGCCATGACCCGGTCCCGCCGGCACGCTGCGCCTGCGTCGCGACCGCCCGACCACCCGTGCAAACCTGCCACCTCCAAAACTGATCGGGATCGGCCCCTACGCTGATGGACAACAAGCGTCTCCTCCTCGCGTTCGTGATCTCGATCGCGATCATCCTCGGCTTCGAGCGGCTGATGCCGACGCAGAACCGGGTTCACCAGCAGGAGGCGCGCAGCACGCAGTCGACGCCGGCGGCCGACGCGCCGCGCCCGGTGGCCGAGCTGGCGCCGCCTGGCAGCCAGCCGGCCGCGATCCCGGCGCCGTCACCGGACCAGCGCCTGCCGATCACCGCACCCCGCATGCATGGCAGCATCGACCTGGTCGGCGCCCGCCTCGACGACCTGCAGCTGACCGACTACCGGGAAACGCTCAAGCCGGGCAGTCCGCAGGTCCGTGTGCTGGAGCCGCAGGACCAGAAGCAGCCCAATATCGTCCAGCTCGGCTGGAGCGCCGTCGCAGGCGGCGTCAAGGTGCCGACCGGCAGCACCGTCTGGACCGCGGACGGGTCCGGACTCACGCTCGCGCGTCCGGTGACCCTGTCCTGGGACAACGGTGCCGGGCTCACCTTCCAGATCGTGCTGTCGGTCGACCGCGACTTCATGTTCACCGTCGAGCAGCGGGTCCGCAACGCCACCGGACAGCCGGTCCCGTTGTATCCCTGGTCGCGCGTCAGCCGCTCCTACACTCCGCAGGTGACCGGCGGCTACCTGGTGCACGAGGGGCCGATCGCGGTGATCGACGGCCGGCTGGAGCAGATGTCCTATTCCAGCCTCAAGAGCCACGCCGCAGAAAATGGCGGCACCGGCTGGTCAGGGGTGCAGGCGGCAGGCCCGGAGGGCGGCTGGGGCGGCATCACCGACAAGTACTGGCTCACCGCGATCCTGCCCCCTCGTGACCATCCGATGACCGGCAGCTACCGCTACGATGCCAATGCCGGCGCTGGCGTCTACCAGGTCGACTTCATGGCCCAGTCGGCGCTCGCCGTGCCGGCCGGCGGCACGCTCGACACCGTCAGCCACGTGTTCGCCGGCGCCAAGGAGGTGCACCTGCTGGAAGCGTACCAGTCGCGCGAGCACGCCACCGACTTCTGGAAGGCGGTGGATTTCGGCTGGTTCGCGTTCCTGACCAAGCCGATCTTCTACGTGCTGGACTGGCTCAACACGGCACTTGGCAATTTCGGCCTGGCGCTGCTGGCCTTCACCCTGATCGTCAAGACGCTGTTCTTCCCGCTGGCGATCAAGCAGTTCCGCTCAATGGCCAAGATGAAGCTGCTGGCGCCGAAGATGCAGGCGGTGCGCGAACGCCACAAGGGCGACGCGATGGCGATGAACACCGAGATGATGCAGCTCTACAAGCAGGAAGGCGCCAGCCCGGCCGCCGGCTGCCTGCCGATGCTGGTGCAGGTGCCGGTGTTCTGGTGCCTATACAAGGACCTGGTGGTCACCATCGAGATGCGGCATGCGCCGTTCTTCGGCTGGATCCGCGACCTGTCCGAGCCGGACCCGACCAACCTGTTCAACCTGTTCGGGCTGATCCCGTTCGACCCGTCGGTGCTGAGCCCGTTCCTGCATCTCGGCGTCTGGCCGGTCGTGCTGGGTGGCACCATGCTGCTGATGCAGCGGATGAACCCGCCGCCGGCCGACCCGGCGCAGGCGCGGCTGTTCCAGATCATGCCGCTGATCTTCACCTTCGTGCTGGCGCGCCAGCCGGCCGGGCTGGTGATCTACTACTGCTGGAACAACCTGCTCACGGTGACGCAGCAATGGCTGATCCAGCGGCGCACCCGCCTCGGCGGCGGCGGTGCCCGCCGGGTCAGCACGGTGCAGAACTGAGCCGCATGGACGGCGGGTTCACGCCGCAGGCGCCGACAGCGGAGGAACAGGCCGAGGCGGTCGAGGCCGGACGCCTGCTGTTCGCGGGTCCATGCCGCTTCTTCCACGGCGCGCAGCGGATCGACCAGCTGCCGGATCCGGACCTGCCGGAGATCGCCTTCGCCGGCCGCTCCAACGTCGGCAAGTCGAGCCTGATCAACGCCCTGACCGGGCACAAGGCGCTGGCCCGCGCCTCCTCCGAGCCCGGCCGCACCCGGCAGCTCAACTTCTTCGCGCTTTCCGATCGGATGACCCTGGTCGACATGCCGGGCTACGGCTACGCCAAGGCCAACAGAGAGGTGAAGGAGGACTGGCAGGGGATGATGTTCGACTTCCTGCGCGGCCGTCCGACGCTGCGCCGCGTGCTGCTGCTGCTGGACGCGCGGATCGAGCTCAAGGAGAACGACCGCGAGGCGATGACCCTGCTCAACCGGGCCGCGGTGATCTTCCAGCTGGTGCTGACCAAGTGCGACGTGCCGAAGCCGGCTGTCCTTGCCGCCAAGCGGGCCGAGGTCGAGGCGCTGGCCGGCAGCTTCGCCGCCGCCCACCCGGTCGTGTTCGCCACCAGCAGCGGCACCGGCGCCGGGATCCCGGAGCTGCGTGCGGTCCTGGCCGAGCTGGCGCTGTCGTCTCCTTCCCCAGCCTCCCGTTGAAGGATCGACGCCGATGACGATGGACGACGACGCCCTCCGGATTGCCAGCGAGCAGGCCGCCGTGCTGGCGAGCGCGCTGCCGTTCCTGCGCCGCTACGCCGGCGACACGATCGTGGTGAAGTACGGCGGCCACGCCATGGGCGATCCGGCGCTGTCGGAGGCGTTCGGCCATGACATCGCGCTGCTCAAGCTGGTCGGCGTCAACCCGGTGGTGGTGCACGGCGGCGGCCCGCAGATTAACGCCATGCTCGACCGGCTCGACATCAAGTCGAGCTTCGTCGATGGCCTGCGCATCACCGACGCCGCCATGGTCGATGTGATCGAGATGGTCCTGTCCGGCTCGGTGAACAAGCAGGTCGCCGCCCTGATCAACCGCGCCGGCGCGCTGGCGGTCGGCATCTCCGGCAAGGACGGCAACCTGCTGCGCGCCCGCCGCCTGACCCGCACCGTGCGCGATCCGGACAGCCGGATCGAGCGGGTGCTGGATCTCGGCTTCGTCGGCGAGCCGGAACGGGTCGACACGCGCGTGCTCTACGCGCTGTCCGGCTCCGGGGTGATCCCGGTGATCGCCCCGGTCGGCATCGGCGAGGACGGCCAGACCTACAACATCAATGCCGACACCGCGGCGGGCGCGGTCGCGGGCGCGCTCAGCGCCACCCGGCTGCTGATGCTGACCGACGTGCCCGGGGTGCTGGACGCGAACAGACGGCTGATCCCGGAGCTGACCGCCGAGGAGGCGCGCGCCGCGATCGCCGACGGCACCATCTCCGGCGGCATGATCCCCAAGGTCGAGACCTGCCTGCAGGCCGTGGCGCAGGGCGCGCGCGCGGCGGTGATCCTGGACGGCCGGGTTCCGCATGCCTGCCTGCTCGAGCTGTTCACTTCCGCCGGACCCGGAACCCTGATCCGCGCGTCCTGATCAGCCTCTCTCAGGGAGACATGCGGGACAGCAGGCCGATCTGCCAGACCATCTCGCTGCGGCCGAGCGGACAGCCGCCATCGGCAGTGGCACAGAGCAGGACGTTCGGTGCGATTCCGGCAACCTGGCTCTGCAGCAGGACGGCGGAACGCATTGAATAGCCGGCCTTCCATGCCAGGCTTACCAGCCCGCGCTGGTTGCGCAGGGCGACCGTCGTGGCGACCAGCTCCCGCGGCACCAGGGCGGACGCGGACAGCAGCGCCAGCGCCGTGGCGTGATCGCCGCGACGCAGCGCATGAAGGAAGGCGGGCTCCCCCCCATCCGGACCCGTGCTCCCTGAAGGAAGCTGCTCGCCGATCCGCTGGCGCAATGCCGCCCGATCCATGGCGCCAAGCGGCAGGCGGCTGATCGCACCGCGGATCTGGGCGATGCAGGCAGCCAGGCACGGCGCGTCGAACCGGTCGACGCTCCCGGGCGTCACTGCGTCCAGCGCCGCCTCGCGAAGCGCCGGCACGCCGGTGTCCAGCAATCCGCCCAGGTCCGGGCAGGACCCGGCATCGTCGAGAAGCATCAGGGCGGAGGCGGCGTCGAGACCTTCGGCCAGCTGCAGCAGGACCCTGTCAAGCTCCGCCGTGTCCGCCTCCAGCCGCGCGGTCACCGCGGGTGCAGCCGTGTCGAGCCGTGTCCTGATCAGCCCGGTCCTGCACTGTGCGACCCGCATCTCGATCCGTGCCGCCAGGAGCTGCGCATGCTGCATCGCTCCCGCCTCGCGCCCGGGAGGAAGCAGCCGGAGGACCAGAGGCAGCAGGGCTTGGGCGGGGGACGGAGCCGGATGATCTGTGTCGGACGCCACCGCCGGATGCGGCTGCCGATCGGCCGCGGCATCCGGCCTGGCGTCCAGGTCCTGCAGCATGTCGGGCCGGAACGGCGTCACGTGCCTACTCCCTCGTTGTAGAAGTGCCACCGGCCGCCACCGGCCAGCTTGATCGCCGCCAGTGCGGCATGCGCCTGCTCCAGCAGTGTCTCGATCGTCTCGAAGCACCGGCTGGGCCGCGTCGTCAGGCCAACCGAAACCTGCAGCTGGATACCTTCGACCAGGGTCACCGCCACTCCCTTCTGGCACAACACCTCGGCGCGCTCGGCGGCAGCAAACTGGTCCGCCCCGTCGAGCCACAGCGCGAAGATGTCGCCGCCGAGCCGGGCCACCAGGTCGGTCGGCCGCACCGCGTCGCGCAGCACGTGCGCCGCCTGTCGCAGCGCATCGTCGCCCTTCTCCGGCCCGTGCGCGTCGTTGATCTCGCCGAAGCGGTCCAGCCCCACCACCATCAACGTCGCCGACAGGCCTTCGGCGTCGAGCCGGTCCAGGCGGCGGTTGACCTCCACCGTGAAGGCGTCCCGGTTCAGCAGCCCGGTCAGCGTGTCCGCGCCGGACTGTCGTGCCAGCTCGCGCTGCACCTGGTCGTGCTCCAGCACCCCGGCCAGCGAAGCCAGGAAGCCGGCGCTGACCGCCGCATCGCCGTTGCTCCAGACGCGGCTGCCGTCGCGCCACAGCACCAGCACCACCGGCTCGCAGAAATGGGTGCCGATCGCGGTCAGGATCACGCGTCGGTCGAACAGGGTCTCGACGCGGGTCCAGGGCGCCGCCGTGGCCGCGGCGCGGCAGACATGCGCGGTGATCTCGCGATCCGAGACCGGGGACGGCGCGCCGGCGCGGTGCAGGATGCGCGACAGCAGCCGCGGCACGGTCGTGCCGTCGATCCCGCCGGGAGCCGGCCTGCCATCCGCAGCCGGCGGTGTGGCGGCCTCCGTCGCCGGCGGCGCCGTGTCGCAGGCGACCACCAGGGCGCCGCTGGCGCCGGTCGCGTCCAGCAGTTCCTCGAGCCCGATCTTGATCACCATGTCCGGCAGCACCGCGCGACGCATGCGCCGGCTGATCTCGCTCACCGTCCGGTGCTGCAGCAGGGACTCGACCAGCCGCTCTTCCTGCCGGTCCTGCTCGGTGTTGTCCTGGATGGTGCCGCGCGCGCCGGCCAGGCTGCCGTCCGGCGCGTGCAGCGGCGCCGACGAGATCAGGATGCTGACCGCCTCGCCGTCCGGCCGACGCAGCCAGGCGCGGTGCCGACGCACCGCGGCTTCCGGCAGGAACGGGTTGAAGCCGGACACGCTGTCCGGACGGACCAGCAGCGTGTCCGCCGTGATCCCGAGCAGGGTGCGGGTGGTCCAGCCGAACGCTTCCTCTGGGCCGAGCAG
This sequence comes from uncultured Acetobacteraceae bacterium, assembly GCA_964247755.1. GTDB lineage: Bacteria > Pseudomonadota > Alphaproteobacteria > Acetobacterales > Acetobacteraceae > Lichenicola. Next base: position 474,028 of record CAXTVX010000001.1, on the reverse strand, counting down.
CACGAAGGCGCCGCCCGCATCGGTCTCGAAGGTCAGGTCGGAGGCGATCAGCGCAAGGTCGCGCCAGCGCGCCCGGCTGTCGATCAGGGCGGAGGCAAAGCCTGCCGCGTCCGGCTGCTGGGAGGACAGGGAAGTGCCGGGTCCGGTCATGGTCATGGATCGCATCTCATATCGAACCCGATCCTCGCTGCGAAAGCTGAACTGCTGGTAAACGACTATGCCAGGTTGTGGCGGCGAAGCGATCACGTCGCGTTGACAGCGACCGGCCGGCTGAGCATGGTCCGCGCCGTGCTTCGGGCCGATGCTGCCCGGCATCGGGCGGGAGATCGCCATCAGCCGGACCGTTTCATGACCCCGGACCTTTCATGACCGCCAACGCCCTCCGCCACCGGATCGAGGCCCTTTGGGACCGGCGCGACGCGCTGTCGTCCGCAACCGACGGCGCCGCCCGCGACGACGTTGACCAGGTGCTGGCGGCGCTCGACGACGGGACGCTCCGGGTGGCGGAGCCGTCCGACGGCGGAACGTCCGGCGGCTGGATCGTGCACGACTGGCTGAAGAAGGCGGTGCTGCTGTCGTTCCGGCTCAACGACAGCGTGGCCGTGCCAGGCTCCGGTGGTGCTCCGGCCTTCGACAAGGTGCCGATCAAGTTCGCCGGCTGGGACGAGGCGCGCTTCGCCGCCGCCGGCTTCCGCGCGGTGCCCGGCGCGGTGGTGCGGCGCTCGGCCTTCGTGGCGCCCGGCGTGGTGCTGATGCCGTGCTTCGTCAACGTCGGCGCCTGGATCGGTGCCGGCAGCATGATCGACACCTGGGCGACGGTGGGAAGCTGCGCGCAGATCGGCCGCAACTGCCACATCAGCGGCGGCGTCGGGATTGGCGGGGTGCTGGAGCCGCTGCAGGCGGCGCCGGTGATCATCGAGGACGACTGCTTCATCGGTGCCCGGTCGGAAGTGGCGGAAGGGGTGATCGTGGAGCAGGGCAGCGTGCTGTCGATGGGCGTTTTCCTTGGCGCCTCGACCCGGATCGTCGACCGTGCCAGCGGCGAGGTGTTCATCGGGCGTGTTCCTGCCTACTCGGTGGTGGTCCCGGGCACGCTGCCGCCGGTGCAAGTCGCCGGGGACAACCGCCCGCTGCCGTCGCTGGCCTGCGCGGTGATCGTGAAGCGCGTCGACGCGCGCACCCGCGCGAAGACGGCGATCAATGAGCTTTTGCGCGATTGAGCGCGTCCATCGCCTCCTCCGGGCCGCTGCCGCTGGCCCAGGCGCTGATCCGCTGCGCGTCGGTCACCCCGGCCGATGACGGGGCGCAGGCGGTGCTGGCCGACGTGCTGCGCCGGCTCGGCTTCGCCGTATTCTCCCTGCCGTTCGGGGAGGGAACGGAGCGCACGCCGAATCTGTTCGCGCGCCTCGGCACCGGCGCGCCGCATCTCTGCTTCGCCGGCCATACCGACGTGGTGCCGCCGGGCGAGACCGGCTGGCGGGTACTGCCATTCGAGGGCGCGGTGGTCGACGGCGTGCTATACGGTCGCGGCGCCTGCGACATGAAGGGCGCGATCGCCGCCTTCGTGCACGCGGTGGCGCAACACCTGGCGCGCCGGGAAGGTCTCCCCGCCGGCTCGATCAGCCTGCTCGTCACCGGGGACGAGGAGGGCCCGGCGCTGCACGGTACCCGCCGCGTGCTGGACTGGATGGCGGCGCACGGCCACGTCCCGGATTTCTGCCTGGTCGGCGAGCCGACCAACCCCCAACGGCTGGGAGACATGATCAAGACCGGCCGTCGCGGCAGCCTGAGTGCCCACCTCGTGGTGCGTGGGGTGCAGGGGCACGTCGCCTACCCGCATCGCGCCGACAACCCGGTGCACCGGCTGCTGGCTTTGCTGGCGGAGCTGACGACGACGAAGCTGGACGAAGGCACGCCGTTCTTCGAGCCGTCCGGCCTGCAGGTGACCAGCATCGACGTCGGCAATGCGGCCGGCAACGTGATCCCCGGCCAGGCGGAGGCGCGCCTCAACATCCGCTTCAACGACCGCCACACCGGAGAGTCGCTGTCCGCGCTGCTACGGGCCGCCTGCGCCCGCCACGCCCCGGACGCCCAGCTCGACATCCGGGTCAGCGGCGAGGCGTTCCGCACCAAGCCCGGTCCGGAGGTCGCGGCGCTCCAGGCGGCGATCCGCGACCGGACCGGTCGGACCGCGTCGCTGGACACCGGCGGGGGCACCTCCGACGCGCGCTTCATCGCGCCCCATTGCGCGGTGGCGGAGTTCGGCCTGGTGGGCCTGAGCATGCACAAGATCGACGAGAACGTGCCGGTCGCGGACCTCGACCTGCTGTCGGAGATATATGGCGACCTGCTCGACCGGCTGCTGCCGCAGGCGAACGCGATGAGGGCGTCATGAGCGGCGACAAGCCCGGCCGTCCGAAGCTCCGCACTCCGCTGCCGCGTCGTCCGGGCGCCATCAGGCAGGTGGTGTACGGCCTGTTCCTGCTCGGCACCGGCCGCTCGGAAGGATTTGCCTGCTTCGAGGGCGGGCGGGACGCCTTCCTGGCGTCCCTGTCGCCGCCGTTCGCGTTCCTGCTGGTGCTGTCCGCCCTGCTGCTGTCGCAGCGTCCGAGCGCCGCTGCGCTGTGCCTCCTGCTGCTGCTGTTCTGCGCGGTGCTGCTGCCGCCGGTGCTGTCTCACCTCATGGCGCGGCTGTGGCAGCGTGCCGACCGCTGGCAGCGCTACGCCACCGCCTCGGCCTGGAGCGTCTGGCTGGTGCTGCCGGTCTACCTGCCGGCCATGCTGCTGGCCTCCGTGCTGCTGCAGATGGGGCTCGGCCACGATGCCGCCGGTCGGGTGGCGATGCTGCTGCTGGCTGGCTACTTCCTGTGGCTGCAATGGTTCATGGCCTGGAAGGGCCTGGCGATCGGCCGGTTCAAGGCGGTGCTGACGGTGCTGGCGCTGACGGCTGGATCCTCCCTGCTGGCAGCGGCACTGCAGCCGCTGCTGGCGCAGGTCATGTTCCAGCCCGACCCGGCACCGGCGGCCGCGCATCCGGCATCGTGAACGGATCCTCGGGATAGCCGACCGCCATCAGGCACAGCCCGTCCGGCGGCGCGGTAGGGCCGGCGGCGGAGCGGTCCCGTGCCGCCAGCGCCTCGGCCACCTGTCCGGGCCGCCAGCGCCCGTCGCCGACCAGCTTCAGCGTGCCGACCATGTTGCGCACCTGGTGGTGCAGGAAGCTGCGCGCCTCGGCATGGATCTCGATCAGCGTGCCGTCGGACACCACGTCGAGCCGGTCCAGGGTACGCAGCGGGCTCTTTGCCTGGCAGGCGCTGGCGCGGAACGAGGTGAAATCGTGCCGGCCGAGCAGCAGCGCGGCGCCGTCGCGCATCGCCGGGGCGTCGAGCGGCTGGCGCACGTGCCAGACCCGGCTGCCCTCCAGCGCCGGCCGCGCCGGACGGTTCAGGATCCGGTAGCGGTAGCGTCGCCGGATCGCCTGGAACCTCGCGTTCCAGTTGTCCGGCACCCGTGCCGCTTGCACCACCGCAATGGGATAGGGCTTCATGTGGAAGTTGAGCGCATCGCGCACTCGCGGCGCGGTCAGCCGGCCCTCGGCATCGGGCAAGTCGAGATGCACCACCTGGCCTCGCGCATGCACCCCGGCATCGGTGCGGCCGGCGGCGATGCCCGCCACCGCGGCACCACCGGCGAGGCGGCTCGCAGCCTGTTCCAGCACCCCCTGCACCGACAGGCCTGTCGCCTGCCTCTGCCAGCCGAGGAACGGGGTGCCGTCGTACTCGACCAGGAGCGCCCAACGCACGGTCAAACTTGAACGCCGTTCAAAACCGTACCTGGCGGCACCGGGCGCCCGCGCAGGAACGCATCCGCATCGAGCACCGCCCGGCCGGGCCATTGCAGCCGGTCGATCCGCAGCGCCCCGCGGCCGCAGGCGACCGTCAGCCGGTCGTCCAGTGCGATACCCGGGATCGCTCCGCCCGGCGGGTCCAGCGGCGTCGCTGCGACGATCTTGATCGCGGTGTCGCCCAGCATCGCCACCGCGCCCGGCCAGGGCGTCATCGCCCGCACCCGGCGGTCGAGCGCCCAGGCGTCCTCCCGCCAGTCGAGCCGGCCGTCGGCGCGGGTCAGGCGCGGCGCGTAGCTGGCGAGGGCCTCGTCCTGCGTCACTGGCGGGCGCGGACGGGCCAGCGCCTCCACGATCATCCGGCTGCCGAGGGCGGCCAGGGCGTCGTGCAGCGTCCCGGACCCGTCGCGCGGGCCGATCGAGATCGCCTGGCGGTCCAGCATCGGCCCGGTGTCGAGCCCTTCCTCCATCTGCATGACCGTGATGCCGGTCTCGATGTCCCCGGCCAGGATCGCCGCCTGGATGGGTGCTGCACCCCGCCAGCGCGGCAGCAGGCTCGCGTGGATGTTGAGGCAACCGCGCGTGGGTGCAGCCAGCATGGCGGCGGGCAGGATCAGCCCGTAGGCCGCCACCACCGCGGCATCCAGCGCCAGGGCGGCGAACGCCTGCTGCGCCGCCTCGTCGCGCTTCAGCCGCGCGGGCGTGCGCACCGGGAGGCCGAGCTGCTCGGCTTCGCGCTGCACCGGCGAGACGCGCACCGATTGGCCGCGCCCGGCGGGACGCGGCTGCTGGCTGTACACCGCGGCGATCTCGTGCCCGGCCGCGTGCAGCGCGCGCAAGGCGGGCACCGCGAAGTCGGGCGTGCCCATGAAGGCGATCCGCATCGTGGTCAGCCCTTGCCTTTCTGTTCCTTGGCCAGGCGGCGCATGATCATGTTGCGCTTGAGCGCGGACAGGTGGTCGACGAACAGCACCCCGTCCAGGTGGTCGGTCTCGTGCTGCAGGCAGGTGGCGAGCAGGCCGTCGGCGTCGAGTTCCTGCCGTCGTCCGTCCAAATCCTGGAACCGCACCCGCACGCTCTCCGGGCGCACCACCTCGGCATACTGGTTGGGCAGCGACAGGCAGCCTTCCTCGCGGCTGACCAGCTGGTCGCCGGCGCGGATGATCTGCGGGTTGACCAGGGTGATCGGCGCCCGGATCTCGTTCTCGTGCAGGTCGATGATGAAGAAGCGGAGGTCGTGCCCCACCTGCGGCGCCGCCAGCCCGATGCCGGGCGCCGCATACATCGACTCGAACATCCGCGGCAGCAGCGTGCGTAGCAGTGCCGCGTCCTCCGGCCGCACCGGGCGCGCCTTGCGTCGGAGCACCGGATGAGGTGCGATCAGGATCTCGATCGGCAGGACCGCCGACGGTGCGTCGTTCATGCCGGCGATGTAGCGACCGCGCGTCCGATCCGCCAGGGTGCGCATGACGGCGGAGGTCCCGGTATGGTCAGCCGGGTTCCACGGAGCGGGAGTAGGCTGTGCCGGGTGACGACGGGGCCGTCGCAAGCATGCCGCGCGAATCCCATGCCAGGACATACGAGGTCTACGCGATGCTGGGCGGCAGTGGTGCGGAGGTGCCGTGGACCACGACCGTCTGGACGCAGATCCGAAACGCTCTCGACCCGCTGCTTCGTCGGTGTTCGGGGCCACCCGCGATCCGGACGGTGCAGCTCCGGCCGGGACCGGGATCCCCGAACCAGCGGGGCATCGGGTTCGGCCGGATCGGCTGGAGCGGGACGGAGGCGGACAGGTGGACGCATGCCGTCGACGGACGGCTCGCCGCGACCGGCGACGCCGCCGAGTTCGTGTCCTGCGAGGTGTGGGCGCCGTCCTGGACCGCAGCGCTGCGGAGCGGGCAGCCGCCGGACCTTTATCTGGGCATCGCCGGCAGGGATCACCTGCCGTTCCGCTCCGTCTGCCTTCTTGCGGTCGCCGCCGGCGTCGCCGCCGAGGACGAGGCGCTGCGGTGCGCTGGAACGCTGGCGGAGGATGTCAACGCGGTTCTCCGCGGCCGCTGCACCCGGCCCTGGGGGATCGCGGTCGGCGGCTTCGGCTGTACCCGGGCGATCAACGACCTGACCGTCGTCGGGCTGTTCAGGACGGAGCTGTTCGAGACGGGGCGGATCCGGGAGGAGGTGCCCTCGCGCGCCATGCTCGACGGCGACTGGGACGTCTTCTGACGCGTCGGAGCCGGCCGGGCTGCGGGTCCGCCGGCCGGCAGGCTCGTGGCAGGCGGCTTGCAGGACAACCGGACGGACGCCATATCGGGTCGAGCCGGAACGCTTCGGGTTCCGGTCCAATCGTCTCGCTCCCAGGAGGAGGCTCGCGTTATGTCCGGAAGACTGTTCGCCTCGCCGATGTTCCTCGGCTTCGATCATCTCGAGCAGATGCTCGAGCGGGCGTCGAAGACCTCGTCCGACGGCTATCCGCCCTACAACATCGAGCAGACCGGTCCGGCCGGGCTGCGCATCACCCTGGCGGTGGCCGGCTTTTCCATGGATGACCTGCAGATCACCCAGGAGGACAACCAACTGGTGATACGCGGCCGACAGAGCGACGACACGCAGGGCAGGGTGTTCCTGCATCGTGGCATCGCCGGGCGGCAGTTCCAGCGTGCGTTCGTGCTGGCCGAAGGCATCGACATCAGTGGCGCCTGGCTCGACAGCGGGCTGTTGCACATCGACCTGGCGCGGCCGCAGCCGGAGGTGCGGGTCAAGCGCATCGAGATCTCCAAGGGGCCGGAGCACGCGCGCGATCCCGCCGGGCGCACCGCGGAGGTGGTGCAGGCGCGCCCGGCCCGGGTGATCCGTGCCGCCGCCGCAGAGGAATGAACCGCTTGGCGGCGACTCGTTAACCATTCTATCATCGGAATGAGCGGAAATGGCGGCGCCGCCTGGACGGGGCGTCGTCCTTGGCTGAAGGACCACACATGACCAGCCTGACCAACAAGCAGGGCCGCGAGTTTGGCCCGCGCGACATACGCCAGCTCACCGCGCGCGAGCTACAGGCGCTCGGCGTCAGCCAGCTCGCCTACATCAAGTCGGTGACGGTGGACGGAACCGCGGCGTTCTCCATCCACGCCGCCGACGGCACCCCCATGGCGCTCACCGAGGACCGCGAGGTGGCGCTGGCGGCGGTGCGGCAACACGAGATGATCCCCGCCCTGGTGCACTGACCCCCGGCGCGTCGCGGCATCCGGGGGTTCAGGCGGCGCCGCCATCCGGGTCCAGCCACGCGACGTGGCCATCCGGACGCCGGTACACCACGTTGATGCCGCCACTGGCGCTGTTGCGGAACATCAGCACCGGGCGGTCGGCCAGGTCGAGTTGCATGACCGCCTCGCTGACGGTCAGGGTGCCGATCTGGGTTTCCTGCTCCGCCACCACGGTGGCGAAGGCGGCGGGCCGCGTGGCGATCGTGCCATCTACGTCCGGGCGCGTCTCGTCCTCCGGCCTGAGGATGTACTGCCGGCCGATCTCCGGCCGCACCCGACGCGCCAGCGCTCTGGCGTGGTCGTTGACCCGGCGCCGGTAGCGTCGCAGCCGCCGTGCGATGTGCTCGGCGGCGTCGTCGAACGAGCCGTGCGCGTCAGCGCCCTCGCCCTCGCCGCGCACCACCAGGCCGCGACCGGCATGCACGGTGATGTCGCAGGTGAAGAAGCTGCGCGCCCGGCCGAAGCACACGTTCGCCTCCAGCGCCTGGCCGAAATACTTCTCGGCGATCGTATGGAGGTGATGCGCCACCCGCATGCGGAGCGCATCAGACAGATCGACCTGGCCCGCGATGCTGACACGCATGCATTCCGCTCCGGCTGGACGAGGACGATCCGCACGATGACGGTCCGGCACGGCGCCCTCGGAATGATGGCGAAACCGCATCAGGCCGGGACCGACTTCTCCCGCTTGCGTTGCACCGAGCTTGGGATGCGCAACGCGTCCCGATATTTGGCCACGGTCCGGCGGGCGATGTCCACGCCTTCCAGGCGGAGCGCCGCCACGATCGCGTCATCCGACAGGATCGACTGCGCGCTTTCCTGCGCCACCATGCCGCGTATGCGGTGCCGCACCGCCTCCGCGCTGTGGCTTTCGCCGCCTGCGGTGGCGGCGATCGCGGTGGTGAAGAAGTATTTCAGCTCGAACAGCCCGCGCGGCGTGGCGATGTACTTGTTGGCGGTGACGCGGCTGACCGTGCTCTCGTGCATCTCCACCGCTTCCGCGATGTCGCGCAGGATCAGCGGGCGCATGTGGCCGATCCCTTGCCGCAGGAACCCGTCCTGCCGGCGCATCACCTCGCCCGCCACCTTCAGGATGGTCTGCGCGCGCTGGTGCAGCGAGCGCACCAGCCAGTTGGCGCTGGCGAGCTGCTCGGACAGGAACGCCCGGTCCTCCTTCGGCGCGCGCAGCAGCACCCTGGCGTGGAACGCTTCCGACACCAGCAGGCGCGGCATGGTGTCCGGGTTCAGCTCCAGCAGCCAGTCGCCGCCGGGAGCGGGGCGCATCAGCACGTCCGGCACGATCGGCACCGGCGGGGTGGTATCGAAGCCGGCGCCCGGCTTCGGGTCGAGGGCGCGGATCTCGGCGATCATGTCGAGAAGGTCCTCGGCATCGACCTCGCACAGCAGCTGCAGCCGCTTCAGCTCGCGCCGCCCGAGCAGCTCCAGGTTGTCGAGCAGGGTCGCCATCGCCGGGTCGAGCCGGTTGCGGTCGGCGAGCTGGGCGGCGAGGCAGCCGCGCAGGTCGGTGGCGAACAGCCCCACCGGATCGAAGCGCATCATCCGCGCGCGCACCGCGGCGACCAGGACCGGATCGGCGCCGAGCGCGCGGGCCAGGGCGGCATCGTCCACCAGCACGCGGCCAGCACCATCCAGCAGCGCGATCAGGTGCGCGCCGATCAGCCGCTCGGCCGGATCGTCGAAGCCGAGCCGGAGCTGCTCGCCGAGATGCTCGCGCAGGGTGCGGGCGGGTGCCACCAGCTGCGCCGTGGCGTCGAGCTCCTCGGTCCCGCCGCCGCCGCTGCCGCTCCGGTCGGCTCCGCTGCCGCCCTCATAGGCGGCGCCGTCGAACTGCTCGGCGGGATCGGTGTCGAGCGGCGCGTTGCCTTCGGCTGGGAGCAGGCCGGTGTCGAGAAGGCCGTCCGAGGCCGGCAGCTCCTCGCCCGGACCGGTGCGCTCCTGTTCCCGCCCGTCGACCCGCTGGTCCAGCGCCGGACGCTCGGGGAGAACGTCGGGCGTGTCGTCGCGCTCCAGCAACGGGTTGCGCTCGAGCTCCTCCTCGATGAAGGCGGCGACCTCGATGTTGGAGAACTGCAGCAGCTTGATGGCCTGACGCAGCTGCGGCGTCATCACCAGGTTCTGTGTCTGCCTGAGCTCCAGGCGTGGTCCGATCCCCATGCGGGAAGGCTACAACGAAAACCTTTCCCCGAGGTAGACGCGGCGCACATCTTCGTGAGCGACCACCTCCTGCGGCGCGCCCTCCATCAGCACCTGGCCGCCGTGCATGATGTAGGCACGGTCGATAATCTCCAGCGTCTCGCGGACGTTGTGGTCGGTGATCAGCACGCCGATGCCGCGATGCTTGAGGTGCGACACCAGGTCGCGGATCTCGCCCACCGCGATCGGGTCGATGCCGGCCAGCGGCTCGTCCAGCAGGATGTAGTTGGGCTGGCTCGCCAACGCGCGGGCGATCTCCAGGCGACGACGTTCGCCGCCGGATAGCGCCAGCGAGGGTGCCCGGCGCAGGTGGCCGATGCCGAACTCGCCCAGCAGCCCGTCCAGCATGGAATCGCGGCGGTCGGCGTCAGGCTCGACCACCTCCAGCGCCGCCATGATGTTCTGCTCGACGTTCAGGCCGCGGAAGATGCTGGCCTCCTGCGGCAGGTAGCCGATGCCCAGGCGCGCCCTGCGGTACATCGGCAGCTGGGTGATGTCGGCGCCGTCCAGGCTGATCGAACCGGTGTCGGGCTGCACCAGGCCGACGATCATGTAGAAGGTGGTGGTCTTGCCGGCGCCGTTCGGCCCCAGCAGCCCGACCGCCTCGCCGCGACGCACGCTGATCGAGACCGCCTGCACCACCTCGCGCTTCTTGTAGGTCTTGCCGACGCCGTGCGCGTGCAGCCCCTCGGAGTCGGCCGGCGGGGCATGATCGAAGGCGCGCGGCGTCATCTTGTTCATTGCTGCCCCTTCGGCGGCACGGCCTTGTTCTTGCCGGCGGCGCCGGCGGTGCCGCCCTTGGCCCCGCCCGCCTCGTTCGGCACGATCAGGCCCTGCACCCGGGCACCCGGGTCCTCGGTCATGGTCGCGATGCCGGTGTGCATGTTCACGATCGCCGCCGCCCCGTTCAACTGGTTCTGGCCCCTGGTGATGTGGACGTTGCCGACGATGCGCGCAATGCCGGTGTCCGGCACGTAGACGCCGCGGTCGCCGTACACGGTCTCGGTCTGGGTGCGCACCACCACGTTGCCGAACGCGTTCACCTTTTCCAGCTTGCCGCTGCTGCCGATTGGGTCCTGGCCGTTGGCCGGGGCGGCGCCGGGAGCGGGCTTCGGCGGCTTCACCCCCGGCGTGGCGCCAGGAGCCGCACCCGGCTGCGGAGCCGGTGGCGCGCTGTAGCCGACCAGCACGTCGCCACGGATCCGGCGCCCGTCGTTGCTGGTGGCCACCGCGTTGCCGCGCCCGATCGAGATGCGCGTCTGCGAGAAGTACTCCATCTGGTCGCGCGCAGTGAGCAGGTCGGTCGGCGTGACGAGGTGCAGGTCGTGACCGGTCAGCACCATCACCGCCTGGTCAATGTCGTAGACGCCGTGGTCGCCGAACGCCTGCTGGGTGGCGGTGAAGATGTGGACGTGGCCGATCGCCTCCAGGCGGTAGATCTCGCTGGCAGAGCTGTCGTCGCCCGGCAGCCCGGTCGAGCCGGGCCTGGCCGGCGCCAGGGACGGCGCCAGGGACGGCGACAGGGACGGTGCCAACCCGGTCGGGTTCTCGGGCGTCGGATCCACGGTGCCGGGAGTCGCGGCGGCGGTCCCGGGCGGCGGTGAGGCGAGCGGGTTGCCGGCTGCGGGCGGGGTGCCGCCGGGTGTACTGCCCGTGGACGGGGTGCCGGGAGCGGACACACCGGGAAGTGCGCCCGACAGGGCGGCGGGAGAGGGCGAGGGCGCGCCCGGCTTCGCGCCGCCGGGCGGCGTCGCCTTCTTGCGGTAGTAGGCGATCAGCCGGTCCGCGGTCACGGTGACGCCGCCGCGCACCGCCTGCGCGCTGCCATAGGCGGTCACGGTCTGCGCGTTCTGGTTCCAGTCGAAGCCGCCCAGCGCCGTCACCGTCACCTGCCCGCCATGCGACAGGTCGATCTGCTGCGCGCGGGCGGCGACCGGCGCCGTCAGGAGGGCGGCCGCGACCAAAGCCGCAGGCGCCAGCGCCAGCCGCGACCGGATCATGGCGCCGGTCCCGCGGCCTGCCGGACCGGCGCGGCACCCGTCGCCGGGGTGGCGGTCGCGGATCCGGCCGGGACCGGACGGGCGATCCGGTCGTCGTTCAGCACCAGCCGCCCCGGGCCGCGGAACTGCGCCAGCCCGTCGCGCTGCGACATGAAGTAGCCTTGCGCGTCGAGCACGCCGAACGGCCCCTCGGCGTGCACCCAGTCCTTGGACGCGACGACGCCGCGGCGGAGGTCGAGGTCGGCGTCCGGTCCGGTCATCATGATGCCGTCGTCGCGGTAGAGCATGGTGTCCCGGCTGAGGTCGAGAAGCTGGCTGTGCTGCATGTAGACCCCGTCGGCGGCGCTGATCCGGACCCAGCCGCCGTTCTGGCCCAGGCTGTCGGCGATCGGGCGGGACAGGTTGATCCGGTCGTCCGACGCGGGAGCCTTGGCTCCGGCCGGCCGTGCCGCCTGCTGGGCTCCCGTCTGGGGTGCCGCGACCTGCTGGGCCTCGTCGGCGGTGATCATGTAGGGCCGGTTGCGCCCGTCCAGCCCGCGATAGCGTGCGCCCAGCATCCGGCCGCTGTCGATCCGGACCTGCGCCGCTTCCTGCAGGCCGAGGCGGGCGCTGTTCATCTGGCGCTGCAGCTCCGGCCATGAGGCAATCGAGGCCAGCAGCAGGAGTGCAGCCGCCGGCAGCACCCACTTGGTCCAGCGCAGCACCCTGCGGCGGCGGGCGATCTGGCCGGCGTTGGGAATGCGTCGGACCCCGCCGCCTTGCTCCAGGCTGAGGCGGCGCCGTGCCGCCGCGGCGCTCGGCTCCGACGTCGGCGGAACCGGGCCGGCGGGCCGATCGGACGGCGGGTTCACCGGTCCGGCCAAAGCGGTTGATCAGGCCGGGTCATGCCATGCAAGGGATGTGTCGGCTCCAACGAGAAGCCGGCCAGCGCCGGCCGGCCTGTATGGGCACCGGGCCGCGGACCCGTCAACCAACGGCGCCGGCACCGCTGCGGCGCGTCAATGGGCGAAGATGTCGGGCTCCGCGTAGCCCAGCAGGTCGAGCCGGGCACGTGCGGGCAGGAAGGCGAAGCAGGCTTCCGCCAGCGCCAGCCGGTCCTCCCGGACGAGCAGCGCTTCCAGACGGGACCACAGCGCATGCAGGTGCAGCACGTCGGAGGCGGCATAGGCGAGCTGCTCCGGCGACAGGACGTGCGCGCCCCAGTCCGAGGTCTGCTGCTGCTTGCTCAGCTCGACGCCGAGCAGCTCGCGCGACAGCTGCGCCAGCCCGTGCCGGTCGGTGAAGGTGCGCACCAGCTTGGCGGCGATCTTGGTGCACTTCACCGGCGACACCGCGATGCCGAGCGCGTGCTGCAGGATACCGACGTCGAAGCGGGCGAAGTGCATCAGCTTGGTCACCGCCGGGTCGGACAGCAGCCGCTTCAGGTTGGGACAATCGGCGCCGTGGCCGCCGAGCCGCTCCGGCACGATCTGCACCAGGTGGGCGGTGTTGTCGCCGGCGGAAAGCTGCACCAGGCAGAGCCGGTCGCGATGCGGGTCGAGGCCCATGGTCTCGGTATCCACCGCGACCGACGTGCCGAAGCTGATCCCGTCCGGCAGGTCGCCCTGGTGCAGGTGGATGGCGGCGTGGGGCATGAACTGGGTGACGCTCACGTCGGAATCCGCTGCGGGGTTGCGCCGGCGTGCGGACCCGCCCGGCCGATCGGATCGGCCGGGCCTGGTTCGTTTCCTATGGTGCCCAGGAGAAGACTCGAACTTCCACGACCTTGCGGCCACAGATACCTGAAACCTGCGCGTCTACCAATTCCGCCACCTGGGCCAAGGGGCAACCGCGGCACGGGGCGCCGCGGGTGGTGGGGCGATGTAGCCAGCCAGGCGGGGGCCGTCAACAGCCCGTGTGCGGGTTTGTCGGGTCCGGCGCCAGGGCAGGGGCCGGCTTGAGGCGCACCGTCCGTCCCCGTAGTGTCGCGGCGACCGGGATGCGGTCGCGGAACATGAGGATGCAGGCGGCATGGCAGTGCGCAGCGTGGCGACGGTGTTCGGCGGCTCCGGCTTCCTGGGGCGCTACATCGTGCGCCGGCTGGCGGCCGACGGCCACGTGGTGCGCGTGGCGAGCCGCAACACCGCGCGTGCCAACGAGATGCGCATGATGGGCCGCGTCGGGCAGGTGGTGCCGCTCTACGCCACGCTGGGCGACGACGCCACGGTGGCGCGCGCGGTCGAGGGCGCCTCGATCGTGGTCAACCTGGTGGGCATCCTGGCGGAGGGGAAGCGCGGCGACTTCGACCGCATCCACACGGACGGCGCCAGCCGGGTGGCGCGGCTCGCGGCGGTGTCGGGTGCTGCGCGGCTGGTGCAGATGTCGGCGATCGGCGCCGATCCTGACAGTTCCAGCGCCTATGGACGGAGCAAGGCTGGCGGCGAGGCGGCAGTGCGCGACGCCTTTCCCGACGCCACCATCCTGCGCCCGTCGCTGGTATTCGGGCCGGAGGACGCGTTCTTCAACCGGTTCGGAGCGATGGCGCGCGTCTCGCCGGTGATGCCGGTGATCAGCGGCGATACAAGGATGCAGCCGGTCTATGCCGGCGACGTCGCCGACGCGGTGCGGGTCGTGGTGTCGCCGGCGCACCGGTCGGGCGGCGGGCTGTATGAGCTGGGGGGCCCGCGCGTCTGGACCTTCCGGGAGTTGCTGGCCTGGATGATGGGGGAGATGCGGCGCCACCAGCCGCTGCTGACGGTGCCGCCGGCGCTGGCCCGGCTGCAGGCAACGGTGCTGGAACGCCTGCCCGGCAAGCTGCTCACCCGCGACCAGCTGGCGATGCTGAGCCAGGACAACGTGGTGACGCCTGGCCGCGACGGGCTCGAGGCGCTCGGCATCGTGCCGACGCCGGTCGAGCTGGTGGTGCCGGGCTATCTGGCGCGCTACCGCCCCGGTGGCGGCAAGCGCGAGCTGCCCGCCTGAACGGGAAGGACCGGATCGGCCCTTGTTTCCGTATTAAAATTGCACTTGATGCCGTCTACGGCGCAAGAACAGGCGGAAAGGGCACCTATGCTGCCTTTTATCGGCGCCGCATGCCGCACTAGTTTCCTCCTGGTCCGGCCCGTTCGCGGCAGGGTGAGGGAGCGCCGCCATGGCCGATCGCATGCTGCAATTCGTGTCGGTGCACCAGCACCAGCCTGACAAGCGCAGCGCGTCCGACCGGCGGCAGGATTTCGGCGAGATCTACCGCGACTTCACGGTGCCGCAGGCGCAGACGCAGGCCAGCCGCTGCTCGCAGTGCGGCGTGCCGTTCTGCCAGGTGCACTGCCCGGTGGGCAACAACATCCCGGACTGGCTGAAGCTCGCTGCCGAGGGACGTCTGGAGGAAGCGTATGAGCTCAACGCGGCCACCAACAACTTCCCCGAGATCTGCGGTCGCATCTGCCCGCAGGATCGCCTGTGCGAAGGCAACTGCGTAATCGAGAAGGGGTTCGAGAGCGTCACGATCGGCGCGGTGGAGCGCTTCATCACCGACAACGCGTGGAACCAGGGCTGGGTCAGGCCGGTGCGGCCGGTCCGCGAGCGCACGGCGTCGGTGGGCATCATCGGCGCCGGGCCGGGTGGGCTCGCGGCAGCCGAGCAGATGCGCAAGCGCGGCTACCAGGTGCACGTCTACGATCGCTACGACCGGGTCGGCGGACTGATGATCTACGGCATTCCCGGCTTCAAGCTGGAGAAGGACATCGTGCTGCGCCGCCACGCGCTGCTGGAGCAGGGCGGCATCACGTTCCACCTCGGCCGAGGGATCGGCGCTGCCGACAGCGACGACGCCATTGCCTTTTCCGCCCTGCGCGCCCGTCACGACGCGATCCTGATCGCGACCGGCGTGTACAAGTCTCGCGCCCTCGGCGGCCCCGGCTCCGGCCTGCCGGGGCTGGTCAAGGCGCTGGACTTCCTCACCGTGTCCAACCGCCGCTCGCTCGGCGACGCGGTGCCGGAGTTCGACAGCGGGCTGCTGGATGCCCGGGACAGGAACGTGGTGGTGATCGGCGGCGGCGATACCGCGATGGACTGCGTGCGCACCGCGGTGCGCCAGGGGGCGCGGTCGGTGAAGTGCCTGTACCGCCGCGACCGCGCCAACATGCCGGGCAGCTTGCGCGAGGTGAAGAACGCCGAGGAGGAGGGGGTCGAGTTCGTCTGGCTCGCAGCGCCCGAAGCGTTCCTCGGCGACGGGCAGGTGACCGGCGTGCGCGCGGTGCGGATGAAGCTCGGCCTGCCCGATGCGTCCGGCCGGCAGTCGGTCGATCCGGTGGAGAACAGCGGCTTCACCCTGGAGGCCGACATCGTGATCGAGGCGCTCGGCTTCGATCCAGAAGACCTGCCCGGGCTGTGGGGGGAGCCTGCGCTGGAAGTGTCGCGCTGGGGCACGCTCAAGGTCGGGCACACCAGCTTCATGACCAGCCTGCCGGGCGTGTTCGGCGCCGGCGACATCGTGCGCGGCGCCAGCCTGGTGGTGTGGGCGATCCGCGACGGCCGCGACGCGGCGGAGCAGATGCACCGCTGGCTGGAACAACAGCCGGTCGCGCAGGTGGTGGCGGAGGCGGCGGAATGAGCGCGCTCTGGACAGGGCGGGCGATGGTGCTCGGCGTGCTGCTGCTCGGCCTGACCGCCGGTGCGACCGCTCGTGGCGCCGACCCGGCACCCGACCCTGCGCACCTGGCGGCAGCGGCTCGCCTCATGGACGACACCGGCGGCAAGGCACGCATGGAACAGGTCATGACCGCGATGCGCGGCATCATGGTCCAGCTGGTGTCGTCGCACGGCAAGGACGAGGCGGAGGCGGGACGGATCGTCGACGAGGTGCTGCTGCCGGCGATGCGGGCGCACCTGCCGGAGCTGGAGACGGCGTTCACCCGGTTCTGGGCCAACGCGATGACCACCGAGCAGCTGCAGACGGCCGACGCGTTCTTCCGCTCGCCCACCGGCTCAAAGCTGGTGGAGGTGCAGACCAAAGCGCTGCCGGCGTTCATGGCGCTCGGCCAGGCCTGGGGACAGCAGGTGGCGAAGGATGTGCTGACGTCGCAGCGCGACGTGCTGCGGCAGAGGGGCGTCACGTTGTGAGCACGGGTCGCAAGGATGCCGACATGACCGAGTCCGGATCCGGGTTCGTCGCCGCCTGGAACGCCAACGCCGCCGCCCTGTCCGGCAGCTATGACCCTGCGGACGAGCACGATTCGTGCGGCGTCGGTCTGGTGGCGGCGCTGGACGGCGTGCGCCGTCGCGACGTGGTCGAGGCGGCGATCGCGGCGCTGCGTGCGGTGTGGCACCGCGGCGCCGTGGACGCCGACGGCAAGACCGGCGACGGGGCCGGCATCCACCTGGAGATCCCGCAGGATTTCTTCGCCGACGCGATCGCGCGCACCGGCAACGCGCCCGTCGGCAGCCTGATCGCGGTGGGGCAGGTGTTCCTGCCCAAGACCGATCTCGCGGCGCAGGAGCGCTGCCGGCAGATCGTCGAGACCGAGATCCTGGCGTTCGGCTACGGCATCTACGGCTGGCGGCAGGTGCCGATCGACACCGGCTGCATCGGCGAAAAGGCGAACGCGACGCGCCCCGAGATCGAGCAGATCATGATCCGCAACCAGCGCGGATCGGCGGAGCCCGACTTCGAGCGCGACCTGTACGTGATCCGCCGCCGGATCGAGAAGCAGGTGATCGCCGCCCAGATCGGCGAGTTCTACATCTGCTCGCTGAGCTGCCGCTCGGTGATCTACAAGGGCATGTTCCTGGCCGAACACTTGACCGAGTTCTATCCCGACCTGCGCGACCCGCGCTTCGTCAGCCGGTTCGCGATCTATCACCAGCGCTACTCGACCAACACCTTTCCGACCTGGAAGCTGGCGCAGCCGTTCCGCACCATCGCGCATAACGGCGAGATCAACACGGTATCGGGCAACACCAACTGGATGAAGAGCCATGAGACCCGGCTCGCCGACCCGGTGCTCGACCCGTTCATGGACGACGTCAAGCCGGTGATTCAGGCCGGCGGCTCGGACACCGCGACGCTGGACAACGTGTTCGAGCTGCTGTGCTTCACCGGCCGCGACGCGCCGATGGCGAAAGCCCTGCTGGTGCCGGCGGCGACCACGCCGGGACCGGAGATGAAGCCGGCGCACAAGGCGATGTTCGAGTACTGCAACGCGGTGATGGAGCCTTGGGACGGGCCGGCGGCGATCTGCGGCACAGACGGGCGCTGGGTGATCGCGGGGCTGGACCGCAACGGCTTGCGTCCGCTGCGCTACACCGTCACCGCCAGCCGGATGCTGGTGGTCGGCTCCGAGACCGGCATGGTCAAGATCCCCGAGGGCGACATCCTCAGCCGCGGCCGGCTCGGACCGGGCCAGACCATCGCGGTGGATCTCGACGCACCACGGTTCTACGGTGACGAGGACCTGCTCGACCTGCTGTCGCAGCGCCAGGACTTCGAGGGCTGGGTCGGCCGCATCAACCGGATCGACCGCATCGTGCGCAACGACTCCGTCGAGCCGGCGGGCTGGAGCGGCGAGGAGCTGCGCCGCAGGCAGGCGGCGGTCGGCACCACGCTGGAGGAGCTGGAGGTCATCCTGCACCCGATGGTGGCCGACGGCTCGGAGGCGGTCGGCAGCATGGGCGACGACACCCCGCTCGCGGTGCTGTCGGAGTACTATCGCGGCCTGTCGCATTATTTCCGCCAGGCGTTCAGCCAGGTCACCAACCCGCCGATCGACAGCCTGCGCGAGACGCGGGTGATGAGCCTGACCACCCGGCTCGGCAACCTCGGCAACGTGCTCGACGAGAACGGGACACAGTGCGAGCTGCTGCAGCTCGACAGCCCGGTGCTGACCAGCGGCGAGTGCCAGGCGCTGCTGGAGTTCCTGGGCAGCAGCGCATGCGTGATCGACTGCACCTTCACCGCGGCGGACGGCGAGGCCGGTTTGCGCGACGCGCTGGCGCGGATCCGTCGCGAGGCGGAGGAGCGGGTGCGCGAAGGCTGCAGCCACGTGTTTCTGACCGACGAGCATCAGGGCCCGGCCCGTGCCTACATCCCGATGATCCTGGCCACCGCGGCGGTGCACACGCACCTGGTGCGCCACAGCCTGCGCACCTTCACCAGCCTGAACGTGCGCACCGCCGAGTGCGTGGACGTGCATGCGATCGCCATCATGATCGGTTCCGGCGCCACCACGGTGAACGCCTACCTGGCGCAGGAAAGCATCGCCGATCGCCACCGCCGCGGCCTGTTCGGCGACATGACGCTGCGCACCGCGGTGGAGCGCTACCGCCGCGCGATCGACAAGGGGCTGCTCAAGGTGATGTCCAAGATGGGCATCTCGGTGGTCGCGTCCTATCGCGGCGGCTACAACTTCGAGGCGATCGGGTTGTCGCGGGCACTGGTGGCGGAGTTCTTCCCCGGCATGCCGTCGCGCATCTCCGGCATCGGCCTGTCGGGGCTCGCGCGCAACGTGCTGGGCTTCCACCGTCGTGCCTGGGACGAGGACGCGGTGGTGCTTCCCGTCGGCGGGCTCTACAAGCTTCGCAGGCGCGGCGAGGTGCACGCGTTCGATGGCGGGCTGATCCACACCCTGCAGAGTGCCGTCGGCACCGACAGCTTCACCACCTATCGCCGCTATGCCGACGCGGTGCGCAGGCAGCCGCCTGTGGCGCTGCGCGACCTGCTCGACTTCCGCGAGGGACGCACGGCGATCCCGGTGGAGGACGTGGAAAGCATCACCGAGATCAGGAAGCGGCTGCTGGCGCCGGGCATCTCGCTCGGCGCGCTCAGCCCGGAAGCGCACGAGACGCTGTCGATTGCGATGAACCGGATCGGCGCGAAGTCGGATTCCGGTGAGGGGGGCGAGGACCCGTCGCGCTCGCGGCCGCGTCCGAACGGCGACAACGCGTCGTCGGCGATCAAGCAGGTGGGCTCGGGCCGGTTCGGCGTCACCGCGCAGTACCTGAATGACTGCCGCGAGATCGAGATCAAGATGGCGCAGGGTGCCAAGCCCGGCGAGGGCGGGCAGCTTCCGGGGTTCAAGGTCACGGGTTTGATCGCGAAGCTGCGGCACTCGACGCCCGGCGTGACGCTGATCTCGCCGCCGCCGCACCACGACATCTACTCGATCGAGGACCTGGCTCAGCTCATCTACGATCTCAAGCAGATCAACCCCAAGGCCACCGTGACGGTGAAGCTGGTGGCGCGGTCCGGGATCGGCACCATCGCCGCCGGCGTCGCCAAGGCCCGTGCGGACTGCATCCTGATCTCCGGCCACTCCGGCGGCACCGGCGCCAGCCCGCAGAGCTCGGTGAAGTATGCCGGCCTGCCCTGGGAGATGGGGCTGGCGGAGGCGCACCAGGTGCTGATGCTCAACCGGCTGCGCCACCGGGTGAAGCTGCGCACCGATGGCGGCATCAAGACCGGACGCGACGTGGTGATCGCCGCCATGCTGGGCGCGGAGGAGTTCGGCATCGGCACCGCGAGTCTGGTTGCCATGGGCTGCATCATGGTGCGGCAGTGCCACTCCAACACCTGTCCGGTCGGCGTGTGCACCCAGGACGAGACGCTTCGGGAGAAGTTCGAGGGCAGCCCGGAGAAGGTAATCAACCTGTTCTCCTTCATTGCCGAGGACGTGCGCAACATCCTGGCCTCGCTCGGCGTGCGCACGCTGAACGAGATCGTCGGCCGCACCGACATGCTGCACCAGGTCAGCCGCGGCGCCGACTACCTCGACGACCTCGACCTGAACCCGCTGCTGGCGCAGGCCGATCCCGGTCCGCATGCACGGTATTGCACGCGGGAAGGCCGCAACGAGGTGCCGGACACGCTGGACGCGCAGATGGTGACCGACGCGAAGCCCTTGTTCGAGCACGGCGAGAAGATGCAGCTGCACTACAACGTGCAGAACACCCACCGCGCGATCGGCACCAGGATCTCCAGCCGCATCGTGCGCCGCTTCGGCCAGGACACGCTGGCGCACGGCCACCTTACCGTGCGCCTGCGTGGTTCGGCCGGGCAGTCGCTGGGTGCGTTCGCTGTGAAGGGGCTCAAGCTCGAAGTGATCGGCGACGCCAACGACTACGTCGGCAAGGGGTTGTCGGGGGCCACGATCGTGGTGCGTCAGCCGCCTTCCTCGCAGTTGCCAAGCAACCACAACGCGATCATCGGCAACACCGTGCTGTATGGCGCCACGTCGGGCGCGCTGTATGCGGCAGGGCAGGCGGGCGAGCGCTTCGCAGTGCGCAACTCGGGCGCGGTTGCCGTGGTGGAAGGGTGCGGCTCCAACGGCTGCGAGTACATGACCGGCGGCACGGTGGTGGTGCTGGGGCCGGTGGGCGACAATTTCGGCGCCGGCTTCACCGGCGGCATGGCGTTCGTCTACGACAGCGACGCGGACTTCGAGATACGCGCCAACCCGGACACCCTGACCTGGAGCCGCGTCACCGAGCCGCGCTGGCATGACGAGCTGCTCCGTCTGGTGGAAACGCATGCGCGGGAAACCAGCAGCCGCTTCGCCGCCCTGTTGCTGCACGAGTGGAACAAGGCGCTGCCGAAGTTCTGGCACGTGGTGCCGAAGGAGTACGCGAAGTACCTCGTGCCGGAGGAGAAGGCGGCACAGCCGCGGCTGGTCGGCTAGAAGCCGGCCAGCGGGACGCTGCCGCGGCGGGCAGGCCTCAGGAGTTGCCGCCGGGCCTGGTGCCGGTGACAATCGGCAGGGTGATCACCGTCAGGCCGGACACGAGGGCGAAGCGGTACCTGATGCCCGGCAGCATCGGGACCGCCATGACGGCAGCGATGAACACCGCGGTCAGCAGCCATCCCTGCCAGGTGATGGGCGTCCATCCCCAGCCGATCCTCTTGGGTCCGAACCAGGGGTGATCGGGCATCGCATCCCCGGCGGCAGGAGCAGTGCCAGCACGGTCCGGCATTAGGCGCGCGCAGCCTGCAGGATAATCCGCAGCATCCGGCTCGTGAAATGGTCCGGCGGGCCGGCGCCCGGGTCGTTCGCCGCACTCTTCATGCAACCGTCACATGGATGCCGACACCGCTGCACGCTGCCGGGTTACAAGACCGCGAACCGGAACGAGAGCTGTCCATGTCAGACGCCACCCTCAACCGCGACAGCCCGTTCGCAGCCGGCAGCGGCGCGCGCACCCGCGACCGGTCGGGCATGCCGGGCCTGCCGAGCGCGGTCCTGTTCGTGGTGCTGCTGGCGGGTGGCCTCGGCTATGCGGTGTTCGGGCTGGTCAGCGCCATGCACGACACCCACGCCGCACCGCTGGCGATCGGCACCCTGGTGCTGCTCGGCCTGGCGCTGCTGATCGCGCTCGGCTTCGAGTTCGTCAACGGTTTCCACGACACCGCCAACGCGGTCGCCACCGTGATCTACACGCGCAGCCTGGCACCCTCGGTCGCGGTGGTGTGGTCGGGCTTCTTCAACTTCCTCGGCGTGCTGGTCTCGACCGGCGCGGTGGCGTACTCGATCATCACCCTGTTGCCGATCGACCTGATCCTGAACTCGGGCAGCACCAGCGGCTACCCGATGATCTTCGCCCTGCTGCTGGCTGCGATCATCTGGAACCTCGCCACCTGGGCGTTCGGCATCCCGAACTCGTCCTCGCACGCCCTGATCGGCTCCATCCTCGGCGTGGGCCTGGCCAACCAGCTCATGACCCCGCCGGGCGTCGCCAGCTCGGGCGTGCAATGGGACCAGGCGTTCAAGGTTTTGAAGTCGCTGGTGTTCAGCCCGATCATCGGTTTCGTCGCCGCCGGCGGGCTGCTGCTGCTGGGCAAGCTGCTGATCCGCCGCCCGGAGCTGTGGAAGGCGCCCGAGGGCGACCAGCCGCCGCCGCTGTGGATCCGGGGCCTGCTGATCCTGACCTGCACCGGCGTGTCGTTCAGCCATGGCGGCAACGACGGGCAGAAGGGCATGGGCCTGATCATGCTGATCCTGATCGGCGCCGCCCCCACCGCCTTCGCGCTGAACCGCGCGATCCCGGAGTCCGAGACTCCGGTCTTCGTGCAGACCAGCCAGCAGGCGGCGACGATCTTCCATGCGCACGCCGCCGGCGCCCCGGCCACCGATCCCGGCCACGCGCGCGGCATCGTCGACACGGCGCTCAAGACGAGGCAGCTCGACCGGCCGGGCGTGTATGCCGCCCTGGCCTCGATATCCGACGACATCGCCACGCAGATCCGCGACTACGGCGCGATCAGCCACGTCCCGGCCGAGGCGGTATCCAACGTCCGCAACGACATGTACCTGACCGCAGAGGCGGTGCGCCTCCTGCCCAAGGCGGGCGGCCATTTCTCCGCCCCCGAGCAGGGCACGCTGAAGCGCTACGCCGGCGAGCTCAACCACGGCACCCGCTTCATCCCCGTCTGGGTGAAGGTGTCGGTCGCGGTGGCGCTCGGGCTGGGCACCATGGTCGGCTGGAAGCGGATCGTGGTCACGGTCGGCGAGAAGATCGGCAAGACCCACATGACCTATGGCCAGGGCGCCTCGGCCGAGATCGTCGCCGCCGCCACCATCGGCCTGGCCGAGGCCTACGGCCTGCCGGTGTCGACCACCCACATCCTGTCCAGCGGCGTCGCCGGCGCGATGGCGGCGAACGGGTCCGGGCTGCAGATGCGCACGCTGCGCAACCTGGCGCTGGCCTGGGTGCTGACGCTGCCGGTCGCGATCACCCTGGCGGGCGTGCTGTACTGGCTGCTGCACTTCCTGTTCTGATCCCGCCCGGCGGGGCTGCGCCCTCGCCGAGGCAGCCGATCTGCGTGACAATGCCGGCTGGTCCAGCCGGATGCCGACGATGCACGCTACCGCCGATCCAGCCCCTGCCGACCAGGGGGATGCCGAACCGCCGGCGGTGATCCGCGTCCTGCCCGCCGGGATCGCCCCGGTCCTGCGCACGGCAGCGCTGGCCGCGGCGGCGATCCTGCTGCTGTGGCTGCTGCCCTCGGTGCTGCTGCTGCTGTTCTTCGCCGTGCTGCTCGGCGCCACCTTGCGCGGCGGCGCCGACTGGCTGGCGGTGCGCACCGGGCTGCGCGCCGGATGGATGCTGGCGCTGATCAGCCTGGCCCTGGTCGCGCTGGCCGCCGGCCTGGTGCTGTCGATCGGCCCGCTTCTGGCGCAGCAGGGCGCGGACCTCCTGTCCAGCCTGCAGGACGAGGCGCGGACGCTGCAGGACCGCTACGGCCAGACGGCATGGGGGCAGCGGATCATGCGCCACCTGCAGCAGCCGGCCGGCGGCAGCGGTCCGGACGCCCTGGTGGCGCCGGCGGCCCGGGTGCTGGGCGTGACGCTCGACGTCCTCGCCTCGCTGGTCCTGCTGCTGATCACCGCGCTCTACTTCGCGATCTCGCCCGAGCTCTACATCGGGGGCGTGCTCCGCCTCGTGCCGATCCGCCACCGCGCGCGCGGCCGGGTGGTCATGCACCGCACCGGCCGCACCCTGCGCCGCTGGCTGCTCGGCCAGCTGATCGACATGACCGCGATGGGGGCGCTGACCGCGCTCGGCCTGTCCCTGCTGGGCGTGCCGGTGCCGCTGGCACTCGGCGCCCTGGCCGGGCTGCTGACCTTCATCCCGTATTTCGGCGCGATGCTGGCCGGAATCCCGGCGGTGCTGGTGGCAGTGTCGGTCAGCGCGCATCTGGCGCTGCTGACGGTGGGGGTGTTCCTGCTGGTGCATCTGGTCGAGGGCTACGTGCTGTCGCCGCTGATCCAGCGGCACATGGTCGAGATCCCGCCGGCGCTGACGGTGATGGCGATGACGGCCTCGGGGACCCTGTTCGGCCCGCTCGGGATCATCCTCGGCACCCCGCTCGCCGCCGCCGGGATGGTGATGGTGCGCGAGCTCTACGTCGCCGACCTGCTGGGCGACGACGAGGTGCGGGGGAGCGACTGATTTCCGGACCGGACATGCCGATGGCGGGGCGTGCGGCGTGCGCGGCGCTTCTCTGCCTGTGCGCCCCAGCCCTGGCTGCGGAGCCGCCGCACCTGCTGCCGTCGCAGCTGTTCGGCGACTGGCTGGCTTCCTGCGACAACGCCGGCGACTGCACCGCGGACGGCTTCGGCACCGGCGACAGCCCGGCCACCCTGATCCTGTCCCGGCCGCGCGGCGCTGCCCCTTCGGTCGCGGTGATCCTGCGGCCGGAGGACGGCCGCCCTGCGGTGCTGCGCCTGCAGGCGCCCAGGCGGGGGCCGGCGGTGACGCTCCGGCTGCTTCCGTCCGGGCCGGGCGTGCTGCGCGGCGCCCTGTCCGCTGGTGAAATCGCGGCCCTGCTGCCGGTGCTGCACGGCAGCGGCCGGATCGTGCTGTCGCGGCCGCCGCAGCGTCCCGGCGCCCGCGCCGCCCCGCTCGGCATCCTGCGCCTCGCCGGAGCCGCCGCGGCACTGGACTGGATCGAGCAGCGGCAGCGCCGGGTCCCGGATCCGCTGCCGGCGTTCCGGCCGCCGCCCCCCTTCGACGGGCCGCAGCCGGACCCGCTCCGCCTGCCGGAAGCGGTCGCCTCGCTGCCGGCGGTTCGCGCCTGCGCCCGGCAGGGGGACTCGGACGGACCGGCCGGCGGCATCGCCGCCTGGCAGCTCGAACCGTCGGTCGCGCTGTGGTCCATGTCGTGCGGCAACGGCAACTTCGACCGCGACACCCTGTTCGTGCTGGCCGGTCCCGGCGCGGCCGCCCCGGCCGGGTTCACCACCCTGCTGCAGATGGCGCCGCATCCGCCCGGCGTGCTGGTCGACGCCGAGCCCGGTCCGGACGGGCGCGACATCGCTGCCACCGCGCCCAGCCGTGGCCTCGGCGACTGCGGCGACTTCCGCTCCTACCGCTGGGACGGCAGCCGCTACCGCCTCGTGCTGGCGCGGCTGATGACCGTCTGCCGCGGCCTGGGCATCGAGGACTGGCCGGTGGTCTACCGCGACCGCCGCTGAGGCGGGCGCTCAGCCCCGCGTGCCAAGCGCCAGCCCGACCGCCGCCAGCGCCAGCAGCAGCGCTGCCACGGCGACCGCGGTGGCGAGCGCCAGCACCGCCATGCGCAGCAGGGTCCCG
Organism: uncultured Acetobacteraceae bacterium; assembly: GCA_964247755.1. Lineage (GTDB taxonomy): Bacteria > Pseudomonadota > Alphaproteobacteria > Acetobacterales > Acetobacteraceae > Lichenicola. The sequence continues at coordinate 448,652 of CAXTVX010000001.1, read as the reverse complement.
ACGATGCTCGTGCGATAGACACCGCGCAGGTGCGCGAACAGGTGCACCGGCAGCAGCAGCAGGATCCATCCCGACACGGCACTCGTCACCGTGGCGGCGAGGAACAGCGTCATCAGCACCAGGCTGGTGAAGCACAGCGAGTGGATCGAGACGATCATGTGGTCGAACAGCGAGTAGCGCCGCTGCGTCGGGTGCAGCAGCCATAGCATCAGGCCTGCCACCGGCAGCAGCAGCACGGTGAAGCGTTCCGACCAGTCGCGGACCACCGCCAGCACCTCGTCCGGACGGTCCACGGCGCGCTGCAGCCGCTGGCGCAGCAGCTGCGTCGCCTCCGGTTCGTCGGCGATCCGCAGCGCGTCCAGGTAGTGGCCCAGCGCCTGGTGCTGTGCCGTGTCGAGCTTCACCTCGAACCGGCTGGTGGTCAGCGAGCCGATGCTGAACAGCAGGAACAGGGTGACGAAGAACAGCCGCAGCGGCGGGATCTCGCGGGCACGCCTGCCCTCGATGTAGTCCCGGCTCAGCCGCGCCGGGTCGAGCGCCAGCCGCCGCATGGTGCGCCAGAACCGGCTGTCGGCGTGGGTGACGGTTTCCAGCAGCTCCGCACCCAGGTGCAGCACCGAGCTGTGCACCTCGCCGCGCTGGCCGCAGTCGTGGCAGAACGCTCCGGCGAGGGGGCTGCCGCAGTTGAGGCAGGCGGCGTGCGGCATCGATCTCTCCTTCCGGCCTTCCCTCACGGGGTCGCTGGCGCGACAATCGGTTCTTGCCCGGACGCGTGCCGCGGGCAGCCGGATCACCGTGCATGCCGGCGCGGACGGGCGCCAGGAGGGGTCGATGAACCGGACGCTCGGGATCGCCTGGACCAGCCTCGCCGTCAGCCTGCTGGTCCTGGCGATCAAGGCCGCCGCCTACCGGCTCACCGGCAGCGTGGCGCTGTACTCCGACGCGCTGGAGACCGTGATCAACGTCGCCACCGCCGGCGCCGCCGTGTTCGCCCTGTGGTATAGCGCCCGTCCCGCCGACGCCAACCACCGCTACGGCCACTACAAGGCGGAGTACTTCAGCGCCATCGTCGAGGGCGGGCTGGTGCTCGCCACCGCCTTCATGATCGGCGGCGCCGCCTGGCAGGGGCTGGACCATCCGCCCGCGATCCGGGCGCCCTGGCTCGGCATCGCCGTGAACGCCGCCGGCGGCGCGGTCAACCTCGTCTGGGCGCTGGTGCTGCTGCGCGAGGGCAGGCGGGCCCGGTCCCCGGCGCTGCTGGCCGGCGGGCGGCACGTCATGACCGATGTGTGGACCACGCTGGCGGTGCTCATCGGGTTCGCGCTGGTGCCGCTGACCGGCTGGCACTGGCTCGACCCGGCGGTGGCGGCGGTGGTGGCGCTCAACATCCTGCGCGCCGGCTACCGCGTGCTGCGCGCGTCCGTCGGCGGGCTGATGGACGAGGTGCCGGACCTGGCCGACGTGTCCGTGCTGCGCGACGCCATCGCCGCCGGCGGCGGCGGCGCGATCGAGGCGCATGACGTGCGCCTGCGCGCTGCCGGCCGCATGACCTTCGTCGACTTCCACCTGGTGGTGCCGAGCGAGATGACGGTGGAGGCGGCGCACCGCATCTGCGACCGCATCGAGACCGCGATCCGCTCCCGGGTCGGCCAGGCGGTGATCACCATCCACGTCGAGCCCGGCTACAAGACCAAGCAGTATGAGCCGCGGGAGGACGTGCTGCTGCTGTCCTGACTGCGTCCCGCTACCCGCCCGGCCTGCGCTCGACCGCCTTCAGCACGTCGATGAAGGCGCGCAGCCCCGGGGGCACCTGGCGGTGGCCGGGGTAGTACAGGAACAGCCCGGGGATGCGCGGACACCAGTCGTCCAGCACCGGGACCAGCCGGCCATCCGCCACGAACGGCCGGGCGGTGTGCTCCGGCACGTAGGCGATGCCGAGCCCCGCCGCCGCCGCTTCCGCCATCAGCTCCACGTGGTCTAGGATCAGCGGCCCTGGAACCTCGACCGTCAGCTCCTGGCCGTGCCGCGCGAATTCCCAGCGGAACAGCCGGCCGCTGCGCAGGCGGTACCGGATGCAGCTGTGCCGGGCGAGGTCGTCTGGCGCCTGCGGCGCTTCCCGGGCCTCCAGGTAGCCCGGCGAGGCGACGGCGACGAAGCGGACCGTTCCGCCGAAGCGCACCGCCACCATGTCCTGCGGCACCGCCTCGCCCAGCCTGATCCCGGCGTCGAAACCTTCGGCCACGATGTCCACCAGCCGGCCTTCCGTCGCCAGGTCGAGCGACATCTCCGGATGCCGTTCCAGGAAGGCCGGCACCACCGTCGCCAGAAGCAGCCGCGCCGGGCCCTCGGCGCTGTTGATGCGCAGGGTCCCGCTCGGCCGGCTGCGGAACCGGTCGACCTCCTCCAGCGCCAGGTCGAGATCACGCAGCACCGGCTGCAGCCGCGCTACCAGCCGCTGTCCGGCCTCGGTCGCCGACACGCTGCGCGTGGTCCGGTGCAGCAGCCGCACCCCGACCCGCGCTTCCAGCGCTCGGATGGCGTGGCTGAGCGACGACGGCGAAAGCCCCAGCTCGTCGGCTGCCTTGCGGAAGCTGCGATGCGCCGCGACCGCCGCCAGTGCGCTCAGATCGGCCAAGCTGGGACGTTCATTCATGGGCGTTCCTCATCACCGCATGCGACATTCTGCCGATGGAGAACGGCAATGCCGATGCCCAGGTCCCGCTTCGGATGACGCCGATCGCCGGCGTCCCGTTTCGGAAGGCTTTCCCATGTCCAGGACCTGGTTCATCACCGGCACCTCCTCCGGCCTCGGCCGCATCCTCACCGAGGCCCTGCTGGCCCGTGGCGACCGCGTCGCCGCCACCCTGCGCCGGCCGGAGCGCCTCGACGCGCTGAAGGCCAGGCACGGCGACCGCCTGTGGGTGGCGCCGCTCGACGTCACCGACACCGACGCGGTGCGGCGCACGGTCGACGCGGCGTTCGCGGCGTTGGGCCGGATCGATGTGGTGGTGAGCAACGCCGCCTATGGGCTGTTCGGCGCGGCGGAAGAGGTGACCAACGCGCAGATCCGGCAGCAGATCGACACCAACGTGCTCGGCTCGATCGCGGTGATCCGCGCCGCCCTGCCGCACCTGCGGGCGCAAGGGGGCGGCCGCGTGCTGCAGGTCTCCTCCGAGGGCGGCCAGATCGCGTATCCGAACTTCAGCCTGTACCACGCCAGCAAGTGGGCGATCGAAGGCTTCGTCGAGTCGGTGGCGCAGGAGGTGGCGCCGTTCGGGATCGCCTTCACCCTGGTCGAGCCGGGCCCGGCTCGCACGGAGTTCGGCCAGGGGCTGGTCAGCCCGCCGCCGATGGCGGTGTATGACGACACCCCGGCCGGGGCGATGCGACGCGCCGTCGCGGAGCGGTCGTTGCCGATCCATGGCGACCCGGCTAGGATGGTCCGGGCCATGATCGATTGCGCCGACGGTGCCGAGGCGCCGCGCCGCCTGTTGCTGGGCCGCGACTCCTTCAACCGCGTGCGTGCAGCACTGGTCGAGCGCCTGGCGGCGCTGGACCGGCAGCGCGAGGTGGCGCTCTCCACCGAGGCGGACGATTGACGCTTCCCGATCCGCCGCCGACGCACCAGATGCAGGAGCGGCGGCAACGAGGGCAGGGTGGCACGGGACTTCGACATCGTGGTGGCGGGCGCAGGGCCGGTCGGGCTCGCCCTCGCCGCATCGCTGGCCGATACCGGCCTGCGCATCGCCCTGGTCGACCCGCAGCCGGCTGCAGCACTCGCCGATCCCGCCGATGACGGCCGCGAGATCGCGCTGACCGACCGCTCGGTCGCCATGCTGGACGCTGTCGGCGCCTGGGCGCGCATCCCGGACGACGCGGTGGCGCCGCTGCGGCACATGCGCGTGCTGAACGGCCCGTCGCACTACGCCATGCACTTCGGCGCGGATGGCGGAGCGGATGGCCGGCTTGGCCGCTTCGTGCCCAACCATTGGCTGCGTCGCGCCCTGCACGACGTGGTCGTCGCCCGTCCGAACGTTTCCCTGCTGCCCGCCCGGTCGGTGGCGTCGATGCACGCCGAGGGCCGCATCGCCCGGACGGTGCTGTCGGACGGACAGACGCTGTCCGCCGGCCTGGTGGTTGCCGCCGACACCAGGCGCTCCCGCCTGCGCGACCAGCAGCGCATCCCGGCGGCGCTGCACGACTACCGCCAGTCCATGCTGGTCTGTCCGGTCGAGCACCCCCTGCCGCATGGCGAGACCGCGACCGCCTGGTTCGAGTACGGCCGCACCCTGGTGACGCTGCCGCTGAACAATGGCCGGTCCTCGGCGGTGATGACCCTGGACCGTGCCGACGCCGACGCCCTGCTCGCCCTGGACGACGGGGCGTTCGGGGCCGAGCTGACCCGCCGCTACCGCAACCGGCTCGGCGCGATGCGGCCGGTGGGCGCGCGCCATGCGGTGCCGGTGGTGACCACCTATGCCGCCCGCTTCGTGGCGCCTCGCTTCGCCCTGCTCGGCGACGCCGCGGTTGGCATGCACCCGACCACCGCGCACGGCTTCAATTTCGGCCTGCTCGGCCAGCACGCCCTGGCCACGGCTCTCCGCGCCGCACTCGACCAGGGACGGGACGTGGCCGACCCGGCGGCGCTGCGCCGCTACGAGGCCGCGCACCGTCGCGAGACCAGGCTGTTCTTCACTGGCGCGGAGGCGATCATGCGGCTGTATGCCGCCGGCGACAGCCTGCCGGCGCGGCTGCTGCGCGACGCGGCGCTGCGTGTCGGCAACCTTCCGCCGCTGCGCCACGCGCTGGCCGCACGCATGCACGACCCCGATCTCGGCATCTGACCGGGCTGTCCGACCGCCCGCCCGACGGGCTGGCACCCTTTCACCCGAGCGCCTACGACCACAGATGACGATCCGACCCGGTCGAACAGGATGACGCCGCCCATGCCCGCCAACCGCTCAGCCGTGCTGTCCGCCGCGCCTTCTGCCGCCGCCGGTCTGCCGGTATGGGACCTGTCCGACCTTTATGACCGCCAGGACAGCCCGGAGCTCGAGCGCGACCTCGCCGAAGCGGACGCGGCGGCGCAAGCCTTTGCCGCGCGTTACGCCGGGCAGCTCGGCAGCCTGGACGCCCCGGCGCTCGCCGCCGCCATCGCCGAGTACGAGCGCATCGACGAGCTGCTCGGCCGCGCCGGCTCCTATGCCGGACTGCTGTTCGCGGGCGACTCCGAGGACGCGGCGATCGGCCGCTTCTCCCAGTCCGTCAGCGAGCGGGTGACGGAGATCTCCACCCGGCTGATCTTCTTCACCCTGGAGCTGAACGGGATCGACGACGCGGCGCTGGCGCCGCTGCTGGCAGAGCCGTCGCTCGCCCGCTGGCAGCCGTTCCTGCGCGACCTGCGCGTGTTCCGCCCGCACCAGCTGTCGGAGGAGGTGGAGCGGGTGCTGCACGAGAAGTCGGTCACGGGTGCTTCCGCCTGGAGCCGGCTGTTCGACGAGACCATGGCCGGCCTGCGCGTCGAGATCGACGGCAACGGCCTGACCGTCGGCGACGCGCTGAACCGGCTGTCCGACCGCGACCGCTCGGTGCGCGAGGCGGCCGCGCACGCGATCGGCGCGGTGTTCAACCGCAACATCCGCCTGTTCTCGCTGATCACCAACACGCTCGCCAAGGACAAGGAGATCTCCGACCGGTGGCGTGGCTATCCCCGGCCGGGCAGTGCGCGCAACCGCGGCAACATGGTCGAGGACGACGTGGTGAACGCGCTGGTCGGCGCCGTCACCGCCGATTACGGCCGGCTGTCGCACCGCTACTACGCGCTCAAGGCGCGCTGGCTCGGCCTGGAGAAGCTGCAGCACTGGGACCGCAACGCCCCGCTGCCGTCGGACGACGACCTCCCCGTCGGCTGGGACCAGGCGCGGGCCCACGTGCTCGGCGCTTATACCGCCTTCGCGCCGGAGCTGGGCGGGATCGCGCAGCGCTTCTTCGACCGGCCGTGGATCGACGCCGCCTTACGTCCGGGCAAGGCCAGCGGCGCGTTCGCCCATCCCACCGTGCCGTCGGCGCACCCGTACATCCTGATGAACTTCCACGGCCGCACGCGCGACGTGATGACGCTGGCGCACGAGCTGGGGCACGGCATCCACCAGGTGCTGGCCGCCGAACAGGGCTACCTGCAGAGCTCGACGCCGCTGACGCTCGCGGAGACCGCCAGCGTGTTCGGGGAGATGCTGGCCTTCCGCGCCCTGCTCGATGCCGAGACCGACCCGTCGCGCCGCCGCCGGATGCTGGCTGGCAAGGTCGAGGACATGCTCAACACGGTGGTGCGGCAGGTCGCGTTCTACCGCTTCGAGACCAGGCTGCACGACGAGCGGCGCGGCGGCGAGCTGCTGCCGGAACGGATCGGCGCGATCTGGCGCGAGGTGCAGACCGAGAGCCTCGGACCGGCGTTCGAGTTCGCGCCCGAGTACGACGCGTTCTGGGCCTACGTGCCGCACTTCGTGCACTCGCCGTTCTATGTCTACGCCTACGCGTTCGGCGACTGCCTGGTGAACGCGCTGTATGGCGTGTTCCAGTCCGGCCATCCCGGCTTCCGGGAGAAGTACGTCGCCATGCTGCGCGCCGGCGGCACGAAGCGGCACCATGAGCTGCTGGCGCCGTTCGGCCTGGACGCCACCGACCCGGCGTTCTGGCGCAGGGGCCTGGACGTGATCGCGGGCTACATCGACGAGCTGGAAGCGGAGCAGGTCTGAGCCATGGCAGAACAGGACCTCGATCGTGGCGGCAGCGTGTTCGGCGAGATCCGTCGGCTGGCGCGCACCTCCGGCGCCGTCGGCGGCATCGCCGCGCGCATGGCAGGCGCCCGCATCGGACTGCGCACCAACCGCACCGCGCACGCCGAAGACCTGCGCGCGGTGCTGGGCGGGCTGAAGGGCCCGCTGATGAAGGTGGCGCAGCTGTTGTCTACCATCCCGGACGCGCTGCCGGAAGAATATGCCGCCGAGCTGGCGCAGCTGCAGGCCAACGCGCCGCCGATGGGCTGGTCGTTCGTGCGGCGGCGGATGGCCACCGAGCTCGGTCCGAACTGGGAAACCCGCTACGCCAGCTTCGAGCGCGAGGCCGCAGCCGCGGCCAGCCTCGGCCAGGTGCACCGCGCGACGCTGCATGATGGGCGCCAGGTGGCCGCCAAGCTGCAATATCCCGACATGGTCTCCACCGTGGATGCCGACCTGCGCCAGCTCCGCGTGGCGATGGCGCTGTACCATCGCCTGGACAACGCGATCCAGCACGACGAGGTCTACAAGGAGCTGGCGGAGCGCCTGCGCGAGGAGCTGGACTACGGCCGCGAGGCGGCCCACCTGCGCCTTTACCGGCTCATGCTGGCCGGGCGGACCGATGTCAGCATCCCCGAGCCGGTCGGCGCGCTGTCGTCCGCCCGACTGCTGACCATGACCTGGCTCGACGGCATGTCGCTGCAGGCCTACCTCGACACCTCCCCCGACCTCGACAGCCGCAACACCGTCGCGCGCGCCCTGTTCAAGGCCTGGTACCTGCCGTTCTACCGTTACGGCGTGATCCACGGAGATCCGCATCTTGGCAACTTCCAGGTGCGCGCCGACCAGGGCCTGAACCTGCTCGATTTCGGTGCGATCAGGATCTTCCGGCCGCAGTTCGTGCAGGGCGTGATCGACCTGCAGCAGGCGATCGAGACCGGCGACGACGACCAGGCGTTCCACGCCTATCAGGGCTGGGGCTTCACCGACATCTCGCGCGAGACCATGGACGTGCTCAACGAGTGGGCGCGCTTCATCTACGAGCCGCTGCTGCAGGACCGGGTGCGACCGATCCAGGAGTCCGACGACCCGCTGTTCGGCCGCTCGGTGGCCGAGCGCGTGCATGCCGGGCTGAAGCGCACCGGGGGCGTCCGTCCGCCGCGCGAGTTCGTGCTGATCGACCGCTCCGCCGTCGGGCTGGGCAGCGTGTTCCTGCGCCTCAAGGCGAACCTGAACTGGCACCGTCTCTACCACGAGACGGTGGAAGGCTTTGCTGCCGACGACCTCGCCGCCCGGCAGGCGGCCGCGCTGGCGGAGGCGCGGGTGCCGCCGCCGCTCGGCCAGGCCTAGCCTCCTCCCGCGCCGGCACCGGACCGGGCGATGTTCGCGATCCGGCGCGACGACCTGTCGGGCGACGCCACACGGTCCCTGCTGGCCCTCCACCTGGCGGGAATGCATGCCAGCTCGCCGCCGGGCGCGGTGTTCGCCCTCGGCCTGTCCGGGCTCCTGTTGCCCGCGGTCACGGTCTGGACAGTATGGGACGGCGAGGAGGTGGTCGGGATCGGCGCCTTGAGGGCTCTGGGCCACGGCACCGGCGAGCTGAAGTCGATGCGCACCCACCCCGACCACCTTCGACGGGGCGTCGCGTCGGCGCTGCTCGATCATCTGGTCGCCGAGGCGAGGACACGCGGCCTGACCCGCCTGAGCCTGGAGACCGGCACCGGGCCGGCGTTCGACCCCGCCCTGTCACTCTACCGTTCCCGCGGCTTCGTCGATGGCGGGGCGTTCTCGGACTACCGGTCCAGCAGCTTCAACCGGTTCCTGCACCTGCCTCTCTGACCCACGGCGCGGTGCGCCGGCGGTGCGTCGGCAGCATCGGCATCTTCTCTTTTTTGGATCTTGCTCCCGTCGCGTGATATGCGTTTCAGGATACTTCCACACACCGGTACCGTCGTCACGCGTGACGGCGGTCCTCGTCGCCATGAAGGACAATCCGCATCGCCTGCTGGATCGCCTCCGGACCCGTCGTCGCCTGCAGGGACGGGACGGAACGCGGCAATGCCGTGCCGTCCGGACGGACCGGTGCCCGCACAGGAACACCGCCTTGACCCAGGACGATCGCGCCGGCACCCCGCTGACGCCGGAGGAGGCGGAACGGTCGAGCCCGGGCGATGCGCGCCTCACCGCCAGGCTGGCCGGCCTCGCCGACGGCACCGACCCGTTCGCCGCCGCCGTCCGGACCACCCGGATGGCCATGATCGTGACCGACCCCCGGAAGACCGACAACCCGATCGTGTTCGTCAACGACGCGTTCTGCCACCTGAGCGGCTACGCCCGCGAGGAGGTGCTGGGCCGCAACTGCCGCTTCCTGCAAGGCCCAGGCACCGACCAGGCCAGCATCGACAGGATTCGCGACGCGGTGACGGCGGCCGAGCCGATCGAGGTCGACATACGCAACTACCGCCGGAACGGCGACGGGTTCTGGAACCGGCTGCTGATCGCGCCCATACGCGACGCCGACGGTGCCCTCGAGTACTTCTTCGCCAGCCATGCCGACGTCACGAGCGACTACGACAGCTCCGCCCGCCGCGAGCGCGAGCTGGCCGAGCTGCGCGAGCAGCTGCTGCGGGAGTCCGAGGAGCGCCGGAAGGTCGAGGAGTCGTTCCGACAGGCGCGCAAGATGGAGGCCGTCGGTCAGCTAACCGGCGGCATCGCGCACGACTTCAACAACATGCTGCAGGCGATCAGCGGCAGCCTGGAGCTGATCGACCGCCGGATCGAGCAGGGCCGGTCCGGCGAGGCGGCGCGGTTCCTCGACAGCGCCCGGAGAACCGTGGAACGCGCCTCTGCCCTGACCGCCCGGCTGCTCGCCTTCGCGCGGCGGCAAAGCCTGCAGCCGAGGCCGGTGGTGCCCGACGCGCTGATCGAGGGCATGGCGGACCTGTTCCGGCAGACCGTGGGCGTCGGCGTGGCGGTCGAGCTGGACCTGAAGGGTGACGCCTGGATGGTGCAGTGCGACCCCAGCCAGCTGGAGAACGCGCTGCTGAACCTGGTGATCAACGCGCGCGACGCCATGCCGAGCGGCGGCAGGCTCCTGATCGCGACGCGGTGCGTCCGGCTCGCCGACTCCGAGATCGTCGGCCAGGAGGGCGCGCGGTCGGGCGAGCACGTCGAGATCTCCGTGGCCGACACCGGCGTCGGCATGGACGACGTCACCCGGGACCTCGCCTTCGACCCGTTCTTTACCACCAAGCCGCTCGGCCAGGGCACCGGGCTCGGCCTGTCCCAGCTCTACGGCTTCGTGCGCCAGTCCGGCGGCGTCATCGGCATCGAGAGCGCGGTGGGCGAGGGGACCACCGTGCAGGTCTCGCTGCCGCGCCATCAGGAAGCCGAAGCGGGCGAGGAGGCGCCGGCCCCCGGTCCCGAGCCGGTGGAGGCTGGCCGGCACGACGTCGTGCTCCTGGTGGAGGACGAGGACGTGGTGCGCTCGGTCGCCGCCGAGCAGCTGCGCGACCTCGGCTACCGGGTCCTGGAAGCCAGGGACGGCGTCGCGGCCCTCCAGCTCCTGCAGGCCAACAGCCCGGTCGACCTGCTGGTGACTGACGTTGGCCTGCCGGGCGGCCTGAACGGACGCCAGGTGGCCGACCAGGCGCGGGAAAGCCGTCCTGCGCTTCCGGTGCTGTTCATCACCGGCTTCGCCGGCAACGTCCTGCGGGAGCAGCTGGCGCCCGGAATGGAGGTGATCGGCAAGCCGTTCGCGCTCGACGCGCTGGTGGCAGGAGTGCAGCGGCTCGTGCCGCGCCGCCCGGAAGCGTCGCCCGGCTGACCGCGCCGCCGGGTCTGCGTCGCGGCCACCGCCATTCTCACGAAGTTCTGAGCGTGATGGCATGGCCGCCCGACCCGCCCACATCGTCTAAGCGTCCCGGTGCAGCGCACCGGCGCCAGGTCCGGAGGAACCCGTCATGCCCCGCATTGTCCGCTTTCATGAAACCGGTGGTCCGGAGGTGATGCAGATCGAGGAGCTGCCTTCGCGCGAGCCGGGCGAGAACGAGGTCCGTATCCGGGTCCGGGCCCTCGGGCTGAACCGGGCGGAGGCGATGTTCCGCAGCGGCATGTATCTTGAGGCGCCCAGCTTCCCCTCGGGCCTCGGCTACGAGGCGGCCGGTGTGGTCGATGCGGTCGGCCCGGGCGTGTCCGGCTTCGAGCCCGGACAGGCGGTCAGCACGATCCCGGCCTTCTCCATGAGCGACTACCCGATGTACGGCGAGCTGGTGATCGCCCCCGTGCACGCCGTGGTGGCGCATCCGCCGGCGCTCGGCTTCGACGAGGCCGCCTCGGTCTGGATGCAGTACCTGACCGCCTGGGGCGCGCTGGTGGACATCGCCAAGGTCGGAACCGGCGACGTCGTGCTGGTCCCGGCGGCGACCAGCAGCGTCGGTCTCGCCGCGATCCAGCTGTGCCGCGCGGAGGGTGCCCGCCCGGTCGCGCTGACACGCAGCCGCGCCAAGGCCGACGCGCTGGCGCGCGCGGTGCCGGACACCGAGATGGTGTTCACGGACGAGCAGGACATCGCCGCCGAGGTGATGCGCCTGACGGACGGGAAGGGGGCCCGGATCGTGTTCGACCCGGTCGGCGGCCCCACCGTCGCCAGGCTCGCCGGCGCGATGGCGCCGGGCGGCATCCTGATCGAGTACGGCGCCCTCAGCCCGGAGCCGACCCCGTTCCCCTTGTTCGAGGCGCTCGGCAAGGGGCTGACGATGCGCGGCTACACCCTGTTCGAGATCACCCGCGATCCGGCGCGGCTCGACGCCGGCAAGCGCTACGTGCTCGACCGGCTCGCCGGCGGCCTGCGCCCGGTGATCGCCCGCAGCTTTCCCCTCGACGGGATCGTCGAGGCGCACAGGTTCATGGAGTCCAATGCCCAGGTCGGCAAGATCGTGGTGGAGGTCTAGAGCCCGCGCGCTTGCGCGACGCCGCTTCGGCGGCTGGTTGGCTCGGGTTCTCCCTCCGGAAGCCGGGCCGCCCCCGCTCGGGCTGTGGGCATGGGCGTGGCGTCCGCCTGGAGGCTGCCTTGCGCTTCCGGGCCGTGATCCTGCTGTGCGGATCGGTTGCCGGTGCCCTGGCCACCGGGGTCTCGGTCGTCCATGCCCAGGCAGGGTCGCCGCAGATCATCCCCACCCTGTCCCTGCCGCATCGCCTCACCGGGATCCGGGCCTCGGTCGGTGGGCATCCGGGCCTCTACATGTTCGACACCGGGATAGGTGTCACGATCGTCACGCCGGCGACGGCCGCGACCGCCGGCTGCAGCCCGTGGGGCCAGATCACCGGTTTCAGGGCGATCGGCGAGCGCGGCGACATGCGCCGTTGCGACGATCTCCACCTGTCGCTGGGCGGGCGCGACTTCACCGCGCCGATCGCCGGCGTCGCAGACCTCCAGACCTCCATGCCACCCGACATGCCGCGTCTTGCCGGCGCGGTCGGCCTGGACCTGTTCGCCGGCCGGGTGATCACGATCAGGCCGGGGGCGCACGAGATCGTGGTGGAAACGGCGGCAAGTGCCGTGCGCCGCATACGGGGGGCGACCGTGGTGCCGGTCCGTCTCGTGCGCGACGTGGAGGGTGTCGCCCTGACCGTGGATGGAGCCGTCCCAACCCCGGCGGGGCAGGCATGGATGGAGCTGGACGACGGCAACACCGGCCCGCTCATGATCGGGCAGCACGTCGCAACGGCCTTGAAGCTCGATCCCTCGCATCACGAGGGTCAGGTCGCCGACTTCTCCCTGCAGGGCGGCATTCCGGTTCACGGAGCCGCCTCCGTCGGCAACCTGATCATGGACGGCGACATCGGCGAGACCGTTCTCGGGCGATGGGATGTCACGCTCGACCTGGCGAAAGGCCGGGCCTGGTTCCGGCCGGCGACAACGGCCCGCTAGACCGGGGCCCTCTCGAACCCCATCTCGGTGCTGTCCTCCTGCTGCACCGGAGCCCGGAATGCGCCGCCTCGTGTCCGCCCGCCACCCGCGCCCACCCTGTCCCGGTCGGGGCCGCTGACGATGCCGGTCCTGCTCGCCGCCGTGATCGCCTGGTCGGTCGTGCGTACCGGCGTCGGGCTGCTGCTCGACCGGCGGCAGGCGCAGGCGATCCGCAACGGCGCCGCGGTGGTGCCGGTCGCCTTCGTCGCGGCCGTGTCGCCGGACGACCATCGCAAGGCGGTCGCCTACGGGCTCGACCGCCTGCGCTTCGGCGCGGTGTCCGCCGTGCTCGACCTCCTCGCCGGCATCGTCGCCCTGGTCTGGGGCCTCGACCTCGTGTCAGGCCTCGTTTCCGCCCGGATCGGCCCGTCGATCGTCCGCAGCCTCCTGATCGCGGGGGTGCTGTGGCTCGCCGCCAGCCTGCTGGGTCTGCCGCTCGCCGCCTGGCGCAGCCTGGTGCTGGAAGGGCGGCACGGCTTCAACCGGCGCAGCCCCGGCCTGTTCCTGCGCGACACCGCCCTGGCCGGGCTGCTGACGGCGGTGGTCGGCGGCCCGATCCTGGCCGGCATCCTGTGGGCGATGCGGGCGCTGCACGGACCGTGGTGGCTGTGGGCGTGGGCCGCGCTGACGCTGGCGATGCTGCTGGCGCCGACGATCCACGTCCGCCTGGTCGCCCCGCTGTTCAACCGCTTCACGCCGCTCCGCCCCGAGATGGCCGGCCCGGTCGAGGCGCTGCTGGCCCGCGCCGGGTTCCGCTCCGGCGGCCTGTTCGAGATGGACGCGTCGCGCCGCTCCAGCCGCGGCAATGCCTACTTCATCGGCTGGGGCCCGACCAAGCGCATCGTCCTGTTCGATACCCTGCTCGACGCCCACACCCCCGACGAGATCCAGGCGGTGGTCGCGCACGAGCTCGGCCACTTCCACCACCGCCACACCCTGACCGGCCTGCTGCGCGGCGTCGCCTTCCTGTTCGGCCTGCTCGCCGCGATCGGCTGGCTCGCGCGTCAGCCCTGGCTGCTGCCGGGCTTCGGCATCCGCCATCCCGACCCGGTGCTGAGCCTGGTCCTGGCGATGCTGCTGGCGGGTGCGGTGTCGCCGCTGCTGGGCCTGGCCGGCAACGCCCTGTCGCGCCGGCACGAGTTCCAGGCGGACGCCTTCGCCAGGCGCATGGTGGGAGCACCGCCGATGGTCTCGGCCCTGACGCGGCTGGCCCGCGACAACGCCGCCACCCTGACGCCGGACCCCTGGTTCTCGCTGGTGCACGACAGCCACCCGCCGGTGCCGCTGCGCGTGGCCCGGCTGCTCGATCCCGCCTGACCGACGCGGCGCAACCACCCGTGCCGCCGAGCGTCTGGCGCACAGCCAACCACGAGGACCCGCGACGCATGCACAGAGCCGGCCGACCCAACCTGGTCCTGCTGATGGGCCTCGCGGCCATCGGCCTGCTGCTGCCCCGGCCGGCCGGCCTGCCGCAACGACAGCCGGCACCGGCGGCGGGCCCGCCGCGTCGCCCGAGGCAGCCGGAGCCGACGCCGCCGGGATCCGATCCGGAACGCTCCGAAGCCGAGACGACCGACGATCCGCATATCGAACGGGCCGGTGCCGACGCCGAGGCGCCGCACCAGATCCCGGCCAAGGGCTGGTGGGCGGTCGCCAAGCGTGCCGGCGCCGGCTTCAACGAGGACCGGATCATGGCCGAGGCGGCCAGCATCACCTTCTACGGCCTGCTGGCGCTGTTCCCCGCGATCGCCAGCCTGATCTCGATCTACGGCCTGTTCGCCGACCCGTCCCACCTGAGCGCGCAGCTCGCCGGCCTGAACGGGCTGGTGCCGGGCGGCGGCATCGACATCATCAAGGCGCAGGTTGCCGCCCTGACCTCCAGCGGCTCCAAGGCGCTCGGCTTCGGCGTCGTGGTCGGGCTGCTCACCTCGCTGTGGAGCGCGAACGCCGGGATGAAGTCGCTGTTCGACGCGATGAACGTGGTCTACCACGAGCACGAGAAGCGCTCCTTCGTCCGCCTGACCCTGATCTCGCTGTGCTTCACCCTCGGCGCCATCGCCTTCCTGATCCTGGCGCTGTTCGCGGTGGTCGCCCTGCCGATCCTGTTCGCCTTCGTCGGGCTCGACAGCCTCGCCGACACGCTTCTCGACCTCGGCCGCTGGCCGGTCATGCTGGTCGTGCTGGCCGGCGCGCTCGGGCTGATCTACCGCTATGGCCCGAGCCGCAACACCGCGCGCTGGCAGTGGATCAGCTGGGGCGCTGCCGCGGCTGCGGTCGGCTGGGTGCTCGTGTCGGCCGGCTTCTCGTTCTACGTCAGCCATTTCGGCAGCTACAACAAGACCTACGGCTCGCTCGGCGCTGTGGTCGGCTTCATGACCTGGATCTGGATCTCCTCCATCGTGATCCTGATGGGCGCCGAGCTGAACGCCGAGCTGGAACAGCAGACGGAGCGCGACTCCACCGTCGGCCCGGACAAGCCGATCGGCACCCGCGGCGCGGTCAAGGCCGACACCAAGCCCTGAGCCCGCTCGGCACCGCCCGCGGCTGCCGGTGCAACTCGTGCCGGCCCACGTCGTAGACGCTGCCGTAACGACGTCCGCCCTGCCCGGAGGGTCGGCACCGGCGCGAGCCCGTGCCGATCCGTCATCGGGACGGGCGCGTCATGCGGAGCCGCGGTCATGGCAGCCTCCGGTGATCCGGCGGAGAAGGCGCAGCTCCTGACGCCGGAGTGCTTCCCGGGGGCGCTGCCAAGCCGTCCGCTGCTGTCCAGCCCGCCCGAAGGGTGGGACGATGTCGTCCTCCAGCGCTACCGCCATCCGCCTGGCCCGATCGACCTGCCCGGGATGCGCGACCATCTCCTGGTCGGCCACCTCCTCGGACCTGTCCTGGTCGAGGAGGGCCAGGCTGCCGGCCATCTGGAACGCCGCTGGACCGGGCCCGGGCAGATCAGCCTCACACCGGCCGGGCAGCCGGTGCGCCGCGTCCTTAAAGGCAGGCCCGACGTGGTCCTGCTGCACCTGGCCCCCGGCCTGCTGCGCAGCGTGGCCGAGGAGATGTTCGACCGCGACCCGGCTTTCGCGGTGCTCGAAGCGCGGCTCGCCACGTCCGACGAGACCGCCGACCGGCTGGTGCGGCTGCTGCTGGCCGAGGCCGAGGCGCCTGCGCCGGCCACGCGGCTGATGACGGACACCCTGGTCCGCGCCCTGGCCGTGCACCTGCTGCGCCGTCATTCCAGCCTGTCGCCAGGAACGCCGGACCAGGTGGCCGGCATCTCCGGCGTGCGCCTGCGCCGCGTGGTCGAGCACATGCGGGCGCATCTGGACGAGGCGCTGCCGCTCGTCCGGCTCGCAGCGGTCGGCGACCTGAGCCCGTCCCGCTTCGCCTGTGCGTTCCGGGCAGCGACCGGCGAGCCGCCGCATCGCTACCTGGTTCGTATCCGCATCGAGACGGCGCGCGACCTGCTGGATAACACCGACCTGCCGGTGACGGAGATCGGCATGCGATGCGGCTTCGAGCAGCCGAGCCATTTCGCGACCACCTTCCGCAAGGCGACCGGGCTGAGCCCCCGCGCGTGGCGCATCGCACGCCGGGCCTGAGCCACCGCTCGACATGACCGCCCGGAACCTCGGGCGGCGATCGGAAACCGACAATGGCGGTCGGAACGCGAAAGACGGCCGCGGCCGCCCGGTCCACACCCATCCCTGGTTGGAGGAGACGACATCATCATGTCCGGGCAGCACGATTTCGGAACGTTCGGCCGGTTCGACGAGACCCCCGTCGCCGACATGCCCCCCGCCATGCGGGACGCCTACGACTTCACCATCCAGCTGCGTGGGCAGGTGCCGGGCCCGCACAAGATCTGGCTGGCCAACCCGGCGCTGTCGAAGACGGTCGTCCCGATCGGCGCCTACTACCAAACCCGGTCGACGCTGACCAAGGCGGAGATCGAGATCGCCACCAACCTGGTCAACGGCCGCTGGCTGGCCGCGTACTCGAACTACGAGCACGAGATGATTGCCGAGAAGGCCGGCGGCCTGCCGGCAGAGAAGGTCGAGGCCATCATCGCCGGGCTGCCGACCGCGTTCGACGATCCCCGGCAGCAGGTGGTGTACGAGCTGGCCTCCGCCCTGGTCGCCCCGCGCGTGGTGCCGAACGGCCTGTTCCGGCGGGCAAGGACCCTGCTGGGGGATGCCGGGATCGTCGACGTGACCATGCTGCTCGGCTGGTTCACCGGCGTGTCGCTCACCCTGGCGGCCTACGACGTGCCGGCGAACGCCACCGGCCTCGACCAATAGCCTGTCCGGCGAACCAGGAGACCCCCGCCATGCCCGCCCAAACCGACACCCTCGGCGGCCGCCTGCCGCTGCTCGATCCCGCGACGCTGTCCGACGCGCAGAGCGAGGTCTACCACCGCATCAACCGGACCATGGTGCCGTGGGCCGACGACGCCGGCTTCCGCAGCAGGACCGACGACGGCCGGCTGGTCGGGCCGTTCAACCCGGTGCTGCTCAGCCCCGGCATCGCCCAGGCCTTCCTGTCGCTCCAGGACGCCGAGCAGGCGCACACCACCCTCGACCAGCGCGTCCGCCAGGTGGTGATCCTTGTCGTCGGCGCTGCGTGGCGGTCGGAGTACGAGCTCTACGCGCATGCGGCCGTCGCCCGTAAGGCCGGCCTGTCGGACGAGGCGATCCGGACGCTTGCCGCCGGAGGGCTGCCGGAGGACCTCGACGAGAAGGAGAAGCTCGCGCAGCGCTACGTCCGGCAGCTTTCGACCGAACACCGCGTGGACGCGTCGCTGTATGCCGAAGCCGAGAGGGCGTTCGGGACGCAGGGGCTGGTCGACATCGCCTTTCTTGCCGGCATCTACCACATCGTCTGCGCCCTCCTGAACGGCTTCGAGATCCCGGCACCCGCCTGACCGGTCGTCCCCAACCTTTATTGCCAGGCCCTGCGGAGGAACCCCATGTCGCACAACACCGCGCCACAGGCGAAGCTCGCCATCGTCGCCAGCTTCCCACCCAAGCACTTCCTCGAGAACCTGGTCGCGCGGGAGGACAACTCCCTGCTCGTCACCTCCATGAACCACAAGGAGCTCTGGTACGTCCCGCCCATACGCGGAACCGTGCCCGTGGAGCCGTCGCGCGTGCACGGCTTCGCGGAGCCGACCACGGGCCTGGTGGAGATCGAGCCCGACGTCTTCCTCCTGTCCACCACCAACCTTTACACCACGCACGAGTGCTACCTGCACCGCCTGGACCTGCGCGGCTGGGTGCCGGGCTCGCCGGTTCGTCCCGAAATGGTGTTCCGGTTTCCCGACACGGCGCGCGGCCTGAACGGGAGCTGCCTGATCGCGCCGGGCGTGATGCTGGTCGCCGACTGCTTCGCCGGCCTGATCTGGCGCGTCGACCTTCCTGCGGACGGCGGCACGCCTACCGCCCGCGTCTGGCTGCAGCACGAGAGCATGGGCTACTACCCCGGCACGCAGAAGCCAGAGCAGCCCGGGGTGAACGGCGTGCGCTACGCCGCACGGACCGGCCACCTGTACTACACCGCGACGGCGAAAAAGCTGTTCATGCGCGTGCCGGTCGATCCCGCCACCTTCGAGCCCGCAGGTGCTCCCGAGCTGGTGGTCGCCGGCCGGATGGGCGACGACTTCTGCATCGACGAGGACCGGAGCGTCCTTTATCTGACCACCCACCGGCAGAACACCATCGACCAGGTGTCGATGAACCTCGGCGAGAACAGCGGCTTCACCCAGAGCGTCGCCGGCGACCCGTTCACCGAGGAGCTGATCGGCCCGTCGAGTGCCGCGTGGGGACGGGGCACCGGGGAATATGGCCGGGTGGCGTTCTTCACCACCGATGGCGGCACCGCGTCGCCGCCGCCCGACGGGATCGCCCGTCCGGCAAAGATCCTGCGGGTGGAGTTCCAGGGGCCGTGACCGACCGGAACCGCAACAGCGTGTTCGTCCGCGAGGGCGGCGTCGCGATCGAGTGCTTCGTCGACGGCGACGGCCCGCCCTTCCTGATCCTGCCCTCGTATGGCCGGGACGGCGGCGCCGACTTCGACGACATCGCCGCGCGCCTCGTCGCGGCCGGCTGGACGGTGCTGCGCCCCCAGCCGCGCGGCGTCGCCGGCTCGACCGGGCCGATGACCGGCCTCACCCTGCCCGACCTGGCGAACGACGTGGCCATCTGCCTCCGCCACCTTGCGGACGGTCCCGCGGTCCTGCTCGGCCACGCCTTCGGCAACATCCTGGCGCGCGTGGTGACGACGCTGCATCCGGAGCTGGTCAAGGCAGTGGTGCTCGCCGCCGCCCAGGCCTCGACGGTGCCGAAGGAGATCGGCAGGACCCCGTTCGTCGCCGGCGACCCGTCCGCGCCGAGGGCCGACCGGCTCGCGGCGCTGCGCACGGCGTTCTTCGCCCCGGGCCACGATCCCGGCATCTGGCTCGACGGCTGGTATCCCGACACGCTGCGTATGCAGCACGAGGCGGCGGAGGCGAGCGGGCTGTCGGAGTTCTGGGCCTGCGGTGACGTGCCGCTGCTCCAGATCGTTGCAGAGCACGACCCGTTCATCCCGAAGCCGTACTGGGACGAGCTGCGCACGCAGCTCGGCAGCCGGGTGAGCCGCGTCATCGTCGAGGACGCATCGCACGCGCTGTTCGTCGAGCAGCCCGACGCCGTTGCCGAAGCGGTCCTGCCCTGGGCCGTGCACTACCGGGACTGACCCGCGCCGACGCCTCGGAGCCGACACGTGTAGCCGCGACGTGTTCCTGCCACGGGCACGCACGACGCCGCCTGCAGGTCGACCGCGATCATCGCCGCAGCCCTCCGTGTCTCGCCTCCTTCCGGAACGCCGTCGGAGCCAGGCCGAACCGCTTGGCAAAGACGCTGCCGAAATGCGCGACGTTCCCGAAGCCGCAGCGCGAGGCAGCCTGCGAGATGCTGAGGTCGGTACCCGTCAGCAGGCTGCGCGCAGCCTCCAGACGCAGCTCGACCAGATACGCATGCGGAGTCGTTCCGAGGGATGCACGGAACAGGCGCGTGAAGTGGAACTTGCTGACGCCGGCTTCCGTCGCGAGGTCCTCCAGGGTCAGCGGATCCGTCGCGTGCGCGCTCATGTACTCGACCACGCGCGCGAGTCTCCTGTCGGCGATGATCCCGGGCGGCCGGTGCTCGCCGACAGTGATCGTCCTGCCGTGCGCCGACAGGAGATGGGTCGCGAGCCACTGGACCGCAGCCTCGGCATAAAGGTCGGGCTGGCCGTCGGCCATGCCGCGCAGCAGCGCGACCGCCACCTGCGCGACGACCGGGTCCTGGAACGCGAGCGCCGTCATCGGCCGGGCCTGCGGCCGCTGTCCGGCACGCCGGTAGTGCTCCGTCACGTCGTGGAACGCCTGTTGCGGAACGTAAAGGTTCACCTTCTCGAAGGGTGCCGACCGACTCCGCAACCGCCGGCGCAGGCGGTCGATGTGGCCGCCCGGGGTCATGCCGACCGTGCCGGCCCGGTAGGTGGCCTGCCGCCAGGTGCCGGCCTTGAACGAGACGAGGTCCTGCTCGCCCCTGGTCATGACGACGACCGTCTGGTCCGGGGTCGGCGCGGTCTCGAACACCTCGCCGCTCGGCTCGACCCGGTGCCGCTCGACGAGCAGCGCGGTCCAGCCGCACGCGACGCTGCTGGCCACCACCTCCGACGGGAGCGCCATGCTGCAGCGCAGGCTGGCCGGCGAGAACCCGGACGTTCGACCAGGAGTCATCGGCATCACCTCCTCGCGCAGTGTCCGGAATCATCCTCCGGCCGTCAAAGGCGCGATCGATCCCTCCTTTCTTGCCGTTTCCGCTCGGGAACTTGCTGCCGACGAAACCACCCACCGCCTCGCCGGTCATCACGGCCGGCGGCAACGGGTGGGTTGCCTGGGGAGAACGGTTCATGGACGTCGGATTCATCGGACTGGGCGCGATGGGCAGCGCCATGGCCGGCAACCTCCTGAAGGCCGGGCATGCCGTGCGGGCCTGGAACCGCGGGGGCAATGCCGGTCTCAACGGGGTGCGGATGGTGGCGTCGCCGGCGGAAGCGTTCGAGGCCGGGATCGTGGTCACCATGCTGTCGGATGACGGGGCGATCCGGGAGGTGCTGCTCGATGCCGGCGTGCTGGAGCGGATGCGGCCGGGACCGGTGCACGTCGTCACGGCGACGATCTCGGTCGGGTTCGCGACCGAGCTCGCCGCCGCGCACGCCAAGGCCGGCATCGGCTATGTGTCCGCGCCGGTGCTCGGCCGGCCGGACGTGGCCAAGGAGGGCCAGCTGAACATCCTCGCGGCCGGCGAGCGGGCGGCGGTCGAGCAGGCACGGCCGCTGCTGGAGGTGCTGGGCCGCAAGGTGTGGGACATGGGCGAGGTGCCAGCCCGGGCCAACGCGGCCAAGATCGCGGCGAACATGATGATCACCATGGCCATCGAGGCGCTGGCCGAGGCGGCGGTGCTGACCGAGGCGAGCGGGCTGCCGCGCCAGGCCTTCTTCGAGCTGATCCTGGGCACGCTGTTCGCCGGCCGCTCCTACGAGACCTACAGCGCCAATATCGCCGGGAACAGCTACGATCCTGGCTTCAAGGCCAGTCTCGGGCTCAAGGATCTCGGGCTTGCCGCCATCGCCGCGGAGGCGGCCGGACGGACGCTGCCGATGCTCGGCGCCGTGCGCGGACGGATGGCGGAGGCCGTGGATGCCGGGATGGGCGACAAGGACTGGTCGGCGATGGCCGACTTCACGCTCAACCACGCCCGCTGATCGCTGCCGTCATCGAGCCGGCACCCGACACCGTCATGAGGTCCCGACATGACCAGGACCTGGCTTATCACCGGATGCTCGACCGGCTTCGGCCTGGTGCCGGCGGGCGCCATGCCTGCCCGTGGCGACCGCCTGGTGGCCACAGAGCGCAGCGTCGATGCGCCGGCGAGCTCGCCGCCCGTCATCCCGACGGTCCGGACGGTGGCGCTCGACGTCACCCTGGACGGCCCGGCCCTAGCCGCCGTGCCCCTGGCCGGGATCGCGTTCGGCCTTGACGTCCTGGTCGACAAAGCCGGGATCGCCTGATGGGCGCGGTCGAGGAGGCGACGCCGACGGAGTGCCGACCGGTGTTCGAGACCAACGTGTCCGGGCTTGATCGAGACCACGCGCGCCGCCCTGCCGGCGCTGCGCCATCGCAGGGGCGCTCGCGTCGTCGACGTTTCCTCCGGCGCCGGCATCTCGGGTACGGCCGGCCATGGCTGCTACGACGACGCCAGGGTCACGATGCAGGGTCTGTCCGAGGCGCTGGCGCAGGAGCTGGCGCCGTTCGGCCCTCGGCCGCTCGATCGCCACCGCCGGCAAGGAGATCGAGGCCTTATGCCGAAACGTCTGGCAGGCTCCGGCAGTATCGTAACGACAACGACGGCAGGCCGGCCGGCTGTCCCGTCGGGGCGGTCGCCGTCATCCTCCAGGCGATCGACGCCGACGAGCCGCCGCTGCACCTGCCGCTCGGACCGATCGCCCATGCCATCGCCGAGAAGAAGCTCGATGGGTTCGCGAAGGACATCGCGGCCTGGCAGGCACACGCCTTCGCCTTCGCCATCGACTTCACCTGAGCATCCGATTCCAAAGGTTCCGTCATGATCATGCTTCTCGTC
Organism: uncultured Acetobacteraceae bacterium; assembly: GCA_964247755.1. Taxonomy (GTDB): domain Bacteria; phylum Pseudomonadota; class Alphaproteobacteria; order Acetobacterales; family Acetobacteraceae; genus Lichenicola. Next base: position 426,240 of record CAXTVX010000001.1, on the reverse strand, counting down.
ACCTATGCCGGCGATGCCGGCTCCCGGTTCGACCGCCGGCACTGGATCGAGGTCCACCTGCCGCTGGTGCGCGAGGTCTGGAGCCCGCACGGCCTGCTGAGCGTGTCCGGCTTCTTCCCCGTGGGCGATGGCGGCGGCCTGATCGCCGTCTCGACCTGCGTGTTCCGCGACGAGGCGGCCCTGACGGCGGCACTCGCGTCCGTCGACACCGGGCGGATGATGGCCGACGTCGCAACGGTCACTGACGTCGAGCCGACGCGCAGCCGCGTCGTCCCGCTCTAGACGAGGCACCATACGGGACAGGTAGTACGGCCGACGATCGTCCGCCGCCATCGGAAGGTTCCAGATCCTGGCAGCCCCGCATCGGAGCAACCCGGCGGAGGTGGCCGACAGGGGCGAACGTGACACGCCGACCGAGGTGATCGCGCGCTTCCACGCGGCTGAACTGGCCTGCATGAACGCGACGGGCGCCGGCGCGGCTACCGACTTCGCCGAGATGGCGGCGACGCTCGATCCGGACGTCGTGCTCCGCCAGTCGCACGACCTGCCGTGGAACGGGGAGTTCCGTGACCATCGCGGCTATGCGGACCGGCCGCGGCAGATGAGCCGTGCCTTCGACCGCCTGGAGGTCGCGGACGTCGGCACCGTCGAGCAGGGCGACACGGTGGTGATCACCTGCCGGCTGGTGACCTGTGCGCCGGACCGACGAACCAGCCACCGTCATGGGAATCCTCGGCGACCAGGGAGATGGAACCGCCCCGGAGATCCGAGCTGTAAGGGATCCTCGATCAGGTTCTTTGCATGGCATAGTAGGCAGCAAAGAACAGCCCGAGCGAGACCAGATACAGCAACGCGATCCACGTCGCATCCACCACGATCCCACGTCCCGCTAGATGCACCCGCTCCTGCATCGGGGTCGTCCCGCCCAGCACGACCATGCCCAGCGTCGCGATGACCACGAGGTGACCGAACACGTCGATCCTGCCGAACGGCGGCATCGCGGCGATGAAGATCAACGCGTAGCCCGCACCGCCCAGCCGCAGCAGGCCGCGACCCGTGACCAGGTAGAAGGCGAGCGTGAACTCGACGAAGCCGGCGATGACGACGACGATGCTGTCGGAGAAGCCGAGCCCGATGCTGGGATGCATCGCGATGACCGCATCGGTCCACTGCGGATAAAGGAACTTCTCGATCGCGGTCCAGGCGAGACTGAATGCGAGGCCGCCGACCAGCAGCGGCTCCCGCATGCGCGTCAGCGCGAACGCAGGAAGCGAGAGCAATACCAGGTAGATCGCGAGGCACAGCAGGAAGACGTAGTCGGTCAGGTGGAACAAGCCGTACTGCCGGACGGCGAACAGATAGAGAGCGAGGATGCCGAGCCCCGACAGCAGGCATGTCGGTCGCCAGATCAGGAACAGCGCAATCAGGAACTGCACGACGGGGATCCAGGTCGCGTGGGTTGTCAGTTCCGGCGTCAGGATCATCGTGCCGGCTATCGAGGCATAGATGAAGTAGGCTCCCGCTGCGGCACGGATCAGGCGGTCCTCGATCGGGCCGCGTGCCGCACCGCTGCTGAGGCGCTTCGGCCAACGCCGGGCAACCCAGCCGTCGAGGCCGAAGCCGAGAAGCACCATGAGGGTGAAGCCGGCAAGAACAGTCAGGAAGATGGTGGAGAGGACGCTGTGCAGCACCAACGGCATGTCGCGCACGTTGGTGACCGTGCACCATTTGACATGAGCATGAGCCGCATCGGGCAGGCCGATCATGAACAGGAGGATGGTCGCCGGAACCATCCTCTGCCGGATCAGGATCCCAACCAAGCCTGCCATCTGGGTCAAGGCCTCCTTGCGACCGAGTACGGCCAGCCACGGAATGACCGGCCGTAGGATATAGCCGGTCATCAGGCGTGAGGTCAGCTAGCCGAGGAGGTGAACATCCCCTGGATGCCGTTGGGGAAGAAGCCGCCGCTGGTGGTGCCGCCGGCGAACACGATGGCCAGCACCTGCTCCGGCGTGCGGGTGAAGGCGAGCGAGTTGCTGTCGGTCGGCGCGAGGTTGACCGTGCCGTTCGCGCCGTCGTCGCCCGCGTCGTCGCTCGGCAGGCTGGTACCCGGACCGGTGCCGGAGAACGCGGCGCGGATCGCCGAGATGCGGTCGGTATAGACACCGTAGTTGGCCTGGTAGAGCGCGCTGCGGATCGCTCCCGAGTGATAGGCCTCGACCGCGAGGATGCTGGCGGCGGCACCGAGGTAGGTCTTGCTGGTGATCAGGGGTGCCGCGCCGTTGTAGGCGGTGACGCCGACGTCCTCGAACACGTAGGCGCCGAGCAGGAAGCTCAGCTCGTCCGCAAACGGGTTGAAGCCTGGCAGCCCGATTGCCTGGCCGAGGCTCAGGAAGGTGTTGGTAAAGTCGATATTGGGCTCGGGAACCGCGGCGGTGCCGAGGTTGGCGCGCAGGAAGGCGACGTGGCTGGCTTCATCGAGGGCGATGTCGGCGAACAGCTTCTGGACGGCTGCGTCGGCAAACGGGACCGGGCTGCCGCCGGTGACCGTGCCGGGCGTCCCGATGTTGGCCAGGCCGGAGCCGTTGACGCCGCGGTTGTAGTACTCGCCTTCGAGGTACTCCAGGTTGAGCGCGAAGTTGAGGATGCCGACGTCAATGTCGGTGGTCGCTGCTTCGGCCGGAGACGTGCGGCCGATGCCGGCGACCATCGCTCCGGCCGCCAGGGCGCCCACGCCCGCCCGTCCGAGCAGGGAGCGGCGGGAAGAGGACGTCGAAGGGATGTTGTTCTGCTGCATGGTGCGTTTCGTCCCGGGATGGCGCGCGTGATAGCGCTTCGGGAGCCACGTCCTGTGCCTCCCAAAATTGATACGGACCAACGCCTGCATCGGATGTCGCTTTTTTATGACGACTTCGCGATGTTCCGGCAGGTCAGGTCATCTCGTCCGCGGTGCAGGCCCAACCACCGGCCTGCCGGCACGATGTTCCCCTTTTTCGACGATCAGCGCTCGACGGGGCGAAACGTCGGTTTCGACGCCATCCTCGCGGCGCGGCCGACGGTCCGGGCTCACGACAACTTCCGGGGATCCTCCGGGCTCCCGGAAGACGGCGCCTCGGCCATGAGCGCCAGGTGACGCGGCTCCGTCGCCTCGTCGGCCGGGAACATGCACTCGACGCGAAGCTCCTGGGTGAGGATGGACTGTGGGGTTCCCACCACAGAAACCAGGGAGAAGTAGTTCAGCACCGTCCCGTCGCGAACGAAGCCGATCGGGACCACCGGAGCGCCGGACATCGGCGTGAAGCGGCGCCACTCCGGCCTGACCCCCGGGTAGGCCATGAGGCTGTCGAGCAGCGCGCGCGCCGGCTGGTCGAGCACCTGCCCGGTCGCCTCGCGGAAGACGCGGTCGATCAGCGCCTGGGCCACCGTGTCCCAGTCATGGATGAACGGCCGCATGGCTCCGGGGTCGAACATCAGGTGCAGCATGTTGCGTGGCCTGGGATGGGCGTCGAGATCGAGGAACCGGCCAAGGAAGTGCCGGGCGGCGTTGTTCGCGATCACCACATCCCAACTGCGGTCCAGCACGAAGGCCGGGAACGGTTCGTGCTGCCGCAGCACGCGGGCGAGTGCTGCGGTGACGCTGCGCATCTCTGGCGCGTCCAGCTCGTCCTCGGCGTAGTCGGGCGCATAGCCGGCCGCCAGGGCCAGCATGTTGCGCTCCCTGAACGGTATCGCCATCGCGTCGGCGACGGCGCGGAGGGTGTCGCGGCTCGGCGTGCTGCGTCCGGTCTCGACGAAGCTCAGGTGGCGCTGCGACATCCCCGCCTCCAGGGCGAGGCCGAGCTGGCTCAGGCCGCGAACCTGTCGCCAATGGCGCAGGAGCGCGCCGAGCTCGCCGCCCCGCTCGGCACGCCGGATCATGCCGGGCCGGACCCGGCCCGGCAGTGCTCGAACGGGAAGCGGGCGTGCCGGCCGGTCCGGACCGGCATCGTCCATGACCTCGGAGGTAATTGAGGCCCGGCAGCGGCGGGCGGCATGGTCCCGCCCGGCGCCGGACCGGGTTCAGGACCCGTCCCGGCATCGGCTCCGGCCCGGCAGGCATGGCGACCGCCATTCCGGCAAGCGGCACGGACGGCACGACGATCGGAGACTCCCATGGACACCAGGACGTTCGAGAAGAAGCCCGCCCCCGACTGGCTTCTGGCGATGTGGAAGGAGATCGATGACAAGACGTTCGGCGCCGGCTTCGACTGCTTCGCGGAGGACGCGATCTGCAACCTCGGCGTCGCCGACTGGCACGGCCGGGAGGCGATCCGCGACAACCTCCGCGCCTTCATCGACACCGGCTTCACCGCGCTGCACGAGGTCAAGGAGTACTGGGACGGCGGCACCCTGAAGGTGTTCCGCGGCACCGTCGCCATGACGCCCGACGATGGCGGCCCGACGGTGCACCCGACCATGACGCATTTCTTCGTCATGGACGAGACGGGGACGAGGGTGAGCCACTGGCACGGCGCAGTCGGACCCGTGTCGTTCGGCTAGCGATCCGCGGGACTGGCCTGCCGGCTCCCGGGCCGGCTCGGCATCCGCCCGGCCCCCTGCTAGAACCGCCGCTCCGTCCAACCCCGGAGCATCCTATGGACACCGACTTCGTCACCCTGCCCAACGGCATCCGCTACCGCGACGAGGTCGAAGGGCAGGGCGGGTCGCCGACGCAGGGGCAGACCGTGGTGGTGCACTACACCGGCTGGCTCGACGAGGACGGCAAGGAGGGGGCCAAGTTCGACAGCTCGCGCGACCGCGGCACCCCGTTCCGCTTCAGCCTCGGCGTGGGCGAGGTGATTTCCGGCTGGGATCTCGGCGTCGCCACCATGCGCGTCGGCGGCCGTCGCATCCTGGTGCTGCCGCCCGAGCACGGCTACGGCGCGCGCGGCGCCGGCCGGACGATCCCGCCGAACGCCACCCTGATCTTCGACGTGGAGCTGCTCGGCCTCGCCTGAAACCACGGCGCCGGCCTCAACCGGCGCCCCAGCCGCCGCCGCCCGGCGTCTCGATCACGATCACGTCGCCGGGCCCGAGCTTCGCCTGCGCCACCCCCGCCAGGATCTCGGTGGTGCCGTCGGCGCGCTCGACCCGCTGCCGGCCGACCGCACCGTCGCTGCCGCCGTCGAGCCCGAACGGCGCCACCGTGCGGCGCGACGACACCAGCATCGCCGTCATCGGCTCGAGGAACCGCAGTTGGCGCACAAGCCCGTTCCCGCCGCGATGCCGGCCGCTGCCGCCTGAACCCGGCCGGATGGCGAACCGCTCGACCCGTACCGGCAGGCGCATCTCCAGCACCTCCGGATCGGTCATCCGCGTGTTGGTCATGTGGCTCTGCACCCCGTCGGCGCCGTCGAACCCCGGCCCCGCCCCGGTGCCGCCACCGATCGTCTCGTAGTACTGGCGCGCCGCATCCCCGAACACGAAGTTGTTCATCGTTCCCTGTGCCGACGCGCAGGCGCCGAGCGCCCCCAGCAGCGCGTTCGCCACCGCCTGCGACAGCTCGGTGTTGCCCGACACCACCGCCGCCCCCGGACGCGGCGACAGGAAGCTGCCTTCCGGTACCCGGATCTCCACCGGGCGCAGGCAGCCGTCGTTCAGGGGTATGTCGTCATCCACCAGGCAGCGCAGCACGTACAGGATCGATGCCCGCACCACCGCCGGCGGGGCGTTGAAGTTGCCGGGCCGCTGCGCATCGGTGCCGGCGAAGTCGATCACGGCGCTGCGGGCGTCGCGGTCGATCCGCACCGCGACATGCAGCATCGCCCCGTCGTCGAGCGGATACGCGCGTGCCCCGTCCGGCAGCCGGTCCAGCAGCCGGCGCACTGCCCGCTCGCCGTTGTCCATCACGTGGCCGAACCAGGCCGCCACCGTGTCCCAGCCGTAGCGTCCGGCCACCCGCTCCAGCGCCGCGATCCCGGCGCCGTTGGCGGCGAGCTGCGCCTGGAGGTCGGCCATGTTGGTGTCCGGATCGCGCGCCGGCCACGGCGCCTCCCGCAGCAGCGCACGCAGCTCCGCCTCGCGGAACCGGCCGTCTTGCATCACCAGCACGTCGTCCAGCACCACCCCCTCCTCCGCCAGCGTCGCGGAGAACGGCGGCACCGACCCGGGCGTGATGCCGCCGATGTCGGCGTGGTGCCCGCGGCTGCCGACGAAGCAGCGCAACGCCCCGGCTGCGTCGAACACCGGCGTCACCACGGTGATGTCCGGCAGGTGGGTACCGCCGCGGAACGGGTCGTTCAGCGCCACCGAGTCCCCCGGACGCAGCCGGCCGCCGCGCGTGCGCAGCACGTGCCGCACGCTCTCGCCCATCGCCCCCAGATGCACCGGCACGTGCGGCGCGTTGGCGACCAGCTGTCCGTCCGCGTCGAACAGCGCGCAGGAGAAGTCGAGCCGCTCGCGTATGTTGACGCTGAGCGCGGTGTTCTGCAGCACCGTCCCCATTTCCTCGGCCACGCTCATGAACACGGCGTTGAACAGCGCCAGCCGGATCGGGTCGGGCCGCCCGTCACCCGCCGCCGCGACCGCCGGACGCCCTACGCTCCGCGTCAGCACCAGCCCGCCGTGCCGGTCCACCTCCGCCACCCATCCGTCCTCCACCACCGTGGTGGCGTTGGCTTCCGCGATCAGCGCCGGCCCAGCGATGCGCCGGCCTGGTCCGAGCAGCGCCCGGTCGTGCAGGGGCGTCGGCCGCATCGCCCTGCCGTCCCACATCGATATTGATCCCGGCGGCGCCGCGTCGCGCTCCGGCAGCAGCGCCTCGTCGACCGGCTGCCCCGGCGCCGTCGCCTCCACCTGCACCGCCTGCACCACCAGCGCCCGCGACAGGGTGAAGCCGTATCGCCGGCGGTGCAGCGCCGCGAACGCCGTTCGCATCGCCGCCGGCGACGCCAGTGCCACGTCGAGGAAGGCATCGCTGCCGGCAACGCGCAGCTGCACCGTGCGGGTGCAGGCCACCACGTCCGGATCGGCGCCATCCTCCGCCAGCGCCGCACGCGCCTCCCGTTCCAGCCGGTCCGCCAGCGCGTCCAGCGCCGCGCCGTCCGCGCCCAGCACCGTTTCCACCGCAGTGCGGCGCAGCACCGACTGGTCGGCGAGCCCCATGCCGTAGGCCGACAACAGCCCGGCACGCGGATGGATGAAGATCCGCTCCAGCCCCAGCTCGTCGGCCACCAGGCAGGCGTGCTGCCCGCCGGCGCCGCCGAAGCAGGCGAGGGTGAACCCGTCGAGGTCGCGGCCACGCCGCAGGCCGATGCGCCGGATCGCGTCTGCCATCTGCTGCACCGCCAGCCCGATCGCACCGGCGGCGATCTCGTGCGGCGTGGACGGGCTGCCGGAGGCGGCGAACCGCTCGGCCAGCCGGTCGAACGCCACTGCCACCGCCTCCGGGTCGAGCGGCTGGTCGCCGTCGGGGCCGAACAGGGCAGGGAACCGGTCGACCGGGATGCGGCCGAGCAGGATGTTCGCGTCGGTGATGGTGGGCGGGCCGCCGCGCCGGTATGCCGCCGGTCCCGGATCGGCGCCGCCGCTGTCCGGCCCGACCCGCAGTCGCTCGCCGTCGTGGCGCAGGATCGAGCCGCCGCCCGCCGCCACCGTCTCGATCGCCAGCGTCGGCGCCCGTACCGGCACCCCGTCCACCAGGGCCGCGTCCGTGCGCTCGAACCCGTCCTCGTGCAGCGACACGTCGGTGGAGGTGCCGCCCATGTCGAAGCCGACGATCCGCGTGAAGCCGGCCGCCGTGGCGGTGCGCACCGCTCCCACCACCCCGCCGGCCGGCCCGGACAGGATCGCGTTCCGCGCCCGGAACCGTTCCCCCCGCACCAGGCCGCCATGCGACTGCATGAACAACAGCGTCACCCCTGGCAGCGCCCGATGCAGCCGATCGACGTGCCGGCGCAGCACAGGCGCCAAGTAGGCGTCCACCGCCGTGGTCTGCGCCCGCGGCACCAGCCGCGGTGCTGGATCCACCACGTGACTGGCCGAAACGTGCGCGAACCCCGCCTCGTGCGCCAGCGCCGCCAGGCGACGCTCGTGCTCCGGATGTGCCCAGCCATGCATCAGCGCGATCGCGCAGGATTCATGGCCGTCCGCCACCGCTTGGGCTAGCACGACCCGCGCCTCTGCCTCGTCGAGCGGCGTGACCTCGTGGCCGTCCGGATCGAGCCGCCCGCCGATCCCGGCGACCCGCGTCGGCAACGGCGGCTCGCGGCGCACGTCGAGGGCGAACAGGGCAGGCCGCACCTGGTTGCCGATCCGCAGCAGGTCGCCAAAGCCTGCGGTCACCAGGAACAGGGTCGGGGCCCCGCGCCGCTGCAGCAGCGCGTTGGTGGCGACCGTGGTGCCCATCCGCACGACGTCGATCGCCTCGACCGGGACCGGCCCGCCCGGCGGCGCTCCCATCAGCAGCGCGATCCCGGCCAGCGCCGCGTCGTCATATGCCGCTGGATTCTCGCTCAGCAGCTTGGCATCGTGCAGCTCCCCTTCCGGGGAGCGGCCGACCACGTCGGTGAAGGTGCCGCCGCGATCGATCCAGAACTGCCAGCCCGGCCGGGCATCGGGCTCGGGGCGCGAGCGTCCCGTTGAACCCTGCTCCGTCACCGGGAAGGCGCAGTCGCGTCGGACCGGTCGGACCGCATGACGGCCCGACCTGATGCCGTTCTACTCGCCGGACACCAGCCGCAGGCTCGGACGGTGCTGCATCGCTAGTTGCCGGTAGACGGCGAGGTAGTCGTCTGCCATCCGCCGGGCGGTGAACCGGCGCTCGAACCGGGCCCGGATCGCGGCCGGCCTCAGCGTGTGCAGCCGCGAGATGGCGGCGATCGCGCTGGTCTCGTCCTCCACGATCAGACCCGTCAGCCCGTCCTCGATCACCTCCGGCACCGAGCCGCGGTTGAACGCGATCACCGGCGTGCCGCAGGCCATCGCCTCGATCATCACCAGCCCGAACGGCTCCGGCCAGTCGATCGGCATCAGCAGGCCGCGCGCGCCACTCAGGAAGGCCGCCTTCTGCCCGTCGTTGATCTCGCCGATCAGCTCAACCCCGGCACCCAGCATCGGCCGGATCACGGTCTCGAAATAGTCCGTGTCCACCTTGTCGACCTTGGCCGCGATCTTGAGCGGGATGCCGACCGCACGCGCGATGCGGATCGCCTTGTCCACGCCCTTTTCCGGGCAGATGCGGCCGAGAAAGGCGAGATAGGAGCGGTCGCTGCCGTCCGGGTTGCCCTGCGGCGTGAGCAGGCGCTCCGGCAGCCCGTGCAGCACCGTGCGCACGAAGTTGGCGCCGTGCAGCGGACGCCGCTGGCTGTCGGAGATCGACACCACCGGCACACCGGGGAAGGCGTCGAACACCGGCTGCAACTCGGGCAGGTCGAGCCGGCCGTGCATGGTGGTGACGCAGGGCACCGGCTGCCGCGAGAAGTGGGTGAACGGCCAGTAGTCCATGTGGAAGTGCAGCACGTCGAACTGGTCCAGCCGCTGCGCCACCTGCTCCATCATCAGCATGTGCGGCGCGATCGGGTCGCGGATCGCCGGATCAAGCCGGAGCGCGCGTGGCCAGCAGGCGTGGAGGTTGGCCTCTGTCACGCTGTCGCCGCTGGCGAACAGGGTCACGTCATGCCCGAGATTGACCAGCTCCTCCGTCAGGAACGATACAACACGCTCGGTGCCGCCATACAGCTTCGGCGGCACGGCCTCATGGAGAGGGGCGATCTGGGCGATACGCATGTACGCTCCTTGCGGGTTGTGATTCCCAATCAACGCCCGGAACGAGGCATTTTGTTGGCGACGACGAACACGGACGGGTGAACTAGTCGTGATGACCGAACCGTTAACACCCCGCCAGTGCCCGAAGCCCCGATCCGACCGGAAGGATGGCGCATGACCTCGACGCGCAGGACCGCCCCCGGGCCACACGAGGCGGTCACCATCGACGACTCCGACCTGATCCGCCTGGCGCCGCGGCCGCTGGCGTTCATGGCCCGCTACGTGCTGCACCACAAGCTGCAGCACGCGCTGATCCTGCTGTCGGTGCTGGTGGCGGTGGTTGCCGTGGTCGGCTCCTCCTACGCCGTGCACTACCTGGTCGACACCCTGACCAACTACCGCGGCGGGCCGATGCGCCCAGTCTGGGTCGCGGTCGGCCTGCTCGGCGTGCTGATCTGCGTCGACAACCTGGCCTGGCGGGTCGGCGGCTGGGTGTCGACCCACGCCTTCGTCGCCGTCACCGGCGACCTGCGGCGCGACCTGTTCCGCCACCTGACCGGCCACGCCCCGTCCTACTTCGCCGACCGGATGCCCGGCACGCTGGCCGGCCGGATCACCGCCACCTCCAACGCCATGTTCACCCTGGAGAACCTGGCCACCTGGAACGTGCTGCCGCCCTGCCTCAACGTCGCCTTTTCCATCCTGCTGATGATCACCGTGAGCCCGGCGATGGCCGCTGTGCTGGTGGTGCTGGCCGCCCTGATCTCGATGCTGATGTTCCGAATGGCGGCCGGCGGACGGCCGCTGCACCACCGCTACGCGTCCGACGCCGCCCGGGTGGACGGCGAGCTGCTCGACATCATCAACAACATGCCGCTGGTGCGCGCCTTCGGCGCCACGCGTCGCGAGCGGGTGCGCTTCAGCCAGCGCATGGAGGGCGAGATGCACGCGCGCGGCACCTCGCTGCGCTACCTGGAGCGGCTGCGCCTGATCCACGCGGTGTTGACCGCGATCCTGACCGCGGTGCTGCTGGTCTGGTCGGTGCTGCTGTGGCAGCACCATGTCGCCACCGTGGGCGACGTGGTCATGGTAGTGACGCTCGGCTTCATGATCCTGCACGGCACGCGCGACCTGGCGGTGGCGCTGGTCGAGACCATCCAGCACGTCGCCCGTCTGGCGGAAGCGCTGTCCACCCTGTTGCTGCCGCACGACATGCCGGACGCCGCCGATGCCGGCGGCTTCGGCGCCGAGCCGCGCGGCGAGGTAGTGTTCGAGCACGTCACCTATGCCTATCCCGGCGGCGACCCGGTGCTGGCCGATTTCAGCCTCCGGATCGACGGCGGCAGCCGGATCGGGCTGGTCGGCCGCTCCGGCTCCGGCAAGACCACCGTGCTCGCCCTGCTGCAGCGCATGCGCTACGTCCAGGGCGGCCGCATCCTGATCGACGGCAAGGACCTGCCGGGCCTCACCGAGGACGCGCTGCGCGCGGTGATCTCGGTGGTGCCGCAGGACGTGTCGCTGTTCCACCGCTCGGTGCTGGAGAACATACGCTACGGCAAGCCGGAGGCCTCCGACGAGGAGGTGCGCGCTGCCGCCGACGCCGCCGGCTGCCGCGACTTCATCGAGGCGATGCCGGAAGGCTTCAACACCGAAGTCGGCGACCGCGGCGTCAAGCTGTCCGGTGGCCAGCGGCAGCGCATCGCCATCGCGCGTGCCTTCCTGCGCAATGCCCCGATCCTGCTGCTGGACGAGGCCACCAGCGCGCTCGACAGCGAAAGCGAGCAGCTGGTGCAGCGCGCCCTGGAGCGGCTGATGGTCGGGCGCACCGTGATCGCGGTGGCGCACCGCCTGAGCACGCTGCGCGACTTCGACCGCATCGTGGTGATGCAGTCCGGCCGGGTGCTGCAGGACGGCCCGCCCTCCGTGCTGGAACGCAGCGAGGGAGCGTATCGCGACCTGCTGTCCCGGCAGGCGATGAGCCTGGAGGACGTGGTGTAGCGATCCCTGCTTGCACCACCGGGGTGCCGGCGCATCAGGACCCTGGATTGCAGCAGGTGCCGCTTCACAACCGGCCCCCCGGTTTGTTACATACGTCAACGAAACGACGAAACCGCTCCGTTCCGCCCGGCGGAGCGGGCACAGCAATGGGCGGCCGGCCGTGAACGATCGAGTGCTTGCCGACACGGTGGACGCCGCGGCGCATGACGGAACCGGCCTGCTGCCGACGTCGCCCGGCGCCGAAGGCGGCCGCGACAGCCTCAGCCAGCGCGCCTACGCGCAGATCCGCCGCTCCCTGACCTCCAGCCGGCTGCGCCCCGGGCACCGCCTGATCCTCCGCCCGCTGGCCGCCGAGCTGGGCCTGAGCCCGACCCCGGTGCGCGAGGCGCTGCTGCGGCTGGTGTCGGAGCAGGCGCTCTGCCTCGACGAACGCGGCTCGGCGATCGTGCCGGTGATGAACCGGGCCGACTTCGGCGAACTCGCCGCCATGCGCGGCGACCTGGAAGCGCGCGCCGCCGAGCGGGCGGCGGAGTTCGCCGACGGCGCGCAGATCGACGAGCTGGAACAGGTGAACGCCCGCTGCGTCGCCGCTCACCTGCGCCAGCAGCACCTGGCTATGCTCGACGCCAACGCCGCCTTCCACCGCCTGGTCTGCCGTGCCGGCCGGGCGCCGCTGATCCTGCGCACCCTGGAAGGCCTGTGGATGCGTCTCGGCCCGCTCTACGTGCTCAGCTTCGACCGTCCGCTGCGCCCGCTGGACGGCGACGGCCACCCGCACGACCGGCTGCTCGACGCGCTACGCCGGCGTGATGCCGGCGCTGCCCGCAGCGCCGCCCTGCTGGACGTCAGCCACGGCAACCAGCGCCTGGAGCAGCACCTGCCCGGGTTCTGACCCGGGCGCCGCCCGGCCGGCTCAGCCGGGGATCTGGCCCATCATCTGGCGCAGCGCCGAGCCGTCCTGGGCGGCCAGGGCCACCTGGATGCACGACCTGATCTCCTCGCAGAAGCGGAGCGCCTCTCCGGGCGTCATCTCCACCGACATTGCGCTGGTCCGAAGGAACACGGCACCGGGTGCCGGGGTGAGAACGACGCGCTGCGGCTTCATGGGCGGCTCCCGACGAGGTGTGACGCTGTCCCGCTGTTCTTCCGACTCCCGGCCGGCTCAAGCGGCATCGACCCGATCCTGGACGCCGATCCTGCAGAAAGGGTTAATCCCCGCCGCAGGTCCGCCTTCCGACCCGCCCTAGCGCGCAAGAATGTTTCGCCTCTGGAACATCATGACGAAGCCTTTCACGACACATCTGTCGGCGTGGCGGTTTCCGGTTGGTCCCGCCTCGGTAACGGGACCGTGATGATACTGCGGTCCTACCGGTGAACGAAGCAATACCCGCTGCGGCCACGCCTGGCCGGGTCCCTCAGGGCCCGGTCGGCAGGCTCTGGCTGCCGCTGGCCGGATCCGCCTTGCTCCGGAGGTTCTCCCGTATCCCGGCCGCAGCACCGGCCGCCGCCGGCTTCAGCTCCGGCACCTCGATGTCGATCTCCAGCGTCGACACCGCCGCCCCGCGGTCGAGCTTGATCTGCACCTTGTCGCGGTCGATCGGCACGTGCCGGGCGATCACGTCCAGGATCTCCTCGCGCAGCTTGGCGATCAGGTCGCTCTGCCCCTCGCCGGCGCCACGCTCGTGCGCCAGCAGGATCTGCAGCCGGTCGCGCGCCACCGGTGCGGAGCTGCGCTTGTTGAACAGCCCGGACAGGAAGCTCATGCCGCCCTCCACTTGAACAGCTTGGCCATCAGCCCCTTGCGGTCGGACGGCACGTTCATGTCCAGGCTCTCGCCCTTCAGCCGTCGTACCGCGTCGAAATACGCCCGCGACGGCGCACTCTCCGGGTTGCTCAGCGTCACCGGGGAACCGAGGTTGGACGCGCGCAGCACCTCCTCGCTTTCCGGGATGATGCCGATCAGCGGGATCGACAGGATCTCCAGCACGTCCTCGATCCTGAGCATCTCGCCGCGCGCCGCCCGTGCGGAATCGTAGCGCGTCAGCAGCAGGTGCTTGGGCATCTTGTCGCCGGCCTTGGCCTTGGCCGTGGTGCTGTCCAGCATGCCGATGATGCGGTCGCTGTCGCGCACCGACGACACCTCCGGGTTGGTCACCACCACCGCCTCGTCGGCGTGGTACATCGCCATCTGCGCGCCCTTCTCGATCCCGGCCGGGCTGTCGCACAGGATCCAGTCGAACTTGGCCCGCAGCTCGTCGATCACGCGTGCCACCCCGTCGGGAGTCAGGGCGTCCTTGTCGCGGGTCTGGCTCGCCGGCAGGATCGACAGCGTCTCGACCCGCTTGTCGCGTATCAGCGCCTGGGACAGCTTGGCGTCACCCTGCACCACGTTGATCAGGTCGAACACCACCCGGCGTTCCGCCCCCATCACCAGGTCGAGGTTGCGCAGGCCGACGTCGAAGTCGACCACCACCACGTTCTGGTTGCCTTGCGCCAGGGCGGCGCCGAGGGCGGCGGTCGACGTGGTCTTGCCCACGCCTCCCTTGCCCGAAGTAACGACCACCACCTTGGCCATGCGCACACCCTTCCTCGAGTCGATTCCGATACGAGATCGGACCTGTCCGACGTGTCCTACCTCAATCCAGCGGCAACAGCACCAGCGACTCCCCGTCGAGCCGGGCCTGCACCGAGTGCCCGATCCGCTCCGGGGCCATGTCCTCCGCCGTCATGTAGAGCCCGTCGATCGCCAGCAGCTCCGCGTGCATGCGCCGGCACAGGATCCGTGCCTGGGCGTTGCCGCCGACGCCGGCCAGCGCCCGCCCGCGCAGCGCGCCATACACGTGGATCGAGCCGCCTGCCGACACCTCCGACCCGGACGCCACCGAGCCCAGCACGATCACGTCGCCATCCGGATAGGACACGATCTGGCCCGAGCGCACCGGGTCCTCGATTACCAGCGAGGCACGGCCCGGGTCCGGCGCCGCCGGCAGCGCCTCGGGCGGGACCTCCACCGCGCCGATCGCCCGGCCGCCGCCGAAGCCCTGTGGCCAGTCCCAGCCCGCGGTCGCGGCCCAGGACGGATCGGCGTTCTCGATCTCGATCAGCCGGATGCCGCGCTCCAGCAGCGCCGGCACCAGCCGGTCCAGCCCGTCGTCGCCAGGGCTCAGCAGTCCGCAATCCAGGATCACCGGGCGCGCCTCGAAGAACGCCGACGACTTGGCAATCTGCACGTCGAGTCCCCGGAGCCAGTCCCCGAGCGGCGGCTCCGGCGACAGCACCAGCGCCATGAACGAGCGGCCGCGCACCCGGATCTGCGGCAGCGGGCGCGGCTCATCGGCGCCGGGATCGGCGGTCGACTGCGTACCGGTTTGGGCATGAGTCTGGGCATGCGTCTGGGCGGCGTGGTCTGGCACGGCAGGCCTCGGGGAACAGGACCGGCGCAGCATGCACGCGGGGCGGGCGGTCATCAAACCGTCACCGTTCCGTTCACACGGCCCCCGCTCTCCGGCAACCTCTCTGGCAACCGGTCGTGGGATGAAATACCTTCCGCGCCCATGCGAATCCTGCACCACATCCCGTTGTCGCCGTTCTCGCGCAAGGTCCGCCTGGTCCTGTCGGAGAAGCGGCTGCCGTTCGAGCTGAAGAACGAGAAGGTGTGGGAGCGCCGGCCCGAGTTCCTCGACCTCAACCCGGCCGGCACGGTGCCGATGCTGGTGGAGGAGAATGGCCTGTCGATCCCGGATTCCGGCGTGATCTGCGAATACCTGGAGGAGGCCTATCCGGACACCCCGCTGCTCGGCCGCACGCTCGCCGAGCGGGTCGAGGTGCGTCGTCTCGCCGCCTGGTTCGACGGCAAGTTCCACCACGAGGTGACGCGCAACCTGCTGGGCGAGAAGTACCTCAAGCGCCTGATGGGCCGCGGCAACCCCGACGCCACCGCGCTCCGCGCCGGCTACGCCAACATCCGCTACCACCTGGACTATATCGGCTGGCTGGCGGAAACGCGGAAATGGCTGGCCGGGCCATCGCTGTCGCTGGCCGACTTCGCCGCCGCCGCCCAGCTGTCCTCGCTGGACTACATCGCCGATATCGACTGGTCGCTGAGCCCGCCGACCAAGGATTGGTATGCCCGGGTCAAGTCGCGCCCCTGCTTCCGCGCCCTGCTGAGCGACCGCGTGATCGGCATCAACCCCCCCGACCACTACGGCGACCTCGATTTCTGAGGCCGACGCCCGCCCGGCCCGCTACGACGTCCTGATCCTGGGTGCCGGCGCCGCCGGGCTGATGGCGGCGATCGCGGCAGGACAGCGCGGCCGCCGCGTGCTGCTGCTCGACCACGCCGCGGAGCCCGGCGCCAAGATCGTCATCTCCGGCGGCGGCCGCTGCAACTTCACCAACCGCGACTGCCGCCCCGAGCGCTACCTGTCGCGCAACCCCCGGTTCTGCCGCTCGGCCCTCGCCCGCTACACCGCCGACGACTTCCTCGCTTTGGTCGAGCGCCACCGCATCACCTGGCACGAGAAGATCCTGGGCCAGCTGTTCTGCGAAGGCTCGGCACGCCAGATCGTGGCCATGCTGCTGGCCGAATGCGAGGCCGCCGGCGTCGTGCTCCGCACCGGCCACCGCATCACCGCGCTTGAGCGCCCGGACGAGTGGCGCGTCGCCACCGACCACGGCCGCTTCGCCGCCGCCAGCCTGGTGGTGGCCACCGGCGGCCTGTCGATCCCCAAGCTCGGCGCCACCGGCCTCGCCTACGACGTCGCCCGGCAGTTCGGCGTTCCCCTGACCCCCGTCGCCCCGGCCCTGGTGCCGTTCACCTTCACCGGCGCCGCGCAGGAGGCGATGCGCAGCCTGGCCGGGGTGTCGCTCGACGTGGTCGCCCGCTGCGGCACTGCCGCCTTTCCCGAGGCGATGCTGTTCACCCATCGCGGCCTGTCCGGCCCGGCGCTGCTGCAGGCATCATCCTACTGGCAGGGGGGCGAGGCGCTGCGGCTCGACCTCGCACCCGGCCGGGACGTGGCCGCCCACCTGAAGCAGCGTCGGCAGACGCGCGGCAAGGCCGAGCTCGCCACCGTGCTGTCCGAGCTGCTGCCGCAGCGCCTGGCGCAGGCGGTGGCGGCCGAGCAAGGTGCCACCGGCCCGCTCGGCGGCCTGCCCGCCGCCACGCTTGCCGCCGTCGCCGCCCGTCTCGGTGACTGGCGGCTGGTGCCCACCGGCACCGAGGGCTACGCCAAGGCCGAGGTCACGCGCGGCGGCATCGACACCGACGCGCTGTCGTCCCGCACCATGGAGGTGAAGGCGGTGCCCGGCCTGTTCTTCGTGGGCGAGGCGGTCGACGTCACCGGCTGGCTCGGCGGCTACAACTTCCAGTGGGCCTGGTCGAGCGGCTGGGCCGCCGGCAGCGCCGCCTGACGCCGGCCATTCCGGAAACGCAGGATTCACCTGTCCGGGACATGCTACCCCTCCGCCACCCCCCGTTTCGCCTCCGACGAGCGCAGGACCCACGCACGATGCACCACCGCCAACCTGGCTTCGACACCCTGGCCCGCTTTGAGGTCGAGTCGCTGCCCGGATCGCTGATCCGCGAGGTGGCGCATGCCGGCGCTGGCCTGCCGGACGTGATCCCGCTCTGGTTCGGCGAGCCGGACTCGCACACGCCCGCCTTCATCCGCGAGGCGGCCAAGCGGGCGCTCGACGCGGGCGATACCTTCTACGTGTCCAACTACGGCATCCCCGAGCTGCGTGAGGCCATCGCTCTCTATCAGATCGGTCTTGGCCGCCGGTCCGACGCGAGGGGCGTCTGCGTCACCCCGTCCGGCGTGAACGCCGTTCAAGTTTGCTGCCAGGCGCTGCTGTCGCCGGGCGACCGCGTGGTGCTGCCGACGCCGCACTGGCCCAACCTCGGCGGAATCCCGGCGGTCGCGGGTGCGGCGATCGAGACCGTGCCGCTCCGGCTCGAGGCCGGGCAGTGGCGAATCGACCTCGACCGGCTGCTCGACAGCCTCACGCCCGGCACCCGGATGGTGATCCTGAACACGCCTGCCAACCCGACCGGCTGGATGCTGTCGCGCGACGAGCAGGCGGTGCTGCTGCGGCACTGCCGCCGCCACGGCATCTGGATCCTGGCCGACGACGTCTACGAGCGCCTGGTGTTCGACCGGCCGGCGGCGCCGTCGTTCCTCGACATCGCCGAGCCGGACGACCGCCTGGTCGCGATCAACTCGTTCTCCAAGACCTGGGCGATGACCGGCTGGCGGCTCGGCTGGATCAACGCGCCGGAGCCGCTGATGCCGGCGCTGGGCAAGCTGGTCGAGTACGGAACTTCTTGCGCGCCGGCCTTCATCCAGCGCGCCGCGATCGCCGCCCTCGAAGGCGGCGAGCCGTTCGTGGCCGAGTCGGTGGCACGGATCCGCGCCCGCCGCGACCTGGCCTGCGCCCTGCTCGGCGCGATCCCGGGCGTGGTGGTGCCGCGCCCGGACGGCGCGATGTACTCGTTCTTCTCGGTCGCCGGCTGCACCGACAGCCTCGGTCTGGCCAAGTCGCTGCTGCGCGAGGCCCGCGTCGGCCTTGCCCCTGGCCGCGCCTTCGGTCCCGCAGGGGAGGGCTGCCTCAGGCTGTGCTTCGCGGTGGAGGAGGCCCGGCTGCGCGAAGCCTGTAACCGCATCGCCGGCTTCTTCGCCGGCCGGTTCTAGGACGAGGCCTCACCGCGCGTCCGGCCCGGCCTCCAGCAGCGCCAGGTCCTGCTGCGCCAGGTCCGCCTCGTGCGTGTCCGGCGACAGCGACAGCACCCGGTCCCAGTCGCTGCGCGCGCCGTCCAGGTCGCCCAGCCGCTCGCGCAGGATGCCGCGTTCCAGAAGCGCGTCCGGCTCGTCCGGCAGTGCCGCACAGGCCGCGTCGATGTCGGCACGGGCAGCGTCGATCCGGTCCAGCTTGCGATACGCGGTGGCGCGAACCACCAGCGCCTCCGCCTCCCCGGGATGCGCCGCCAGCACCGCGGACAGGTCGGTCACCGCCTGCGACGCCTGCCCGGCGGCGAGGGCCGCACGCGCCCGATCGGTCAGCAGCGATGGGTCGCCCGGTTCGAGCGACACCGCCAGGGTCGCGGCGGCGAGTGCCCGGTCCGTATGGCCCGCTGACAGCCACGCCTGCGAGGCCTGGTCCGCCAGCACCGCACGTCGCTGCACCGGAAGCCGCGCGGTGCGGGACAGCGCGTCGAGCGCCGTCGCCCCGGCCTCCGGATCGCCCAGCGCCACTGCCGCTAGGGCCGCGCATTGCGCCGCGCCGTCGCCGCCGTTGCGTTTCGACCAGTCCGCGGCGTAGTCCGACGCGCCGGCCGGATCGGTCGACAGCAGCGCCAGGCACGGGTTGGCGGCGTCGGCGCCGGGAATGTGGGCAGCCCGATGCGGCGGAGCCTCCAGCCGTGCCAGACGTTGCACCCCCTGCGCCCGCGACGCGGGTTCGGCCGCCCGCACCGACCAGGCGATCCCGAGCACGGCGACGCCGAGGATGGCCACCGGCAGCAGCACGAGGAGGAGGGAGACGCGCTTCATGGCAGGGACACCATTCTGCCGCATCCGGCCCCATCCGGGTCAAGCGTCGACGCGCTGCGTCTCGCAGCCGTGAGCGCGGCCTGCCGGTGAGCCGGCCGCCGCACCTGCTGATCTTCGGCCTGGGCTACTCCGCCACCGCCGTCGCCGCCTGTGCGGTGCAGTCCGGCTATCGCGTCACCGGCACCAGCCGGCGCGCTGCGGCGCCGCCGCCCGGCGTCGCGCTGGTGCGTCCGGAAGACGCGGCCGCCCTGCTCGGTAGCGCCACGCACTGGCTGGCCAGCGCCCCGCCGGATGCCGAGGACGATCCAATCCTCCGCCTGCTGGGCCAGGCGATGCAGCAGCACCGCCCGGACTGGATCGGCTACTTCTCCACCACCGGCGTCTACGGCGACCGAGGCGGCGGCTGGGTCGACGAGACCACGCCCCCCGCGCCGACCGGCCCGCGCGGCCGGCGCCGTGTGGCGGCTGAACGAAGCTGGTTGGCACTGGCGGCCCGGCTCGGCAGCCGATGCGACATCCTCCGCCTCGCCGGAATCTATGGCCCCGGACGCAGCGTGTTCGACGCGCTGCGCGCCGGCGACAGCCGCAGGGTGGCAGCACCCGGCCACTGCTTCGGCCGCATCCACCGCGACGACATCGCCGGCGCCACGATGGCCGCCATGGCGGAGGGCCCGCCCGGACGCGTGCTCAACCTGTCCGACGACGAGCCTGCGGAAAGTGCGGTGGTGATCGAGGAGGCCGCCCGCCTGCTCGGCATCGCCCCGCCGCCGGCGGTCCCGCTCGCCGACGCGCTGCCGGCGATGAGCCCGATGGGCCGCAGCTTCTGGGCGGAGAACCGCAAGGTGTCGAGCCGGCTGACCCGGGAGGCGCTGCGTCGGCAATGGCGTTACCCCACCTATCGCGAAGGACTGCGCGCCATCCTCGACGCCGGCGGTTGAGCAACCCTTAACGGAGCCCCTCCACCGCCGCGATCAGCAGCCGCAGGTCCTGCGGCCGCGACAGCCGGTGGTCGCCGTCCTTCACCAGCAGCACCTGGCAGTCGTCGCCTTCGATCCCGTCCGCGATCGCCATCGCCAGCTGCCAGGCCACCACCGTGTCGCGCAGCCCGTGCAGCAGCCGCGCCGGGCAGGCGAGGGAGATCGGCCGCCCGATCAGGCAGCAGGCGCTGCCATCGTCGAGCGCCCGGCGCGTCAGCGGGAGCGGATCCGGGCTGCCCGGCAGCATCACCACCCCGTCCCGCGCCAGGACCGCGCGCTGTCCCGCGTCGAGGCCGGCCTCCATCGCCCGGGTGAAGTCCGGCGCCGCGGCGACGCCGACGAAGCCGCGTACCCGCTCGCCCAGCGCCATCGCCAGCAGCAGCCCGATCCAGCCCCCCATCGATGAGCCCACCAGCACCACCGGCCCCGGCGCCAGCGCCTCGATCACCGCGCATGCATCGTCGCGCCAGCTTCCGACCGTGCCGTCCTCGAACCGTCCGCCGCTCTCGCCATGCCCGGCATAGTCCAGCCGGAGGAATGCCCGGCCGCGTGCTCCGGCATGGGCCGAGAGCGCCGTCGCCTTGTCGCCGAGCATGTCGCTGCGCAGGCCGGGCAGAAACACCAGCGTCGGCCCGTCGCCGGGACGATGCCGCGCTGCCAGCCTGATTCCCGCCCGTTCCACCTGGTGCAGCGTCTCGTCGACCATCCGGGGAGGATAGCCCGCCGCGCGGCCATCAGGACAGGGCGGCGACCAGCTCCTCCTTCTTCATCCGCGAGCGCCCCTTGACCCCCTTCTCCGCCGCCTTGGCCAGCAGCGCCTGCCTGGTCATCCCGGCAAGGTCACCACCATGCCCGGTGTCGCGATGGGCCGCGGTCTTCTTCGCCACGTCCTTCGGCTGGGCGGAGAACTGCTTGCCCTGTGCCGTGTCCGCCCGCTTCTTCTCGGTGCTGCGCTTGTACTCGGAATCTGTCAGCGACTTGCGTGCCTCCTTGGGCAGGTAGCGCTCGCCGGTCTCGCCGGACTTGTCCCCCGACTTCGTGCCCCATTCCTCCTTGGTCCACTGGGCGAGGTGGTTGTCGGCGGTCTTCGCCCCGTCGTAACCGCCGCCTTCCTTCTTGTATTCCGCCGTCGCCAGCTGCGCCTTTCGCGCCGACCACTGCTTCGGCTTGCCACCCTTGTCGCCCTCGGTGACCTCCTTCTTGACCTTGTCCCACAGCTTGGGATCGGTCTTCTTCGCCGTCGTCGTCATCTCGTCCGCTCCTGTCTTCTCGTTTCCGCAACGACACCGTCGTCCGGGGCGTTGCATGAACTCCGCGTGCGTCGCCGATGATGCCGGGCAACCCGCACCCATGCCGAGGCCGCCGCCATGCCGTCCTTCTCCACCGCCCTCGCACGCACGGCGCCCGTCGTGCTGCAGGTGCTGCCGTCGTTGCAGGCCGGCGGGGTCGAGCGCGGCACGATCGAGATGGCCCGCGCGATCGTGGAGGCCGGCGGCACCGCACTGGTCGCCAGCGCCGGCGGCCGGCTGGTGCCGCAGCTGGAACGGTGCGGCGCCGTCCACCTTCCCCTTGGCCTGATGACCAGGGACCCGCTGTCGATCTGGCTCAACAACCGCCGCCTGGCCCGCCTGATCCGCCGCCATCGGGTCGAGCTGGTGCACGCGCGCTCCCGCGCCCCGGCCTGGTCGGCGCGGTGGGCGGCCAGGCAGACCGGCACCCCGTTCGTCACCACCTGGCACGGCGTGTACAGCGAGAACCTTCCCTTCAAGCGCCGCTACAACGCGGTGATGGCGTCCGGCGACCGCGTCATCGCCATCAGCCGGTTCGTCGCGGAGCGCGTGGCGTCGCGCTACGGCGTCGGCCCAGACCGGCTGCGCACCATCCCGCGCGGCGCGGACACCGTCGCGTTCGATCCCGCCGCGGTGCGCGGCGACCGCATCCACGCCCTGGCCCGGCAATGGCAGCTGCCCGACAGCGGCCCCGGCACCGCCGTGATCATGCTTCCAGGCCGCGTGTCCGCCTGGAAGGGCCACGCCCTGCTGCTCGATGCGCTGGCCCTGCTTCGCGCGGACGCACCCGCCCTCGACTGGGTCTGCGTCCTGGTCGGCCCCGTCGACGGGCGGCGCAGCTTCGCCGGCACCCTGGTGCAGCAGGCCGACCGGCTCGGCCTGCGCGGCCGGCTCCGCTTCGCCGGCCACTGCGCCGACATGCCGGCGGCCCTTGCGCTGGCCGACCTGGTGGTGGTGCCGTCGCTCAAGCCCGAGCCGTTCGGACGTGCCGTGGTCGAGGCGCAGGCGATGCAGCGCCCGGTGCTGGCCGCTGCCCACGGCGCCGCCCTGGAGACGGTGGAGCCCGGCGTCACCGGCTACGCCTTTCCGCCCGGCGACGCAGCCGCCCTGGCGGCCCTGCTCCGGCACGTGCTGTCGCTGCCGCCCGACGAGCGCGCCCGCCTCGGTGCCGCCGCCCGGGCCCGCGTGCTGCAGCGCTACACCACGGGAGCGATGCAGCAGGCGACCCTCGACGTCTACGAGGAGCTGCTCCGGCAGCCCTTCCCGCACCGCCCTGCGCCGCACGATGCCGGCTGAGCACCCCCCGGAGCGCGGCCCGCAGCGCATCCTGGTGATCAAGCTCGGCGCGCTCGGCGACGTCGTGCTGGCCTTCGCCCCGTTCGCCGCCATACGCGCGCAGCATCCGGACGCGCACCTCACCCTGCTCACCACCGCGCCGTTCCTCGGCCTCGCCTCCGCCAGCCCGTGGTTCGACGCGGTGGCGCTCGACACCCGCCCGTCCTGGTGGGACCTGCGCGGCCTTGGTCGCCTGCGCCGCCTGCTCGTCGGCCACGACTTCGTCTACGACCTGCAGACCTCCGGGCGCTCGTCGCGCTACCACCTGCTGGCCGGCCGTCCGCCCTGGTCCGGCATCGCCCTCGGCTGCTCCCATCCCGACCGCAACCCCCACCGCGACCGACTGCACACCCGCCTGCGCCAAACCGGCCAGCTCGCCGACGCCGGCATCCCGGCGGTGCCCGATCCCGACCTGTCCTGGCTGGCCGCGCACGGCCCGGTGCTGCCCGGCCGCGTCGCGCTGCTGGTGCCGGGCGCCGCACCGCACCGCCCGGCCAAACGCTGGCCGGTGGACCGGTTCGGTGCCCTGGCGGTCCGGCTGGCGGCGGCGGGCCTGGCCCCGGTCGTGCTGGGATCCGCCGACGACGCGCCGCTCGCCGCCGCCATCCTGCGCGCCTGTCCGACGGCCCGCGACCTGACCGGCCGCACCACCCTGCTGGAACTCGCCGGCCTCGCTGCCCGCGCGGTGCTGGCGGTCGGCAACGACACCGGCCCGATGCATCTCGCCGCAGCGATGGGCTGCCGGTGCCTGGTGCTGTTCTCGCGCCACAGCGACCCCGTGCTGACCGCCCCGGTCGGCCGCCGCACCGGCCAGGTGGAGGTGCTGCGCGTGCCGGACCTGTCGACCCTGGACGTCGACACCGTGGCCGCCCGGTGCGGCCTTGCAGATCGCCATGCGCCGTCATGAACCGACGCCGCGTTCATGAATCGCTTGCTACCGGACGAGGCAGTCCGGTGGCGAGCGGACCCGTCGGATGCCTGGCTTCTGCGACCGTCCTGGAGAAACCCGACATGCGACTCTACGGTGCGAGACGGTATGGTTCAGCAATCGCCGAGGGCCTCCTCGCGCTGGCCGGCCTGCGTTACGAGTTCGTCGATGTCGGCGGCTTCGACCAACCCGGACCTGCCCGGGACCGTCTTGGTGCCGTCAACCCTTTCCATCAGGTGCCTGTTCTCGTGCTCGATGACGGCACGGTCCTGACCGAGACCGCAGCGATCGCGTTGCATCTGTCGGACCTCGTGCCAGGTCTGGCACCCGCTGTCGGCAGCCCGGAGCGCACCCGGTTCTACCGCCTGCTCATCTGGCTCCTCGCCAACGTCTACCCGACCTTCACGTACGGCGACTATCCGGGACGCTGGGCACCCTCGGCGCCCGGCGAACTCGACGACGCGACGGCGCGCCATCGGGAACGGCTCTATCTGTGGCTCGAGGAACAGGTGACCGGGCCCTTCGTCCTCGGCACGGATGTGTCCGCTCTCGACGTCTACGTGGCGGTCCTGGTCGCCTGGCGACCCCGACCGGAGTGGTTCCGCCGGAACACGCCCGGAGTTGCGAGGGTCGCCGAGCGGACACGGCAGTTGCCGCCGGTCGCCGGCATCATGAAGCTGAACGGCTGGTGACGGCGGCAGACGGGAGAAGGTCGGCGTCCGGCCTGGCTCAGCGGTCGCGGCAACAGGTCATGTGACCGACTTCCGCCCGTCAGCGGTGCCGGACCGTCCGACGCTGGACATGGACGTCGTTGCCGCCCGGCTCGGCCTTGCGGACGGCAAGCCCTGGCAGCCCGACAGGCCGTTGCGGATCGCTTGTCGGCATGTGGCACCATGCGGTGGAACGCGGACCGTCTCAATCGGCGCGGGGAAGGTTGTAGTGCAGCACGTAGGCGTGGTTCGCGGCTGCATCGATCGACATCCGCCCCGTGATGCCTGCCAGTCCGGCGGTTCCAGAGTCGGGGATCACGACCACCTCGAGATCCGGCTGGCCGCGATCCATGATCCCGCGGTGCTGGAGCATGAAGCTGCCGGACCTGCCGTCCAGCGTCGCCACGACGTGCTCGATGAGCACGTAACCCGCCGATCCCGGCGTCTGCGTCCTCACCGCAAGCATCCCGCCCGTGCTGGTGCCCTGCAGATCGCCATGGAAGGTCTTCGTGACGAAGAACCGGCCGATCTCGTCACCCGAGCCGGCTTCCGGCCTGGTCTGGACATCGAAGTGGCCCCTGGCCTCGCTCATGACCTGTCCTCCCTGATCCGTGCCGGCGAGCTTGAGCCCTTGATCTTGGAGAAGCTCCATCGGATCAGCAACCGGACGGGCACCCGGCGCCAAGGTCATCGGCGTCAGCGCGAGACGTCCCGAAGCAGGAAGCGGCTCAGGTCGCGGCAGGAACCAGTCGCGTCCGCTCTCCCCGCACCGCGGCCAGCAGGGCGAAACCGAGGATCAGGCCATAGATCCACAGCAGCCAGGCACTCCCGAGGCGACCGGCATGGTCGCTGCCGTAGAGGCCCGGTGCCCAGCGCAGCGCCAGGGCGTGCAACAGCGCTGCCACGACCACCAGCAGCGTCATGCCGGGAACCAGCTGCACCCTGTCGAGGCCGGCCAGACGCCGGCACGGGCGGACGCACATCCAGGCCACGGGAACGGTGAGCAGGAAGCCGATATCGCCCCAGAACGGATCGACGACAAAGGCCGGCACCAGCCGGATCCAGGCGACGTCGGCCACCCAGAACAGCGCCCCGCCAAGGCACAGGACCAGCAACTGCCGCGTGTCGAGCATGGTGGGCCTCCTCTTGCGTAACAAGCGTTACATAGCAGAAGCACGTAACGCCTGCTACAGGAAACCGCGATGCCACTGAACGAGACCGCCCGGCGCGCCGAGCTGGTCGACGCGATCGCCACGGTCGTGCTCAAGGACGGCCTCGACGCGCTCGCCCTCCGGGGCCTGGCCGCGCGCCTGTCCACCAGCGGCCGCATGCTGCTCTACCATTTCGGCACCAAGGATGCGCTGGTGCGCGCGGTGCTGGCGTGCATCTCCGGGCGGATGGCGGTGCTCCAGGACGCTGCGGCCTCGGCTGCGCCGGAGAGCGCCGGCAAGTTCCTCCACGACATGATGCAGGCCGGCATCGACCCCGCCACCGCGCCGTTCCTGCGTGTGTGGACGGACGTGATCGTGCGGGCGGCCCGCGGCGAGGCGCCCTACCGCGAGATCGCGGACGGGACCGTCAAGGCCTGGCTCGACTGGATCGCCGGCCGCCTGACGCCGTCGCCGGACAGCGAGGCGAACGCCGTGGCGGTGCTCGCGATCATGGAGGGGATCACGATCCTGGAGATGGCGCGCCCCGGCACCACGGAGCAGGCGAGGCGTCTGCTGCCGGCGCTGCTCGACCGCTCATAGGCTCCGGATCCCCGGCCTCCTGCTCCAACGGGCCGCCCGCACCGGTCCGCCGCCGCTCCGGCGCGAGGCTTGCGACCCGCCCTGCCTCCCGCCATACGGGGGACGCCCAGTCCAGCCCGCGCGATCCACCGGAGACGCTTCCATGCCCGCCATCACCCTGCCTGACGGAACCGTCCGCCGGTTCGACGGCCCGGTGACCGGCACGGCGGTGGCGGAGGCGATCGGGCCCGGGCTGGCCAGGGCGGCGCTGGCGATGGAGCTGGACGGGCGCTTGGTCGACCTCGGCACCGCGATCACGGCCGACGCGGCCCTCCGCTTCGTCACCCGACGCGACGAGGCAGCCCTCGGCCTGATCCGCCACGACGCCGCCCATGTC
Organism: uncultured Acetobacteraceae bacterium; assembly: GCA_964247755.1. Classification (GTDB taxonomy): domain Bacteria; phylum Pseudomonadota; class Alphaproteobacteria; order Acetobacterales; family Acetobacteraceae; genus Lichenicola. Next base: position 399,582 of record CAXTVX010000001.1, on the reverse strand, counting down.
ATGGCCGAAGCGGTGCAGGGGCTGTACCCCGGCACCCAGGTCACCATCGGGCCGGCGATCGAGAACGGCTTCTACTACGACTTCGCCCGCAACGAGCCGTTCACCCTGGAGGACCTGCCCGTCATCGAGGCCCGGATGCGCGAGATCGTCGCCGCCAACAGGCCGTTCGGGCGCGAGGAATGGCCGCGCGACGACGCCATCGCCTTCTTCGAGGCCCGCGGCGAGCGCTACAAGGCCGAGCTGATCCGCGACCTGCCGCCTGCCGAGACCATCTCGATCTATCGCCAGGGTGACTGGCTCGACCTGTGCCGCGGCCCGCACATGCGGACGACCTCCGACGTCGGCACCGCGTTCAAGCTGATGAAGGTGGCCGGCGCCTACTGGCGCGGCGACCACCGCAACCCGATGCTGACCCGCATCTACGGCACCGCCTGGCGCGACGGGAAGGAGCTCGACGCCCACCTGCACCAGCTGGAGGAGGCCGAGCGCCGCGACCACCGGCGCATCGGCCGTGAGATGGACCTGTTCCACATCCAGGAGGAGGCCACCGGCCAGATCTTCTGGCACCCCAAGGGCTGGCGGCTGTACTCCACCCTGCAGGAGTACATGCGCCGGGCGCAGAACCGCAACGGCTACGACGAGGTGCGCACGCCCCTCCTGGTCGACCGTGCGCTGTGGGAAGCCTCCGGCCACTGGGAGAACTACCGCGAGCACATGTTCACGGCCTCCGTCGAGGACGAGCACGAGAAGCGGATCCTTGCGCTCAAGCCGATGAACTGTCCGTGCCACGTGCAGATCTTCCGCCACGGCCTGCGCTCCTATCGCGAGCTGCCGCTGCGCATGGCCGAGTTCGGCGCCTGCCACCGCTACGAGCCGTCCGGCGCGCTGCACGGCATCATGCGCGTGCGCGGCTTCGTGCAGGATGACGCCCACATCTTCTGCACCGAGCAACAGATCGCGCCCGAAACCGCGAAGTTCGTCGCCATGCTGGCCGAGGTCTACCGCGACCTCGGCTTCGACGGCTTCCGGGTGAAGTTCGCCGACCGCCCCGAGCATCGCGCCGGCGACGACGCGTCCTGGGACAAGTCCGAGGCCGCCCTAGTCGAGGCCTGCCGGCTGGCCGGCGTCGAGTACGAGCTGAACCCGGGTGAGGGGGCGTTCTACGGCCCCAAGCTGGAGTTCGTGCTGCGCGACGCGATCGGCCGCGACTGGCAGTGCGGCACCCTGCAGGTCGATACCGTGCTGCCCGAACGCCTCGATGCCAGCTACGTCGGCGAGGACAGCGCCCGGCACCGCCCGGTGATGCTGCACCGCGCGATCCTGGGCTCGTTCGAGCGTTTCCTCGGCATCCTGATCGAGCAGTTCGCCGGCCGCTTTCCGCTCTGGCTGGCACCGGTGCAGGTGGTGGTGGCCAGCATCGTGTCCGACGCCGGGCCGTATGCGATCGAGGTCGCCGACGCTTTGCGACGCGCCGGCCTCCACGTGCAGGCGGACACCGCCAACGAGAAGATCAACGCCAAAATACGCACCCACAGCCTCGATCGCGTCCCGGTGATCCTGGTGGTCGGCCGCAAGGAGGCGGAGGCGCGCACGGTGGCGATGCGTCGTCTCGGCGGCGCCGACCAGGAGATGCTTGACCTCGACGCCGCCGTCGCCGCCCTTGCACTGGAAGCCACCGCTCCCGATCTCAGACGCGAAGCCGTCACCTGACCCCGTTCATGCGTCGAGTCAGGGTTGCGTCGGAGCTTCATTCCTTGACAAGCTTTGCGTGCTAGCCTTCCCGCCTGACCGTTGCGCCCCCGTTGCGGGACGCGACACCATATCCACAGCAACAGGAGCAGTCCGATAGCCAGACCCCCGATGCAAGCGGCGCCGACCCGCGACGGCCCACGCGTCAACGAAGAGATCCGCGTCCCGAACGTCCGCCTGATCGACGAAGAGGGCGAGATGCAGGGCGTGATGACCACACGCGACGCGATGCAGCGCGCCTTCTCGGTCGGCCTCGACCTGCTCGAGATCAGCCCCAACGCCGAGCCGCCGGTAGTCAAGATCCTCGACTACGGCAAGTTCAAGTACGAGCAACAGAAGAAGAAGAACGAGGCGCGCAAGAAGCAGAAGGTCATCGAGATCAAGGAAGTCAAGGTCCGTCCGAACATCGACGAGAACGACTACCAGGTTAAGATGCGCGCCATGAAGTCCTTCATCGAGGAGGGCGACAAGGTGAAGGTGACGCTGCGCTTCCGCGGTCGCGAGATGGCGCACCAGGATCTCGGCGTGAAGGTGCTGGAGCGCATACGCGGCGACATGGACGAACGCGCCAAGGTCGAGCAGATGCCGCGCATGGAGAACCGCCAGATGATCATGGTGCTGTCCCCGCGTTAGGCCGGTTGCGGAGCCGGGACATCGGGTTGCGATGTTCCGCCTTCGCAGTCCCTTCCCGCTTCCCCTCCTACGGTGACAATGGTCGTGACGCGTGGAAGCTTGTCGCCAAGCGGCGCACGCCAGCAGGGAGGCGCCGGCTCAGCGACGAACGAGAACCGGAGGCGGACGCTTCGTCGGTCATCCCATCCCGGGACCCGTTCGCGGTGCAGGGCGCCTATGGTCCCCGGGTTCGACGGCATTCCACGCCGGGAGTAGAAATCGGTGAAAAGCCGACGTTGCTCGGCAGGGACGACCTCCGACGATGACAATGCCGACGCGGAGCTCAGCCGAGACCCGGCGGCTCCGGCAGGCCGGGATTCGTTGCTGTTGGTGGACAAGAAGACGGAACGACGATAGGCACGGTGTCACCCGCGTCAGGTAGGTGACCTTGCGATGGTGGCGTCCTCGAGGCAGTTCATCGCCCAGCCGAGCGAGCCGTGTTTCTCCAGTCGCGACCGATTGGACGACGCGGTCGGCGTCACGACCAGCCAGATCAGCCACGACGGTTTCGCCGTCGGCTGCTATCGCGGGGACCGGCCGGACCACGGCCTGAGCGTGCCGTCCCCTTTCCTGGACCTGTTCATGGTGGTGGTTACGCTCCGCGCGCTCTCGCCTGTCGAGCAGTGGCAGGATGGTCGGAGCATCGGCAGCTTCGGCTGCAGGGTAGGAAGTCTCGCCTGGTTCGACTTCCGCCGCCAATGGGTGACGGATCTCAGGTATCCGTTCCACACCGTGAACTTCTTCCTTCCGATCTCCGTGTTCGAGGAACTGGGCCGGGAGCTGAAGCAATCCGGTGCCACCCAACACGGCGTCCCGCTGCGGTACTTTCCGCAGGACGCGACGATGCTCCACATCGCGAAGGCCTTGATCCCGTTGCTCGCCCGAGCCGAACAAGCGTCGGTCCTGTCATCGACCATCTGCTGTCTTCCATCGTGACTTATCTCGCAACGACCTATGGCGGCCTGCGCACGTCCGGGGAGCCCGCCAGCAGAGGGCTTGCCCTTTGGCAGAAGTCTCGCGCGGTCGACCTCATGCTGAACGACCTCGGCGAGGACGTGACGACGTCCGACCTGTCGCATGCCTGCGGGTTGTCCAGGCGCCAGTTCGAACGGGCCTTTTTTGCGAGCATGGGCCAGACGCCGCATCGCTGGCGTACCGGCCGCCGCATAGACCATGCGGCGCGGCTGCTCCGGTTGACTCCCCTGTCGCTGACGGACATCGCGGTCGAATGCGGCTTCGCCGACCAGAGCCACCTGACCCGTGTGTTCGGCCGCATGATGGGAGAAACCCCGGCAGCCTATCGGCGCCTGCATCGATCCTAGGGCGTCGATCAGACGACAAGCCGGATCATGGTCCAGCCTCCATGCCGCTTTTGAGACAGGATGCCGTTTTGCTTCAAGACTGACGAAGCCCGGTCCAGCATCATCATCCCACGGACTGCCGGCGATGCCGGATCGAGGCGTCGCCGGGGACGGACGACCGACACGATGCCACAAGGACGGGTGCCCGAACCCCGGCAGACCGGCAGTCGGCGTGGTGCCTATCCAGCTGGTGATCCCGCCCGCAGGCGCCGGCCTGGTTCCAGTCGGTCCCGCACCGAGATCGAGACTTCATCGCCAGAAGGGTTCCACATCATGGGCACGATCACCGTCAAGGACGGCACCACGATCTTCTACAAGGACTGGGGCACCGGCCAGCCGATCGTCTTCCATCACGGCTGGCCGCTGTCGGCCGATGACTGGGATGGGCAGATGATGTTCTTCCTGCAGCACGGCTACCGGGTCATCGCGCACGACCGTCGCGGCCATGGTCGCTCGACGCAGACCTGGCACGGCAACGAGATGGACACCTACGCGGCCGATGTCGCCGAACTGGCCGCAGCCCTGGACCTGCGCGAGGCCATCCATGTCGGCCACTCCACCGGCGGCGGCGAGGTCGCACGCTACGTCGCCCGGCATGGGCAGGGGCGCGTCGCCAAGGCGGTGCTGGTCAGCGCCGTGCCGCCGATCATGGTGAAGAGCGACGCCAACCCGGGAGGGCTGCCGATAGCGGTGTTCGACGAGATCCGCGCCGGCACCGCCTTCAACCGCGCCCAGTTCTTCAAGGACATCACGCTGCCGTTCTATGGCTACAACCGGCCGGGCGCCAAGGTGTCCGAAGGCGCGCGCGAGAACTGGTGGCGACAGGGGATGATGGGCGGCGTCAAGCCCCAGTACGACTGCGTCAAGGCGTTCTCGGAAACCGACTTCACCGAGGACCTGAAGCGGATCGAGGTGCCCACGCTGGTCATGCACGGCGAGGACGACCAGATCGTGCCCTTCGCCGATGCCGGTCCGCTCTCGGCGGAACTGGTCAGGAACTCCACGCTCAAGGCCTATCCCGGGCTGCCCCACGGCATGCCGACGACGAACGCCGAGCAGATCAACGCCGACCTGCTGTCGTTCGTCCAGGGCTGATCGACGACGCACCGGGCATCGGCGAAACCGGGTCGCGGAAGGTGGTGTCGGCATCGCCAGCACCCTCGGGTGCTTCATCCGGTATCGGCGCCGCGGAGGCGGATCGGCGCCCGAAGCCCCGCGAACCCGTTGGTTGCGACGGATCCCGGAAGGCTGGACCGGCGTCCTGCCAACGGTTCGAGCCGGGGGCGGTCGCCGGACAGCGCCGACATCGGCGAACCGGCCGCAATCCGGTTCGTGAACCGGGAGCAGCCAGGCCGGCCGGATGAACGAGGACCCAAGGACGAGGCAAACATCATGAGCGTCTACCTGATCGCCTTCCTCGTCGGCATCGTCGCCGGCCTCCGCGCGATGGTGGCGCCGGCCGGCGTGAGCTGGGCGGCCGCCACCGGGGTGCTGCGGCTGCACGGCACCCTCCTGTCGTTCCTCGGCGCCGCGGTCACGCCCTGGATCTTCACGGCTCTCGCGGTCGGCGAGCTCGTCTCCGACCAGCTCCCGCGAACGCCAAGGCGCACCGTGCCGGTGCAGTTCGGGACCCGGCTGATCAGCGGCGGGTTCTGCGGTGCGGCGATCGGGTTGCCCTCGGGCGACTGGCCGGGCGCCCTGGTCGCCGGCGTGCTGGGCGCCGTTGCCGGCACGCTGGGCGGGGCAGCGGCCCGTGCCCGGCTGGCCGCCGCCTTCGGGCGGGACCGTCCCGCCGCCCTGATCGAGGACGCGGTCGCGGTGGTCGGCGTCGCGCTGATCATGGTGGCGGCGTGAACCGGCGGTTCGACGCGATCGTCATCGGCGCCGGACAGGCCGGTCCCGCCCTTGCCGGCCGCCTGACCGCAGCCGGGCAGAGCGTGGCGCTGGTGGAGCGCCACCTGTTCGGCGGCACCTGCGTGAACACGGGCTGCACCCCGACCAAGACGCTGGTCGCCAGCGCCGGCGTCGCGCACACGGCCCGGCGCGCCGGCGAGTACGGCATCGTCCTCGGAGGCTCCATCGAGGTCGACATGAGCCGGGTCAAGGCGCGTGTCGACATGGTGTCGCGGCAGTCACGCGAGGGCGTCGAGGCGTGGCTGCGCGGGATGGCGGGCTGCACCGTGATCCAGGGCCATGCCCGCTTCGAGAGCGCGCGCGACATTCGGGTCGGCGACGAGCTGGTCGGCGCCGACCGGATCTTCATCAACGTGGGCGGTCGTGCGCTGGTGCCGGACATCCCGGGCCTGGACCGCGTGGACCATCTCACCAACGCGTCCATCCTCGCCCTCGAGGCAATGCCGCGCCATCTCGTGGTCATCGGCGGCAGCTATGTCGGGCTTGAGTTCGCGCAGATCTTCCGACGCTTCGGCGCGGCCGTGACCGTGGTCGAGAAGGGTCCGCGCCTGATCGCGCGCGAGGACGAGGACATCTCGGCGGCGGTGCGGGAGATCCTCGAGCGCGAGGGCGTGGCGGTCCGCCTTGCGGCCGAGTGCATCCGCGTCGGGCCACACCCCGAAGGCATCGCCGTCGGGCTGGACTGCTCCGGCGACGACCGGGACCTGGTCGCCAGCCACCTCCTCCTCGCGGTCGGCCGGCGGCCCAACACCGACGACCTGGGCCTCGACCGGGCCGGGGTGGAAACCGACGCGCACGGCTTCATCAGGGTGGACGACACGCTGGCGACGGCCGTGCCCGGCATTTGGGCGCTCGGAGACTGCAACGGCCGCGGCGCCTTCACCCACACCGCCTACAACGACCACCAGGTCGTCGCCGACAACCTGTTGGACGGCGCCGGCCGCAAGGTGACCGACCGCATCCCGGCCTACGCCCTCTACACCGACCCGCCGCTGGGTCGTGTCGGGCTGGGACTGGCGCAGGCGCGCGCCACCGGACGGCGCATCCTGGTCGGCCAGCGCCCGATGACGCGCGTCGGCCGCGCGGTCGAGAAGGGCGAAACGCAGGGCCTGATGCGGATCGTGGTCGACGCCGACACCGACGAGATCCTGGGCGGCACGATCCTCGGCCCCGGCGGCGACGAGGCCATCCACGCGATCCTGGACACCATGGCCGCAGGGGCGCCCTGCCGCACCCTGCGGCGTGCCACCCACATCCACCCGACCGTCGCCGAGCTGATCCCGACCATCGCCGAGGAGCTCAGGGAGGACCGCCTGGAATCGCAATGATGCGGACCGGTCCCGCACTCCCCCAAAGCAGCCCGACCGTCCCGTGGGCCATCGAGCAGACCTGCTCACGATCGGAGGTTTCCCTGCCCGACGGCACGAAGCGACCAGGCGCCGTCGATGTCCCGACCATGCTTGCCGAGACGAAGCGCCACAGCCTCGCCTACCGCTCGATCGGCTCGGGCGAGCCGCTGATCCTGTGCGTACGCCTCCGCGGCGTCCTCGATGTCTGGGATCCGGCCTTCCTCGACGCCCTGGCGGAACGGTTTCGGGTCATCACCTTCGACTACTCGGGACCTGGTCGATCCGGCGGGGACGCGAGCTACGACCCAGAGGCGATGGCGGGCGACGTGTTCGACCTCGCCGACGCGCTCGGGCTCGACAGCTTCTTCCTGGGCGGCCAGAGCGGCCAGGGCGCCCAGGCGGCGGCGGTCATGACTCCGAGGCGGATACGCAAGCTGGTGCTGATCGGCACCACCCCACCAGGCAAGGTTGCCGCCCCCTCGGAGCTCGTCTTCCTCGAGCGCGTCCTGAAGTTCGACAACGACCTGGACGACGAGACCGTGCTGTTCTTCGAGCCTGCCTCGGAAAAAAGCCAGGCGGCGGCGAAGGCATCGCACGACCGGACCGCGGCGCGCACGACCGACCTCAGCCCCGTCGTGCCCGTGGAAACCTACATGCGCCTGCTCAGGAACAGGCCGAGGGCCGAGGGCGAACTCTTTCCCGATCCGGGCGGCTACCGCGGTGTCCTGGCCACGACCTCGATCCCGATCCTCGTCATCTCCGGCGACCATGAGATCGTGTTCCCGGTGCGGAACTGGTTCGACATGATCCCGGCCTGGCGATCGCCGTACCTGCTGGTCGTGCCGCAGGCCGGACGTGCGCCGCAGCACCAGGAACCGCGATTCTGTGCCGACGCCATCGCCAGCTTCCTCGTCAACGCCGCCTGAGCCGGGCGGTCCATGACCTGGTCCGGCGTCATGCATCCCTGTCCGTTCGACCGAGCCGATCGGATGATGCCCTACCCCCCGAGCGGCGACGCCTCGAAGCAGGCCAGCAACGCGCCCGGCCCCGGATACACCGCCTTGCACCCGCCAGCGCGCAGGTCGTGCTCGGTGAAGCCGCCGCTCAGCATGCCGATGGTGACGATGCCTGCCTTGCCCGCCGCCTGCGCGTCGTAGGGCGTGTCGCCGATCGCCACTGCTTCGCCACCGTCGAGCTCCAGCTTCTTCAGCGCCACCTGGAAGATGTCCGGCGCCGGCTTGGACTGTTCGGCATCCTCCGACGAGGTGGACACGTCGACCAGGTCGGTGATCCCGGCAATCTCCAGGTACGCCTTCAGCTCGTCCTTCTTCGCCGAAGACGCCGCAGCCACCTTCAGCCCGCCCTCGCGCACCCGGCGCAGCAGCTCCGGCACCGCCGAGAACGGCCGCACCATCGGCAGGTATTTCGACTTGAACAGCGTGCCGCGGAACGCCTCCATCTCCTTCCCGTGGTCCTCGATCTGCTCGGGCGACAGGAACACCGGAAGCAGCTGGTCGCCGCCCTTGCCGATCTGGCTGCGCGCCTGCTCGAAGGTCACCTGGTGCCCGAACTCCGCGAACGTGTCCTGCCAGGACATCGCATGTAGGTCCACGGAATCGACCAGCGTGCCGTCGATGTCGAAGATGGCGGCCTTGGGCATCGGAGGTCTTTCGCGAGGGCAGGTGGGGAGGCCAGTGTCCGGCGTGAACGTGAACCGCGCCGGCCGGGAAGCAACACGTTGCCGGCACCACCGCCGCCCCTGCCGGAGCCTCCGCCTTTGCATCCGGCTCCGCCCCTCCCCACCTCCTGGAATGGCACGCGCAACCGGAGACCCATGACCGACGCCTTCCTGAACGCGATCGGCACCGCGGTCCCGCCCCACGACGTGCACGACGCCTTCGTGTCGTTCGCCGCCACCTTGCTGCCGGACGAGCGGCTGCGCCGGCTGTTCGCCCGCATGACGGAGCGCTGCGCCATCGACCACCGCTACTCGACCCTGGTGCCGTGTCCCGACCCCACCGCCGGCACCCTCGATCGCGACGGCTTCTACCGGCGCGGCCGGTTCCCCGGCACCGGTGCCCGCATGACCCGCTACGAGGACGCCGCCCTGCCGCTGGCGCTCGAGGCGGTAGGCCGCCTTGGCGACGACGCCCGCCTCGACACCGTCACCCACCTGATCGTCACCTCCTGCACCGGCTTCCACGCCCCGGGCCTCGACCTGCAGCTGCTGGCGGTGCTCGGCTTGCGCCCGACCGTCGAGCGCACCCTGGTCGGCTTCATGGGCTGCTACGCCGCCTTCAACGCGCTCAAGCTGGCGCGCCACATCGTCCGCTCCGAGCCGGACGCGCGCGTGCTGCTGGTCAACCTGGAGCTCTGCACCCTGCACCTGCAGGAGACGCCCGACCTGGAGCAGGTGCTGTCCTTCCTCCTGTTCGCCGACGGCTGCGCCGCCTCCCTGGTCAGCGCCGCACCGCGCGGGCTGTCGCTGGACCGGTTCCACGCCGAGCTGCTGCCCGACACCGCGCCGCTGATCACCTGGCGGATCGGCGACGACGGCTTCGACATGATGCTGTCCGGCCGCGTCCCCGGCGCCGTCGCCAGCGGCCTGGCCCGCGCCGGACCGCGCATCCTCGGCGACGCCGCGATCGCGCCGCCGGAGCTGTGGGCGGTGCATCCCGGCGGCCGCTCGGTGCTGGACGCGGTGCAGACCGCGCTCGACCTCCCGCCCGACGCGCTGGACGACAGCCGCGCGGTGCTGCGCGGGTTCGGCAACATGTCCTCCTGCACGATCCTGTTCGTGCTCGACCGCCTGCTGCGCAGCGCCCGTCCCGGCGCCGCCGGCATCGCCATGGGCTTCGGCCCCGGCCTGGTCGCGGAAACCCTGCGCTTCCGGATCGCCGCATGAGCCGCTTCGCCGAGCGCGTGCTGCTGCCAGAGCTGATGGACACCGAGCCCTGCGGCCCCGACGAGTTCCGCGCCTGCCTCCAGGACCTGTCCCACGTCAACCGGCTCACCGGCGCCTACCGCCCGACCCTGCGCTTCCTCCACGAGGCGCTGCGCCGTCACCCGCCCGGCCGGCCGCTGCGCATCCTCGACGTCGGCGGCGGCTACGGCGACGCCCTGCGCCGGGTCGACCGGTGGGCTGCGCGACGCGGCGTGGCACTCGACATGACCAGCGTGGACCTGTCGCCCTGGGCCCGCACCGCCGGCGAGACCGCGCCGCCCACCCGACAGCCGATCCGCTGGGTCACCGCCGACATCTTCGACTATCGGCCCGACGCGCCGCCCGACCTGGTGCTGTCCTCGCTGTTCGCCCACCACCTCGACGACGACGGCGTGGTGCGGTTCCTGCGCTGGATGGAGGCCCATGCCGTGCTCGGCTGGTTCGTCAACGACCTCGAGCGCCACTGGCTGCCATACCGGGTGTTCCGCGTCTGGTCGCGCCTCGCCGGCTGGCACCGCTTCGTGCGGCACGACGGCCCGGTCTCGATCGGCCGCGCCTTTTCCCGCGCCGACTGGCGCCGGCTGCTGCTGCGCGCCGGCCTCGGCTCCGAGGCGGCGCGGATCCAGTGGTGGCTGCCGTTCCGCCTGTGCATCACCCGCTTCCGCCCGCACCACGCATGACCGCCGCCGACCTCGCCGTGATCGGCGGCGGCCTCGCCGGCGGCGCGCTGGCGCTGCGTGCCGCTCAGCGGGGCAGGCGGGTCGTGCTGGTCGAACGCGAGCCCGGGTCCCACGACAAGGTGTGCGGCGAGTTCCTGTCGCGCGAGGCGCTGCTGCACCTCCAGGCCCTCGGCCTGGACGCCCGGGCGCTCGGCGGCGTGACGATCGACCGCGTCCGCCTGTCCGCCGGCCGCCGTACCGCCACCGCCACCCTGCCGTTCGAGGGCGTCGGCCTGTCCCGCCGCGTGCTGGACGCCCTGCTGCTCGACCGCGCCGCCGACGCCGGCGCCACGATCCTGCGTGGCCGGCGCGCCCGCGCGCTCGACCCGCACGGCGGCGGCCACCGCATCCGCCTGGAGGACGGCACCACGCTCGATGCCCGCGACGCGGCGCTCGCCACCGGCAAGCACGACCTGCGCGGCTGGCGCCGGCCGCCCGGCCGGCAGAACGACCTGGTCGGGTACAAGCTGCATCTCCGCCTCGACCCCGCGCAGCGCCGCGCGGTCGATGGCCATGTCGAGCTCACCCTGTTCCCCGGCGGCTACGCCGGCCTGCAGCTGGTCTCCGACGCCGAGGCCACGCTCTGCCTGCTGGTCCGCCGCTCCCGCCTCGCAGCGCTGGGCGGAACCTGGGACGCCCTGTCACGCGCGATCCGCGACCACGCTCCGCTGCTCGACCGCCGCCTCGCCGGCTCCGAGCCGTTGCAGCCCCGCCCGCTGACGATCGCCGCCATCCCCTACGGCCTGGTCGCCGCCGCCGACGACGCGGTGTGGCGCCTCGGCGATCAGGCCGCGGTGATCCCCTCCTTCACCGGTGACGGCATGTCGATCGCCCTGCACAGCGCCGCCCTGTGCGACCGCCTGCTCGGCGCCGGCGCCAGGCCGGACGCGCTGGGTGCCGCAATGCGCCGCGACGTTGCCGGCCAGGTGCGCGGCGCCACCCTGCTGTCCCGCGCCGCGGTGCACCGGCCGGTCCAGCACGCCGTCGTCGCCGTGGCCGCCCTGCTGCCGGTGCTGGCCGCCCGGATCGCCGCCGCCACCCGCATCCCCGACCACGCCCTGCACCGCATCGGCCTGCCCGCCTGACCCCTCCCACCCCTTGATCCCGACGAGGATGCCGCCGATGGCGACCTGGACCCCTGTTCTGCGCCGCGCCCTGCGGTCCGGCACCCTCGCCGCCGCCACCTCCACCCTGGCCCTTGCCGTCGTCGCCCGGCTGGAAGGCAAGGGCGCGCTGCAGCCGGTCAACGCCACCAGCCACTGGCTGAACGGGCAGGCCGCCGCCTCCGTCACCCGTGCCGACCTGCGCCACACCGGCGTCGGCATCCTGACCCATTACGCCGCCACCCTGTTCTGGGCGGTTCCGTTCGAGCGCGTCGTTGCCCGTCGCTCGTTGCGACCCCTGCCGATGCTGTGCCGCGCCCTGGCGATGTCCGCCTTCGCCGCTGCCGTCGACTACGGCGCCACGCCGAGGCGCTTCACCCCGGGCTGGGAGTTCGTGCTGTCGAAGCGGGCCATGGCCGCCGCCTATGCCGCGATGGCAGTCGGCCTGGCCGCCGGCGCCTTTTCGACGCAGCAGATCGGCGCCTCCACCCGTCGACCGTGACGGCCGGCGGGCTACCGCCGGGGCGTGTCGGAAGCGGAATGATGGCCGGCAGGGACGGGCGGCGCACCGTCCCGGACCGCCTGCCGTCTGGCCTGCCCGTGCAGCCCTGTTTACGTCCCGAAGGCGTTGCGCTACCGCACTGAATAGCGCCGGACGCGGCGCATCCGGGCGGAGGATGCAGTGACCAGGTTCATGTTCCGGATGCTGGCGCTGGCGCTGCTCGCCGTCGGCCCCGCCCGGGCGGACGGGATCGGCGCCGACGCGTCGCTGGTGCCGCCCGCTCCGCTGCACGAGACCGTGCTCCGGCTTGCCGGCGACCCGGACCGTCCGGTCGAGCTGGAGGTCACGCTGTTCACCCCGTCGGGCAGCGGACCGTTCCCGCTCGCGGTGCTCAACCACGGCGCCACCGCCGCCTCCGCGGTCGATCGCGGCACGCGCTACCGCTACACCTATTCCGCCTACTACTTCCTGTCCCGCGGCTACGCGGTGGCCCTGCCGATGGCGCGCGGCTTCGCCGACTCCGGCGGCGAGATTGTGCACGACGGCTGCGCGCTCGACGGCATCGGGCTGGCCAACGCCCGCGACCTGCGCGCCGTCGTCGGCGAGCTGCGCCGGATGCCGCAGATCGACCCGGACCGCATCGTCGTCGGCGGCCAGAGCTTCGGCGGCTGGACCACGCTGGCGCTGGGCACGCTGGACGTCCCCGGCGTTCGCGGCCTGCTGGCCTTCTCGCCCGCGCTGCGCGTGTCCGACTGCCCGACCCCGGACCCGTCCATGGTCGACGGCGCTCGCCGGTTCGGCGGCGACACGAGGCTCCCCTCGCTCTGGTTCTACGGCGACAACGACAGCATCATGCCGACCCTGACCTGGACCGACGTGTTCGACGCCTACCGCGAGGGGAGCGCCCGGGCCACGCTGGTCCGGGTCGGACGCCTGCGCACCGACTCGCACCAGATGCTGAGCTATTCCGAGACGCTGCCGCTCTGGACTCCGCATGTCGACGCGTTCCTCGCCCGGATCGGCCTGCCCGCCGCCGAGATCCATCCTGAGTACCTGCCGATCCCGATCCCGCCGCCGACCGGCTTCGCGGCACTCGCCGACGCGTCCGCGGTGCCCTTCCTCAACGACAAGGGACGTGCCGGCTACCGGCAGTTCCTGGCCCTGCCGTTCCCGCGCGTGTTCGCCATCGCCGCCAACGGAGCCGGCAGCGTCAGCCATGGCGGCTTCGATCCGCTGGCCCGCGCGCTGGGCAACTGCCGCAACGTCGGCCTCGCCTGCCGGCCCTATGCCGTCAACGACCAGGTGGTGTGGGTCCCCGGCGCCCTGCCGTCCCCGTCCCAGGCCGGACCCGCTCCCCGCGTCGTTCCCGCCGGTCGGCCGTCTCGCATCGTCTTCGTGGTCTCTCTCGACGACGATTGCGGTCCGAAGCCGTTGCCGCTGCTCCGTCTCGTCGGCGCGCCCGCGCACGGCGACATCCGCCTGGTCCCCGCCACCGGCCATCCCGGCTTCCCGCCCGGCTCACGCCTGGCCGCCTGCAACGCGGCTACCGTATCCGGCACCGCGATAATGTACACGCCCGGCACTGGCTATGCCGGCCCGGACTCGGCCGTGATCGGCGTCGCTTCGGCAAACGGATCCTCCCGCACCGTCACGATCCCCTTGCTGGTGCGCCAGGATGCCGTGAGCCAGCCCCCGGGAGCGGCGCGCACTCGACTGTGATCGCCCATCCCTCCCGTTCTTCACGTCCGGGCGGTGCCGCCAGGTGGCCGGTGCATACAATCCTGTCTAACGTTTGCCCGATCTTGAATGCCCGAGGCCGCCGGTTTGGATCATGCACGGGACACCGACACGCCGGCGCTATCCGGAGCGTTCGATAGCGACGCGTTGCTGCGCCTCGCGCAGGCGGTGCGCGCGACCGGCTACCGGTTCACCACCATCACCCCTGCCAGCCACGCCCGGGTGAACGCCCGGCCGGAGAACGCCATCGCGCGCGACCTCCCCGGCGTGTTCGGCTGGAGCCGCCCGTTCGATCCCGGCATCCTGCCGCCCGGCCTGTTCGACCTGATGCGGGAGGCCGGGGTCGTGCAGCAGCACGCCGGCGGGCATCGCAGCCTCGTGCGCATCTCCACCCTCGGCGGGCTGTCCTTCCTGCACTCGGCGTTCCCCACCACCGCCGCCGACGCCGTGTTCTTCGGCCCCGACACCTACAAGTTCGTGGACACCGTCGACGCCTGGCTCGACACCACCACCCGGCCGACCCGGCGTGCGGTGGACATCTGTTCCGGCTCCGGCGCGGCGGCGCTCCGCATCGCCGCGCGCATCCCGGCGGCCGAGGTGCTGGCGGTCGACATCAACGACACCGCACTCCAGCTCGCTTCCGTCAACGCCGCACTCGGTGACCTGTCCAACCTCCGGTTCTGCCACAGCAACCTCCTGTCCGATGTCGAGGGCGAGTTCGACCTGGTGGTCGCGCATCCGCCCTACCTGATCGACGGCCGCGGCCGCGCCTACCGCCACGGCGGCGGCGCGCTCGGCGCCGACCTCGCCATCGCCATCGTCCGGTCCGCAGCCGAACGCCTGGCACCGGGCGGCACGCTTGTGCTGTTCACCGGAATCGCGATCGAGGGCGGGCACGACCCGTTCCGCGCCGTCGTCGAGCCGCCGCTGCGCGAAGCCGGCTTCCGCACCAGCTACCGCGAGGTCGATCCCGACGTGTTCGGCGAGGAGCTGGCCCAACCCCCCTACGACCACACCGACCGGATCGCGCTCGTGGCGCTGACCGCGACCCGGCCCGCCTGATGCCGCTCCCGCCGCACGAATGACCGCCTCGGACGGCCAGCCGGAACCGCCTCCGTCTGCGGACGATCGCGCCGCCTTCCTGGCCGACGTGCTGCACGGCCTGACGCGGACGCCGAAGTCGATCCCCGGCAAGTACCTGTGGGACCGCACCGGCTCGGAGCTGTTCGACCGGATCTGCGACAGCCGCGACTACTACCCGACCGGCCGCGAAACCGCACTTCTCCGGCGCGAGGCGGCGGAGATCGCCCGTCTCGTCGGCCCTGACGTCAGTCTGGTCGAGTTCGGCAGCGGCGCCAGCCACAAGATCCGGATCCTGCTCGACGCCTTCGACCGGCCACAATGCTACGTCGCCATCGAGATCTCCGAAGCGTTCCTGGCCGTCGCCGCGGGCAGGATCGCGCGGGACTATCCGGAGCTGGCCGTGATCCCGGTGGTGGGCGACTACACGCGGCCGCTCTCGCTGCCGCCCCTGCCGGGCGGGCCGGTGCTCGGCTTCTTCCCCGGCACCGCCGTCGGCAACTTCGACAGGCGGGACGTGGTCGCCTTCCTGTCGCGCGCGCGCACGGCGCTCGGACCGGGCTGGTTCCTGGTCGGCATCGACCCGAACCGCGACGCGGCCACCCTGTCGCGCGCCTATTCAGGCCCCGACGGGCTGATGGCCGCGTTCCACGGCAACCTGCTGGTCCGCATCGCACGCGAGCTGGGCGGCACCCTCGATCCCGGCAACTTCCGCTTCGAGGCGCGCGTCCTCCCCGACCCGCCGCACGTCGAGGCGCACCTGGTCGCCCTGTCGGCGGCCGAATACCGGCTCGGCGGCCAGCCCATCCGCTTCGAGGCCGGCGAAAGCATCCACACCGACAGCTCCCACAAGTACGACCCGGACAGCTTCCGTGCGGTCGTCGGCGAGGCCGGCTGGGAGCCGGTCCGCTGCTGGGTGGACGCCGACGGATTGTTCAGCCTGCACCTGCTCCGCGACCCGGGTGTCCCTGCCGCCGGTCAGGCCGGCCGGGACACCAGGCGGTAGAACAGCACGGACGCGGTCGCGAACACCGCCAGCCCCAGCCAGGTCGCGATTGAGGCGAAGCCGGCGCCGGTGAGGGTCAGCGACCCGCCATGCCCGGTCGCCGCGTCGACCGCCGCGATCAGGATGCCGACGAAGCTTTCGCCGACCAGGAACCCGGACGCCACCAGCACTCCGCGCCGGCGCACCCGCTCCGCGGTATCGCCGTCGGCCCCGGCGCGACGCAAGGCGCCCACCCCCAACCAGCCGAGCACGCCGCCGATGGCGATGGTGATCACCACGCTCAGCGGCAGGTACATCCCGATCCCGACCGTCAGCACCGGAAGCTGCAGGCCGCGGCGGCGCAGCCACTCGTCCAGGCCGATCAGGACGCTGCCCAGCGCGATGCCGGTCAGCACCATGGTCCAGGGCAGGGTGCCGTCGAAGATCCCCCTGGCGATGCCCGACATCAGCGATGCCTGCGGCGCCGCCATGGCACTCCCCGGGTCCATGCCCGGACGCGGCATGGCGCCGATGAAGCCATAGGCGTGGTAGAGCAGGGCAAGCAGCGGGGCCACCACCATCGCGCCCACGCACACCCCCACCAGCAGCGCCACCTGCTGCCGCCACGGTGTCGCGTCCACCAGCTGCCCGGTCTTCAGGTCCTGTAGGTTGTCGTTGGCGATGGAGGACACGGTGACGATCGCCGCCGTGACGAACAGCCCCAGCCCGATCGCGAAGCGCTGCCCGTCCGGCCCCGCGGCCGCATGGGCGTGCCGCAGCACCAGCCCCAGCAGCAGCGAGACGAACATGGTGGTGAGGATGCCGATCCCCGAGATCGGGCTGCTGGACGACCCCAGCAGCCCGGCCATGTAGCCGCAAGCCGCTGCCATCAGGAAGCCGAACAGCAGCGTGAACAACGCCGCCCCCACGATCAGCGCCGCGTAGAGTGGCAGGCCCAGCGCTCCCGCCTGCGGTGCCGCATAGACGGCGAACAGCCCGCCGATCGGCAGCGCCAGCGCCGCCGAGGCCGCCGCCACCCAGGTGATCGGGATGTCGCGTTCCTGCCTCGGCTGCGACCGTCCTGTCCGGGCGTTGCGCACCGCCTCGAGCCCGTGGACCACGCTGGCCGCGATCGGCTTGATCAGCGTGGCCACCGTCCACAGGCCGCCCACCGCAATGATGCCGGCCCCGATCAGCCGCACCTGCGACGTCCACACCGCCAGCGCCGCCTTGCCTGGCGCCGATCCCGTCACCGGATGCAGCGCGGTCAGGAGCGGCACCGCGACGCCCCAGGCCAGCACCGCCCCGATCAGCAGGGACAGGCAGGCGGCAATGCCGACCAGGTAGCCGACGCCGACCAGCGCCAGGGAGAAGCCGGTGCCGGCCCCGAACACCGCGCCGCCGATCCTGGTGTAGCCGGACAGCCCATCGCCCAGCACGCGCAGGCCGCTGCTGCACAGGTTGAACGCTCCCGCGGCGGCACTTCCGGCCAGCAGCAGCCGGATCCCGTCGGTGTCGCCGCCTTCCGCGTGGCCGGCGCGCAGCACCTCCGCCGCCGCGACCCCCTCGGGGAACGGCAGGTCGCTCCCTGCCACCATGGTCCGCCGCAGCGGCACCGAGAACATCACGCCCAGCAGCCCGCCGAGCAGGCAGACCAGCATGGTCTGCCAGAACGGGAACCCGTGCCATTGCCCGACCAGCACCAGCCCCGGCAGCACCAGGATGACGTTGCACAGCGTTCCCGCCGCCGAGGCCTGGGTCTGGACGATGTTGTTCTCGAGAATCCCGGCCTGGCCCAGGAGACGCAGCATCGCCATCGAGATCACGGCGGCCGGGATGGAGGACGAGAAGGTCATCCCCGTCTTCAGGCCCATGTAGAGGTTGGCGCCCATGAACACGACCGTGATCAGGGCGCCGAGCAGCAGCCCGCGGAGCGTCAGCTCCACCCGGTGCTGGCTGGTCACGTCGGCATCGGACACTGTGTCGGCTCCCCGCTACCGGACGGCAGGCGCCAGGATCAATCCCGAGCCGGCAGGCGGACAGCCCGGGGTCATCGAGACTCCTTCATCGGCCGCCGCCGTCACCGGACCCGATCCGACACCGAGCCACCTAACACGTCGACGAGCAGGCCACCTGCGTCGGCCGCCAACACTGTTGCGTGACTCCCCCGCTTGCGCCGTGCGGCATCGCGGCCTCCAGGACGCAGCGCCGGGCACTCCGTGAACCACGTTCACATCGGAGCCGTCAGGGCAGCCGGATGCGGACGCGGACACGCCGGACGAACCGGATCGGGCCGTTCCAGCCGGTTTCCGCACCTGACCCGGCGGCGCGGCACCGTGCCCGCAACGACCATGTCCATCCCGGCCATCCGGCCCGTCCTGCCTCGGAAGAGTGAACGCGGGCGGCAGGCAACCCGCCCCCCGGCCTTCAGTTGACGGGCCAGCCATCCCGCCCGGGCCGGCGCATCCCCAGCAATCCAGGGACAGGTCGAACCGATGCGGGACACACTTCATCCATTGCTCGCCGGCGCCGCCCGATGCCTCGTCGCCGGCGCCATCTGCCTGCAGCTCGGTGCCTGCGCGTCGTATAATGGCCCCGTCACCAACGCCACGCCCCACGCGGACAGTGAGGGGCCGCCGCTTCTGACCAACGGTTTCGCTCCCTGATCGTGGCCGCCACCTGACGGGCGAAGGCCTCGTCGACTGTGATGTTCGCGATCGAGCCTTTCCCCGCCGTGTTCCAAACGGCAGCCGGCGCCAGCAACGCGCTGGTGAAGGTTTCCACCACCTCGCAGAACGGCCGTCCGCCCGGAAGGGTCAGCACTGCCTTCTGACGCAATATCGGCTGGCGACCGAGCCCAATGTCGCGGCCGGTTGCTGGCGCGTGAAACACCTGCATGGACAGCCTGTGGCGCCGGAACCCGAGCGGCGCCACCACCCGTCCGAACGGGACCGTGCTGCGGTCGAGCAGGCGGCTCATCCATACAGGAAGCCGTTCCGGCACGTACCAGTTCTCCGCCTCGCACAGCACCAGCGTGCCTAGCCGCAGCAGTACCCGCCGATAGCGCAGCCGCTCGTGTGCGCCGAGCCGCAACCGGCGTCGGCGCAGCCGCCCCGGCGGACGCGCCGGCCCGGGCAGCCGCTGCGCCACCAGGCGACCCGGGCCCGCAAGCCCGTAGGCGTCGCACCATCGTTCCAGCGTCGCCGTGGTGCTGTCGCTGCCGTCCAGCGCTGCCTGCAGCGCCGCAACCATCCCGGACCTGCCCCCATCCATTCCGCGCCCGTCCGCCTAGCCTTCGATCAGCGCGAAGTCCGCAACTTGGCTCAGCGTCGCCCTGACCCGCGACAGCAGGCGAAGCCTGTTGGACCGGAGCGCCGGGTCCGGGGCGTTCACCGTCACCGCGTCGAAGAAGCGGTCGAGCGACGCGCGCAGCGCCCCCATCGCCGTCATCGCCTCCTCGTAGCGTTCCGCCTGCATTGCCGCCTCGATCCGCGGCTCGGCCTCCGTCAGCGCCCCGTCCAGCGCCCGCTCCTCCGCCTGTCCGAGCAGGGCCGGATCGACCGCACCGTCATGCGGCCCGTCCTTCCGTTCCTCGATGCGCAGGATGTTCGCCGCCCGCTTCGCCGCCAGGAGCAGGTTGCGCCCGTCTTCGCCCTCGAGCAGCGCCGCCACCGCCCCGGTGCGCGCCAGCAGCCGCACGAGGTCCGGATCCTGTCCCGCCGCCGACACCGCCGCCAGCACGTCGTGCCGCGCCCCGTCCGCACGCAGCTGCACGCGCAGCCGCTCGGCGATGAACCCCGGCAGCAGGGGGAGGTCTGCCGCCTCCGACAGCGGCACCGGATACCCTGCCGCCGCGTCTGCAAACAGCGCATGGAGGTCCAGCCGCAGCCGGTTTTCCCGCACGATTCGGATCACCCCCAGCGCCGCCCGTCGCAGCGCATACGGGTCGCCCGATCCGCCCGGCTTCTCGCCGGCAGCGAAGAACCCCGCCAGCGTGTCGATCTTGTCGGCGAGCGCCACCGCCATCGCCACCGGAGCGTCCGGCACCGCGTCGCCCGGCCCGCGCGGGCCGTAATGCCCGGCGACCGCCTCGGCCACCGCTGCCGCCTCGCCGTCGTGGCGGGCGTAGTAGCCGCCCATCACCCCCTGCAGCTCCGGGAACTCGCCCACCATGCCGGACGTCAGGTCCGCCTTCGCCAGCAACCCGGCACGCGCCGCCAGCCCGGCATCCGCACCGATCCGGCTCGCGACGATCCCGGCCAGCCGCGACAGCCGCTGCGCCCGCGCGCCCTGGCTGCCCAGCCTGGCGTGGAACGTCACGCCCTCCAGGGCCGCCACCCGGTCCGCCAGCCGCACCGTGCGGTCCTTGTCCCAGAAGTGCCGGGCGTCGGCGAACCGCGCCCGCAGCACCCGCTCGTTGCCGGCGACGATCGTGGCGCCGCCGTCCCGCGGCACCGTGTTGGCCACGAACGCGAAGCGTGGCGCCGCCTTGCCGTCCGGGGTGCGCAGCGCGAAGTAGCGCTGGTTCACCCGCATCGACACCTGCATCACCTCCGGCGGCAGGTCCATGAACCCGTCGTCGATCCGCCCGAGCAGCGCCACCGGCCAGTCCACCAGCCCCGCCACCTCGTCCACGAGCCCATCGTCCCGCACCACGACCAGCCCCTCGGCTGCCGCCGCCGCGGCGATCCCCTCCGAGATCAGCCGCCGCCGTTCCCCTGCGTCCGCCACCACGTGCCGCCGCAGGAGCGACGCCTGCCAATCCTCCGCCCCCGACACCGCGACCGCGCCCGGCGACAGGAACCGGTGCCCCTCGGTCAGGTTCGAGGCGACCAGCCCGTGCCCGTCATCCGCGCCCTCGGCGAGCGCGAACGGCACCACCGCCCCCTCCAGCAGGCACGCGATCCGGCGCAGCGGCCGGACCCAGGTGAACGCGCTGTTCCCGCCCCAGCGCATCGACTTCGGCCAGGCGAACCGGCGCAGCACGCCCGGCATCGCCTCGGCCACCAGCGAGGCCGCCGCCACCGCCGCCACCCGCCTGCGCAGCATCCAGAACCCGTTCTCGGACACCAGCGCCGACCGCTCCGCGCCGTGCTTGCGCAGGAACCCGGCGATCGCCTGCTCCGGCGCCCCGTCGCGCGGCCCGCGCTCCACCGCCTCGCTCGCCGCGACGTCCGCTCCCACCGCCAGCGCCATCGCGATCCGCCTGGGCCCGGACCAGCTCCGCCCGTCCGACGGCGACAGCGGCGACAGCGCTTCCGTCACCGCCCGCAGCAGCGCCTCGGCGCCCGGCCCCTGCATCCGCGACGGGATCTCCTCGCTGAACAGCTCGACAAACAGCTCCGGCATCGGTGTCAGCCCTCGCCCTTCAGCCATTCCTCGGCACAGGCGCGCGCCAGCGTCCGCACCCGCCCGATGAACGACGCCCTCTCGGCGACCGAGATCACGCCCCGCGCGTCCAGCAGGTTGAACAGGTGGCTCGCCTTCAGGCACTGGTCGTAGGCCGGCTGCGCCACCCCGTGCGCCGCCAGTGCCGCACTTTCCCGCTCCGCGTCGGCGAACTGTCGTAGCAGCATCGCGGTGTCCGCCAGCTCGAAGCTGTAGCGCGAGTAGTCCCGTTCCGCCCGTCCGAACACGTCGCCGTAGCGCAGACCACGCCCGTCGAAGTCGAGCTCGTACACGTTCTCGACGCCCTGCACGTACATCGCCAGCCGTTCCAGCCCATAGGTCAGCTCGGTGGACGGCAGCACGGTGGCGATCCCGCCCACCTGCTGGAAGTAGGTGAACTGCGTCACCTCCATGCCGTCGCACCACACCTCCCAGCCCAGCCCCCAGGCGCCGATGGTCGGGTTCTCCCAGTCGTCCTCGACGAAGCGGATGTCGTGCTCGCCCGGGTCGATGCCGATCGCCCGGTAGCTGTCCAGCAGCAGCGCCTGGCTTTCCGCCGGCGTCGGCTTCAGCAGCACCTGGTACTGGTAGTAGTGCCCCAGCCGGTTCGGGTTCTCGCCGTAGCGCCCGTCCGATGGCCGACGGCACGGCTGCACGTAGGCGGTCCGCCATGGCCTCGGCCCCAGCGCACGCAGGCTGGTGGCCGGATGCAGCGTCCCGGCGCCCACCTCGGTGTCGTACGGCTGCAGGATCGCGCAGCCCTGGTCGGCCCAGAACCGGTGCAGGGTCAGGATCAGGTCCTGGAACGACGGCGCCCCCGGCCCGCCGGTCGTGGCGGACCGGCGCCCGGCCTCGCGCGCTGCGTCGCCGCCGGGCGCCGTAAC
This sequence comes from uncultured Acetobacteraceae bacterium, assembly GCA_964247755.1. GTDB lineage: Bacteria > Pseudomonadota > Alphaproteobacteria > Acetobacterales > Acetobacteraceae > Lichenicola. The sequence goes on along the minus strand of CAXTVX010000001.1, from coordinate 377,195 downwards.
CGTTTCCATATGGTTGCTACTCCGGGGGCGGGCAGGCGAAGGGACGGCACCATATGAACGCGTCGCCGCGCCGGCAAGAAACCGCCTCGGCCGATCGCGTCCCGGACCCGATCAACGCGCCCCGCCGAAACACCTTCTGCCGGAGCCACGGGCTGCGCTAGACCAGCCGGGCCCACCAGGAGCACCGGCCGATGCTCGACCTCCACGCCTACCGGCTATTCCTCGCCACCGCGCTGGTGCTCGTGCTCACGCCCGGCCCCGACACCGTGCTGATCCTGTCGCGCACCCTGGCCTCCGGGGCCCGGCCGGGGCTGGCGACGCTGCTCGGCACGCAGCTCGGCAACGTGGTCCACGCCATGCTGGCCGGCATCGGCGTGTCCACCGTGATCCTGCTGTTCCCGGCCGCCTTCACCGCGCTCAAGGCCGCCGGCGTCGCCTACCTGCTCTACCTGGCCGTGGCGGCCTGGCGGGCGCCGGCCACGCTGACGCTGGACGACAGGCTGGCCGGCCAGGTCGGACGCCCGGGCCGCTTCTTCGTCCAGGGGCTCACCAACAACCTGTCCAACCCGAAGATGATCGCCTTCTTCCTGGCGCTGTTCCCGCAGTTCGTCCGCCCGGGGCACGGCTCGCTGGCGCTGCAGAGCGTCGTGCTCGGCATGACGCTGGCCGCGATGGGGGTGATGTGGATCGGGCTGATGGTGGCGCTGGTCGTCCGGTTCAGGGACGGCGTGCTGCGCCACCCGGCCTTCCTGAAGCTCGCCAACCGCCTCGCCGCCGTGACCTTCTTCGGGCTCGCCTGCCGGCTGGCCGCCGAGCGGCGCTGAAGCCGGATCCCGGCAGGACCGGGGAAGGCGTCGTGCCGCACAGCACCCTTGACGACGGGCTGGACGACGAGGCGGTGGCCGCCCTGCTTCGCCGCACCCGCCGCATCGCCCTGGTCGGCGCGTCCGCCCGGCCGGAACGCCCATCCTTCGGCGTGATGCGGTTCCTGCTGTCGTGCGGCTACGACGTCGTCCCGGTCAACCCGGGCCTCGCCGGCCAGCGCCTGCACGGCCGACCCGTGGCCGCCGCCCTGGCCGACGCCGCGCCGCTCGACATGGTCGACGTGTTCCGCAGCCTCGACCAGATCCCGGCGCTGGTGGACGAGGCGATCCGGCTTGGCGCACGCAGCGTGTGGATGCAGCTCGGCCTGGTCGAGCCCGCATCCGCCGAACGGGCTCGCCGGGCCGGGCTGGTGGTGGCGATGGACCGCTGCCCGGCGATCGAGTGGCCCCGCCTTCGTGGTCGCCTTCGCCTCCGTCCCGACGCCTCGCCTTGACGCGCCGCCCCGCCGCTCCGACCTTCAAGTACAACAGCGATCGGATCCTTCCGTCATGACCAACGAAGAACGCGACCTCATCGAGAAATTCATCGCCCGAGTCGGCGGCAACCCCCAGTCCGGCGGCGCCTTCGGCAGCGTGCCGCAAACCCAGGCGGCGCTTCCGCCGCTGGACCCGGACGCGGATCGCACCATACGCGACAACTTCGCCCGCCATCCGGAAGCGCCCTACCGGATCACCCAGATGGCGGTGGTGCAGGAAGCGGCGCTGGCGGAGTCGCAGAACAGAATCAAGCGCCTGGAATGGGATCTGCAGCAGGCGCAGCAGCAGCTGCAGACGGTGCAGCAGTCGCAGCAGCAGCAGGCGCCACGCAGCGGCGGCGGCTTCTTCGGCGGCCTATTCGGCGGCGGTGCCCAGCAGCAGCAGGCGGCCCCGCCGCCGCGCTGGGGCGGCGCGCAGCAGGCCCCCGGCGGTTTCGGGCAGCAGGGCTATGCGCAGCAGGGGGGCGGCTACCAGGCCGGCCCGCCGCCCGCGCCGTCCTATCCGCCCGGCTACCAGCCCGGCATGTTCCAGCGCCAGGGTTCCGGCTTCCTCGGCTCCGCCCTGACCACCGCGGCCGGCGTCGCCGGCGGCGTGGTGGCCGGCAACCTGCTGATGGACGCGTTCGGCGGCCACGGCGGCGGCGGCGGTGGCTTCGGCGGCGGTGACGGGTTCGGCGGCGGCGGCGGCGAGACGGTCATCAACAACAACTACGGCGACGCGGCCGGCGGTGCCGGCGCTGGTGCCGATCCATTCGGCAATGCCGGCGGCGACGTCGACCCCGATTTCAACGGCGGCGGCGGCGGCGGCGGCGGCGATGCCGATTTCGGCGGAGGCGGCGACTGGGGCGGCGGCGACAACAGCTTCTAGAACACGCTCCGTTCGCGTCGGCCCACGGAGCACGCTCCAGCTCGTTGTCTTGTCGCGCATCTTCATCCGATCGACCGGATCGGTTCGATCGGGGTGATGCTCTAGCACCAAAGCGGCCCGGCTCCGGCCGGGCCCGCTTCCTCCTCGACCGGCGCTAAGGCACCGCGAACCGCACCGACACCGGGCAGTGGTCCGACAACCGCTCCTTCATCTCCGGCGTCGTTTCGCGATACACCAGCACCCGAAGCGTCTGCGGCATCATCCACTGCGCCGCCGGCCCGCCGGCCAAGATGTGGTCGATGAAATCCTCGCCGCCCCAGCACGGGCTGGCATGGCCGGCGGTCGCCAACGTCAATGGAGCGGTGCCCTCCAGCCCGGCCAGGAACGCGTCGTCCGCCTTCAGCCGGCGGTTGAAGTCGCCCAGCACCAGGAACGGCACGCCTTCCGCTCGTCGCGCCGCGATCCACGATTCCAGCACCGGCAGCTGCTCCGTCAGCGCCTTGCACGCCCCCTTCGGGCTGTCCGACAGCGGCCCCTCCCAGCACCCGCTCTTCAGGTGCACCGCCAGCACGCGCACCGCGAGTCCGTGCAGGGTCAGCGTCGCATCCAGCCCGGTGCGCAGGTGCCGGTGCCCGGGCAGGCTGACGTCCAGGGCGGCAAAGTCGGGATGCTGCACCACCGGGATGTCCTGCCGCACCACCAGCGCCACCCGCTGCACCACCTCGCGGTCGCCGGTGATCAGGATGTGGTAGCGGTCCAGCGGGAAGATCCGCGCCACCAGCGCCGCGTCGTCGACCTCCTCCAGCGCCACCGCAGCCGCGTCGAGCTGCGACGCGTAGCCGGCCAGGGTGACGATGTCCCCGTCCTCCTTCGGCTTGGCGTCGTCCGGCAGCGCCGGATCGCCCGCCTTGCGCGCCGTCAGCCATTCCATGTTCCAGGTGGCGATCTTGATCCCATCTTCCGCATGAACCGCCTGCGGCGGCGCCGTCAGCAACAGCCCGAGCAGCAGCGCCCGCAGGCGTGGCCCGGTCCTGCTCACGCGCCCGACGCCTCCGCGCGCAACGCCGCCAGCGCCGCGTCCAGCGTCTGCGGCTCCCGCGAGCGGCCGTCGAACACCAGGATCGCGCCGCTGCCGATGTCGTACAGCCAGCCCTGCAGCAGCAGGCGCCCTTCCGCCACCCGTGCCGCCACCGCCGGATGGGTGCGCAGGTGGTCGAGCTGCAGCAGCACGTTCTGCTGCGCCAGCGCCGACACCGCTTCCGCACCCTCGGCCTCAGGATGCAGCGCCGCCGTCACCGCCCGCGCCGCTTCCGCATTGCGCAGCCAGCTCGACACCGTGGGCATGGTGTCCAGCCGGTGCCCCGCCGGATCCAGCAGCGCCTTCATCGCCCCGCAATCGGAATGGCCGCAGACCACGATCTGCCTCACCTCCAGCGCCACCACCGCGTACTCGATCGCCGCCGACACGCCGCCCAGCATCTCGCCATAGGTCGGCACGATGTTGCCGATGTTGCGCAGCACGAACATCGCGCCCGGCCGCTGCTGCGTGATCATCTCCGGGCTGACCCGGCTGTCGGCGCAGGTGATGAACAGGGTGTGCGGCGACTGCCCCTCCGCCAGGTCGGTGAAAAGTTCCACCTTGCCCGGGAACACGCGGAGGTTGAAATCCTTCGCTCCTTCGAGTAGCGAAACGATCGGGCCGTGGTCATGGTGTTCGGACATGCTGCTCCCCGTTGCCCGGAGTCGGGCCGCGTCAACCCTGTTCGGCCCGTATCCGAGCGGCTAGGTTCAGGCCATATTGGCCTCCGCGCCCAGCCGAAGCTGCGACGCCATCATGCTCGAAGACAACCCTGCCGGGAAAGCCTGCCCTTGAGCGACACCGTGTTTTCGACGTCCCGCACGGCTCCCGGGTCCGGCGACCGGCCGGCCGGATCGCAGGCCCCTGGGACGTCGACCGGCGGTGGGACCGCCTGCGACCGCGACCCGGTGCACATCCCCGGCACGATCCAGCCGCACGGCCTCCTGCTGGCGCTGTCGCCGGAGCCGGATCACCGGATCCTCGCCGCCGGCGGCGCGCTGCCGCTGCCCGATCCGCGCCGCCTGGACGGGCTGCTGCTGCCCGACTCGGCCGCCGTTGTCGCCGCCGCCCTGGCCGCCTCTGCCGACGCCGCCGACCAGGTGCTGGAACGGCTCCGCAGCCAGGACGGCCGCTGCTGGACCGGCCTGCTCCGACGCGGCGGATCCACCCCGCTGCTGGAGCTGGAGCCGGAACCTCCGCCCGACCCCGCTGCCGCCCGCGCGGTGCTGCAAACCCTCAACGCCGCCATCGCCGCCCTGCGCACGCAGCCCGATCCCGCCGGCGCCTGTGCGGTTGCGGCGCGCTACCTGCAGGCGCTCACCGGCTTCGACCGGGTGATGGCCTACCGCTTCATGCCGGACTGGAGCGGCGCGGTGATCGCCGAGGCGCTGCGCGACCCGTCGGTCGGCTCCTATCTCGGCCTGGTGTTCCCCGCTTCCGACATCCCGGCACCCGCCCGCGCGCTCTACGCCAGCAACCGGCTGCGCCTGATCCCCGATGCGGCCGCACCCCAGCTGCCGCTGCGCGCCGAGCCGGGCACCGGCCCGATCGACCTGTCCCGCGCGGTGCTGCGCGGGGTGGCGCCGGTGCACCTCCAGTACCTTGCCAACATGGGAGTGCACGCCTCCATGTCGGTGGCCATCGCCGTGCCCGAGGCCGGCGGCACCACGCGGCTCTGGGGCCTGCTCGCCTGCCACCACCAGCACGGACCCTTGTTCGTCGACCACGAGCGCCGGCAGGCGGCGGAGACGGTCGCGCACGCCCTGTCCTGGCGCCTGGCCGAGCTCGCCGAGCGCGACGAGCTGCGCCGTACCGAGGACATGTTCCGCACCCTGTCGCCGTTCCTTGCCGATCCCCCGGTGCCCGATCCCGACGCGCCCGATCCAGACTGGTCCCCCTCCGGGCTGCCCGTGCTGCTCGTGCCGGAGCTGCCCGGCGCGGTGGAGGCGCTTCTCGGCGCCTGCGAGGCCACCGGGATCGCGGTGCTGGGCGGGGAGGAGCCGCTGTGCTTCGGCGTCCTGCCGTCCGTGCCCCTGCTGCGCCGGCTCGGCGATTGGCTCGACCAGGCCGATCCGGGCCGCATCCTGGTCACCGACCGTCTTCCCGCCCTCGTGCCGCCCGAGCTGGCCCGCGATCTGGATGCGGCCGGCACCGACCATGCCGCCTGTGGCCTCCTGGCCGTGCCGCTGGTCGAGGGTCCGGTCGACGCCCATGACGATGCCGGCGTGCCGGGGCAGGGCGGCTGGGTGCTGTGGTTCCGCGGCGAGCTGCGTCGCGAGGTGGTCTGGGCCGGCCACAAGCCGGACGGTCCGGACCCCGCCGCGACCCTCACCCCGCGTGCCTCCTTCGCCGCCTGGCGCGAGCAGGTGTCCGGCCGCTCCGCCGCCTGGGCCGACGACAGCGTCGCCGCCGCCCGCCTGTTCCGCGACGCCGTGGTCGCCGCCCTGGCCCGGCGCAGCCTCCGCACCGCCGAGGCCAACGCCGAGCTGCGCCGGCGCAACGAGACCATCCGCTTCTTCGCCGACGCCGCCACCCACGACCTGAAGGAGCCGCTCTGGCAGATCCAGGTGCTGTGCGGCCTGATCCGCGACGGGCTCGGGGAGCTGTTCGGGCCGCCGGCGCCGGACGCGCCGCCGCGCGACCCGGCCCACGAGGCGCTGGCGCGCAGCGCGGCTGAGCTTGATCTGGACACCATGTCCAGGCTGGTGGTTACCTCCGCCGGACGGATGCGCGTCATGATCGACGACCTCGCCCGCTTCGCCGTCGCCGGGCGCGACCCGGAGCGCACCCAGCCGGTGCCGCTGCGCCGCCTGGCCGACGAGGCGCTGGCCGACCTGGGCGAGCCGCTGCGCGCCGCACCGGACGCCACGCTGGACCTCCACGGGCTGGACGGCATCACGGCGAGCTGCGACCCGCTGCAGCTGCGCCGCGTGTTCCAGAACCTGTTCTCCAACGCGCTCAAGTACCGGCACCGGGCGCGGCCGCTGCTGCTCGCCGCGCGTGCCGAACGCGCCGGCTCCGCGGTGCGAATCGTGGTCGAGGACAACGGCGTCGGCTTCGAGCCCGCCGACCGGCTGGCCCTGTTCGAGCCCTTCCGCCGCTTCCGGCGCCACGATGCCGCCGCCGACGAGGGCCTGGGCCTGGGCCTGTCGATCTGCCAGCGCATCGTGTCCGCTCATGGCGGCAGCATCGAGGCGGTGCCGCTCCGGCCGGGATCGCGCTTCGCCTTCACCCTGCACGACCCCGGCCTGGCCGCAACCGACACGCAGCACGCGCCGCGGTGAGCGGGATCCCGACGGTCCTGGTGGCGGAGGACGACGAGGCACACCGCTTCGTGCTGCGCCGGGTGTTCCGCACCGCCGGCTTCGAGGCCAACCTGCGCTTCGTCTGCGACGGACAGGAGCTGCTCGACTACCTGCATCGCCGCCCGCCGCACGGCGACGAGCAGGCCTCGCCCTGGCCGGACCTGGTGCTGGTCGACCTGCACATGCCGCGTCTGGGCGGCCTCGAGGCGCTGCAGGCGCTCCGTGCCAGCCCGGCGCTGCGCACCGTGCCGGCGATCGTGTTCTCCTCCTCCGACCAGGCGCACCACGTCGACAGCGCCTACGCCTCCGGCGCCAACGCCTATCTGGTCAAGGTCGGCGACTTCGACGAGCTGGTGTCGCACCTGCGCGACCTGGTCTCGTTCTGGCTCAAGGCCGCGCGGCTGCCACGCCGCCTGCCGGCCCAAGGCGGGGCCCAAGGCGGGGCCCAGGGAGGGGCTCAGGGAGGGGTTCAGGGCGGGAGCTGGCCGCCATGACCGGTTCCGCCGTGCCGCCTCCGGTCCGCCTGCTGATGATCGACGACAGCGAGGCCGCCTTTCTCACCCTCCGCGCCATGCTGGCGCCGAGACGCGAGGGGTCCGCCCGCTATGCGGTCACCCATTGCGGCGACACCGCCGCCGGCTGCGCCGACATGCTGGCGGGCGGCTACGATTGCTACTTGGTCGACTACCGGCTGCGTGGCGAGTCCGGGCTCGACCTGGTGCGCGCCGCCCGCGCCGCCGGCGTCACCCGGCCGATCGTGATGCTGACCGCCTCCAACAGCATCGAGCGCGAGGCGGCGGAGGCGGGCGCCAACGACTTCCTGGTCAAGGGCGACTTCGACCGCGCCCTGCTGGAGCGCACGGTCCGCTACGCCATCAACAACGCCGACGGCGTCCGCCGCCTGGCCGAGCTGAACGCCTCGCTGGAGGCCGCGGTCGTCGAGCGCACCGCGCAGTACGCCGAAGCCAACCGCCAGCTGCTCGACCAGATCGCCGCACGCGAGCTGGCCGAGGCCGCCCTGGTGCAGGCGGAACGGCTGCACGCGCTCGGCCGCATGACCGGCAGCGTCGCGCACGACTTCAACAACATCCTGACCGCCCTGTTCGGCAGCCTGGAGCTGCTGGGCCGCCGCCTCGGCGACCGGCCCGACCCGCGCCTGGCCAAGCCGCTGGCGACCGCGATCGAGGCGGCCCGGCTCGGCGAGCGGATGGTCGAGGGCCTGCTCGCCTTCGCCCGCCGCCGCCCGGTGGCGCCCCGCCTGCTGCGGCTCCAGGGGGTGATCGCCGAGCTGGAGCCGCTGCTCCGCCTGACCCTGGGCGAGTCGATCGCGCTTCGCCTCGACGCCGACCCGCACCTTCCCCCCGTCCTGGTCGACCGCGAGCAGCTCGAGCGCGTGCTGCTCAACCTCGCCTCCAACGCCCGCGACGCCACCGCCGGCCGTCCCGGCGCCCGCTTCACCCTGTCCACCCGGGACCTCGGCGGCATGGTGGAGCTGTGCGCCGCCGACAACGGCCCGGGCATGGACGCCGACACCCTGGAACACGCGTTCGAGCCGTTCTTCACCACCAAGACCGGTGGTCCCGGAACCGGCAACGGTACCGGCCTCGGCTTGGCCCAGGTCTACGGCTTCGCAATGCAGTCCGGCGGCCAGGCGGCGATCGACAGCCGGCCCGGCGAGGGCGTCCGGGTGCGCTTGTCGGTGCCCGTTGCCGGCAGCCGGCTCGCCGGCCTCCACCACGCCGACCACCCGGCACTCGGCACCGCGTGAGCGATGAGGCCGCTGTCCAGGCCGAGCTGATCGCGGTGCTGGTGGCGGTGCGCGACGGCGTGCCGCACGTGCTCACCCTGGACGAGGCCGGCACCCTGCCTGCCGGCCCGTTCGTGCACGGCCACCGCTCGCTGCAGGCCGGCATGCGCGCCTGGGTCGAGCGCACCACCGGCCACCCGCTGGGCCACGTCGAGCAGCTCTACACCTTCGCCGACCGGGACCGCGCCGGTGACGCCACCCGCGCCATCTCCATCTCCTACCTGGCCCTGACCCGGCTGATTCCGGAGGAGACCGGCTGGTCCAGCTGGTACCGCTACTTCCCCTGGGAGGATCAGCGGCACGAGAACGGGCGCCGCGCCACCCTGCACCTGGTCGAGCGCCTGTCCGGCTGGTCCGCCGCCGTGCCGGAGCCCGCCGCCACGCTGCGCCGGCAGCGCCTGGGGATCAATTTCGGCCTCGCCGGGTGGAACGACGAGCTGGTGCTGCAGCGCTACGAGCTGCTCTACGAGGCCGGCCTGGTGGCCGAGGCGGCACCGGAAGCCGATCCCGTCCGCTCCGTCGGCAGCGGCCGCGCCATGCCGCGCGACCACCGACGCATCCTTGCCACCGGCATCGCCCGGCTGCGCACCACGCTGAAGTACCGCCCGGTGTTCTTCGAACTGATGCCCGAAACCTTCACCCTGCTGCAGCTGCAGCAAACGGTGGAGGCGGTGTCGGGGGTGCGCCTGCACAAGCCCAACTTCCGCCGCCTGATCGAGCAGCAGGCGCTGATCGAGGACACCGGCGCCATCAGCGCCGCCGGCCCCGGCCGCCCGGCCAAGCTGTTCCGGTTCCGGCGCGAGATCGTCGAGGCCCGCGCCGTCGCCGGCTCCAAGCTGCCCCGGATGCCGTCGGTATGATCCGGACGATTCGGCCTTTGCGCCTGCGTGGTCGACGCATTTCCCCCCTGACACCCGGCGTCACCATGTGTCGGCCGGGCCAGGGGTGCAGGGACGGCGGCCGCCATGTCTGGATGGTCGGGCACCATGCCGCCTTGGGGACGCCTGACGCCGGTCCCCGACACGATGCCCCTTGACGAACCCCCTACAATCCCCAGCATATTAGGGCAGGCGCTTCGGCGCCTTCTTTCAGGCCCACCTTATACTCAAGTTGAGAATTAGGAACCTTCGTCCGATGCTCGATGCCCTGACCCACGTTGCCCCGCTCTACGACCGGGTCCGGCGCGTGATCCCGCCGGCCGAGTGGGCCGGCTTCACCGACGACATCGACGCGATCCTGGAGCTTAAGCGCCGGCACAACGCCGTCATCCTGGCGCACAACTACCAGACCCCCGAGATCTTCCACTGCGTGTCCGACATCGTCGGCGACAGCCTGGCGCTGGCCCGCGAGGCGCAGCACGTCGAGGCCGACATCATCGTCATGGCCGGCGTGCACTTCATGGCCGAGACCGCCAAGCTGCTGAACCCGTCCAAGCGCGTGCTGATGCCCGACATGCGCGCCGGCTGCTCGCTGGCGGACTCCATCACCGCCGCCGACGTGCGCCTGCTGCGCCAGCGCTACCCCGGCGTTCCTGTCGTCACCTACGTCAACACGTCCGCCGCGGTGAAGGCGGAAAGCGACATGTGCTGCACCTCCGGCAATGCCCGGCGCATCGTCGAGAGCCTCGGCACCGACCGCGTCATCATGATCCCCGACGAGTACCTGGCGCAGAACATCGCCAACGAGACCGGCATCACCATGATCACCTGGGCCGGCCACTGCGAGGTGCACGAGCGCTTCACCCCGGACGAGATCCGGCGCATCCGGGCCGAGCATCCCGGCGTGGTGGTGCTGGCCCATCCCGAGTGCCCACCGGAGGTGGTGGCGGAAGCCGACTTCTCCGGCTCCACCGCGCACATGTCCGACTACGTCGCCAGTGGCAAGGCCAGCCGCGTGGTGCTGATCACCGAGTGCTCCATGAGCGACAACCTCGCGGTGCAGCACCCGGAGGTCGAGTTCATCCGCCCCTGCAACCTGTGCCCGCACATGAAGCGCATCACCCTGCCGTCACTGCGCCGCTGCCTCGAGACCCTGACCACCGAGATCACCATCGAGCCGCACCTGGCCGCCCGCGCCCGCCAGGCCGTCGAGCGCATGCTCGCGGCGTAACCGTGGCGCATGCTCGCAGCGTACCGTCGGGCGCCGACGCGCTCCGCCCTAGGATCAACCCCATGACCACCCTGACCGAACTCGCCGGACGCCCCGTCATCATCGGTGCCGGCCTCGCCGGACTGCTGACCGCGCTCCGCCTGTCGCCCGCCCCCTGCGTGCTTGTCACCCGCGCCCCGCTCGGCGCGGAAGCCTCCAGCGCCTGGGCCCAGGGCGGCATCGCCGCTGCGGTCGGCGCCGACGACACGCCCGCCCTGCACCTTCTCGACACCCTGGCCGCCGGCGACGGGCTGTGCGACCCCGACACCGCCCGCGCCGTCACCGACGCCGGTCCCGAGGTGATCGCCCTGTTGTCGCACTACGGCGTCCGCTTCGACCGCGCCGCCGACGGCAGCCTCGCCACCGGCCTGGAAGCCGCCCATTCCCGCCGACGCATCGTCCACGCCGCCGGCGACGCCACCGGCGCGGAGATCGTCCGCGCCCTGTCCGAGGCCGTCCGCTCCACCCCGTCCATCACGGTGATCGAGCGCGCCCTGTTCACCGCGTTCGCCACCGACGGGGAGGGCGGCCCGGTCCGCGGCGCCGTCCTGCTCATCGACGGCGAGCGCGTACTGCTGCCGACCGGCCAGCTGATCCTCGCCACCGGCGGCGTCGGCGGCCTGTTCCGCGACACCACCAACCCGCTCGGCGCCACCGGCACCGGCCTCGCCGCCGCCGCCCGCGCCGGTGCCCGCCTTGGCGAGATGGAGTTCGTGCAGTTCCATCCCACCGCGCTCGCCGCCGTCGACACCGTCGCCTCGGCGCCGCTGCCCCTGGTCAGCGAGGCGGTGCGCGGCGAGGGCGCCACCCTGATCGACGAGACCGGCACCCGCTTCACCGACGAGCTGCTCCCGCGCGACGTCGTATCCCGCGCCGTCTGGCACCACCTTGCCGCCGGCCACCGCGTGTTCCTCGACACCCGCACGGTGCTCGGTCCCCGCTTCGTCACCCGCTTTCCCGGCATCGACGCCGCCTGCCGCGCGCGCGGCATCGACCCCGCCACCATGCCGATCCCGGTCCGCCCGGCCGCGCACTACCACATGGGCGGCGTGCTGGTGGATGCCGACGGCCGCAGCTCGGTGCCCGGCCTCTACGCCTGCGGCGAGGTCGCCTGCACCGGCCTGCACGGCGCCAACCGCCTCGCCAGCAACTCGCTGCTGGAGGCCGCCGCCGGCGCCATCGCCGTCGCCCGCACGGTTGCCGCGGAGCCGGCGCCGACCCCCGCTTCGCGCCTGCTGCCCCCTGCGCTCCCCGCTCGCCGCACCGAGACCCTGTCGGTCGTGCGCCAGGCCATGTCCCGCTCCGCCGGCGTGCTGCGCGACGCCGCCGGCCTAGGCTCCGCCATCGCCACCCTGGCACCGCTCGCCCCTGCCGACGATGCCGCCCTGGTCGGGCTGATGATGTGCGTCGCCGCGCACGACCGCACCGAAAGCCGAGGCGGCCATTGCCGCACCGACCACCCGGACCGCGACCCCGTGCCCACCCGCAGCAGCCTGACCATGACCGAGGCGTTGTCCCGTGCCGCCGTCATCGCGCCCGCCCGCAGGCTCGCCTCGTGAGTCCGCTCCCCGACCTGATGCTGGAGCCGCAGGTGCGTGCGGCGCTACTGGAGGATCTCGGCCGCGCCGGCGACATCACCACCGATGCCATCGTCCCCGCCGACCTCCTCACCCGCTGCGTGCTGCGGGCCCGCGAGCCCGGCGTGGTCGCCGGCCTCGACCTGGCCCGGCTCGCCTTCGCCCTGGTCGAGTCGAACCTCCAGTTCAGCGTCCACTGCCCGGACGGCACCGCGATCTCCCCCGGCGACCGCATCGCCACCGTGTCCGGCCCCGCCCGCGGCGTGCTGATCGGCGAGCGGGTGGCGCTGAACTACCTGTCGCACCTGAGCGGCATCGCGTCTGCCACCAACCGCATCGTCCGCGCCGTCGCCGGCACCAACGCCCGCATCTGCGAAACCCGCAAGACCATCCCCGGCCTGCGCGCGCTGCAGAAATACGCTGTCCGCGTCGGCGGCGGCTCCAACCACCGGTTCGGCCTCGACGACGCCGTGCTGATCAAGGACAACCACATCGCCATCGCCGGCGGCGTTCGCATCGCCATCGAGCGCGCCAGGCGGGCCGTCGGGCACCTGGTCAAGATCGAGGTCGAGGTCGACACCCTCCTCCAGCTCGAGGAGGCGCTCGCGGTCGGCATCGACGCCGTGCTGCTCGACAACATGGCCCCGCCCACCCTGCGCGAGGCGATACGGATGGTCGACGGCCGCGCGATCACCGAGGCGTCGGGCCGCGTGACCCCCGAGACCGCGCCGGCCCTCGCCGAGACCGGCGTGGACCTGATCTCGATCGGCTGGCTGACCCACTCCGTCGCGGTGCTCGACATCGGCCTCGACTACGACGGCTGACCGCCCGGCATCGCGTCCGACACGACGTCCCGCCGCCAGTGGCGGCCGGGGCTTCGGCATGTCCCGCGACGTCGCTCGCCCCACCCAGCCCCTCTGCTGGCGACCGTCCGACGCCGGATCGCCGTTACGCCGGCCATCCCCCTTGAGCCGGTCCCACAGCGAACGTTTTCCGACCGGTGCCGCCTGCCGGCGTGCGTGTGCCCGCTCATCCGCCTCGCGCGCGTCCGCCTCGACGTCGAAACCCTTGTGGTCGTAGCGGAGCGCGATTGCCTCACGCCATTCCGGCGAGGCCGACCAGCGATCCAGGTAGCGCGCCTTCCCGTCGGGGGTGAGCGACTGCCAGAACGGCAGCCAGTTGAGTGCGACGTAGGTGTCGGCGGCTCCCTGGTTCACGGATCGTCGGCGGTCGACCCGGGCAACACGACCCAGGGCGGGGGCAGGTCGTCCATCTCAGTGCGTCTCGCCGTGCTCCGCGATCCAGCCGAAACCGAAGCCGGCGAGCCCGCCCGCAACGCCCCCAACGCGGCAGCAAGCACGGCACCTGAGTCCGATTCGATGCCCAGCGCGGCGCCGACCGGCCTCATGCCTGCCCAAGCAGCCGTCTACCCGCCCTCCCGCGTACCGTCCCGGTGGCCAGCGGGCGGGCGGAATGCTGGTCAACGAACGCTGCGCGCCATGCTCCAGGCCGACCGACAACATCACCAGGCCGATGATCTGCACGCCCAGCCTTCTTCCGCTCCCGCAAGGAGACCGCATCGTCGAAGGCCTACTCCAGCACCGCCGGCACCACCGAGCCCGCCAGCAGCAGCCCCATCACGAGGTTGAACCGGCGCAGCCGCACCGGCGACGACAGCCACCGCCCGGTGCCGGCCCCGAGCAGCGCCCAGCTCCCGAGGCAGGGCAGGCTGACCAGCACGAACAGCACCGCCAGCACCAGCACCTGCGCGCGCAGTCCGCTGCCCGGCGCCGTGTAGGTGGCAGCCGTCGCCACCGCCAGGATCCACGCCTTCGGGTTCACCCACTGGAACCCACACATGCCCCAGAAGCTGCGCCAGAAGCCGGGCCGCGCGGCGGTTCCGGATCCCGACGGCGACAGGCTTCCGGCACGCGCGATCCGCCACGCCAGCACCAGCAGCCAGGCCGCACCCAGCCAGCGCAGCACGACGTGCAGCAGCGGATGCACCGCCAGCGCCCCGGCCAGCCCGCTCCCGACGACCGCGACCATGACGCCGAAACCCAGGCTGACGCCCAGCACCGCGGGCAGGGCGGCACGCAGCCCGTGCGTCGCCGCGGTTGCCATCACCACCGCGTTGTTCGGCCCCGGCGTCGCCGAGGCGACCAGCGCGAACAACAGGAACGGCAGCAGCGACGCGCCCGCCATCATCCCCTCCGCGCCGGACGAACCCCGCTCAGGCCGGCACCGGCCCGATCACCAGGCCGCGCAGCCGCTCCACCGTGATCCGCTCCGGCCGCGCCGTGCCCAGCGCCGTCACCGCCGCCGCCCCGGTGGCGACGCCCCAGGCGAACGCGTCCGGCGGGCTGCGCCCTTCCGCCAGCGCCATCACCATGCCGGCCAGGAAGCTGTCGCCGGCGCCGGTGGTGCCGTTGACCACCACGTTGAGCGCCGGCAGCCAGAGCGGCCCCTCCGGCAGCATCAGCATCGCCCCGTTCTCGCCCAGCGTCAGCGCCACCATCCCGGCCTGGCCGCCATGCACCAGCTCCGCCGCCGCCTCCTCCTGGTCCGCCCGGGTCGGCAGCGCCCGGCCTGCGATCATCTCCAGCTCGGTCAGGCTCGACTTGAGCAGGAACACCGACCCGTCCGCGAGCCCGGCCGACAGGGCGGGACCGGACGAGTCCAGCACGAACGGCACCCCTCGCGTGCGCGCCACCGCGCCGAGTTGCGCGTAGAACTCCGATGGCACTCCCGGCGGCAGGCTGCCGCTGGCGACCAGCCAGCCCGCATCGACCTGCGACACCAGGCCCAGCATCTCCTGCCATTCCGGATCGCGCACCGTCGGCCCCTGGGCGACGAAGCGGTATTCCTCGTTCGCCAGCGCGTCGGTGACGCTGTGGCTGGTGCGCGTGCGGCCGCCGATCCTGAGCGCCTGGTAGGGGATGCCGTCCTCCTCCAGCAGCTCCTCCAGCAGCCGTCCGGTCGAGCCGCCCGTCATCACCAGTGCCCGCGACCGCCCGCCCAGCGCCTGCACCACGCGCGCCACGTTGATGCCGCCGCCGCCGGCATCCTCGCGGTCGCTGAAGGTGCGCAGCTTGTGCGTCGGCCGCACCCGCTGAGTCTGCACCGCGACGTCGATGGTCGGGTTCATGCACACGGTCGCGATCAGCGTCGAGCAGGACAGGAATGCCATCGGCGGGCCCCGGAATCGTTCCGGCCACCATGCCAGCCATGCCCTGGCGACGCCAGCCGAGCCGCCGCCGCCGATCACCCGCTCCCGAAAGGCCCGCCCGGCGGCCGGCCGCCGTATGGCAGCCCCGATCCGGATCCCGTCAGATGTCCTTGGCGCTGTCCCCGCCAGTGACCTCGAACTCGGCACCCGTCACCATGGCGGCGGCGTCGGAGGCCAGGAACACCGCGGCCGGCGAGATGTCCTCCGGCTGCAGCCAGGCCACCTTCAGCGGCACCGTCGGCGCCCGCGCGTCCCAGGCCTGCTGGGGCGTGGGCGTGCTGGACGGCTTGTGACCCGTGACCTCCGCCGTGCTGGCGATCAGGCGCCTGTCGTAGCGGGTGAGTGCGGTGTCGACGAGGCCCGGGATCAGCGCGTTGACGGTGATGTTGTACTCGCCGAGCTCGATCGCCGCCGACTTCATCAGCCCGATGATGCCCCATTTCGAGGCCGAGTAGCTCGCCGCGTCCTTGGTGCCGTGCTTGCCCTGCATCGACGACAGCACGATGATCCGGCCGTGCTTGCGCGCCACCATCTTTGGCGCGAGGGCCCGGATGGTGTTGGCGGTGCCGTTCAGGTTGTTGTCGATCACGTCGCGCCAGTCGCTGTCCTCCATCTCCAGCAGCGGCTTCCAGCGCTGGATGGCGGCGTTGGCCACCACGATGTCGATCCGGCCGTAGCTCTTCTCCACCGTGTCGGCGGCGGCCCGGAGGGCGCCGATGTCGCGTATGTCGGCGCGGATCGCGTCGCTGCGCCGCCCGTACGCCTTGACCTGGCGCACCGTCTCGTCGAGCTCGGTCTGCGTCGCCGGCGCCGCGTCGGAAGCAGGGCTGACCGGTGCCGCAATGTCCAGCACCACGACGTCGGCGCCGTTCGCCGCCATCTCCACCGCAATCGCCCTGCCGATGCCGCGCGCCGCCCCCGTCACCACCGCCACCCTGCCGGTCAGCGCCGAACCGCGTCCCGGCTTGATCGGACCCGTACTCTTGTCCGCCGGCGGCTCCGGCATGACGTGGCCGTCCAGCGTGTCCGGCCCGGTGTCGGTGCGGCCCTCCGCCCTGGCCGTGCCGATCGCCGCACCCGTCAACGCCACCCCGGCGGCGATCCCGCCACCGAACACGAGGTTGCGCCGCAGCGCGTCCGGCCGCCCGTCATTCGTCTGGTCGCTGGTCTCGTCCGGTATGTCGGTCCTCCGTTGCCGACGGGAACGGTGTCGCGCCGCCGCGGTTCGGCCGGTCGCGCACAGGTGCAAGGCCGGCGGCGGGGCAGGGCGGCCGGGTCCGGGTCGTGGGTCCCCGCTATGGGGCGATACGGTCCGGCCTGAAGCGTTCCGGCTGTTCCGTCCGTATCCTGCGGACATACCCCTGTGGCGCAGGTCGCTTCGGTTGGTCCAGAGTTGGTTCGGCCTTGTCAGCCTGTGCTCGATGCCCTGCCGGGAGCGTCGCGGCCGAGAAAGGAAAAAAAGAATGGCTCTTGAAATAGGCCCTCCCGACAGGGTGCCGTCCGAAGCGGAGATACGGGATCTCGAACGCCAGATCGGCTTCCGTCTCCCCAACCGCGTCAGGGTCCTGCTTCCGCAACTGAACGGGGCCCGAGCAGAACCGAACGTGATCAAGGGACCTGGGGACGAGGATTACGGGATCAGCAGGTTCGAAAACATCGAGGACATCGTCGACAGCAAGAACGCGATCGACAGCGGGAACCCGTCCGACCTCTTGTTGGTGCCGTTCGCCGACGATGGATGCGGTGACTATTTCTGCGTCGTAGCAGTCGATGGCCCCGAGAAGGGAGCGATCTACTTCGTGGACCACGAAATCGCGGGGGACGACGCCTTCTCAAGGGTCGCCGCCGACCTGGACGAGTTGTTCGAGGGCGCCGAACCCGACATCGACACGGATGACGACAACAAGGCTACCGTTGTCTGGATGAAGCCGGAATTTCTCGAGTTGCTGAAGAAGCAGAAGAAACAACTAAGCATCCACTGGATCGCGAGACCGGCGAACACTGTGAGTGCGCAAGGCTCACACCGGCGAACGGAGTTGACCGCAAAGTTAGGTAGTTGCAGACCTCAACGCGGCACGGTCGTGAAAGGAAGAAGGAATGGCTCTTGAGATCGACCCTCCCGACAGGGTGCCGTCCGAGGCGGAGATACAGGAACTCGAACGCCAGCTCGGCTTCCGTCTTCCCGACCGCTTCAGGGCCCTGCTTCCGCAACTGAACGGCGCCGAAGCAGAACCGAACGTGATCAAGGTTCCCGGAGAAGGTGATTGCGAAATCAACAGGTTCAAAAAGATCGAGGACATCACCCAGAGCAAGAGCGCGATCGACAGCGAGAACCCTTCCGACCTTTTGTTGGTGCCGTTCGCCACGGATAGCTTTGGCAACTATTTCTGCGTCGTTGCCGCCGACGGCCCTGAGCAGGGAGCGGTCTATTTCGTGGACCACGAGATTGCAGGAGACGAGGCCTTTTCGAAGACTGCCGCCAGCCTGGACGAGCTGTTCGAGAGCGCTGAACCCTACGTCGACACCGACGATGGCGACAGCACGGGGATCATTGTCTATGCCAAGCCAGGCATGCTGGAGTTTTTCCAGGAGCAGGAAAGGGAGAAGCTGAGGAAGAGAAAGGAAAGAAAGGAAGGGAAGAAATAGCCAGGCATCCGTTGTGTAGTGGGATGCAGCCGCTCGATTGCCGCGTCGACACGCGGCGCAACGCAATCCAGCGCGTGTTCCGCCGCCCGAAGAACCGGCGCAGTCCCCCCATACGCCACGCCTGAGCCTCGAAGCGGATCAAGGCCCGTTCGCAACGACCTTGCAGCGCTCGCCTTCCTGGCCGGGTGGACCCGGATCCCCTGTTCAGACCCCGCCGGCCGTCCCCGGCCCATCGCCCGGCGCCTGCAGCCGGAGCGCGTTCCGGATCAGCGCCATGTGGGTGAAGGCCTGCGGGAAGTTGCCCCGCTGCTCGCCGCTGGCCGGGTCGATCTCCTCCGCGAACAGCCCGAGATCGTTGCCGCGCAACAGCAGCCGCTCGAACAGCGCCGTCGCCTCGTCGCCGCGACCGGCCATCGCCAGCACGTAGGAGCGCCAGAACGCGCACGCGGTGAACGTCCCCTCCTCGCCCTCCAGCGTGTCGTCCACCCGGTAGCGGTAGAGCAGGTCGCCGTCGCCCAGCTCCCGCTCGATCGCCGCCAGCGTCGCCGATAGGCGCGGATCGTGCGCGTCGATCGCCTCGAAGATCACCAGGCGCAGCACCGAGGCGTCCAGCGCCGTGCCGCCATGGGCCATGGTGTAGGCCCCCGCCGCCTCGTTCCAGCCACGACCGAGGAACTCCTCCCGCAGCTCCCGCCCGAGCCGCTCCCACCCATCCAGCACCGCCGGCTCCGGATGCCCGATCCGACGCCCGATCGCTGCGGCGCGGGTCACCGCGACCCAGATCATCGCCTGGCTGTGCAGCATCACCTGCGGCGGCCCCGGCATCTCCCACAGCCCCTGGTCCGGCCGCACCCGCTGCGCCAGCGCCGCCTCGACCAGGTTCTCCAGCACCTTCGGCAGGTGGTCGTTGGTCTTCTGCGGCGGGTCGAACTGCACCGCCTGGAGGAAGTCGTGCAGCGCGGACAGCAGCTCGCCGTAGATGTCGCTCTGCACCTGATGAACCGCGTTGTTGCCGACCCGCACCGGCCCCACCCCGCGCCACCCTTCGAGCCCATCGAGGTCGGCCTGCTCCGGCGCGTCGCCGCCGATCCCATACATCAGGCGCAGCTCGCGGCCGTAGCTTGCACCGGAGTCGCGCAGGAAGCGCAGGAACTCCCCCGCCTCGCGCGTGTAGCCGAGCCGCACGAAGCAGGCCACGGTGAAGCTCGCATCGCGCATCCAGGCGAAGCGGTAGTCGTAGTTGCGGTTGCCTGGCACCGCCTCCGGCAGCGAGGTGGTGGGTGCCGCGACGATGCCGCCGCTCGGCGCATAGGTCAGCAGCTTGAGGCACAGCGCGCCCCGCAGCACCGCGTCGCGATACCGGCCGCGGTAGGAGCAGCGCGCGCTCCACTGCTCCCAGTACGCCCGGGTCCGCTCCAGCCGATGCAGCGCGTCCCGGATCCCGTCCAGGGGCGGCCGTTCGCCGCTGCCATGGGTCAGCACCAGCACGCAACGCGTCCCGGCCCCGAGCCGGAACGCCATTGAAGCCGCGGCACCCTCCACCGCCATCGGCTCGCTGCCGGTCGCCCGCAACACGTGCCCGCCCGCGGTGAACAGCACCCCGTGCTCCACCGCTTCCAGCTCCGCCCCGGCACGGCCGTAGTCGAACGCCGGCCGCACCTCGAACCCGCCCGACACGCTGCCGCTCTCGCAGCACAGGATCCGGACCAGCCGGCCTTCCGCCTCGCCGTCCGGCCCCTCCTCGGCCAACGCGGCCGGCGGCCCCACCGGCATCAGGTCCAGCAGCACCGCCACCCCGCCGGCCGTCTCGAACCGCGTCTCCAGGATGTTGGTGCCGGGCAGGTAGCGCCGGCTCCGCCCGGTCACCCCGTCCAGCGCAAGGCTGCAGGAGCCGCCCCTGCGGTCGTCCAGCAGTCGTGCGAACACCGACGGCGAGTCGTGCCGCGGCCAGCACAGCCAGTCGATCGAGCCGTCGCGGTCGATCAGCGCGGTGCTGTGCGTGTCCCCGATCAGCCCGTAGTCGGAAATGGGGTTGTACAAGCGATCGATGCTCCCGCCGCGTCCCGGCAGGGACGCCGGGCAGGCCGGACCGGTTGCCTCGCCACTCCCTCGATCCCATCCACCGGCCGCTGCTTGCAGAACCTGATGGCGCTTGTCCTCAAGCCTCCCGCGCCAGCGCCGCCCGGATCGCATCCAGCGCGGCGTCCGCCCGGGTGCCGTCCGGGCCGCCCGCCTGGGCCAGCTCCCGCCTGCCGCCGCCGCCCTTGCCGCCCATCGCCGCACTGGCCTCGCGCACCAGCGCCACCGCATCCAGCCGCCCCGCCAGTTCCGGCGACACCCACGCCACCACGCTGCCCTTGCCCTCCGCGGCCGACACCAGTGCCACCACGCCCGCGCCGGTTCCCCGCCCGATCTCCTCCGCCAGCCCCTTGAGTTCCTTCGGCGGCACCTCGCCGAGGTTGCGCCCGGCGAACGCGATCGCGCCGACCTGCTCCACCGCCGCCGCTGCCCCGCCACCGGTCGCCAGCCGTCGCTGCAGCTCCGACACCTGCCGCTCCAGCCCGCGCCGCTCCTCCAGCAGCGCCGACAGCCGCTCCACCACCTCGCCCGGCGCCACGCGCAACAGCGCCGCCACCTCCCGCAGCCGGTTCTCGGTCCGGACGGTCAGCTGTTCCGCTGCCCGCCCGGTCACCGCCTCGATCCGCCGGACCCCGGCCGACACCCCGGTTTCCGCGGTGATCCGGAACTGCCCGATCTCTCCGGTGCGCCCCACATGCGTGCCGCCGCACAACTCGATCGAGTACGCTTCGCGCCCCGGCTCGACGCTGTCGCCCATCGAGACCACCCGCACCTCGTCGCCGTACTTCTCGCCGAACAGCGCGCGCGCGCCCTGCGCCACCGCCTGCTCCGGCGTCATCAGCCGCGTGCCGACCGCGCCGTTCTCCCGGATTCTCTCGTTCACCTCCGCCTCGATCCCGGCCAGCTCGTCGGCCGTCACCGGGCGCGGCTGGCTGACGTCGAAGCGCAGCCGGTCCGGCGCGTTCAGGCTGCCCTTCTGCGCCACGTGGTCGCCGAGCCTCCGGCGCATCGCTTCATGCAACAGGTGGGTCGCCGAATGGTGCGCGCGTATGTCGCCGCGCCGCGCATGGTCCACCGTCGCGGTGACCGCAGCACCCACCCGCGCCGTGCCCTCGACCACCCGCCCGAGATGGACCACCAGCTCGCCCAGCTTCTTCTGCGTGTCCTCGATCACTATGCGCAGGCCGGGCGCATGGATGATCCCGGCATCGCCGACCTGGCCGCCGCTTTCGGCATAGAACGGGGTCTGGTTCAGCACCACGCCGACCTCCGCGCCCGTCGCCGCCTCCTGCACCGCAGCACCCGCGACCAGCAGCGCCGCGACCTCCGCATCCGACTGCTCGGTGGCATAGCCGAGGAACTCGGTCGCGCCGATCGTGTCGCGCAGCTCGAACCAGACCGGCCCAGTCGCCTCGTCGCCGGAACCGGACCAGGCGGCGCGCGCCCGGGTACGCTGCGCCTGCATCGCCTGCTCGAAGCCGGCCGCATCCACCCCGTGGCCCCGCTCGCGCAGCGCGTCGGCGGTCAGGTCGAGCGGGAAGCCGAACGTGTCGTAGAGCCTGAATGCCACCGCGCCGGGCAAGGCTTCCCCGTCGCCGAGCCGCTCTGTCTCCTCCGCCAGCAGCCCGAGTCCGCGCTCCAGCAGCGCCTTGAACCGGTCCTCCTCCTGACGCATCACCTCTCGGATCAGCGCCTCGTTCGCCACCAGCTCCGGGTAGGCCACCCCCATCTGCCGCACCAGGGCCGGCACCAGCCGATGGAACACCGGCTCGGTGGTGCCCATCATGTGCAGGTGGCGCATGGCGCGTCGCATGATCCGGCGCAGCACGTAGCCACGCCCTTCCTTCGACGGCAGCACCCCGTCGGCGATCAGGAACGAGGAGGAACGCAGATGGTCCGCCACCACACGGTGGCTGGTCCTGAACGGCCCGTCCGGATCCTGCCCGGTCGCCTCGGCGGACGCCAGGATCAGCGCGCGCAGCGTGTCGGTGTCGTAGTTGTCGTGCACTCCCTGCAGAATGGCGGCAAACCGCTCCAGCCCCAGCCCAGTGTCGATCGAGGGCCGTGGCAGCGGTGCCCGGCTGCCGGGCGGATCCTCGAAATACTGCATGAACACCAGGTTCCAGATCTCGATGAACCGGTCGCCGTCCTCGTCCGCGGAGCCCGGGGGGCCGCCGGGGATGTGGTCGCCATGGTCGAAGAAGATCTCGGAACAGGGCCCGCACGGCCCGGTGTCGCCCATGCGCCAGAAATTGTCGGCGGTCGGGATGCGTATGATCCGGCTGTCCGGCAGGCCGGCGATCCGCTTCCACAGCGACGCCGCCTCGTCGTCCTCCGAGTACACCGTCACCAGCAGCCGGTCCGGGGCCAAGCCGAACTCCTTCGTCACCAGGGTCCAGGCCAGCTCGATCGCGAGCGGCTTGAAATAGTCGCCGAACGAGAAGTTGCCGAGCATCTCGAAGAAGGTGTGGTGCCGGGCGGTGTAGCCGACATTGTCCAGGTCGTTGTGCTTGCCGCCGGCGCGCACCACCTTCTGCGCCGTCGCCGCCCGGCTGTACGGCCGCGTCTCCTGTCCGGTGAACACGTTCTTGAACTGCACCATGCCGGCGTTCGTGAACAGCAGCGTCGGATCGTTGCGCGGCACCAGCGAGCTGCTCGGCACCACCCGATGCCCGTTCGAGGCGAAGTAGTCCAGGAAGGCGGCGCGGATGTCGTTGCTGGAGGCCATGGCGAAGCGGAGATGTCCCGGAGATGACATCGTCACCTAGCGCAGCCTCCGTCCTGGCGAAAGGCTGCGACGGCGGGATCGAGGCGGGACGCCGCGCCGCGACAGGAACCGCGGCCGGCGGCGGGCCTTCTGCGTGCACCGTCGCGGAGCCGCGCCATGCACCTTGCCTATTGGATGATCCTGGTCGCGGTCCTGCTGCCCTACGTGATGGCGGCACTCGCCAAGAGCGGCGGCGGCATCGACAACAGGCAGCCGCGCCTCGGGCTGGAGGGACTGCAAGGCTGGCGGCAGCGGGCGGACTGGGCGCAGCGGAACCACTTCGAGGCGCTGCCGGCGTTTGCCGCCGGCGTGCTGGTGGCCGAGCTGGCCCACGCGCCGCAGCCCTGGATCGACAGCCTGGCGGTGCTGTTCGTGCTGTTGCGCTCTGCCTACAGCGCCGCCTACCTCCTCGACCGGGCCCTGCCGAGGACGGCAGCCTGGGCCGGCGGCCTCCTGTGCGTGATCGCCCTGTTCTGCATCGGGATCTGACGGGTCGGGGAGGGACGTGATGGCGCAACCGGGAGACGCGCTGGCAGCGATCGGGATGCTGCCAGATGCGGAGATCGACCCGGCTCCCGCGGCCCTGCAGCTGGCCCGGCTCGACGCCGGCGGCACCGATTGGGAGGCGGCCTCGTCGCATCTCACCGTGCTGGCCCGCGATGCCGCCGCGGTCGGCGCGGTCATGAGCGGCCGCCCTCCGGAGGCACGGATCGGTGCCCTGGCCGGGCTGATCCATGCCCATCACGGCTATCGCGGCGACTTCGACACCTATGACGACCTCGACAACGCCAACCTGATCCGGGTGATCGAGCGCCGGCGCGGGCTGCCGGTGGCTCTGGGCGTGCTCTGGCTGCACTGCATCCGCGCCGCTGGCTGGGACGGCCACGGGATCGATTTTCCCGGACACTTCCTGGTCTCGCTGGTTTCTCCCGCCGCACCATCCGGCGGAGCCGCCCGGTCGGACGGCACGCGGTCACGGCAGCCGCGCCGGCTGCTGGTGGATCCGTTCAACAACGGCGCCGTGCTGGGCAGCGCCGACCTGCTGCCGATGCTGCAGCGCCTGGGTGCAGGCGACGCCGAGCTGCATCCCGGCATGACCCGGCCCATGGCGGTCCGCGACGTGCTGCTGCGCCTGCAGCGCAACCTCGTGCAGCGCCGGCTGGTGGCGCACGAGGTCGAGGCGGCGCTGCGGTCGCTCGAGGGCACGCTGCTGATCGCGCCGGACGTGATGACGAACTGGCTGCAGGCGGCGGAGCTCAGCCACCAGCTCGGGCATGACGTGCAGGCGGTGCGCTGCCTGGAGCGCGTGCTGGAGGCAGCGCCCGGCAGCGACGCGGCACGGCTGGCGCAGGTGCGCCTGGACGCCTGGGGCAGGCCCGACTGAGAAGCTGGAACAGATCCCGATCAGGTGGAACACCCGATCGGGTGGAGATGCTCGCCAAGACAACAAGCTGGAGCGTTTGGAGTGAACCCGGGCGAACGGAAGATGCCCTAGACCGTCGCGGCGGCGTGCGGGGAACGGGTCACCGGAACACCAGCCGGCGCGACAGGCTGAAGTTCGCAGACATCCCGGCCAGCGAGCCCGCCGCCAGCGCCATGACGAGATGCGCGCGGCAGAACGGCACCAGCCAGATCAGCGCGAAGAACGTGCTCCGGTTGAGGGTGAAGCCAAGCCCATTGGCGCCGAGGAAGCTCAGCCACTGCCGGACCAGCGGGACGTCGGAGCCGCGCCCGCGAAAGGTCCAGAGCCGGTTCAGCATCCAGTTCATCGTCGCGGCAACGAAGAATGCCGCCAGCGCGGCTCCGGTGACGCCGACCAGCGGTTTCAGCGCATAAACCGTCGACACGTCCCAGAGCAGGCCGAGGCCGCCCACGGTACCGAACTTCAGCAGCTGTGCCGCGAGCGACAGCAGCGGCGACTGTCCGGCGCTGATGGCGACGATGACCGGGTCGGCGGCCGACGCGCCGGCAGGCGGCAGCGGCAGCTCGCCGGCCGACAGTGTCCCCGGCCGATCGCCGTGCTCCGACACGTCGGGCAGGTCCGCATCACCGCGATAGGGCAGGATTGTCTCGCTCACGGGTCAATCGGTAGCCCCGAGGGGCGATGGGAGACAAGCGGGACGCATGAAAAAAGGGCGCCTCGCGGCGCCCCCTTTCCTCGTGAAGATCGACGCGACGAGATTCAGTGCAGGATGATCTCGACGCGGCGGTTCTGCGGCTCACGGGTATTCGGCCCGGTGGCGACGAGCGGGTGGGTCTCGCCGTAGCCGTGGATGTCGATCGCCGTGCCCGGCACGCCGTCGCGGATCAGCTCGGCCTTGACCGAGGTGGCACGACGGATGGAGAGGCCCTGGTTGTAGCGTGCGCCGCGTGCGCCGCCGTGGATCGAGGAGTTGTCGGTGTAGCCGTTGACCTCGATGCGTGTGGTCTGCACATGGGTGGAGGCCTGCGCCGCCTGTGCCACGATCTCGCGGGCCCGCGCGGTCAGCACCGAGCGGTCCCAGTCGAAGAACACCAGGTAGGTGCGCGCCTCGGCCGGCGGAGCGGCGGGAGCGACCGGCGGCGGCGGCGGGGGCGGCGGCGGAGCGGTGTCGAAGGCGTAGCGCAGGCCGAGCATGAAGCTGTGGTTGAACTGGTCGTTGAAGTCGGCATTGCCCTTGTGGATGCCGGTCACGGTGTAGGACGTGGACTGATATGCATCCTGGTCGAGCTGGCCGAGGAAGCGGTACTCTGCAGTGACCGCGAGGCCCGGAACCGGCACGATGTTGTAGGCGACGCCGACGATGCCCTGGTAGGCGAACGAGCCGTTGGTGCCGCCGGTGCGGTCGACGTTGCCGTTGGCGTAGGTGGTGGTGAACGGCGACAGGTGGTTCCACAGGTAGCCGGCGCCGACGCCGACATACGGGGTCACCGGCAGGGCCAAGCCGAAGCGGCCCAGGTCGACGTCGTAAAGCACGTTGACCAACGGGCCGTAGCTCTCGGCATGGCCGCTGGTCACGCCCGGGAACGGGGTGTTCGAGCGGTGGTTCACGTTGTTGTTGTAGTAGGCACCCTGGAGTTCAACGCGCAGCCCGTTCGGCAGCCCGTAACCGACCGACGCCTCGCCGTTGAAGCCGTCGCCGAAGCGGAACCCGGACTTGCTGATGTTGTTGCCGCCGCCGAGGTCCGATGAGAACTCGCCGGTGCGGCCGTCGGCCACCGCGCCAGGAGCGTAATGCGCACCCTGGGTCTGGCGCAGGTTGTAGCCGGAGCCAAGGCTGACATAGGGGCCGACCACCGGCTGAGCCAATGCCGTGGCGGAACCGGCCGCCAGAAGAGTTGTTGCGAGGAGTGCCGTGCGCAGACGCATTGTCTCGTCCTTCTAGGATCCGTTCGACCGGCCGCCAACCATCGGCGGCACAGGCTCATCGGGATGCGTAAGCACCCTATAGTTCCTTCGGTTGCGGTTGGAGAGGGTGCTCCGCTACCTCCGGAGCATTCGATCAGGCGGCTGTGGTCGCGAAGACACAGTCCGAACGACCAGCGCAACGAAATTGCCCGTAACCGCCGTTCCTGCTGGGTTTTTCAAGAGCCATCAAACGTTCCGCTGCGGCCGAAACACGAATCCGTGAGCACTGCTGTGGCCATTAGGTTACAGCCAGTTTAGACGGCGGCATCAGCCGGTCGGGATTGCCCCCTCGTCGGTCAGCAGCGCCAGCACCGCCTCCGGTGCGACCTCCGTGCTGGTGAAGGCCTGCCCGATGCCGTGCACCAGCACGAAGGCGAGCCGCCCGTCGCGCATCTTCTTGTCGCGGCGCATGTGCGCCACCAGCGCGTCCGCAGCCACCTTCCGGCCGCACTCGCCGATCCCGGCCTTCATCCCCATCCGCCGGAGGTGCAGCTCCACTCGTTCCGCATCCGCGTCCGGGCAAAGCCCGAGCCGCACGGACAGCCGGAACGCCAGCCCCAGGCCGATCCCCACCGCCTCGCCGTGCAGCAGGCTGCCGTCGTATCCCATCTCGGCCTCCAGCGCGTGGCCGAAGGTGTGGCCGAGGTTCAGCAGGGCACGCCCGTCCGGCATCTGCTCGCGCTCGTCCGCGCCCACCACCGCGGCCTTGAACGCACAGGCCCGCCGCACCGCCTCGGCCTGCACCGCCGGGTCGCCGGCCAGGAGTGCCGACCCGTTCGACTCGCACCATCCGAACAGCGCCGGGTCGCCGATCAGCCCGGCCTTGACGATCTCGGCATAGCCGGCGCGCAGCTCGCGCAGCGGCAGCGTGCGCAGCATGTCGGTGTCGGCCAGCACCGCGACCGGCTGGTGGAACGCGCCGAGCAGGTTCTTGCCAGCGACCGTGTTGATCCCGGTCTTGCCGCCGACGCTGGAGTCGACCTGGGCCAGCAGCGTGGTCGGGATCTGCACCAGCGGCAGGCCGCGCAGCACGGTGGCGGCGGCGAACCCGGCCAGGTCGCCGACCACCCCCCCGCCGAACGCGATCACCGCGGTGCGCCGCTCCACCCCCAGGGCCAGCATGGCTTCGGCAAGGCGCCCATAGCCGGACAGGCTTTTCGAGGCCTCGCCCGGCGGCACCACGATCGGCGACGCGTCGATGCCGGTCTCGGCCAGCGCCGCCAGCAGTGCCGGCAGGTGCAGCGCCGCCACCGTCTCGTCCGTCACCACCACCGCGCGCTTCTGCGGCAGCACCGGTGCCAGCAGGGCGCCGGCGCGCGCCACCAGCCCGGAGCCGATCACCACCTCGTAGCCGTCATGCGACAGCGCCACCGGCACACGCTGCGGCGGCACGTGCCGGAGCACGGCGTCGAGCGCCTGGTCGGTGGTGTGGTCGACGCTGTTCTCGCTGCAGTCCACCACCAGGTCCGCCTCCGCGTAGATGGGATGACGGCGTGCCATCAGCGCCGACAGGACGTCGCGTGGCCGGCCCTCGCGCAGCAGCGGCCGGTGGTGCCTGCCGCTGACCCGCCGTTCCAGCACGTCGAGCGGGCAGCGCAGCCAGACAGAGACCGCCTGGCGACGTATCGTGGCCCGCGTCGCCGCGTCCATGAACGCCCCGCCTCCGGTCGCCAGCACGATCGATGGCCCGGACAGCAGGCGACGGATCACGCCCTGCTCGCCGCGCCGGAACTCCGCCTCGCCGTAGCGGGCGAACAGCTCGGCGACGGTGATCCCGGCCGCCCGCTCGACCTCGGCGTCGGCGTCGCGGAACGGCATGCCGAGCCGCGCCGCCAGCCGCCGTCCCACCGTGGTCTTGCCGGCCCCCATCAGCCCGACCAGCACCACCGAGCGCTGTGCGGGCTGGTGCGTCCGCGCGCGTTCCGCCGCCTCGGCGTGCTGGGACGTGTCGGCGGTGCGTGACATGCGCGTCACGTTACCATAGGAGCACGGCAGCAGCCATGCCGCGCCGGTTCAGGCGCTGGCACGCAGTCCAGGAGTGGGAGCGAGATGCGCCGGATCCTTGCCATCGTGTTCGGGCTCGTGGCCGTGGTCCTGGCGGGCGGCTTCCTGTCGCTGGGCGCGTTCCCGCCGCGCCCGCCGGTGCATCCGGTGCACCAGACCGTGCCGAACGACAAGCTGGCGCCGGCCTGACCGCACCGGCTCCGCAACGATGCCCCACGCGCGTCACGCCGAGGCGTTCCTGGAGATGCTGGCGGCGGAGCGGGGTGCCGCACCGAACACCCTGAAGGCCTACGGGGCGGACCTGGCCGACTGGGCCGCCTTCGCATCCGCCGCCGGCGTCGCGCCGGAGGCCGCAGATGCCGACGCCGTGTCCGGCTACATGGGGCAGCTGGCCCGCTCCGGGCTGTCCGCGCGCACCGCGTCGCGCCGCCTGTCCTGCCTGCGCCAGTTCCATCGGTTCCTGGCCCGCGAGGGTATCCGGCCGGACGATCCGACGGTGCGGACGGAGGCACCGCGGACCGGCCGGACGCTGCCGCGGTTCCTGGCCGAGGCGGAGGTGTCGGCGCTGCTCGCCGCCGCAGCTCCCGGCGCCGGGCTATTGCCCCAGCGGCAGCCGGTAGCGCTGGCGGCGCTGGAGCTGCTGTATGCGACGGGCCTGCGCATCTCCGAGCTGCTGTCCCTCCACCGCGACGCGTTGTCGGGCGACGGCCTGGTGCTGCTGGTGCGCGGCAAGGGCGGGCGGGAACGGCTGGTGCCGCTGTCGGAGCCGGCACGGGCCGCTTCACGCGCGCTGATCGAGTCGCAGGCCGCCTCGGCACGCGCCGCGACACGAACCGGGAAGACGCTGCGGCCGCCGGGCCCGTTCCTGTTCGCCGGCCGCGACGGGCGCCGGGCGATGACGCGCCAGGGCTTCGACCTGATCCTGCACGAGACCGCGCAACGGGCCGGGCTCGATCCCGAGCGGGTGTCGCCGCACGTGCTGCGCCATTCCTTCGCCAGCCACATGCTGGCGCACGGCGCCGACCTTCATTCGCTGCAGCGCCTGCTCGGCCATGCCGACATCGCCACCACGCAGATCTACACCCACGTGCTGGCCGAGCGGCTGCAACGCCTGGTGGCGGCACACCATCCGCTGGCGACCCGAAGCTGAGACCGGGGACTGAGGCTGGGGGCTTAGGCTGGGGGCTGAGGCGGCACCCTTGGCGAGACCGGGAAACGTGCTAAAGCCCGCCGCACGATGCGCCAGTTCCTCGACTTCGAAAAGCCGATCGCCGAACTCGAGAACAAGATCGACGAGCTCAGGCAGATGTCGCTGCCCGGTCCCGGCAGCGCATCCGGCACGGGCGAGGGCGGCCTGCCGATCGCCGAGGAGGTCGCCAGGCTCGAGGAAAAAGCGGAGCGCCAGCTCCGCACGATCTATGCCAAGCTCACGCCCTGGCAGAAGGTCGAGGTCGCGCGCCACGCGCAGCGGCCGCACGCGCTCGACTACATCGCCGCCCTGATCACCGACTTCATGCCGCTCGCCGGCGACCGTGCTTTTGCCAACGACGAGGCGGTGGTGGGCGGCCTCGGCCGCTTCGAGGGACGCGCCGTGGTGGTGCTCGGCACCGAGCGCGGCTCCGACCTGGATACCAGGCTGCGGCACAATTTCGGCATGGCGCGGCCGGAAGGCTATCGCAAGGCGACCCGCCTGATCGGGCTCGCCGCCCGGTTCGGCCTGCCGATCCTGACCTTCGTCGACACGCCCGGCGCGTTCCCGGGGATCGACGCCGAGGCGCGCGGCCAGGCCGAGGCGATCGCGCGTGCGATTGAGGCCTGCCTGTCCTCGCCGGTGCCGATCCTGGCCACCGTGATCGGCGAGGGCGGCTCCGGCGGCGCCATCGCGCTCGCCGCCGGCGACCGCGTGTTCATGCTGGAGCACGCGATCTACTCGGTGATCACGCCCGAGGCCTGCTCCTCCATCCTGTGGCGCGACACCAGCCAGAAGACCGCGGCCGCCGAGGCGCTCCGCCTGACTGCGCAGGACCTGAAGCAGTTCAAGCTGATCGACGAGATCGTGCCCGAGCCGCTGGGCGGCGCGCACCGCAACCCAGCCGCCGCGATCGAGTCGGTGCGGCAGCTTCTCGCCTCGGCACTGCCCGGCCTGTGCCGCCTCGACCCCGCCGCCCTCAAGGCGCAGCGGCGCGAGAAATATCTCGCCATGGGGCGTCTCGCCACGCCTTAACCGTTCGGCAGGGGTTCCCCGCCATCCTGCCCGTACGACGGGGAGGAGAGGGATGCGTGTCCTGCAGGCGGTCCGGCTGGTCCGGGCCGGGACGCTGAAGCTGACGCAGCTCTGGGCGATCGCCAGCAGGCCGGAGCGGGTGCAGGTGGCGCTGATCCTGGGCCTGCCGGCCGAGCTGCCCCCGCAGGCGTCCAGCCCGGAACTCGCCTGGAAGGCGATGACCACCGCGCAACGCCGCCTGGTGCTGCGCCACGCCCCGCCGGCGATCACCGGGCGGCTGCCGGCGGACCCCGCGCTCGGACGGCGGATCGTCTGGCGCCGCTACGCGGTCGATGCCGTCGCCAGCGGCCTTACGGGATGAAGTAGAACGGGTTCGGCAGCAGGTAGCCGCGCTCGGCGTGGCCGCCGTCCAGGTCCGATCGCTGGTCGCCGACGCTGGCGAGGACCGTGTAGCCGCGCCGCTCGATCGCCGCCCGGGTCGGCGCCTTGAAATCAGCGGCGCTGGCGAAGTGGCTGTCCTGCGGCTCGAGGAACAGCCCGTCCCAGTCCTCGTAGCCTGCCCGCCGCAGGTTCGCGGCGGTGACCTCCGTCATGTCGGCATGACGCCCGGTGACGAAGAAAACGGCGACCCCGAGCTGCCTGGCCCACCGGTAGAGGGCGAGGGTGGGAAGGAGGGCAGGGGCCTGTCCCAGCCTCGCCCAGGCGTCGAAGCCGCACGGCCCACGCGGCAGCACGTCGCAGCTCC
The DNA here is from genome assembly GCA_964247755.1 of uncultured Acetobacteraceae bacterium. Taxonomy (GTDB): domain Bacteria; phylum Pseudomonadota; class Alphaproteobacteria; order Acetobacterales; family Acetobacteraceae; genus Lichenicola. The sequence goes on along the minus strand of CAXTVX010000001.1, from coordinate 345,970 downwards.
CGCCGTTGAAGTGGCCGAAGCCGTTGGCCTTGATCTCCGCCCAGTTCGACAGCGAGGTCTCGTCGATGTCGAGCACCAGCGCCGGACGCGTTACCTGCGGCGCCCGCAACGCCAGCCAGTCCCCGGCCCGCGCATCGACCTCCGCCAGGTCGTGCAGGTAGGCGCCGCTGTCGTGGTAGGCGAGCGCTCGCAGCGCGTCCTGCCCGAGATTTGCCGGCTGTGTCCAATCCGACGGCGACGGCCTGATCGCCGGCTCGGCGGCGCAAGCCGCCAGGCACAAGGTCAGGGCAAGGACGACCATACCCGCGGACCGGCCAGGCAGGTGCCGCAACTCCCGCCGCAGCAGGACGCGGCGCCAGGTCCGGCCGGCGGAGGGCACGTCCACCCTCCCGGTCACGGCGGCGGCTCGCCCTCCACCGGCTCGGCGCCGAGGGTCGCGATCAGCGACCACAGCGCGTCGTGCGCGACGGCGAGCGCCGCGTCGTCGGTGCCCTTGGCCACCAGTGCCACGCCGCGACGCCCGTCCGGCCGCTCGTAGGGGTAGGAACCGAGATCGAGCCCGGGATGATCCCCCTGGATCCGCTCCAACCCTTCCGCCAGCGCCCCTTCCAGCAGCCGGTCGCCATGCACCGCCACCTGACGCACCGGGTCGAACCGACCGAGCTGCGGCTCCAACGCGTCGAACATGGCGCGCATGATCCGCGGCACGCCGGCCATGACATGGACGTTGCCGATGGTGAACCCCGGCGCCACCGACACGCTGTTCGGGATCGGCACCGCGCCGCGCGGCAGCGTCGCCATGCGCTGCCGCGCCGCGTTGAACTCTCCCGGCCGCATGTAGGCCTCCAGCAGGCGCATCGACTCCGGATGCGGCTCCCACGGCACCCCGAACGCCTCGGCGATGCAGGCGCTGGTGATGTCGTCATGGGTCGGGCCGATACCGCCGGTGGTGAATAGGTGATCGTAGCGCGCGCGAAGCTCGGTCACGGTGTCGACGATGGTGCGCGCCACGTCCGGGATCACCCGCACCTCGCGCACCGGGATGCCCAGCGCGCCCAGCCGGGTGGCCAGGAACTGCACGTTCACGTCCTGGGTGCGGCCGGACAGGATCTCGTTGCCGATGACCAGGATCGCGGCGGTGGGGGTGGCGGAAGCGGTGGTCATGCGGGCGGGACTCCGTTAGGCAGCGGCAGGACGTCCAACAGGTGAGGCATGACAACGTTTCCTGCACCCGACTGCGTCTGGGACCGGAAGGCGGAACTCGGCGAGGGCGTACTGTGGTCCGCCGCCGAGCAGGCGGTGTACTGGGTCGACATCCCTGGCCGCCGCCTGCACCGCTACACCCCGGCCACCGGCGCGACGCAGAGCTGGGGCGCCCCGGCGCGCACCACCTTCGTGGTTCCGGTCGCCGGCGGCGGCCTGCTGTGCGGGCACGAGGATGGCTTGCGCACCTTCTCGCCCGTGGACGGCGTGTTCGGCCCGCTGCACCCGATCGAGCCGCTGCTGCACGACAACCGCCTGAACGACGGGGCGGTGGACGGTGCCGGCCGGCTCTGGTTCGGCACCATGCACGATCCGGAGGAGGCGGCGACCGGATCGCTCTACCGTCTCGACGGCCTCGGCGACGCCCCGGCGCCCCGGCTGATGGACAGCGGCTACACCGTGACCAACGGCCCCGCCTTCGACCCGGTCCGGCACCGGCTCTACCACACCGACTCCTCGGCCCGGCACATCTACGCCTTCGACCTCGCCGCCGACGGCACGCCCGGAAACAAGCGCCTGTTCGCCGAACCCGACCACGGCTACCCGGACGGCATGGCTGTGGATGCCGAGGGCACGCTCTGGGTGGCACTCTGGGCCGGCGGCGGCCTGCAGCGCTATCGCCCGGACGGCAGCCGGGACGGCTTCGTCGCCTTTCCCTGCGACCATGTCACCCGGATCGCGTTCGGCGATCCCGATCTGCGCACCGCCTACGTCACCACCGCCCGCAAGGGCCTGGACGACGCCGCCCTGCGCCGCCAGCCCCTGGCAGGCGGCCTGTTCCGCTTCCGGGTCGAGGTGCCCGGCCTGCCGCAGGACCTGTTCCGGCCCGACTGACCGGTTCATCGACCATCCGTGTCCCGCACGGCGTCGATGAAGGCGCGCAGCGCCGGCGACACGTGGCGCCGGCCCGGGTAGTAGAGGAAGAACCTCGGCCGCGCCGGGCACCAGTCCTCCAGCAGCCGCACCAGCCTGCCGCCAGCAAGGTGCTCCGCCGCCAGCTCCTCGAACACGAACGCCAGCCCGACCCCGTCGAGCGCCGCGCGCAGCATCAGCGCGGTGTCGTCCGACACCAGCGGCCCGGATACCTCCAGCTCGACCGCCTCCTCCCCGCGCGCGAACTCCCAGGCGTAGCGGGATCCATCGGGGTAGCGCCGCTCGATGCACCGGTGCGCATGGAGGTCCTGCGGCATCACCGGCCGGCCGGATGCGGCCAGGTAGGATGGCGCGCCGACCACGGCGAAGCGGCGCGGCGGCCCCGCCGGCACCGCGATCATCCCGGGCGACAGCCGCCGGTCGCGCCGGATGCCGACGTCGAAGCCGTCCGCCACGATGTCGGCCAGGCCATCGAAGCTGGCGATCTCCAGCCTGACCTCCGGATGCGCCGCCAGGAACCGGCCGATCATCGGCTCGATCACCAGCTGGTTGGCCACCCTGGGCAGGTTCACCCGAAGCACTCCGGACGGACGCGCGCGGAACCGCGCCACCTCGTCCAGCGCCTCGCCCACCTCGCCCAGGGCCGGGCCGATCCGGTCCAGCAGCTGACGGCCGGCCTCGGTCAGGCGGGTGCTGCGGCTGGTCCGATTGAACAGCCGGACGTCGAGCGCGTCCTCCAGGCTGCGGATCACGTGGCTGAGCGCGGACGCGCTGACCTTCCGCTCCGCCGCCGCCCGCCGGAAGCTGCCGTGGCGCGCGACGCCGACAAAGGCTTCCAGCGCCGCAAGGCTTGGCCGCGGCATGATGAGCCATCCTTCATCGGTGCGATGAGGAACACGCTAGTGTCCGCAACCATCCTTGGACAACCCAGATCAGCCCCTGCCGGGCACGCAGATGGCGTCGCGGCAACGGGAGGACGACATGGACAGGACGTTGCGGGTCGGGATCATCGGCGCCAGCGCCGAACGAGGCTGGGCGAGGATCAGCCACGTTCCCGCGGTGCAGGAACTGCCCGGCCTGGCTCTGGAGGCCGTGGTCGGCAGCAGCCAGGCGTCCGCCGATGCCGCAGCCCGCGCGTTCGGAGCCGCAAAGGCCTACGGCGATGCAGCCAGCCTGTTCGCCGACCCGGCGATCGACATCGTGACGGTGGCGGTGAAGGTGCCGGACCACCGCGCGCTGGTGCTGGCCGCGGTGGCCGCTGGCAAGCACCTCTATTGCGAATGGCCGCTCGGCCGGAACACGGCGGAAACCGCCGAACTGGCGGCAGCGATCCGCGCCTCGGGCGTGCACGCGGCGATCGGCCTGCAGGCGCGCGCCAACCCGGCGGTCCGGCAGGCACGCCGGCTGGTCGGGTCCGGCGCGATTGGACGGGTGCTGAGCGTGCGCGTGGTCTCCGACACGATGGCATTCGGACGGGAGGTGGAAACGGCGTTGGCCTTCGCCGAGGATCCCGCGAATGGCGTGACGCTGACCAGCATCCAGGGCGCCCACACGCTGGACGTCGTCATCGCCGTGCTGGGGCGATTCGCCAGCGCCGCCGCACTGGCCACGACGCAGTTCCCGGCGGTGCGGATCGGCGCCGACCAGGCAGCGACGCCGCGCTCGATCCCCGACCACCTGCTGGTCCAGGCGCGCCTCGTCACCGGCGCCCCGGTATCGATCGAGGTGGCAGGCGGCCGGCCCGCCGACCGAACCCCGTTCCGGTTCGAGATCACCGGCGAGACCGGCAGCCTCGTGCTCGACGGCGGCGCGCCGCGCGGCTTCCAGTCCGGCCGCCTGCGCCTGCTGCTCGACGACCGGGAGCAGCCGCTCGACGCCGCGTCCTCCCTGCCGGACACCGCGGTCAACGTCGCCGGGATCTACGCGGCGCTGTGCTCCGACATACGCAACGCGACCCGGACGGCGCCGGGCATCGAGCACGCCCTGCGCCTGTCCCGCCTGCTCGACGACATGGCGCGTTCCGCCGACACCGGAGCCAGCCTCCCGTCAGGGGACTGGCCGCAACCGGACTGATCCCCCGGTGCGGCGCAGGACGTCACAGGAAGTCGCGCAGCAGCGGCACCAGCGGCTTGTCGGCATCCGGCATGCTGTAGCGATCCAGCGCGTCGGGCCGCACCCAGGCCAGGGTCTGTCCCTCACGCGGCGTGGCGACGCCCTGCCACCGCCGGCACAGGTAGAGCGGCATCAGCAGGTGGAACGCCGGGTAGGCGTGGCTGGCAAAGGCGAACGGCGCCAGGCAGGCATCCGACACGTCGAGCGACAGCTCCTCGCGCAGCTCGCGGACCAGGGCCTGCTCCGGCGTCTCGTCCGGCTCGAGCTTGCCGCCGGGGAACTCCCACAGTCCGGCCATCGCCTTGCCCTCCGGCCGCCTCGCCAGCAGCACCCGTCCGTCGCCGTCGATCAGCGCACAGGCGGCGACCAGGACCGTGCGCCGGACCGTCACGACGGCCGGCACCGGCTCCGGCGCCACCGCCGGCTCGGCGCCGGACAGGTCGTCGTGCCGTGCCTCGAACACCAGCACCGGGTGCTCGCCGCCACGCGCCAGGAACGGCTGCCGGCCCCGCCCGGTCTCGCGGAAGCCGATCCGGCGCAGCACCGCGGCGGAGGCCGGGTTGTCGGTGGACACCTGGGCGGTGAGGCGGTCGATGTCGAGGTTGGCCAGCGCCCAGTGCGACACCCGGCGTGCCGCCTCGCCAGCGATGCCCGCGTTCCAGAACTTGGCGCCGACCCAGTAGCCGAGGTCGCCGCTACGCGATCCCGGATCGATGCGCAGACCCAGGCAGCCCACCACCCGGTCCGGTCCTGCCGGCACGCCCTCCGGTGCGGGACGCCGGTCGACGATGGCGAAGTGCCAGGCGCTGCCCTCCTGCCGCTGCGCCTCGGTGGACGCGATCCACTCGTCGGTGAGCTGCCGCGGATACGGGAACGGCAGGCGGCTCAACATGCGCACCACCGCCCAGTCGTTCACCAGCCGGTGCACCTGCTCCGCATCGCCCGGTTGCAGCGGGCGCAGCACGAGCCGTGCCGTCGTCAGCACCGGCGCCGCGTCCGCCTGCATCCGGTCAGCCGACGTGGGCGGTACCGGTCCTGGCCGCCTCGGTGCCGTCCACGCCGCACGCCACCAGCAGCGAGCGCAGCGAGCGGATCACCGGGAACACCTCCTGGTTGCGGTCGCGGCCCACCTCGTCGAACGCCCTCTGCTCCAGCTCGACGATCTCCCGGTCCTCGCGGAAGATCCGCTCGGTGAACGCCACCAGCAGCGGCCAGACCACGTTCAGGACGCCGGGCACCTTGGGCTTCCTCACCGACAGCAGCCCGAACACCCGGTTGGTCTTCTGCGCCCGGTCCAGCGGCACGTAGACGATCCACAGGTCCATCACCGGATCCTGGCCCTCGGTCTGGATCCGCAGGGTCTGGTATGGATACTCGGTGCGGATCGTCATCACGTCGCGCTCGGCGGTGTTCTGTTCGCCTGAACGACGTTCACCAAAGATCACCGCCTCGCCCAGCGGCTGCTTGCCGCCGGTGCGCTTGAAGCTGTACTTGACCTCGACCCAGCCGTCGCCGCGGCCCTGGCCCAGCACGCGGGGCTTCATCTGCCCCATCTGCTTCGAGTGCATGAACTGGTGGTTCATGTCCATCAGGTTCTCGTGCATGAAGCTGTAGTGGCAGCCCACCACGCGGCCGAACCGGCGCGTCTTGTACTTCCCGTTCGCGACCGATCCCAGGCCAGGCAACGGCACCGCGTCCGCCAGCGACGCGTCGCCCGGGAACACCAGGATCAGCCCCTCGACCTCGCGGCACGGATACGCCTTCACCCCGTTCGGCAGCCGGTCGCGCAGGTACGGCACGTCGATGCACTTGCCCGACGCCTCGTACGCCCAGCCGTGGTAGCAGCAGCGCACCGCGCACCCATCCACCGTGCCCTTGCTGAGCGGTACCTGGCGATGCGCGCAGCGATCCTCCAGCGCGAACACCTTCCCCGCCTTCGGCCGCACCAGCACGATCGGCTCGCCCGCGAACGACACCGCCAGCGTGCCGCCGCGCTTCAGCTCGCGCGACCATGCGAGCGGATACCAGTGGTCCGGATGGGCGTTGATCCGGCGCAGGTCCGGAATAGGCAGGACCGGGTCGAGGCGCAGGCTGGCCGGGGTGACGGAATGGTTCATCGATCCTCGATCTGGCAGCACGCCGGCTCGGCCGGACAGAGGGTCATGATAGGCATCCTCGGGGGTCGCGTCTGCAATAATGCGGTCATCCGCGGCCGACGGGCTCAGCGCGCCGGCGGCTGGAACGCGAACACGGCATCGGCCGGGCGCAGCCGCATCACCAGCGTGTCCGCCATCAGGTCGTGCAGCCCTTGGCTGCGGCGGGTCCAACCCACCATCAGGAAGCCGATGCCCAGCAGCAGCGCCGACACGAACTTGCCCAGGTAGCGCCCGAGCGCCCGCCCGATGCCGATCCGCCGCCCGTTCAGGTCGGTCACCCGCAGCCGGCACACCCGCTTGCCCAGCGTCGCCTGCCAGCGCGACGATTCCAGCAGCGTGAAGTAGGCGATCGCCAGCAGCAGCGAGACCAGCGACAACCCGCCGCCATGGACGTGGAGGTGGCCCGGGATGACGAAATGCGTGCCCTGCGCCATCGCCGGGGTGAACGACACCGCGGTTGCCGCGTCGTCGGCACCGGAATCGAAGCGGGGGCCGATCTGCCGAAGACCGGTGACCAGGCCGATCAGGGAGTCGGCCAGCCCCAGGATCACGGCGTCCAGGAACCACGCCAGCACCCGCCACCAGAAGCCGGCATAGGTCCAGACCAGCCGGTCCGGCGGCTCGGCCAGTCCGGGAAAGGTTCCAGACATGCTCAGCTCCGATAGCTGCCGTTGATGTCGATGTAGCCGTGGGTGAGGTCGCAGGTCCAGGCGTGGCCGGTGCCGTCGCCAAGCCCCAGGTCGACCGCGATCTCCAGCTCCCGGCCGCGCATGTGCGCCACCACCGGCGCCTCGTCGTAGCCCGGCACCACCGCGCCGTTGCGCGCCATCCACACCCCGCCCATGCCCACCGACAGGGTGTCGCGGTCGGCGGGCTCGCCGCTCTTGCCGACCGCCATCACGATCCGGCCCCAGTTGGCATCGCCGCCGGCGATCGCGGTCTTGACCAGCGGCGAGTTCGCCACCGCCAGCGCCACACGATGCGCGGACGCGTCGCTGGCGGCGCCGGACACGTCGATCCGCACCAGCCTGCTTGCCCCCTCGCCGTCGCGCACCACCAGCAGCGCCAGCTCCAGCAGCAGGGAGTCGAGGGCGTGCGCGAACTCCGCCAGCGCCGGATCGGCCGCGTCCGTCACGAGATCGTTGCCGGCCTGGCCGGTCGCGAACAGCAGCACGGTGTCGCTGGTGGAGGTGTCGGAATCCACGGTCGTGCAGTTGAAGCTGCGCGCGACCCCGCCTGCCAGCAGCGCCTGCAGCACCGGGGCGGGCAGGGCGGCATCGGTCGCCACGAAGCACAGCATGGTCGCCATGTCGGGGGCGATCATGCCGCTGCCCTTGGCGATGCCCTGGATCGCGACCGTCGTGCCGCCGATCGCGGCAACCCGCCGCGCCCCCTTCGGGAAGGTGTCGGTGGTCATGATGCCGCGTGCGGCACCGTCCCAGCCGGTGTCGGACAGCCGGGCATGCAGCGCCGGCAGCGCCGCGGTGATCCGCTCGTGCGGCAGCACCTCGCCGATCACCCCGGTGGATGCCAGGAACACTTCCGACGGCGCGCAGCCCAGCAGCGCCGAGGCCGCCGCGGCGGTGGCCTCCGTCGCCACCCGCCCGGCCCGGCCGGTGAACACGTTGGCGTTGCCGGCATTGACCACCAGCCCGCCCGCCACGCCGCCGGCCAGCGCCGTGCGGCACCAGTCGATCGGGGCACCCGGGCACCGGTTGCGCGTGAACACCCCGGCGACCCGGGTGCCGGGCGCGAACTCGGCCAGCACCAGGTCGACGCGGTTACGGTATCGGATGCCCGCCTCTCCCGAAGCGAGCCGCATTCCGGCCAGCGGCGGCAGCGCCGGGAAGGGCACTGCCAGCGGTGAGACCGGGGCAGGGACAGCCATCATCGTCGTCCCGGAACGGAGCGCCCGCTCAGTGCGTCACTCGCCGCCGGCCGGCGGCGCGCCCGGGGTCGCCGGGGCGCCCTGGCTCGGCACCGGCGGCGCGCCCGCGGCAGCGGCGCCGGCGGCCGGCGGCGTCTTGTCGCTGACCGGCGTGCCGTCCGGGTTGTAGCGCACCACCTTGACCTGGGCGACCGCCTTGTCCACCGCCGCGCGCACCGCGCCCTGGATCAGCTTCTGTCGGATTTGCACCGCCACGGTGTTGAACGCCGGCGGCGTGGAGATGCGCGTGTCGAGCACCTGGATCACGTGCCAGCCGTAGCGTGTGTGCACGGGCTTGTCCGACACCTGCCCCTTGCCCATGGCGAACGCGGCGGCCGAGAAGTCCGGCAGCATGTCGCCCTGCTTGAACCAGCCGAGATCGCCGCCGCTGCTGGCCGCCGTGCCCTTGTCGGTCGAGTACTGCTTGGCGAGTGCGGCGAAGTCGCCGCCGCCCTTCAGCTTCTTGATGATGTCGTTCGCGGTCTTCTCGTCCGCCACCAGGATGTGCCGCGCGTGCACCTCCTTCTCGCCCGGCTTGCCGGCATAGTCTTTGGCATAGGCCGCCTTGATCGCATCGTCGGTGATCTGCGGCGCGACGATACGGGTCAGGTAGACGTTCTGCAGCGCCTGGTCGGCGGCGTTCTGCATCGCCTTCTGCGCATCCGGATCCTTGGCCAGCCCTTCCTTCTGCGCCTCGAGCAGCAGCGCCTTCTGGTCCACCAGCTGGTTCACGATCATCGGGAACAGCATCTGCGGCGGCATGCCGCGCACGTTGTCGGGGAGCGACTGCGCTGCCGCGCGTACCCGGTCGAGCCGGATCGGGTCGCCGTTCACCGACGCCACCACCGGGTTCTCGCTCTTGGGCGTGGCGGGTGCGGCCGCGGCCGGCGTGGCGGCGGCATCCTTCTTGTGGGAGGGCGCAGCGAATGAAGTCGCAGAAACGAACAAGGCCGCCGCCGTGATGGCAGCAGCCGGGCTGGAAAGCCGCATGGACAAGGAACCCTCGAGTGACGCGTGGGCCGATGATGGCAAAACTGCGCCGCCGTCACAAGCGACGCCCTTGGGCAGGGCCGCCGTCGGGGCGGGATTGGTTGACCGGCGGCGGCCCCGGTCCTATCTGAACACCGCGTGACGCCCGGCCGCCGCCGGACATATCGATCGCGCGCAAGCGGCCCGGTCTGGGCGGCAAGTCCGGGGCAACGGGTCCGGGGCGGTGGCGCGCCGGGTCCGGTGTCGTCGGGGCCGGCTTCCAGGCAGCGCCGTGGGCGGACGCCATCCGGAAGGCCTGCATGTTCGCTTCTCTCGCCCGCTCCCTGTTCGGCTCCGCCAACGACCGCTCGCTGCGCGCGCACCAGCGCCGTGTGCCGGAGATCAACGCGCTGGAGCCGCAGGTCCAGGCACTGGACGACATGGCGCTGACGGCCAAGACCGCCGAGTTCCGCACCCGCCTTGCCGAAGGCACCAGCCTGGACTCCCTTCTCCCCGAAGCGTTTGCGGTGGTGCGCGAGGCCTCGCGCCGGGTGCTCGGCCTGCGCCACTTCGACGTGCAGCTGGTCGGCGGCATGGTGCTGCATTCCGGCCGCATCGCCGAGATGCGCACCGGCGAGGGCAAGACCCTGGTCGGCACCCTGCCGGTGTATCTCAACGCGCTCGGCGGCAAGGGCGTGCACGTGGTCACCGTGAACGACTACCTCGCCCGCCGCGACTCCGAGGAGATGGGCCGCCTCTACGCGTTTCTCGGCCTGTCCACCGGGGTGATCATCCCCAACCTGCCCGACGAGGAGCGCCGCGCCGCCTACGGCTCGGACGTCACCTACGGCACCAACAACGAGTTCGGCTTCGACTACCTGCGCGACAACATGAAGTACCGGCTGGAGGACATGGTCCAGCGGCCGTTCAACTACGCCATCGTCGACGAGGTGGACTCCATCCTGATCGACGAGGCGCGCACGCCGCTGATCATCTCCGGCCCGGCCGAGGACAGCTCCGACCTGTACCGCCGCGTCGACACGGTGGTGGCCGAGCTGGCGAAGGACACGTCCACCTACGACAAGGACGAGAAGTTCCGCACCGTGATCCTGACCGAGCACGGCACCGAGACCGTCGAGGAGATGCTGCGCACGGCCGGCATCGTGTCCGAGGGCGGGCTCTACGACGTCGCCAACATCTCGGTGGTGCACCACGTGCAGCAGTCGTTGCGCGCACACACCCTGTTCTCGCGCGACGTCGACTACATCGTGCGCGCCGGCAAGGTGGTGATCATCGACGAGTTCACCGGCCGCATGATGGAGGGCAGGCGCTACGGCGACGGCCTGCATCAGGCGCTGGAGGCCAAGGAGCACCAGGAGATCCAGCAGGAGAACCAGACGCTGGCCTCCATCACCTTCCAGAACTATTTCCGACTCTATCCCAAGCTGTCCGGCATGACCGGCACCGCCATGACGGAAGCGGACGAGTTCGCCGAGATCTACAAGCTCGACGTGGTCGAGATCCCGACCAACGTGCCGGTGGTCCGCCAGGACGGCGACGACGAGGTGTACCTGTCCGAGCAGGACAAGTTCTTCGCCGTCACCCGGCTGATCACCGAGATCCACGCCACCGGCCAGCCAATTCTGGTCGGCACCACATCCATCGAGAAGAGCGAGCACCTGTCCGACCTGCTCAAGGCGGAGAAGGTCCCGCACAACGTGCTCAACGCCCGCTTCCACGAGATGGAGGCGACCATCATCGCCCAGGCCGGCGCTCCCGGCGCCATCACCATCGCCACCAACATGGCCGGGCGTGGAACCGACATAAAGCTCGGCGGCAATGTCGAGATGCGGATACGCCAGGAACTGGCCGAGCTTCCCGAGCCCGAGCATTCCATCCAGGAGGCAGCACTCCGCGAGCAGGTCGCCGCCTGGCACGAGGTGGTGAAGCAGGCGGGCGGCCTGTTCGTGGTCGGCACCGAGCGGCATGAAAGCCGCCGCATCGATAACCAGCTGCGCGGCCGCGCCGGCCGACAGGGCGACCCCGGCGCGTCCCGCTTCTTCCTGTCGCTGCAGGACGACCTGATGCGCATCTTCGGCTCCGACCGCATGGCCGGGATGCTGCAGAAGATGGGGCTGAAGGCGGGCGAGGCGATCATCCACCCCTGGATCAACCGCGCGCTGGAAAAGGCGCAGAAGAAGGTCGAGGCGCGCAACTTCGACACCCGCAAGAACCTGCTCAAGTACGACGACGTGAACAACAGCCAGCGCAAGGAGGTCTACGCCCAGCGCCGCGAGTTCATGTCGGCCGACGACGTGTCCGAGATCGTCGCCACCATGCGCGCCGAGCTGGTTGAGCAGCTGGTGCGCGCGCACGTCCCGGAACGCGCCTTCGCCGAGCAGTGGCAGAGCGCCGAGCTCGCCGCTGAGCTGAAGCGCCTGCTGGCCCTCGACCTGGCCGTCGAGGCCTGGGCCGCCGAGGACGGCATCGGCCTTCCCGAGGTGCTGGAGCGCTCGCTCGCCGCGGCACGGGAAGCCGCCGCCGCGCGTGCCGCCAATTTCGGCCCCTCGGTGATGCGCTACATCGAGAAGCAGCTGCTGCTCGGCACCCTGGACACGGTGTGGAAGGAGCACCTGCTGCTGCTGGACCAGCTGCGACAGGGCATCTCGCTCCGCGCCTATGGCCAGAAGGACCCGCTCAACGAATACAAGAACGAGGCCTTCACCTTGTTCAACGTCATGCTCGACGAGTTGCGCGAGCGGGTGACGGCGATGCTGTCCCGCGTCGAGCTCGGCCCGCCGCCGGACGACCCCTTCCCCAGCCAGTTCCAGGGCCAGGCCGAGATGGCGGCGATGCCGATGCACCCGCAGGAAGCGGCGCGCGAGCTGGCGATGGCAGGTGGCCCGGCCCCGTTCGCCGGTGCCAGCCTGCAGGCGACCGTCGAACCGCCGCCCGACGCGGTGCACCTGGCGCCGCGCCATCCCACCCTGACCGCCGACCCGGCGAGCTGGGTCGACACCCCGCGCAATGCCCTCTGCCCGTGCGGGACGGGTGCGAAGTACAAGCACTGCCACGGCCGCGTCGCCTGACGCGGCCAGCACGGAACAGGCGATCATGGCCGGCCATTCCCAGTTCAAGAACATCATGCACCGCAAGGGCGCGCAGGATGCCCGCCGTGCCCGGCAGTTCGCCAAGGCGATCCGCGAGATCACCGTGGCGGCGCGCTCCGGCCTGCCCGACCCCACGTCCAACCCGCGCCTGCGCGCCGCCCTGTCTGCGGCGCAGAAGGTCAACATGCCCAAGGACACCGTGGAGCGGGCGATAAAAAAGGCGACCGGTGCCGGCGGTGGCGAGGACTACGTCGAGGTGCGCTACGAGGGCTACGGCCCCGCCGGTGTCGCGGTGATCGTGGAAGCGCTGACCGACAACCGCAACCGCACCGCCTCCGACGTCCGCGCCGCGTTCTCCAAGCACGGCGGCAGCCTGGGCGAGACCAACTCGGTGTCGTTCATGTTCACCAGGCTCGGGCTGGTCACCTATCCGGCCTCCGCCGCCACCGAGGACGACATGCTGGAAGCCGCGATCGAAGCCGGCGCCGACAACGTCGAGAGCAGCCCCGACGGCCACGAGATCACCTGCGCCCCCGACAGCCTGTTTGCCGTGCGCGACGCCCTGGACGCCCGCTTCGGCGCGCCGGACACCGCCAAGATCGACTGGCGCCCCGGCACCGTGGTGACCCTGGACGAGGAGCGCGGCGCCACCCTGCTCAAGCTGATCGACGCGCTCGACGACAACGACGACGTGCAGGCGGTCTACGCCAACTTCGACCTGCCCGACGCGGTGGCCGAACGCTTGTCCGCGTGAGCGCCACCCGCCTGCTCGGCATCGATCCGGGCTTGCGCTTCATGGGCTGGGGCCTGATCGAGGTGGACGGCAACCGGCTGCGCCATTTAGCCGACGGGGTGATCGCCACCGACGGCGCCGACAGCGTGCCCGACCGGCTCAAGACCCTGCATGCCGGGCTGAACGCCCTGTTCGACGCCTGGGCGCCGAGCGAGGCGGCGGTCGAGGAGACCTACGTCAACCGCAGCGGCTCCTCCACCCTCAAGCTCGGCTACGCCCGCGGCGTCGCCCTGCTGGCCCCGGCCCTGGCCGGCATCGCCGTCGCCGAGTACGGCGCGATGGAGGTCAAGCGCGCCGTGGTCGGCACCGGCGCCGCCACCAAGGACCAGGTCGAGATGATGGTCCGTCGCCTGCTGCCCGGGGCGACCATCAAGCGCGCCGACGCCGCCGACGCGCTGGCGGTGGCGATCTGCCACGCCCACCACCGCGCCAGCCGGCTGCGTATCGCCAGCGGCACCCGCATGGCCTGAACCGGTCCGTCGCCCAGCCCCGGGGGACGGTCCGGCCGGGGTAGCCCATGAGCAGGAGCAGCACACTGGAACGTCGTGGAACCCTGGCCCTGATCGCGTTCCTGGCGCTGGCCGGATCGGCAACCGGGTCGCGCGCTGCCACCGAGCCGTGGTCCGGAACCTGGATCCTCGATCGTGGCCGCAGCACCTTGACCGGGCAGTCGATCGAGATCGAGCGGGTGCGGACCGGCTACCGTTTCGACTTCGGCGCCGTGCGCTTCGACATCGGCGACGACGGGCGCTTCTATCCGACCGTTTCCGGCCGATCGACCAGCATCAGGCCGGTCGGTCCGTCGACCTGGCTGCGCATCCACCGTGCCAACGGCCGGGACTTCGAGCGCAGCATCCTGCATGTCACGCCGGATCAGCGGACCCTGGTCATCGACTCCGACACGGTCGATCCGGAGGGTGGCGTGCACCGGTCGCAGGATGTCGAGGACCGGGTCGGAACCGGGCAGGGGCTGGCCGGCACCTGGCGGAGCAGGACGGCCGGGATCAACGTGCCTGCAAGGATCGTCCTGAAGGTGCTGGATGACGGCCGGATCCGGATCGGCGCGCCGGAAGACGGCAACTACTTCGTGGCCTTGCCCGGTGGGCCGGCTGCGCTCAACCAGGGGCCACGCGCCACGTCCGACGCGCGCCTGACGTTGCGTCGGGTGTCGGCCCGCGAGCTGCGCTGGACCGTCACGCTGGCCGGCAGGCCGTTCCAGGACGGGATCGACACCCTGTCCGAGGCAGGCGACCTGATCGAGACCAGCTGGATGGACAAGCTCCCGGGCGAGAAGCAGCGCGCCGTCTACCGTCGCCAATAAGCCCGGGCCGCCATCGCCGCCTCAGGCCGCCCAAGCCACGACCGCCGCGCCCACCTCGTGCAGCGCCGCCTCCTGCGGCTCCAGCTCCAGGCCCGGCGCATGGTAGTAGGCCGCCATGACCAGCGGCGCCCGGCCGGGCGGCCACGCCACCGCGTAGTCGTTGCACACCCCGTCCGAGGTGCCGGTGCGGTCGCATGCCGTCCAGCCGGGAAACCCCGCCCGCAGCCGGGTCCGTCCCGGCACGTTCGCCGTCATCCAGCCCACCAGCAGCGCGCGGGACGCCGGCTTCAGCGCCGGTCCGAGCACGACCGTCTGCGCCAGCCCGGCGATGGCGCTCGGTGTGGTGCAGTCGGTGGTCAGGGAGTTCCGGACCAGCTCGTAGCTGTCGAACCGCGTCACGCCGTCGCCGAGCCGGCGCGCATAGGCGGTCAGCGCCGCCGGCCCGCCGACCCGCGCCAGCAGGAGGTTCGCCGCCGCGTTGTCGCTCCGCTCCAGGATCGCCTGGCACAGCCCGCCCACCGTCATCCTGCCTTGCGCCAGATGCGCGCTCGTTATCGGCGAGACCGGCAGCAGGTCCCTGGCGCCATACGGCACCCACCGCTCCAGCCCGTCGACCCCGGCATCGACCCGCGACAGCACCAGGGCGGCGAGCACACCCTTGAACGTGCTCTGCAGCGGGAAGCGCTCGTCCGCGCGATGCGCCAGCGTGCGCCCGCTGCCGGTGTCGAGCACGAACACCCCGAGACGGCCGCCCCGCTTCCGCTCGATCGCGGCGATCGCATCCTCCGTCACCGCGCGCGCCGGCGCCGCAACGACTGCGACCGAAGCCGAGACGCCGGCCACGAGCGCACGGCGGGTGAGGGCAGGGGTCATCCGGGCTCCTTCGGCAAGCTGCGGCAGGGTCGGCGTCGCCCGATCAGCGCTGATGATAAGCGATCCGCCACATCAGGCCGTTGCCGTCCTCGGTGACCAGCAGCGCTCCGTCGTGGGCGACGGCCACCCCGACCGGCCTGGCCCAGACGTCGTCGTCGTCGACGACAAGCCCGGTCATGAAGTCCTCGTAGACACCGGCCGGCACCCCGGCGTGCAGCGGCACGCGGATGACCTTGTAGCCGGTGCGCCTGGCCCGGTTCCACGAGCCGTGCAGGGCGACGAACGCGTCCCCGTCGTACTCGGCGGGGAAGGCCGCGACGGCTCCAGGCGGCGCCCCGTAGAACGTCATCGCCAGCGGTGCGGAATGCGGCTGGATCAGCACGTCCGGCACCGCCACGCGACCGAGGAGGTCGGGCCGCTCGCCTGCGTGACGCGGATCCTGGTTGGAGCCGACATAGTACCAGGGCCAGCCATAGAAGCCGCCCGCCCGCACCCGCGTGACGTAGTCGGGAACCAGGTTGTCCCCCATCCCGTCGCGCTCGTTGGTGGAGCACCAGAGATCGCCGGTGACGGGATGGATTGCCAGGCCCACGCAGTTGCGCAGGCCCGTCGCGAAGACCTGTCGGTGTCCGCCCTCGGGATCGAAGGCCAGGACGTCCGCACGTCCGGCTTCGTGTCCCCACGCCGCACCCGGACCGGTCTGCGCTTCCCACTGCCGGATCTCCTGCGGTGCCTTGCGTTCCATCTCCCCCGCGGCGTTGGACCCGGAGCCCACGGACACGAACATCCGTCTGCCGTCCGGGCTGAACCGGATGTCGCGGGTCGTATGGTAGCCCGTGCTGGCGGCAAGCTTGGCGACGATCGTCTGCGGCGCCCCGCTCGGCTTGAGGTCGCCGGAGCGATACGGAAAGCGGACGACCGTGTTGACCGTCGCCACGTAGACCCAGCGCGGATCCGCCCCCAGCGGGTAGAAGGCGATCCCGAACGGTCCCTCGAGACCGCTCGCGAACACCTCGTCATGGTCGGGATGCAGCGCGCCATCCGGAGCGCGAAGGACGCGAATTGTCCCGACGCTCGTCTCGGCGATGAAGATGTCGCCGTTCGGCGCCACACGGACCAGCCGCGGATAGTCCAGCGTCGCGAACCGGGTCACCGAATAGCCGGCCGGAACCTTGGGAACCAGGTTCCCCGGCGGGTCGACGACGGACGGCGTGTTGCTGGCCGAGGGACTGGCGAACGGCCTGGGCATGTCCTGCGGGCCGAGCTGCCGTCGCCGGCCCGGTGCATCGTCGTGCCAATCTCCGTAGGCTCGCTGCCCGGTCAGGACCGGTTCCGGACCGCCATCGTCGCTGGCCCACGCTGCCGGGCTGCTGAGCAGCGTGGCCACGATGGACGCGACCAGGGCGTGACGGGAGCGCAGGATATGCGGTGCGGCGATCGTTCCGGGCATCGGCGGCCGTCCATCGGGAGCCAGGAACCCTGCGCCGTTCGGCAGGAGTTCGACAAGCACCGGAGGCCAGTCGGTTGCCGCCCGACCGACGATGCGCTGCCCGCGATACGTCATGACGCGCATTCCGAGGCCGGCACCTTCCCTTCGCTGTCGTTGTGGGCGACACGATGGCCCACGACATGCTCCCGGTCCTGCGGCGTGCCGGCGCAAGACGATGCGGACGACGATCGGACCCGCGAAAGGATCAAGCCATCATGTCGGACCTGCCCAGGCTGGACATCTCGCGGCGCGGCGTCCTGGTCGGAAGTGCCGCGACCGCGGCCCTCGCCTCGTCCCCGGCCACCGCCAACCCGGAGCACTCACCGTCACCCGACGATCCTGCGTCGCTGGCGGTCGGCTTCGACGTGAACGGCGAACGGCGCGACCTGTCGCTCGATCCCCGCACCACCCTTCTCGACGCCCTGCGGGAGCATCTCCATCTCACCGGCACCAAGAAGGGATGCGATCACGGGCAGTGCGGCGCCTGCACGGTGATGGTCAACGGGGTGCGGATCAACGCCTGCCTGAGCCTCGCCGTCATGCATCAGGGCGACGCGATCACTACGATCGAGGGGCTGGGCACGCCGGACCACCTGCACCCGATGCAGGCGGCCTTCATCAGGCATGACGGCTACCAGTGCGGCTACTGCACGCCGGGGCAGATCTGCTCGGCGGTCGCGGTGCTCGACGAGATCAGGCGCGGCATTCCCAGCCACGTCTCGGCCAGCCTGACCGAGCACCCGCAAGCCACCAGCATCGAGATGCGCGAGCGGATGAGCGGCAACATCTGCCGCTGCGGCGCCTATTCCAACATCGCCGACGCCATGGCCGAGATCGCCGGGAGGACCGCATGAAGGCCTTCGCCTACCAGCGCGCGACCTCGGACAAGGACGCCGCCGCACAGGCGGCCGCGACGCCCGGCGCCAGGTTCATCGCCGGCGGCACCAACCTGCTCGACCTCATGAAGCTGCAGATCGAGACGCCGCCCCTCCTGATCGACGTGAACGGCCTCGGCTTCGACACGATCGAGGACACCGCGGACGGGGGGCTCAGGATCGGCGCGCTGGTGAGGAACACCGATCTTGCCGCCGACCTGCGTGTGCGCCGCGACTACGGCGTGCTGAGCCGGGCGCTGCTGGCAGGTGCCAGCGGGCAGCTGCGCAACAAGGCCACCACCGCGGGCAACCTGCTCCAGCGCACCCGCTGCCCGTATTTCTATGACACCAACATGCCCTGCAACAAGCGCAGCCCCGGCGCCGGCTGCGCCGCCATCGGCGGCTACTCGCGCCAGCTCGGCGTCATCGGCACCAGTGCCGCCTGCATCGCGACGAACCCCTCCGACATGGCGGTGGCGATGCGGGTGCTGGATGCGACGATCGAGACGGTCGACGCGCAGGGACGGACCCGGGCCATCCCGATCGCCGACTTCCACCGCCTGCCGGGAGACACCCCGCACATCGAGACGGCGCTGGCTCCGGGCGAGCTGATCACCGCGGTGACGCTGCCGAAGCCGCTCGGCGGCATCCACCTCTACGAGAAGGTGCGCGACCGCGCCTCCTATGCCTTCGCGATCGTCTCGGTGGCGGCAGTGATCCAGAAGGACGGCACCGGCCGGGTGGCGCTCGGCGGCGTCGCGCACAAGCCATGGCGCCGCGAGGCAGCCGAGGCGTCGCTGCCGGAAGGGGCGGGCGCCGTCGCAGGGCGGCTGCTCGCCGGAGCCGAGCCCACGCCCGGGAACGCGTTCAAGCTGCCGCTGGTCGAACGAACGCTCGCGGCGGCGATCTCCGAGGCCCGAGCCGCATGAAGTTCGACACCCCCGCCGGGACCAACCCGATCGACCGCATGACGGTGATCGGCAAGCCGCACGACCGCATCGACGGGCCGCTGAAGACCACCGGCACCGCGCCCTACGCCTACGAGCACCACCATGACGTCGCCAATCCGGCCTATGGCTGGATCCTGGGATCCGCGATCGCCAAGGGACGGATCCGCTCGATCGACCTGCGCCAGGCCAAGGCCGCGCCCGGCGTGCTGGCCGTCGTCACGGCACGGGAGGCCGGCCGGCTCGGCAAGGGCCAGTTCAACACCGCCAGGCTGCTCGGCGGCCCGGAGATCGAGCACTACCACCAGGCGATCGCGGTGGTGGTCGCCGAGACCTTCGAGCAGGCACGCGCCGCAGCCGCGCTGATCGCGGTCGACTATGCGCAGGAGGACGGCCGCTTCGACCTGGTCGAGGCGCTCCGGACGGCACCGCTCACCGGCGGCTCGACCGACGAAGGCAGTTCCGCGCCCGCCGTCGACCGTGTCGGCCAGTTCGAGCAGGCCTTCGCCGACGCACCGGTCAGGCTCGACCAAAGCTACACCACGCCCGACCAGAGCCACGCGATGATGGAGCCGCACGCCTCCATCGCGGCCTGGGACGGCGACCGGCTGACGATCTGGACCTCGAACCAGATGATCGACTGGGGGCGCGGCGACCTCGCCACCACGCTCGGCATGCCGAAGGACAAGATCCGCTTCCTGTCGCCGTTCGTCGGCGGCGGCTTCGGCGGCAAGCTGTTCCTCCGCACCGATGCGGTCATGGCGGCGCTGGGAGCCAGGGCGGCGCGGCGGCCGGTCAAGGTGGCGCTGCCACGCCCATTCATCATGAACAACACGACGCACCGGCCCGCGACGGTGCAGCGCATCCGACTGGGCGCCACGCATGACGGCGTCATCACCGCGATCGCCCACGAAAGCGGCTCCGGCGACCAGCCGCAGGGTCAGCCCGAGACCGCCACCAGCCCGACCAAGCTGCTCTACGCCGGCGCCAACCGGCTGACCTCGATGCGGCTCGCGGTGCTCGACCTGCCCGAAGGTAACGCCATGCGCGCGCCGGGCGAGGCGCCCGGCCTGATGGCGCTGGAGATCGCCATGGACGAGATGGCGGAGAAGCTCGGCATCGACCCGGTCGAGTTCCGGGTCAGGAACGACACGCAGGTCGATCCGGAGAAGCCGGGGCGGCCGTTCTCGCAACGCGACCTCGTCGGCTGCCTGCGGGAGGGCGCCCGTCGCTTCGGCTGGAATGGCCGCGAGGCCGTGCCGGGTCGCATGCGCGACGGCCGCTGGCTGGTCGGCATGGGCATGGCGACGGCGTTCCGCAACAACATGAACCTTGCCTCCGCCGCACGCGTCCGGCTGGAGCGCAGCGGCGACGTCGTCGTCGAGACCGACATGACCGACATCGGCACCGGCAGCTACACCATCATCGCCCAGACCGCGGCCGAGATGATGGGCGTGCCGCTGGACCGGGTGGTGGTGAGGCTGGGCGACTCCGCCTTCCCGGTGTCATCCGGATCGGGCGGGCAGTTCGGCGCGAACAGCTCGACCTCCGGCGTCTACGCGGCCTGCGTGAAGCTGCGTCAGGCGGTGGCGCAGCGGCTGGGCTACCCGGACGACGCGGTGTTCGAGGGCGGCACGGTGCGCAGCGGCAACCGCACGGCCGATCTCGCCGAGGCGGCCCGCGACGGCGACCTGGTCGCCGAGGACACCATGGAGTGGGGCAGCCTGGGCGAGACCTACCAGCAGTCGACCTTCGGCGCGCACTTCACCGAGGTCGGCGTCGACCGCTTCACCGGGGTGGTCCGGGTGCGGCGGATGCTGGCCGTCTGTGCCGCCGGCCGCATCCTCAATCCCAAGTCCGCGCGCAGCCAGGTGATCGGGGCGATGACCATGGGCGTGGGCGGGGCGCTGATGGAGAAGCTGGCCGTCGACACCCGTCGCGGCTTCTTCGTCAACCACGACCTCGCCGGCTACGAGGTGCCGGTCCATGCCGACATCCCGCACCAGGAGGTGATCTTCCTCGAGGAAGCCGACGACAAGGTGTCCCCGATGAAGGCGAAGGGCGTGGGCGAGCTCGGCCTGTGCGGCGTCGGCGCGGCGGTCGCCAACGCGGTCTACAACGCCACCGGGGTCCGGGTGCGCGACTACCCGATCACGCTCGACAAGCATCTCGACCGGCTGCCGGCCCTCGCCTGACGACCGGGGCTGCGCGTCCGGCCCGGACCCGGCCTACTTGCCGAGGTGCCTGTCGAAGAACGTCGCGATCTCGGTGAACGCTTCCTTCGACTCCGGCACCCGGTCGTCGAACTGGTACTGCGCGTGGGACTGCCCCTCGTACACCTCCAGATCCGCCTCCACGCCGGCCCGGTGCAGCGCCCGATGCACCCGCACGGTGTTGCTGAGCAGAAGGTCCCGCGTGCCGGTCGTCAAGATGGTGGGCGGAAAGCCGTGCATGTCGCCATACACCGGTGAGATCAGGGGATCCTTCAGGTCGTGGCCCTTGGCGTAGACCACCGTCGCGGCCTGGCAGAACCCGGTCGGGGAGACCAGCACGTTGTCGACCAGCTTGTTCGTGTAGAAGCTGTCCCCGACCATCACCGCATCCGACATCGGCGTGCCGGCGGCGAGCGCGCCGGGCAGCGGCAGGCCAAGCTGCTTGGCGCGCAGCACCAGTTCGAGCGTCAGCGCTCCACCGGCCGAGGTTCCGAACACACCGATGTTCTTCGGATCGGTGGTCTTCATGAGCGACTTGTAGACCGTGATCGAGTCGTCGATCGGCGCCGGGAAATACGCTTCCGGCGGCATGCGGTAGTCGGGCATCACTACCTTGATGTGCCCGAACCCGGCCATCATGGCCGCCTCGGTCGCCCCCGCCTCACCAGGAAACAGCACGTAGCAGCCGCCATGTTCGTGCAGCAGCACCCGGTTGCGGTTCTCCGGCGATATCTCGTCGGGCGTCAGCGTGTAGACCCGGACGCCGTCGATGTTCGAGCGCACCATCGTCACGCCGAGACGCTTCAGCATGTCCGGAAGCGACGCGTCGATCTTGATGGCCTGGTGATCGGCGAAGCTGCGCCACTCCTTGCCGGTCTTGAACTGGTCGTTCCAGGCCGGATTCAGCGGGGCGGCGATGAACTTCTGCATCCCCGGGCTGACATCCGCGGTCGGCACGGCCAGAGTCTTCGCTGGCGCCTGCCTGGGCGCCAGCGTCCCGTCGGCACGAGCGACGAACGGGCCCGTCATGATCGCTGCGGCAACGACGACCGCAGCAAGGCGATCAGCCAGGACTGACATGGGCCATGCCTTCTTGAACGTTCCGCAGCCAGCCTACGCCCGGCCAGTCGTCATGTCATTACCCATGTCTCGGCCAACAAGATCCAGGATCGGCATCATTCCCGTGCATGGAATGCTGGACGTTCCACCGCACGCGGCACCACCGACCCGATCCCTTCACACCGTCCTGAGCATTCCGCCGTCGACGAAATAGGTGGAGCCGACGCTGTACGTCGCCTTGTCCGAACACAGGAACACGAAGAAGTGGGCCAGTTCCTGCGGAGTCCCGAACCGCCCGATCGGCGCGTGCTCGTCGGCCACGCTCTGCAGATGGGCGTTCCAGTCGCCGCCGCTTCCGGCGGTGAGCTGCTTCGCGGTCTTGATCCAGTCCGGTGTGAGGATCAGGCCGGGATTGATGCAGTTGACGCGGATGTTGTCCTTGATCACCTCGCTAGCGAGGGTCTTGCTGAACATCATCAGCGCCGCCTTGGTGACGTTGTAGATCGGCTCGTACCAGAGCGGCTGGACGGCGCAGATCGACGCGTTGTGCAGCACCACGCCACCGCCCCGCGCGCGCATCATCGGCACCACGCCGCGCCCCAGCCGGACCGCCGCCATGACGTGCAGCTCCCAGTACGCCTGCCATTTCTCGTCAGGCGCCTCCATGATCGTTTCGTTGGAGCCGGAGCCCGCATTGTTGATCAGGATGTCGACGCCACCCACCGCGGCGGCGGCCTCGACCACCGCCTGCACGCCCTGCGCGGTCGCGACGTCGCTCGCGCAGGCGACCGCACGCACGCCGTAGGCGCCCCCGATCCGCTCGGCCTCCGCCCGCAGGCGATCCGCGTCGCGGGCCACCAGCAGAAGGTTCACGCCTTCCGCAGCCAGCCCCTCGGCAACGGCGGAGCCGATCCCGACGCTTCCCCCAGTGATGAGGGCCGTCCTGCCACCAAGTCCCAGGTCCATTGTCGGATCCTCCTGTTCTGGCCTCGCCGCGGCCAGGTCCGAAGCGACGCAAGGTATGCAACAGGAGGCCGCGGTTCATCACCCATCTGCCGTCGAGGCGGCACGGAATGCTGCCCGCCCTCGGCCGAGGTCGGGCCGCCATGCCGGCAGATCGTCAAGCCTGCAACGGGATGGTGTCCGCGGCGGGAGCCGAGACTGCCAGCGCTGGCAGTCGCCCTTTTCCCTCCGGTTCTCCGGCGTCGGACTAATGATCCGGGAAGGCTCCCATCCTCCCGGACCACCGCGCTGGCGCGCACCGCGCATCCCGGCGACCCCGTGAGCCTCCACTACCGTGCCGTCGGCAGCCCGTCGGCACCGACCTCGACCGGGCGGTGGCCCGGCAGCGTGAGGATTCCCGCCGTGATTCTCGGGGCACCCACAAAACCGGGGCTGGTCCATCTCACGGCGCAGGTGGCGGCATCCACGACATAGACCTGAGCCTCGCTGCCGGAGTAGGTCGTGACGTAGAGCAGGTGACCCTGCGCCATGCTCAGCGGCTTCTCGACGATCGCCACGTCCTCGCTCACGGTGCAGCCGGTCTTCCCGGCGCTGGTGATCCGGATCGGCCCCTGCCAGGCGCGCGGCGTCTTGGGGTCGTCGGGTTCCCCAAGGTCGAGATGATAGCTCCCGGCCTCCGCGGAGGGAACCATGTGGGATTATCTGGACGAACGCCGTTCCGGTGCCTGATGCCAGGGCGCTCCCTATGACAGCGATACTCCCAAGGACGCTCAAAACGCCCGTCCTCATGGCTTGGCTTTCAGGCTCGGAACCGTTTTTCGCGAAATACTGCACGTCCGCAAGATCGGCACGCTTCTAGGCGAAGTTGAGCCCCTTGTTCTTGAACCCCACGCCACCCAGCCGCCCCCAGTAGCCCATGGCGGTCTCATGCGGCCCTTCGCCCAGCACGATGACCACGACGTGGCCATGTCCGGCTTCCTTCTTGCCGGCCACTACGAGGTAGCCCTGTGCCGCCAACTGGCTCGCCTTGGCGGGATCGTTGCCCAGCTTCGTCCAGCTCGGGTCGGTGTTCCAGTTGTCCACCATTGCGTTCGCAAGCCCACCGAGCGGCACGCCCACGGCCAGCGCCACAGCCCGCACGAAGCCGCTGCAATCGTTCCTGTGGGCATCCCACCTCGATTCGGCGATACCGAAGATCGGGAAGCCGCCTTGTGGGTTCGCGGCGGGAGCCACAGTTGGGCCTCATGAGGTCGTTGCGGTTGAGGATGCACCTCATCCACCGGGGCGACAACCGGTCCTCAGGCTGTGGTTAGACCGCCAGGCTGAGTGCATCGAAGGGTCCGCAGCGTATGGCGAGCAGGATGGCCGGAACTGGCGCCTGTAGCGAGCAGCTACAAGAGAAGGGCGTCGCCAGCCCTAACCTATTGTGTAAGCCGGCAGAATCGTAGATTGGTGTCCGCGGCGGGATTCGAACCCACGGCCCCAGGATTCATCCCACTTCGGCTTTCGCCGCCGCAGCCCGGAGGCTGCGTTCGTGGTCTGGACTGTCCCTTCACCCTAGGCCGGAACCCTTAGGTGCCGCCCGTCCAGTCTCTACACCTTCCCGACCCTTGGCAGGGCCGGGCTTGGCTCGGGATCGGCATGGTGCGAGACGCACCGCAGCTTTCCCCGACTTTGAGCGGATCCGCCACGCGGTTTCCCCTCGTGACGCCCAGTTGGTGACAAGGAATCCTGTGCTCTATCCTGCTGAGCTACGCGGACAACCAGGGTAAGCCTATACGGCAATCCGGCTGCCCGCGGCAACCTCAGCGGCGCGCCCGCGCCTGCCCGGCGATGACGGCTAGGTGGCGCCGGCACAGCAGCAGATCCGGCGCGCCGGTCTGCTTGCAGGCGAGCTCCAGCGCCTGTGTCTGCTCCGCCGCCCGAAGCAGCGCGGCCGAGTCCCATAGCGACAGCGCCTGCCCGAACGCGTCCGTGCGTTTGAAGAACACAGGCGGCCGCAGCGCGCGCATCGCGTTGGCGGCACTCTGACTGCTCCGCTCCATCAGCAGCCGCGCCTGGCGCAGGCGGTGCAGGTGCCCGAGTAGCGCACGCGCCACCGCGACCGGGCTGCTGCCCTCGCCGAGGCTGCGCTCGATCGCCAGGTCGGCACCGGCACGGTCGCCGGCAGTGGCGGCGAACGCGGCATCGTCCAGCGAGGCGCTGGCAGCGTCGCCGGTGCAGGCCATGACGTCGTCGAGCCCGACACGTCCGGCCTCGCCGGCATACAGCACCAACTTCTCCACCTCGCCGCGCGTCGCCGCACGGTCGGCACCCAGCCGCGCACACAGCCATGACAAGGCGTCCGGGTCGATCCTTACCCCCTGCGCCGCCAGCATCCGCTCGACCTGCGCTTCCAGGGCACGCCCTTCCTCCGGATAGCAGGCGATCGCCGCCCCGTCCGGCATTGCCTCGACCTGCGCGCGCAGCCGCGAGCGTCCGGCCAGGCCCGGCCCTTCCAGCACCACCAGCGCCTCGCCCGGACTGGCCAGCGCCCGCTTCAGCGCCGCGGCCAGCCCGTCCGTCGCCTCCCGGACCCACACCACCCGCCGCCCGCCGGTCAGCGACAGCGCCCCGACCTCCTCCTCCAGCCGGTCGTGCGCGTCCCGCGACAGGATGGCCAGGCGGAACGGATCGTCGAGCGTGCCCGCTGCCGCCCGCACCGCTTCCGACGCCCGCTCGCGGATCAGACCGGCGTCCTCGCCATGCAGCAGGATCGCCCGCAGCGCGCCCGGCGCCGACAGCAACCGGGCCGCCTGGCGCGCGTCGACCTTCATGCGCGGCTGGCCTACGGGTTGAGCGGGCCGCGCCCGATCGCGCTGGCCGGCAGCCCGTCCTCGCCCGGAGCGGTCAGCGGCGACTGGTCGGAGTCGCCGGGAACGTTGCTCGGCGCCAGCGTGGGTGCCGCCACGGCGTGCACCGGCGCGCTGGCCGGCGGCCTGTGGTTGACGAACCAGGTCGCCAGCTGGGTGGTGACGATGTCGGCGAGGTTGCCCGCCAGCCGCTGCTGCGTGGTCTCGTTGGCGAGGTTGCTGGCGAAGTACTGCTCGTTGATGATGTTGAAGCCGTCCACCACCCGCGCGTCGCCGCTGGTCACCGGAACCGCGGTCGGCGACACCGAGGCCAGCACCCAGTGCGCCCGCCCGACCAGCCGCGTGCGCTCCGAACTGTTGTCGCCGTTGATGCCGACCGCCTCGCCGGCGATCGAGTACGACACCGCCAGGGTGTAGCCCTCCGGCGACGCGTCGCTGGTGCCGGCGAGCCGCTGCTGCAACGCCAGGCGCAGCTCCTGGCCGCTGCGGTCGCCGATCGGCTGCACGAAGATGTCCGGCAGCCGGCTGAGGTCCGCCCGGTCGTCCGCGCCGTAGAGCGGATGGAAGCCGCAGCCGCCGAGCGCCAGCGGCAGCAGGACCGGCGCCAGGGCGAGGTGCCTCCGCATCATCCCGCAACCACGAAGTTGACGATCCGGTTCGGCACGTGGATGCGCTTGACCACGCGCCTGCCGTCCAGCAGCCGGGCCACGTTCGGCTCCGCTTCCGCCGCCGCGATCACCGCGTCCGCCGGCTGGTCCGGCAGCGCCTCGATGGTGCCGCGCAGCTTGCCCATCACCTGCACCGCGATGGTGACGCTGCGCGCCGCCAGCAGCGCCGGATCCGCCTCCGGCCACTGCCTGAGCGCCGCCAGCGCGCCGCCCGGCTCCAGCAGCGCCAGCAGCTCCTCGGCCAGATGCGGCATCATCGGCGCCGTCAGCAGGCACAGCGACACCGCCGCCTCGCGACGCGCCCAGTCGAGGTCCGGCGCCGTCCCGTGCCCGGCCGCTTCCGCCACCGCGCCCGCCAGCTCGTGCAGCCGGGCCACCGACACGTTGAAGGCGAACCCGTCCAGCGCCTCGCCAACGGCGGCGATGGTGCGGTGGGTGGCGCGTCGCAACGCGTCGGCCGCCTCGCCGAACGAGCCGGGCCGGTCGCCCGACCGCGTACTCTCCGCCACCGCGGCCACCAGCCGGAACAGCCGCTGGCCGAACCGTGCCGCACCCGCGACGCCGGCCTCGGTCCATTCCATGTCGCGCTCCGGCGGGCTGTCCGACAGCACGAACCAGCGCGCGGTGTCGGCGCCGTAGCGGTCGATGATCGCTTCCGGCGACACCGTGTTGCGCTTCGACTTCGACATCTTCTCGACGCGGCCGATCTGCACCGGCGTTCCGGTGTCGCGCCGCCTGGCACCGGCGCTGCCGCGCTCGACCTGCTCCGGATACAGCCAGGTGCCGTCCGCGTCGCGGAAGCTCTCGTGGTTGACCATGCCCTGGGTGAACAGCCGCCTGAACGGCTCGTCCAGCCCCAGATGCCCGGTCCGGTGCATCGCCCGGGTGAAGAAGCGGGCGTAGAGCAGGTGCAGGATGGCGTGCTCGATGCCGCCGACGTACTGGTCCACCGGCAGCCAGCCATCCGCCGCCGCCCTTACCGTCGGCGTGTCGGCATGCGGGGCGGTGAAGCGGGCGAAATACCACGAGCTGTCGACAAAGGTGTCGCAGGTGTCGGTCTCGCGCGTGCCCTGGCCACCGCAGCACGGGCAGGGCACGTGCTTCCAGTCCGGATGGTGGTCGAGCGCGTTGCCGGGCCGCGCGAAGTCGAACCGCTCCGGCAGCCGCACCGGCAGCTGGTCGTCCGGCACCGGCACCGCGCCGCAATCCGGGCAGTGGACGATCGGGATCGGGCAGCCCCAGGCGCGCTGGCGCGAGATGCCCCAGTCGCGCAGCCGCCAGTTTACCACGGAGCGCCCGGCGCCGGTCGCCTCCAGCCGCTCGATCGCCGTCCGCCTGCCGTCATCGGTCGACAGGCCGTCGAGGAAGCCGGAGTTGACCAGCGTTCCCGCCCCGTCGAGGGCGACGGTCCCGATCGAGAACGCGTCCGCCTCCTCGCCCGCCGGCACCACCACCACCGGCACCGGCAGGCCGTATTTTCGCGCGAAGTCGAGGTCGCGCTGATCGCCGCACGGGCAGCCGAATATCGCGCCGGTGCCGTATTCCATCAGCACGAAGTTGGCGATCCAGACCGGGAAGCTCGTCCCCGGCATGAACGGGTGGGCGACCCGCAGCCCGGTGTCGTAGCCGCGCTTCTCGGCAGTCTCGACCGCCGCTTCGCTGGTCCCGAGGCTGCGACACTCGGCCACGAACGCCGCAGCCCCGGGATCGCCCGCCGCGACATGGGCGGCCAGTGGATGCTCCGCCGCGACCGCCAGGAACGACATCCCGAACAGCGTGTCCGGCCGCGTGGTGTAGACCTCCACTTCCGGCCCGACCGCGGCGGCCGCCCGCGCGTCGGTTAGCGGGAACCGCACCCGCGCGCCTTCGCTGCGGCCGATCCAGTGCGCCTGCATCACCCGCACCCGCTCCGGCCACGCATCCAGCCCGTCCAGCGCCCCGAGCAGCTCCGGCGCGAACGCGGTGATGCGCAGGAACCACTGGCTCAGCCGCCTGGTCTCGACCACCGCACCCGACCGCCAGCCGCGCCCGTCCACCACCTGCTCGTTGGCTAGCACCGTCTGGTCCACCGGGTCCCAGTTCACCAGCGCGTCGCGCCGCTCCACCAGGCCGGCCGCCAGCAGGTCCAGGAACAGCTTCTGTTGCTGGCCGTAATACTCCGGCAGGCAGGTGGCGAACTCCCGGTCCCAGTTCAGCGACAGCCCGAGCCGCTTGAACGTCCCGCGCATGGTCTCGATGTTGGCCAGCGTCCACTCCGCCGGGTCCACCCCGCGCTCGCGCGCCGCGTTCTCCGCCGGCAGCCCGAACGCGTCCCATCCCATCGGGTGCAGTACCGCGTGGCCGCGGGCGCGCTTGTAGCGCGCCACCACGTCGCCCAGCGTGTAATTGCGCACGTGCCCCATGTGCAGCTGGCCGCTGGGATACGGGAACATCTCCAGCACGTAGTATTTCGGCCGGTCCGCCGGCGGCACGTCCGGCACATCGAAGCAGCCGCGCGCGTCCCACTCCGCCTGCCAGCGCGGCTCGGCCGCGTGGAAGTCGTAGCGGGCCACCCCCTCCGGGCGACTGCCATCCGCGCGTGCGCCGTCGGCGGCCTCGGTGCTGCTCATCGGCGCGATGCCGTCCCCGTCAGCCGGCGCCGCCGCCGGCATCGGCGCGCAGCTGCCGGGCACGGGCCAGGATCTTGTTGGTGATGTCGGCCGCGGTGTTCGGCGCCACCGGCTGGTCGACCCACTGCCCGTCCTGCAGCACCTGGCGGAACACCGACACCCGGATCGCGTCCGAGCGGAGCTGCTTGCCCAGGATGTAGGCGTTGGCCTTGAACCGCTCGCCGGACACGGTCGGGGGCGTGTACCAGTCGGTGATGATGATGCCGCCTTCCGGCTCGGCGGAGGCGAACGGCATGAAGGACAGGGTGTCGATCGCGCCGCGCCACAGATACGCGTTCACGCCCACCGCACCCTGGTCGCCGGCGCCGGCGCTCTTGTCCTCGCCGAGCAGGTGGTTCTCCTGGCTCGGCGTGGACAGCGGCGTGCTGTCGCCGGACAGCGGCTGGCTGCGATCGCCCGAGCCATGTCCGCACCCGGCGAGGCAGAGGACGAGGACCGCACCCAGGGCGGCCGGTCGCCGCGGGCGGCGGCGCGTCGCCTGGACAGTCACGGGATCATGCGGGCGGAGCGTCATGGTGCCTCTGAGCGACCTGGGATCGGCCGGCCCCGATGCGTGCGAACGCCGTCGGCAAGCGGGGAAGCCTCTGGGGGAAGCGGCCTGCCGGAACAGCCCGCCCGTCGAGCCGACTGTCTATCCTGCCCGCCGGGCGTCGCCAAGCGGCGCGGCCGTGCCAATCGCCGCCGCCTGCGTCCCGTCCGTATCCTCCGCGGCCCCGCCGGATCCAGCCTCCGTCAGGCCACCCAGGCGCAACCCGGCGGCGTAGCGCTCGCGGTCGGCGGCGCGGCGCAGCCCGGCCGCCGCCACCAGCTGCGACACCCCCAGGCCCGGCCAGATCGCCTCGAGCTGGCTGCGCACCCGTGCCGCCTCGCCGGCGCGGCGGAGGTGACCGAGGGCGGACAGGTAGGGACCCAGCGACGGCCCGAAGCCGGGACGAAGCTCGGACAGGGTGAGACCGACCCGTGCCGCCGCCTCGTCGTCGCCCTGCAGCAGCGGGATCATGATCCCCGGCAGGTCCAGCAGCATCTCGAACGGGTGGGTCGGGAACAGCGTCTTGTAGCGGGCGAGGCAGGAAGCGGCCTCGTCGGGACGGCCCAGCCGCACCAGCGGGAACGCCGACACCGCCCAGCTGGACGGCGATTCTGGCTGCAGCGTCCGCGCGCGCTCGGCCAGCGCCAGCGCCGCCTCTGGCATGTCGCCCAGCTCGCTGCGCACCAGGCAGCGCAGCGCCATCGCCACCGCCAGCAGCGGCGCGCGCTCGACCGCGACACGGGTGCAGGCGTCGGCCAGCTCTGCCTCCCGCGCCGGATCGCCCCAGCGTTGCAGCGCGCGCAGGAAGTGGGCGAGGCCGGCCGCGACATGCGCCAGCGGATCCTCGCCGTCGCGGTCGATGCTCTGGCGCAGCAGCGACAACGCCTGCTCGCTCTGCGTCCGGTCCCCGGTCAGGATGCAGGAGAACGCCCGCACCACCAGCCCGTGCGGATCCAGCTCCGACAGCGGCCGACGACGCATGCGGCGCCCCTCCACCAGCATGATCTCGGCCGGCAGCCGCGCCGACACCACCGTCGCGATCTGGTCGTGCAGCGCCAGCGGGTCGGCCTCTGCCGCGTCGAAGCGCTGCGCCCAGATGATCTGGCCGTGCTGGCGTATGTCGGTCAGGCGGACGATCGCGCGCAGCCGGCCGGCGGCGCGCTGCAGGGTGCCGTCGAGCACGTAGTCGAGCCCGAACGAGCGGCGCAGCACCGCGTCCTCGCGTCCCTGCGACAGGCTGCCCTGCAGCTCGCTGCCGCTGAGCAGCTTCAGCTGGCCCTGGCGCACCAGCCCCGCGGTGATCGCATCCACCACCCCGTTGGCAAGGCTGCCCTGGCCGCCCCCGTCGAGGTCGAGCAGCGGCAGCACCGCCAGCAGCGGATGGCTGTCGTTCGGGTCGCGCCGTCGCGCGTCCGCAGGCTCCGACGGCCGCATGGCGCCGAACCCCTGCGCCGCCTCCGTCCGCTGCTCGGAAGCGGCGGCTCCGCCCCCGTCCTGCACGGGAGCGGGATCGTCCCCGAACGCGCTGGCGACGTTCCTGAGGATGTCGCCGGCCAGCGACCCCGACGAGGAATGGCCAAGCTCCGACAGCAGGCGCCTGGTTTCCGGCCCGGGCTCCGCGCCATGCATGGCGGAGAACGCGGCGTTGCACCGTTCCGCGGTCTGCAGCGCCAGCCCGGTGTCGCCCTGCTCCAGCTGCGCGCGGATCATCGCCCGCCAGGCGCGCTCGTGCAGCGTGTCCAGCAGCAGCAGCTGACGCGCCGCCGCCAGGGTTCCGGCCGGCTCGCGCTGTCGCAGCAGCATCTGCTCGAACAGCCCGATCGCGTGCTCGCGCAGCCGGGTCCGCTCGCCCTGCAGCCATGCGTCGAGGGCCGGGTCGGTGCCGTTGAGCTCCTCCAGCAGCACGCCGTCGATCGGCGGCAGGGTTTCGGCCTGGTTGGCGTTGGCGTTGAGGATCCGTTCGGCGTCCACCGAGGTGAGGGCGGGCTTCAGCGCCAGCGTGTGCCGCTCCACCGTGATCACGTCGACGCCCACCGGTGCCAGCGCCTCCAGCAGGCGGTGGATCTCCTGGCGCAGCGAAGCCCGCGCCTGCTCCTCCGACCGCCTGCTCCACAGCAGCTCTGCCAAGCGGAGTCGCAGCACCGGCCGGCGTCCGGACAGCGCCAGGATCGCCAGCAGCCCGCGCGTCTTGCGGCCGAGCGGCAGCACGCTCTCGTTGGCGAGCGTCAGCGCCTGCATGCGGCCGATGAGCCGAAGCCGAAGCAGCACGGCATCCGGCCTGGGCAGGCCCGGCCTCAGCGTTTCCAAGCCACAACCCCGCGATCACGTGTCACGAAATCACCATGACAGGTTTTCCCGGCCGCGTCATCGTTGCACAACCGGTTCGGTTTCTCATCTTCGGTCGAGCTCGATCGCAGGATCGCGTTCCTCCATCCGACCGCTCCCGTGCAGGACCGGCAACCGCCGGACAAACCGTCCCGGGAACAAGCCCCGCATACGCCCTTCCCGGCGATCCCGCTACCGCCCACGGGGCGGCAGACCGACCGCCGGGCCGGATGCGGCGCCTGGACTCCTGGCGAGCGAATCCGGACCTGGCGCAGCATCGCCCTCAAGATGGCAGCATGGTGGCCGACATGGCCGGCGAAGCCCGCGACGGTTGCCGTGCGCGCAGGTCCCCGGGCCCCGATCGCCTGCGCGGATCGGAACTCCCGCCGCGCTGCCGTCTTGGCGGTGTCGGACGGCCGGTCCGGGCACCTGCGACCAGCTTCCGTCGGCGCCACCGGCGGCGATCAGGCGGGTCGATCGAAAGCGCGTGATGCGAACCCGGTCCTCCTTGTCGCGCCGGCTCCCGTTCCCTCCTTTCGCCCTGCACACGACCGGCCGCGTCGTGCCGCCCCCGACTTCTGGAGACGCCCGATGCCCCCCTACCAAGACAGCCCCCTGTTCAAGCCGTTCCGGGCCGGCGCCCTCGACCTCGCCAACCGCATCGTCATGGCGCCGCTGACGCGCAGCCGCTCCAGCGACGATGGGATCGTCCCGGACTACGCTGCCGCCTACTACGCCCAGCGCGCGCAGGCCGGGCTGATCGTGTCGGAGGCGACCAACATCTCCGCGCAGGGACGCGGCTACGCCCTGACGCCCGGGATGTGGAACGCCGAACAGGTCGCGGCCTGGCGTCGGGTCACCGACGCGGTGCACGCCAATGGCGGCCTGATCGTGCTGCAGCTCTGGCACACCGGCCGCATCTCGCATCCGAGCCTGCAGCCGGGCGGCGCGCTGCCGGTGGCGCCGTCGGCGATCAGGCCGGTCGGCCAGGCCTTCACCAACGCCGGAATGCAGGAGCACGTGACCCCGCGGGCGCTGGCGACCGCCGAGATCGAGGCGATCGTCGACGACTACCGCAACGCCGCCCGGTGCGCGCGCGACGCCGGCTTCGACGGGGTCGAGATCCACGCCGCCAACAACTACCTGCTGGAGCAGTTTATCCGCGACAGCACCAACCAGCGCACCGACCGCTACGGCGGCTCGCTGGAGAACCGGCTGCGCCTGCCGCTGGGGGTGGCGCAGGCCGTGACCGAGGTGTGGGGTGGCGGCGAGCGGGTCGGCATCCGGCTGTCTCCCACCACCACCATGCCGGGCGAGACCCCGCTCGACAGCGACGTGATGGGCACCTACGGCGCGTTCCTGGACCGGCTCGCCCCGCTCGGCCTGGCCTACGTGCACGTGATCGAGGGCATCACCCAGCAGACCCGCGACCATCCGGAGGACGTGGACTTCGCCTTGCTGCGCCGGCACGTGACCGGTGCCTACATGGCCAACAACAACTACACGACCGAGCTTGCGGAAAAGGCGATCGCCGAGGGCCACGCCGACCTGTTCAGCTTCGGCCGCTCCTTCATCGCCAACCCCGATCTGGTGGACCGGCTGCGCACCGGCGCCCCGCTGGCGGACGCGCCGAAGCAGTACTGGTACGGCGGCGACTCCACCGGTTACACCGACTGGCCCGCCATGTCCGGCCCCGTCCGACTCGCGTCCTGAGGCTCGAGTCCAAACCTGTCTAGCTCCGGGAGCACCCCGCTCCCGGAGTTGGACCACGGTTCAGAACTTCCGCGGCGCCGCGTTGAGCGGCATGTCGCGCATGTCGCTGCCCTTCTCGCCTTCCTCCAGGTCGAAGTCGTCCAGCGCGTCCATGTTCACGGTGCGGTCGCCGCCATGGACTTCGACCTCGTGCTCGCGCGGCCCGGCGGTGCGGTCGATCCGGTACAGCCGCTCGATCCCCGCCTCCTCGGCGTCGCCGATCACCCGCTGCTCCGCCTGCTCCCACGGCATCGGCAACCCGTCCGGGGTCAGCAGCCGGCTGGTCCGCTCGGTCTGGTCGGCGTCGATCACGATCAGCTCCATCATGTCCTGCTTCGGGTCGTCCTCCTCGAAGCGCCGCATCAGGATGATGGCCGGGCCATCCGGCAGCGGGTCGTGCGGGTCCAGGTTGGTGATCTCGGTCATGTCGTTCTCCTCGGGCCTCCAGGGAAACGACGGCCGGCTGCCACGGTTCAGCCGCCCGGCGTGACCACCATGCAGGGGATGTTGCGTTCCCGCAGCGCCGCACAGGCGCTGCCGGCGTCGCCCCGCGCCAGGCCGGCCAGCCGGGCGCGGTAGAGCACGCCGCGTCCGAACGGGCTGGTCGGCTGCACCACGCTCTGACTGCCCGCGAGCAGCGCGAAGTCGGCCTGCCGCGCCATGGTGGTCGCAAAGCGCGCCTGATCCACCGACACGAACGCACCGACCTGGATCGCCCAGGCCCCGGCCCACCGCAGGGGCACCGTGGCGCTCGCCAGCACCAGCGCCGGGCGGGTCGGTTGCGGGCGCGTAGCAGGGAACGCCGTCACGGCGCGGGCCGGGCACGGAGAGTCGTAGGCGGCGTCGGGATCAGGAGCACAGCCGGCCGCGGCGGCCGACGCATGGGCGATGGCCGAGGGGACCGGCGCCGGCGCACGCATTCCGCAAGGCGAGTCATAGGCCGCGTCGGGATCGCGCACGCAGCCGGCAGCGGCCACCGGAGCCGCCGGCGCATACGCGATCGCCGACTGCACCGGCGGCGCCAGGGCGGGCGGCGCCTGGCACGGCGCGTCGGGATCGTAGGCCGCGTCCGGATCGTGCCAGCAGGCGGGGGCGTATGAGCTCCGGCGGCTGCGACGCACCGGCCGATACGACGCGAGCCGCACCGGAAGCGCGTCGTCATCCCCCGCGTAGGCGCTGCCGCCGCCCGCCGCATACGCCGCCAGCGGCCCGGTCATCGCGATCTCGGTGCCGAGATGCGGCGCGATCGCGGCGACGTAATCCACCGTTTCGTTCGGCAGCGGCCGCCCCTGCGCCACGTAGTCGTCCAGTCGCTGCGGCCCGGCATTGTAGGCGGCCAGGAACGCCGGCGCCCCATACTTCCGGTACATCTGGCTGATATAGGCGGTGCCGGCCATGATGTTGTCGTGCGGCTCGAACGGGTCGCTGCCGAGGTCATACTGCCCTTCGAGGTCCGCATAGGTCGCCGGCATCAGCTGCATCAGCCCCATCGCCCCGGCACTCGAGGTGATCGGCTCGCCGTTGCGATACTCGTGCCCGCCGGATTCCTGGTGCATCACCGCCCGGATCCAGGCCTGCGGCACGCTGAACCGGTCGGACGCCTGCCGGATGTAGGGCCGCCACGGATCCTCCGGCGGCCCCGGCTCGGGATAGCTCATGCTGCCGACACCGTAGCCGGTCTGCGCCGTGCGGCCGCCGCTGCCGCACGCCGCCAGCAGGCACAGCAGCGGCAGCAGCGGCAGCAGCCGGGACAGGCGTGGCAGGACACCGGTGGCGTGCGGCGGGGGCATGACCGGACCATGGTGACCAGCGCCGCCCCTCCGATCAACCGGAGCGTGTGACCGGCGCTCGAATCCTCGCCCCCCGTGCCGATCTGCCACAGGGTCCGACGCGCCTGGACCCGCCTCGGGCCGGCCGATACGCTTGGCCCTCCGACACGGGAGATGCCGGACTTGAGAACCCTGCTGCCGGCCTCGATCCTCGCCTCCGCGCTGGTCCTGGCCGCACCGCTGGCGATCGCCGCGCCGCTGACCGCGCAGCAGACGCGGGCGATCGACGACAGCGTGCGGGAATGGCTGGCCCGCAGCGGCGCGCCGTCGGTCTCGGTGGCGGTGGTGCAGGACGGCCGGCTCGCCTATGCCCGCGCCTACGGCCAGGCCCGCCTCCACCCGCAACGTTCCGCCACTCCCCGCACCCGCTACGCGGTCGACAGCGTGTCCAAGGCCTTCACCGCCGCGGCCGTGCTGCTGCTGCAGCAGGACGGTAGGCTCCGGCTGGACGACCCGGTGGCGAAGTACCTTCCCCGCCTGTCCGGCGCCCCCGCCGGCGCCGTCACGGTCCGCCAGCTGCTCAGCCACACCGCCGGTACCCGCGACTATTGGCCGCAGGACTACGTGCCGGTCGAGATGACCCGGCCCATCAGCCTGGACGCCCTGCTGGCGGAGTGGGGCAGCAAGCCGCTCGACTTCCCGCCCGGCACCGACTGGCAGTACTCCAATACCGGCTACGTCCTGGCCGGTGCGATCGTGCAGACGCTGTCGGGCCAGCCCCTCCTGGCGTTCCTGCGGCAGCGCATCTTCGCCCCGCTGCACATGGACCGGGTGACGGAGGACGACTCCGCGCCCCTTACCTCCGCCGACGCCGAGGCGATCACCCGCTACGCCCTGGGTCCGCTGCGCACGGCCACCAAGGAGGCGCCCGGCTGGCTGTTCGGCGCCAGCGAGCTGGCGATGGACCCGTCCACCCTGGCGCTGTGGGACATCAGCCTGATGGACCGCTCCCTGCTGGCGCCCGGCTCCTACGACGAGATGGCCAGGCCGGTGATCCTCCGCAGCGGCCGCGACACCCATTACGGCCTCGGTTTGGAGCTATCCGACGCCGGAGGCCGCCGCGAATGGAGCCACGACGGCGCCGGCTCCGGCTACCTCGCCGCCAACGCGGTCTGGCCGGACGACAAGGTCGCGGTGGTGGCGCTCACCAACAACGACTGGGCCAGTCCCGGCGCGGTGGTGGACCGGATCGCCTTCGTGGTGCTCAAGCCGGATGCCGCCGAGGCCCGTGCCCGGACCGTGTTCGACGGCTTCCGCCGCGGCACGATCGACCGCCGCCTGTTCACCGCCAACGGCAACGCCTACCTGACCCCTGCCGTGCTGGCCGACCAGAAGGCCGGCCTGTCCGGCCTCGGCGCCGCCCGGCTGTTCCATCTCGACCGCGAGTCGATGCGCGGCGGCATGCGGACCCGGATCTGGACCATCACCACCACCCGCCGCAGCCTCACCGCGATCGAGCGCAGCTACCCGGACGGCGGCATCGAACAGTTCATGATCGATCCCGCCATCTGACCGGCGCCGGCGCGCGGCAGCTCCTGACCGGGTCCGGCGTCCGGCAGCAGCGACGGCAGCGCCGGTGCCGGCAACACCTCGATCGCGAGCCATCCCCGTGTCGCGACCGGGCTGGGGTCCGGGTTCTGGATCAATTCCAGGCCTGACAGGAAGCGCCAGATCGCGACCGCATCGTCGGACATCGCCGCGCCGGCATCGCGGCTGCACTCCGCCTCTGACCGCGCTGACGATGCTGGCCGCCGACCACCCCCAGCAGCAGCCCTTCCGGAGGTGCCAGCGTCCGAACCAGGCCCTCCGCCTCGTCGGACCGCGCCAAACCTGGCCGGTAAGGTCGTCTGCCCATCGTCGACCACCAGGCGCGCGGTCGTGCCCGGACTCCGTGAGCCGTCGGTCCAGACCGGATCCGGCCAGCTCAGACCCGCAGCTTACAGCAGGCACAACGCCAGCAGCTCGCGACGCAGCCTGGGCGGCAGCTCGTCACCGGTCGCCGGATTGCCGTCCAGGTCTGCCGGGGTATCCGCCTCGGTCAGATAACGCCACCCCTGGAACGCCCGCACCGTGCGGGGCACCACCGCCACCACCGGCCCGTCCAGCACCACCCCGGTGCACGGGGTGCCGTCATCGCGGCAGTCCTGCACGATGTCGTGGATCGACTGCCGGCACAGCAGCAGCCCTGCCGTCACCCAGTAGATCGAGCCGCCCGCCAGCACCTCCTCCGACCGCCTGGGGAAGCTGCGCGTGCGGAAGAACGCCCGCCCGCCATGTGCGGCGGTCTCCCGCGACCGGACCCGTTGCCGTTCCGACAACGCCTCCGGCGTGGCGACTCCAACCGCGAGCTTGATCAGGTGCAGCGTCACCGAGCGCCTACCAAGCCACCGTCTTGTTCTCGTGCGTCACGAACGCCACCCCGGCCTGTCCCCGACGGGCCTCCAGCATGTCGGCGATGCCGCGCGTGCTGGTTCCGACGTCGAGCGGCGCGTCCGGACCGCCCATGTCGGTCAGGACCCACCCCGGATCGACCGCGAGATAGCAGATCCTGCTAGCAGTTTTCCTCGCCGCCAGGGAGCGCAGCATGGTGTTCAGCGCCGCCTTGCTGGCCCGGTACGCTTCCAGTCCCCCGGTCTCGTTGTTCGCCACGCTGCCGAGCCCGGACGTCATCACCGCCACCGTTCCGCCCGCCGGCACCAGCCCGCCCAGCCGCTCCACCACCCGGATCGGTCCCAGCGCATTGGAGCGCAGCACGTGCATGAACTCCTCGTCCGACATCTCGCCGACCGGCTGCGCCCCGTTATGCGTCACGCCAGCGTTGACGAACAGCAGGTCGAGCTGCGTGTCGGACAGCCGCTCCGCCAGTGCCGCAATCTGCTTCGGCTGGGTGACGTCCAGCGTCTCGATCCTGAGCTGCTCGCCGGCCTCGGCCGCCAATCCCTCGAGCGCCTCGGATCGGCCGCGTACGGTCGCAATTACCCGCCAGCCGCGTTCGAGATGCCGCTGCACCAGCCCCAGGCCAAGCCCGCGCGACGCGCCGACGATCAGGACGGTGGATGCTTCGGTCGACGTCATGCGCGCTCCTTCAGTGCTTTGAAGCCGTTTGCTGGTTTTCCATGACAGCGCCACGAACCGTCCCGTGTCCACCTGCCGTTCCGTCACGATAGGTCGCGACCGGATCCGGTCGGCCTAGATCCTGCCGCCTGGACGTGGGCATGGCCGCTATCGGCACCATCGTCCAGATCCGCATCGACG
Organism: uncultured Acetobacteraceae bacterium; assembly: GCA_964247755.1. Lineage (GTDB taxonomy): Bacteria > Pseudomonadota > Alphaproteobacteria > Acetobacterales > Acetobacteraceae > Lichenicola. The sequence continues at coordinate 307,148 of CAXTVX010000001.1, read as the reverse complement.
GGCGCATCCATCGGTTCCGCAATCAGGAACCCGGCGATGGCCTCCGCGGCGGCCGGCCTGTCACCGTCCTGGCGGTCACCGCCCCGTCGAACAGGTGCCTGGCGGGCGGATCGGGACCTGCGCGTCGGTCGGCACCGCTCCTCACCTCACCAGTGCAGCTAGCAGCGCCTCGAGCCGGAGCCGTCCGGCCGGAGTCGCCACAAGGCAGTCACCGTCCCAGCGCAGGTACTCCTCCTCGACCGCTGCCTCCAGGATCGCGGGCTCCAGCGCGTCCGGCAGCGTCGTGCCGGTGCGCGCGGCGAAGCGCCGGGCGTCGATCCCTTCCGACAGGCGCAGGCCCATCAGCAGCATCTCCCGCGCCGGCTCCGGCGCCACCAGCCGTGTGTCCTCCGTCGTGCCATGGCCGGTCCGTTCCACCCGCTCGGCCCACGGTTCCGGAGCGCGATGCCGGCGCGTGGCGAAGATCGCGCACCTTCCGTCCGGTTCCGGACGGGTGATCCGACCGTGGGCGCCAGGGCCGATGCCGAGGTAGTCGCCATACCGCCAATAGGCCAGGTTGTGCCGGCTTTCGGAGCCGGGCACCGCGTAGTTCGACACCTCGTAGGCCAGCAGCCCGTGCGCCGCCGCGACGGCGGCGGTCTCCTCGTATAGCGCGGCGCCCAGATCCTCGTGCGGCATCGCAATCAGACCCTGCCGGTGCAGCGCCTCGAAGCGCGTGCCCGGCTCGATCGTCAGCTGGTAGAGCGACAGGTGGTCCGCCGCCAGCGCCAGCGCGCGGTCCAGCTCTGCCCGCCACGCCGGCAGGTCCTGTCCCGGACGCGCGTAGATCAGGTCGAACGAGATCCGCGGAAACACCTCGCGCGCCAGCTCCAGCGCTGCGATCGCCTCTACGGCGGAATGCGCCCGGCCGAGCAGGCGCAACGCGTCGTCCTCCAGGCTCTGCACGCCCAGCGACACTCGGTTGACGCCAGCTGCGCGGAACGCGCGTAGCCGGCCCACCTCGACGCTGGTCGGGTTGGCTTCCAGGGTGATCTCGAGGTCGGGCAGGGGGCGGAACAGGCGGCAGGCGTCTTCGATCAGTGCGGCCACCGTCCCTGGCGCCATCAGGCTCGGCGTGCCGCCGCCGAAGAAGATCGACGCCAGCGGCCGAGGGCCGAGCCGTGCTGCCTCGGTAGCCAGCTCGGTGCGCAGGGCGCGAGCGAACCGGGCCTGCGGAATCGCGTCGCGGACGTGGCTGTTGAAGTCGCAATAAGGGCACTTCGCTAGGCAGAACGGCCAGTGGATGTACAAGGCAAGGCCAGGGCGCTGCCCTGGACCCGCCAAGGGCGCAGCCCTTGGAACCCGGTTGTTGAGCATGAAGGCTAGATGGCGACGCGGACGCCGAGTTCGACCACGCGGTCGGACGGGATGCGGAAGAATTCGATCGCCGGGACGGCGTTGCGCGCCATCAGCAGGAACAGCGAGATGCGCCACAACCGCATCTTCGGGATGGTGCCGCGTACCAGCACCTCGCGGTTGACGAAGTAGGAGGCCTGCATCGGGTCGAAGTCGACTCCCTGCGCCCGCAAGCCTTCCAGGGCGCGTGGGAGATTGGGGCTTTCCATGAAGCCGTAGCGCAGCGTGACGCGGTGCATGCCCGGCGCCAGCTCCTCGACCAGCATCCGGCCGCCCGGGTCAGCCTCCGGCTGGTCCAGGTTCTGCGCGGTGACGAACAGCACCCGCTCGTGCAGCACCTTGTTGTGCTTGAGGTTGTGCAGCAGGCACGCCGGCACGTACTCGGCGTTCGCCGTGAGGAAGATGGCGATCCCGGGCACCCGCAGCGTCCGCGACTGCGGCAGCCGCGCCAGGAACGAGGCCAGCGGCAGGCTGTCCTGCTTCCAGCGCGACAGGATCAGGTTGCGACCCGTCTTCCAGGTGGTCATCAGCGTCGTCAGCACCACGCTCAGCATCAGCGGCACCCAGCCGCCCTGCGGGATCTTGAGCGCGTTGGCAGCGAAGAAGGTGCCGTCGATCAGGAAGAAGGTGCCGAACGTGCCCAGGGCCGCGAATCGCGACCACTTGTAGACGCGCCGGAACACCACCGCCGCCAGCACGCAGGTGCACATGAAGGTGCCGGTGACCGCGATGCCGTAGGCCGAGGTCAGCGCGGCCGAGGAGCGGAACGACAACACGAGCAGCACCACCCCCACCATCAGCGCCCAGTTCACCTGCGGCACGTAGATCTGGCCTTCCTCGTCTGCGTTGGTGTGCAGCACGCGCAGGCGCGGGAAATAGCCGAGCTGCACCATCTGGCGCGAGATCGAGAAGGCGCCGGTGATCATCGCCTGGCTGGCGATCACCGTGGCGCAGGTCGCCAGGATCACCATCGGCAGCTGCAGCCAGGACGGGCACAGCAGGAAGAACGGGTTCTTGATCGCCGCCGGATGCCCGATGATCAGCGCTCCCTGGCCGAGGTAGTTCAGCGCCAGCGCCGGCAGCACGAAGCCGAGCCAGGCGACCCGGATCGGCTTCCGACCGAAATGACCCATGTCGGCGTAGAGCGCCTCCGCACCGGTGACCGCCAGCACCACCGCACCCAGCGCGATGAATGCGATCCAGCCATGGTCCCAGATGAAGATCACGGCGTGGTAGGGCAGCAGCGCGTGCAGCACGAACGGCTGGTGCGCCACCTCGATTGCGCCCAGCGCCCCTATCGAGCCGAACCAGAGCAGCATCACGGGACCGAAGATCCGGCCGACGCTGCCGGTGCCGCGCCACTGCATGCCGAACAGCGCCACGATCACCACGATCGATACCGGCAGCACCACGTCTGCAGCGCTCGGGATGCTGACTTCGATGCCTTCCACCGCCGACAGCACCGAGACCGCCGGCGTGATCGTGCCGTCGCCGAAGAACAGGCAGGCGCCGATGATTCCGACCAGCCCGAGCACCGCACGCAGCCTGCGATCGGGCGCCACGCGCTGCGCCAGCGCCATCAGGGACAGGATGCCGCCCTCGCCGTTGTTGTCGGCGCGCATGATCAGCATGATGTACTTGACCGTCACGACCAGGACCAGCGACCAGAAGATCAGGCTCTCGATCCCCAGCACCTCCCACGGCGTCGGCGGAGCGTTGTTGCTGATGATGTTGATGGTGGCGCTCAGCGCGTAGAGTGGGCTGGTGCCGATGTCGCCGTAGACGACGCCGAGCACCGCCATCACCGATGCGATCGTCACTCCCCGGTTGCGGATCGTGCCGTGGCCGCCGCCGGGTGCGGGCTCGCTGCCGGCCTCCGACAGGTTGCCGCCGAACAGCCCGGGGCCGGATGCTCCGGCGATGTCACTCATCCAGCCATGCTCCGGCTCCGAGGGCAACGCAGTCTGGAGCCCGACGCTGCCCCATACGACCTAGTTCCGCGCAGGTGCAAGCGGCGCCGCCACGGGTCGGCCGCCGAAGATCGCAGTGCCGATCCGCACCGAGGTGGCGCCGCAGGCGATCGCCTGCTCGAAATCGCCCGACATCCCCATGGACAGCCGGGCCAGCCCATGGGCCGCGCCCATCGCCGCCAGGTGCCGGAAGAACGGCACCGGATCGGCCTCTGCCGGCGGGATCGCCATCAGGCCGACCAGCCGGTCGCCGAACCGCCGCCGGCAGTCGCCGATGAAGCGGTCCGCCTCGTCCGGGGACACCCCGGCCTTCTGCGGCTCCGCGCCGATGTTGACCTGCACCAGCAGCTTCGGCAGCCGCCCGGCCTTCTGCGACGCACGCTCCAGCGCGTCCGCCAGACGCACGCGGTCCAGGGTCTCGATCACGTCGGCAAGACCGACCGCATCCTCCGCCTTGTTGGTCTGCAACGGCCCGATCAGGTGCAGCCTGAGCCCGGGCCAATCCGGTCGAAGCCGGGGGAACTTGGACCGGGCTTCCTGCACCCGGTTCTCGCCGAACAGCTCCTGGCCGGCGCTCAGCGCCGCTACGACCGCCTGGCCGGGATGGGTCTTCGACACCGCGACCAGGTCCACGGCTCCTCCCGGACGGCCGGCGCGCCCCGCGGCCTCGCGGATCCGCCGGCGGATCCGCGCAAGCGACGCAGCGATCGGATCGGAGCAGGTGTCGGGCTCCTCCTCGACCCCCGGCCGTGGTCCATCGTCCGGCTCCGATGCGATCATGCGGCGCACGCTCCCGCGGCGCAGGGTCCGGGTCAAGCGGTAGCGGGCACCGCCCTTCCGGCACTACGTCGCCTGGAGCTCGAAGGTCAGCTCCTGCGCCCGCACCCGTTCGTTGCGCGTCAGCCTTTGCCGCTGCCAGCTGCAACTCGCGGCATCGGCATCGCCCATGACGCTGTCCGGTTCCCGCCCGCCCATCAGCCAGCCGTCGCTGCTGCTGGTGCGGGTGAGGGCGGCGATCTCGGGGATCAGCAGCTGGCGCAGGCGCGGGCTCCGCGCGTCGAACCACAGCAGGCAGATGCGGTCCCAGCCGTCGAACGCCGCCTCGAGCGCGTGCAGCCAGCTCGACGCCATCAGGCTGCCGGCACGCCAGGCGTCCAGCAGGAAGATCGGGTTGGCCAGCATCGCCCCGATCTCGGGCAGCAGCAGAGCGCACTGGCGGATGCAATGGTCTGCCGCCGCCATGATCCGGCCCAGCAGCACCGCGTCGGTGCCGCCGCGACTGAACTGCTCCTCCGCCAGCGAGCCCCGGAGCTTCTGGACCAGCGACAGCAGCCGCCCCCAGCGGCCAGTCTCGTGCCGTCCGATCTCGCCCGAGATCCGCAGCGGCGGCTGCGTCCCGGCTGCCTGCCCGGCACCTACCGCGATCGATGCGTAATGCACCGAAACCTGCTGCAGCGCTTCGGCAAGCTGCGGTCCGCGCCAGCCCAGCCGCCCCGCCAGCATGTTGAAGCCGTCCCGGTCCATACAGCTCATCGCATCCTCCGGACGATCGAAGCCGCCGTGCCGCGCCAGGGACAGCAGCAGTTGCGCACGCAGCCGCAGGGCGGCGATGTCGAGGGCGTCCTGCGCCTGGCGTGCCGCATCCGCAGCGTCCCGGCCGGCATGGCCGTCCAGGGCCACCAGCCGCGCCGCCTGGCGCACGTCGGCCGGACCGATGCTGTCCAGGCCGGACAGGCGTCCGACCAGCAGCGTGTCGTGCAGGTTGGGAGCCGCGAAGCCGGCCACGACGCTCCAGGCGGCGACATAGACGCCGCGCCCTCCGGACGGGTTCGGCAGCACGAACTCCAGGCCCTGCGCGCTGGGACGTAGTCGCACCGCGCCAAGCATCGGCGCCAGGAAAGGAAGGTGCACCCCGGTATCGGGCTTCTGCTCGGACCGACGGGCAGGCGGCACCATGTCGCCGGGCATCGTGAAGGCGTGGATGGCCCGGCCCGGCCTCGTGAAGGTTCGCATCGACTGCAGGGCACCCATGGATCGTCCGCCTCTTGCCGGTCCGCTGCGGCATCAAGCCGCTTCGCGTTTCCGACCCAGCATGGCCGAAGACGATAAACAAAACGTGAAGTCCGCGCCGGATCACGCCAGGCCAAGCACCTGGATCGCCTTCTCGCTTCCCACCAGCAGCTCGGTCACCCGCATGCGGTCGGCACGCGTCATGCCGCTCCTGGCGCCGGTGCGCACGTAGCGCGCGGCCGCCTGTTCGAGCAGTCGGTCATATTCGTCCGCGTCCCCCAGCTTCGCCGCGGCCACGGCGAACGCACGCAGCTGCCGCGCTTCCGCTTCGATCGCCACCACTGCCTCCGTCGCCATGACCTCCGGTGCCGGCCCTGCCGACACCTGGTCGAGTTCCACCAGCCGTGACTGGAGCGCCTGCTCGAACACCGTGCGGTTCTCGGCCGCCAACCCCTGCCGCAGCCGCGATACCCGCCGCTGCTCCTCGAGTGGCCGGTTCTCCAGCTTGCGAAGCTCCTCGACCCGGTCGATCAGGTGGAGGCGTCCGGACAGCGCGCCCGCATCGAGCTGCTCCGCTGCCTGGGCTGGCTGCGGCGCTTCCATGTGGTCGAGCATTTCCTCGATGGCACCGTCCAGGCCAGCCTGCAGCGTGGTGGAGAAGCGGCTGCCGCGTGCCATGGCGAGGGCGAGGCGCGCCACCTGATCCGGCGGCGCCGCATCGAACAGCAGCCTCAGCATGATGCCCCAGCCGAGCGGCCCCACCCGCATCGCCTCGGACAGCAGCGCGGTCAGCGCCGGCTCGCAGTCCGGGTGCTGCCGTGGCGGCATGGTGCGGATTGCCAGCGCCTGGTCCAGTACCAGCCGCAGCACCGGGATGAGCGGCATGACCATCGGCACCGTCAGGCCGTTCTGCTTCTGCCAGTCCGGCGTCTCCCACGCTGGCGGAATCGGGACGGTGGCGAGGCAGGCGGCGGCCGCCTGCCAGAGCGGCGCCCCCACCCGCGTGAGCTGCGCCTCGTCGCCCTCGTCGAGGGTCGGCATGGTCAACGGGATGCCGTCGCCGGAGCCGAAGATCAGCGCCGAGACGGGGGCCAGGATGGACCGCGGGATGCTGAGGTCGCCGGGACGCCAGGCCGCTCCCGATACCATGACTGGGTCGAACGGGGTGAACAGCAGCCGCGTGCGGTTCATCCGGCGGGCCGGACGAAGGGCGGCGAGGCGGGCACGGACCGGTTCCAGCAGGGCATCGGCCTCGCCGCGCTCCGGCAGCAGGTCGATCATGCGCGTGACCTTGAGGATCTTCTCGTCGCTCGCGTTGCGGAACTCCTTCGACAATGCGCGCACGCCCTCCGCAGCGGGCCTGTCTCCATCAGCCATCGCCGTGCTCCAGTGTGAGTTCACGCGCCCTGATACGCTCGTTGCGCTCGACCAGCCCTGGCGCCGGCGCGCCGCGGGGCGGTTCGCGTTCCTGCCGGGCGGTCTGCGCCTGCAATGCCGCGGCGTCCGGAACGCCAGGTTGACCCTGGGCGCCGTTTCCCCTGCCTGCAGGGGCGGTGTCGGCGTCTCCGGCGGTGGCGGCGCCCGCCAGCCGCACCAGCAACCCGATCTCCGGCAGCAGGGCAAGCCGGGCGGACAAGGTGTCGGCGTCCAGCCAGAGAAGGCAGATCCGGTCCCAGCCGTCGAGGGTCTCCTCGACATGTCGCGCAGCACCCAGCGCCCCGGCCGGGTCGGTCCGCCAGCGGACCAGCAGGGCGGCCGGATCGGCAAGCGCGCGGGCAGCCCCGTCCAGCGAGGTGGTCGCCAGGCCGAGCCCGTGCGACACGCCGTTGATGGTCCGGGCAAGAAGGGCAGGCGACAGCGCCGCGTCCTGCGTATGCTGCGTCTGCTCCGCCAGCAGGGCCGGATGCAGCGCCTCCATCAGGCCCAGCAGCCGCTGCGCCTGTCCCTTGGCGCCCACGGGCAGGAAGGCGGTCGAAAGCTGGCCGAGGGCGTCCGACAGCGCGGATGGTTCCCAGCCGAGGCGGCCGGCGGCGGCGACGAACCCGTCGGTGACGATCCCGGGACCGGCATTGCCGAGGCTCGCCAGGATGCGACCCTGTTCCGGGCCGGGTATCGCCGATCGCTGGATCAGCGCCAGCAGGAACATCGCCCAAAGGCGCAGCGTCTCCGCCTCGATCTTGGTCTGTGAACGGATGGCCGCTTCCGCCGCTTCCCGGCCGACGTAGCCTTCGGCCGCCACGAGGCGCGCCACGTGGCGCACTGCAGCCGGAGTGAGGCTCGGCATGTCGTGCAGCCGCTTGGCAAGGATCGTGTCGTGCAGGGTGGGTGCTGCGAGTCCCGCCGCCTGGGGCCAGCTCACCACATAGGTGCCCCGGCCGCCGGACGGGTTCGGCAGGATGAACTCGAGTCCGGTCCGCTGCCGGCGCCCGCGCACCCCCGACAGCAGCGGGGCGGTGAACGGGATGTGCACGTCCGCAACCGGCACGTTGGCACGGGACTGCACCGTCCAGGCCTGGGTTGTCATGATGTCCGGCCTGCCTCGCCCTGGTCCGCCATCCGGCCCCATGCCATCTGTCGCCGAGCATTGTGTTCCGGTGTGCATGAACAGACGATTAAGCCCCGGCGCCTCCCCCGCGCGCGACCCGGGACCCGACCCCACCCGCACGATCGCCTTCGACGTGCTGGTGGCCGTCCTGGAGCGGCGGCGCCCGCTCGAGGACGCGCTCGACGGTGCGGATCCTGCCGGCTCCGGCGTCCCGCCGCGCGACCGGGCGGCGGGCCACCGACTCGCCGCCGCGGTGCTGCGACGCATGGGAACCCTCGATGCGGTCATCGAGCCGTTCCTGGCGCGGGCGCCGCCGTCCCGCGTCCGCCTGGCGCTGCTGATGGGGACCGCGCAGCTGCTTTTCCTCGACACGCCGCCGCATGCCGCGGTCGGCACCACGGTGTCGCTGCTGCGCACGCGCGGGTTGGCGCCGTTCGCGGGCCTGGCGAACGCGGTGCTGCGTCGCATCGCCGCTGCCGGAACGGCGGTGCTGGAGGGACTCGACGGCCCCAGGCTCGACGTGCCGGCCTGGCTGTGGTCGTCCTGGGGCGGTTCGGCGCGGCAGATCGGCGAGGCGCTGGTGCGGGAAGCGCCGCTCGACCTGAGCCTTGCGCCAGGTGCTGCCGCTCCGGCGGGCGGCATCCTGCTGCCGACCGGGTCGGTGCGGTTCCCGGCCGGCACGCCCGTATCCGCGCTGTCCGGCTACGACGACGGCGCGTTCTGGGTGCAGGACGCGGCCGCTTCCATGCCGGCGCGGCTGCTGGCGCCGCAGGCCGGGGAGCGGATCGCCGACCTGTGTGCGGCTCCGGGCGGCAAGACGGCGCAGCTCGCCGCCGCCGGCGCCCGGGTGGTGGCGGTCGAGCGCGACGAGCGCCGTATGCTCCGGCTGCAGCGGAACCTCCTCCGGCTGCGGCTTGAGGTCGAGACGGTCAAGGCGGACGCCACCACATGGAGCCCGCCGGCGCCGCTCGACGCGGTGCTGCTCGACGCGCCGTGCAGCGCCACCGGAACCGCCCGGCGGCATCCGGACGTGCTCCGGCTCAAGCGCGCGTCCGACATCGCCGTGCTGGCCGAGGCCCAGGACCGGCTGATCGCGGCGGCCGCACGCATGCTGCGTCCCGGCGGCAGGATGGTCTACGCGGTCTGCTCGCTGCAGCCGGAGGAGGGCCCGCTTCGGGTCGGCGCGGCGATCCGGCTGGGGCTGCATCCCGATCCCTTCACCGCGGAGGAGCTGGCGGCGCTGCCGGAGGCGCGAACGGCCGAAGGTTGGCTGCGCACCCATCCGGGGCTGTGGCCGCAGCTGGGCGGCATGGACGGCTTCTTCGCCGCCCGGTTCGTGCGTGCCTGATGCGACGCCCCGCCGTCTTGCGCCCGGCTCGTCACTTGCTGCTACAAACCGGTCATGTCCGCCACATCCTCCTCCAGACCGGTCGTCGTCGCACCCAGCCTGCTCGCGGCGGATTTCGGCAGGACGGCCGAGGAAGTGGCGGCGGTCGAGGCGGCCGGCGCGGACTGGCTGCATCTCGACGTCATGGACGGCCATTTCGTGCCGAACCTGTCGTTCGGCGCGCAGATGATCAAGGCGCTCCGGCCCCGGTCGCGACTGCCGTTCGACGTCCACCTGATGATCGCGCCGGTCGATCCGTTCCTTGCCGCCTTCGCAGACGCGGGTGCTGCGCACATCCACCTGCACATCGAGGCGGGACCGCACACCCACCGCTCCCTGCAGCTGGTGCGCTCTCTCGGCGTGAAGGCGGGGATCGCGCTCAACCCGGCGACGCCGGCGGAGGCCATTTCTGCGGTGATGGATCTGGCCGACCTGATCCTGGTGATGACGGTCAACCCCGGCTTCGGCGGTCAGGGCTTCCTGCTCAGCCAGCTGCACAAGATCGGACAGCTGCGCCGCATGGCCGACGCGACCGGACGAAAGATCCCGATCATCGTCGATGGCGGCATAGACCCGCGCACCGCAGCGCTCAGCGTCGCTGCCGGCGCCGACACCCTGGTCGCCGGCACCTCCGTGTTCGGCCAGCCGGACTACGCGGCGGCGATCGCAGCGCTCCGTGCGGCTGCGGGCGACGGTCCAGCCGGTTCCGAAGCCGGTCCTGATGCGGCCTGAGGGCGGGAGCGGGACCGGCTCCTGATGGCGGTGCGAGACTGGACCCGCGACGCGCGCCTGTCGCTTGCCCGGCTGCCGGGCCTTGGCGGCGGACGCGTCCCCGACGCGCCCTCGGCGTCGATCCGCGACCTGTGGCCGGGTGACACCGGACGCGGCGCGCGACTGATGAAGGGCGAGCTGGTGTTTTCCGGTGCGGTCGGCCCGCTGCGGCCGGGGCGGGGCGATGCGCAGCCGGTGCAGGCCGGCGGCCTGTGGGGTGACCCGGCAGTGCCGCCGCTGCTCCGGGCGCACGCGCACGGCTTCACCTGGCTGCGCGATCTGCGGGCTCTCGGCACCGATGCCAGCCGCCTGCGCGCCCGCGCCCTGGTGTCGGACTGGCTGGGCCGGCCACCGATCGATCCCGCTTCCCGCACCCCGCCCGTGGTGGCGAGCCGGATCACCGCCTGGCTGTCGCACTACGACTTCTTCGCCGCCACCGCCGACGACGCGTTCCGGCAGCGGCTGATGGCGCGCCTGATGGTGGACGCACGCACCCTGGCCGCCAGCGTTCCGACGACGCAGCACGACCACCGCGCCCTGACCTGCCTCAAGGGGCTGCTGGCGGCAGCGATCGCGATGCCGGAGCAGGCCGGCTTCCTGACCCGGGCGATGCGCCACATCGGGCCGGAGATCGGCCGCCAGGTCCTGCCCGACGGCAGCCATGCCGAGCGCAGTCCGGGCGCGCAGTTCAACGCCCTGCGCGAGCTGGCGGAGATCAGGGCGCTGATGCAGACAGGGCAGATCGGGCCGCCGCTGGCGCTGGCGGCAGCGCTCGATCGGATGAGCCCGGTGCTGCGCGCACTGCGCCACGGCGACGGGGGCTTGGCTCTGTTCAACGGCAGCCACGAGGAGAACCCGGTGCTGGTCGACCTGGTGCTGAGCCAGGCGACGCGCGGCCGGGTGATCGCCGCCGCGATGCCGGAGGGCGGGTTCGTCCGCATCCTGTCCGGGCGCAGCCTGCTGCTGGTCGACGTCGGACCGCCGCCGCCGCCCGGCTTTGACGCGACCGCACACGCCGGCACCCTGTCGTTCGAGATGTCGGCCGGACGTGAGCGGCTGATCGTCAACTGCGGCACCGGCATGCTGCCCGCCTGGCGCGACGCGTTGCGTGCCACCGCGGCGCATTCCACCCTGTCGATCGCCGATACCAGCTCGTCGGAGTTCCGCGCCGGCACCGTGTCGCGACGCCCCGCCCACGTCACCCTGGACCACCGGCAGGCCAGCGGCGCACATTGGCTGGACCTCAGCCAGGACGGCTATGTGCCGGGCTTCGGCGCGGTGCACCACCGGCGCATCTACATCGCCGACGGCGGCGAGGACGTACGCGGCGAGGACTCCCTGGTCGGTCGGCCGAACCGCTTCGCGTTGCGCTTCCACCTGCATCCCTCGGTGAAGACGGTACGCGAAGGCGACGAAGCCGGGGCGGCCGAGGAGGGGGGTGCGGTGCTGCTGACGCTGCCGTCCGGCAACGCGTGGCGGTTCCGGGTCGACAGCGGCCGGCTGTCGGTCGAGGAAAGCATCTACCTCGGCGGCGACGTTCCGCGCCGCTGCCTGCAGATCGTGATCACCGTCCTGCCGCAGGCGGTTGCGGAGGCGGATGCCGCGGACGCGATGCCGGCGGACGACCCGCCGCCGGCAAAGGCGATCCGGTGGGCGCTGATCCGCGCCGACTCCTGACGCACCGGCGTCGCCGGCCGGTGAAGATCCTCGAGGTCACCAACGTCGACTTCTCGCTGCGGCACTTCCTGCTGCCGCTGATGCGGGGTTTGCGCGCGCGCGGGCACGACGTGGTCGGCGTGTGCGCCGAGGGGCCGCTGCTGCGCGATGTGCGCGCCGAGGGGTTCCGCGTCGAGGCGCTGCCCCTGGCACGCAGCTTCTCGCCACTGGCGCAGGCGCAGGCATTCCTGTCGCTGGTCCGGCTGATCCGACGGGAGCGGCCGGACCTCCTGCACGCGCACATGCCGATCAGCGGCGTGCTGGCGCGGCTGGCCGCGTGGACCTGCGGCGTGCGGGTGGTCGCCTACACCTGCCACGGGTACCTGTTCAACCAGCCGGGCCCGCTGTCGCGCCGGCTGGTGTCGCTGCTGCTGGAATGGATCGCCGGCCGCGTTACCGACCGCTACTTCACCGTGTCCGACGAGGAGGCGGCCGACGCACGGCGCCTGCGGATCCACCGCGGCGCGATCGGCATCGGCAACGGCCGATCTCCTGCCGCCTTCCACCCCGATCCGCTGCTTCGCGCGCAGATCCGGGCGGCGCTCGGCACGCCCGAGGACCGCGTGGTGGTGATCGTCGTCTCCCGGCTGGTGCGGCACAAGGGCCATCCGGAGCTGCTGGCGGCGATGGCGCAGGTGCCGGAGGCCGAACTCTGGGTCGTCGGCGACCGGCTCGCCTCCGACCACGGTGAAACGCTCGACAGGGCGTTCGAGGCTGCTGCCCAGACGGACGCGCTCGGCCCGCGTCTGCGTCGGCTCGGCTACCGCACCGACATCCCGGCGCTGCTCGCCGGCGCGGACATCTTCGTCCTGCCGAGCCACTTCGAGGGGCTGCCGATGTCGGTGATCGAGGCGATGCTGTGCGGCCTGCCGGTGGTGGCGACCGCGATACGCGGTCCGCGCGAGCAGGTGTTGGACGGCGAGACCGGCCTGCTGGTGCCGCCCCGGGCGGTGGGCCCGCTCGGAGCGGCGCTCGGCCGGCTCGCCGCCGATCCTGGGCTGCGCCGCCGCCTCGGCGAGGCGGGACGGATGCGCGCACTCGGGCGGTATGACGAGGACCGGGTGGTAGCGCGCACGATCGAGCTGCTCGGCGCATGAGCCGGCCCGAGATCCGGTCCGCCTCCTGGTGCCGACGCTGTCAGGCCGGCACCTCCTCCGACACTCCGCGCCACAGGTCGATGCCGCCTTCGGTCGCGTGGCGGTCGATCGTCGCCAGTTCCTCGGCCGAGAACTGAAGGTTGCCCAGCGCGTCGAGCGAATCATCCATCTGGCTGACGTTGCGGGCCCCGATCAGTGCGGAGGTCACACGCGGATCGCGCAGCACCCAGGCAATCGCCATCTGTGCCAGGCTTTGGCCACGCGCCTGCGCGATCTCGTTCAAGCCGCGCACCCGGTGGAGGTTGACCTCCGACAGCAGCGTCTGGCTGAACGACCTGCCCTTGGCCGCGCGTGCGTCCTCGGGAATGCCGTGGAGATACTTGGTCGTGAGCAGACCCTGGGCGAGCGGCGAGAAGGCGATGCAGCCGGTGCCGAGGCTATCCAGGGTGTCCAGCAGCCCGGTCTCGATCCAGCGGTTGAGCATGGAATAGGAGGGCTGGTGGATCAGCAGCGGAACGCCCTCGCCACGCAGGATCTCGGCCGCCTGACGCGTGCGCTCGGGACCGTAGGACGAGATGCCGACGTAGAGCGCCTTGCCCTGGCGGACCAGCTGCACCAGTGCGCCCATGGTCTCCTCGAGCGGCACGTCGAGGCTGGGGCGGTGCGAGTAGAAGATGTCGACATAGTCCAGGCCCATGCGGCGCAGGCTCTGGTCGGCGGAGGCGATGAGGTACTTGCGCGAGCCGCCCTTGCCGTAGGGGCCGGGCCACATGTCCCAACCCGCCTTGGACGAGATCACCATCTCGTCCCGGTGCTCGACGAAGTCCTTGGACAGGATCAGCCCGAAATTCTCCTCCGCCGAGCCGAAGGGCGGGCCGTAGTTGTTGGCCAGGTCGAAATGGGTGACGCCGCGGTCGAACGCGCGACGGATCACTGCGCGCCCGGTCTCGAACACGTCGGTGCCACCGAAATTGTGCCACAGCCCGAGCGAGATCGGCGGCAGCATCAGGCCGGATCGGCCGCAGCGTCGGAAGGAGGCGGTCTCGTAGCGGTTGGCGGCGGGCTGATAGGTCATGCGGTTCGTCCGGATCGATGCGGTATGGGAAGCGCCGGCCTTGCGGGGCCGCCGGGTTTGCCGGTAGCTGCAACGCAGGCAGTCGGGGATCGTCGCATGACGCAGCAGGAGCTGATCGACTGGGCGCTGCGGAACGGATGGCAGATGATGGCGGGAATGCCAAGCCTGACCAAGCCGTCCCGCCCGAACGAGGCGATCGTGCGGATGGTGCTCAAGGCCACCGTGGTCAACCTCGAGGTCAAGAAGCCGGCAGGCAAGTGGGAGAAGGTAGCGGGAGCCGCCTATGGCGCGGTCGCCGCCGACCCGGAAACCGGCCTGCCGCAGGGGTTGGGTTTCGAGACCATCCCGAGCTTCTCCACCCTGATGCGCGAGAACAAGGACCGGCAGGTGTTCGCCGGCTTCAACAAGGGCCGCTGAAGGCCCGCCCCGCCGATCGCTCATCCGATCGTGACGCGGCGTGCGCGCAGCCGACGCACCGGAGGGAGCGGGGCGATGAGCATCCTGTCGGCACTCGGGCCGGGGTCGGAGCACGAGGTCCGCTACGCGATGGTGGTGCTGGGCGACGTCGCGCCGGAAGCGATGCTGCCGGGGATGGCGCGTACCGGCAACTCGGTGGTGACCGCGTTCGTCACCGGGGATGCGGAAAAGGCGAGGGTCGTCGGCGAGACGTATGGCGTCACCGCCCACTACGGCTACGACCGGTTCGAGGAGATGCCGCGCTCCGGCACAGTACTAAACGAAGTTCGCAGTGCCGCCCTGCTGGCCGGCATCCACGTGCTGGTCGAGAAGCCGCTGGAAGTGTCCGTCGCGCTGTGCCAGCAGATCCTGGACGCATAGAAGGCGTCGGGCGCCAAGCTGATGGCGACGCTGTCGCTGATCGACACCATCCGGGCGGGCAAACGGGGCGAGCTCGTGTCGTTCAGCTCCTGCTTCGCGCAGATGGTCGATCCGGAAAACCACCGTGCCGGCAACAAGATCGAGGCGGAATCGGTGTCCGACATGGCGCTGTATCCGGTGAACGCGGCACACGCCGTGTTCGGCGACGAGCCGATCGAGGTGGTCTCGGCGGTCGGCACGCGTCATGCGGAAGCGGGGTTCTCCGGCGACTTCGACGACACTGTGGCGGTGACGCTGCGGTTTTGCCGGCAACCGGATCGCCCAGTTCGTGGTCAGCTACCATGCCAACACGATCGACAGCTACGTCGTGCTCGGCGCCAGGGGCAGTGTGTAGGTGAACCCTGGCTACATGTTCGGCATGTCGCTCGAGCACGCGCAGGTGGTCGGCGAGAAGAAATCGCACCGAAGCTTCAAGAACACCGACCAGTTCGGGGAAGAGCTCGGGCACTTTTCCGACTGCATCCTGCATCCTGCATCCTGCACGATCGCGATCCGAAGCCGGATGGCGAGGAAGGGCATGCCGACGTGCGCGTGCTGGAAGGGATCGTGCGGGCGCTGGAAAGCGGCCAGCCGGAGATGCTGGCGCCGTTCACGCGCGGCAGGCAGATCAACACGGCGGACGTGTAGACGCCCGCGAAGCGGACGCCGGAACTGGTGAGTGCGTCGAGCCCGGGCGGGGAAGGAAGAGTCGAAGAACTGGGTCTTGGCCAGGCGGCTCCGTTGGTGAATTGTGCTATCACCATGTGCAAGCGTGGCCCAGGCCAATGCACCGGGCGAGCGGGGAGGAAGGCAGCATGAAGGTCGACAGCGTTCTGGGGACGATCGGCGGCACGCCGCACATCCGGGTCCGGCGGCTGTTCCCCGACTCCGAGGTGTGGATCAAGTCGGAGCGAAGCAGCCCGGGCGGCTCGATCAAGGATCGCATCGCGCTCGCGATGATCGAGGCGGCGGAGGAAAGCGGGCAGCTGACGCCGGGCGGGACCATCATCGAGCCGACCTCGGGCAACACCGGCATCGGGCTGGCGATGGTCGCGGCGGTGAAGGGCTACCGGCTGGTGGTGGTGATGCCGGAATCGATGTCGGTCGAGCGGCGCCGGCTGATGCAGGCTTTCGGCGCCACCTTCGAGCTGACGCCCAGGGCGGGCGGGATGAAGGCGGCGATCGAGCGGGCGCAGGCGCTGGTGGCGGAAACCGCGGGCGCCTGGATGCCGCAGCAGTTCGAGAACCCGGCTAACATCGACGTGCACCTGCGCACCACGGTGCAGGAGATCCTGGCCGACTTCCCGGACGGGGTCGACGCGCTGATCACCGGAGTGGGCACGGGGGGGCACATCACCGCCTGCGGGCAGGTGCTGAAGCAGCGCTTCCCCAAGCTCAAGGTGTTCGCGGTGGAACCGACGGCATCGCCGGTGATCTCGGGGGGTGCGCCGGGGCCGCATCCGATCCAGGGCATCGGGGCCGGGTTCGTGCCGGCGAACCTGCACCGCGAGGTGCTGGACGGGGTGATCCAGGTGGAGGCGGAGGCGGCGCGCGAGTGGGCGCGGCGGTCGGCGCGGGAGGAGGGGCTGCTGGTGGGAATCTCGTCCGGGGCGACGCTGGCGGCGATCGCGGCCAAGCTGCCGGAGCTGGAGCCGGGTGCGGTGGTGCTGGGGTTCAACTACGATACCGGGGAGCGCTACCTGTCGGTGCCGGAGTTCCTGCCGGGCTGAGAGGGCGGGACCAGGCGCCGAGGCTTCGTCACGAACCCGGCAGCCGTCTCGAAAACGAGAAACCTCTGACTGGATCGTAACTTCCGGTTGTCGACCGCAGGCGACACGTCCTGATCATCCGCGGCGAACCGGAGAACAGTCGTGAAGCCAGCCTTTCTCGTCCTTCCCCTCCTGCTTGGTGCAGCGCCGATGGCGCAGGCGGTGGCGCAGACACCGACGCACCAGCAGGCGGTGGCCGCCGACACGCGTACGGGAAGCACGTTCAACTTCGGTGGCGCGCAGATCTTCTACCAGGTGACGGGCACCGGCGTGCCGTTGGTGCTGATCCACGGCTATCCGCTGTCTGGCGCCCTGTTCACCTACCAGCAGGCAGGGCTCGCCGGCAGCTTCCAGGTGATCACCCTCGACCTGCCGGGGTTCGGCCGGTCCACCGCGACGAGCGGCTCCGCCTCGACCGCCTACTACGCGCAGGCGGTGCTGGCGCTGCTCGACCACCTGGGGATCACCAAGGCGGTGATCGGCGGCCACTCGATGGGCGGCATCATCACCGAGGAGCTGTACCGCGAGGCGCCGCAGCGCTTCGCCGGCATGATCCTGATCGACACGGTCGCCATGGCGGCGCCGACGGTCGAGCACGCGGAGTGGATCGGCTACGGGGTGCAGGCGACCGAGCAGGGCGTGCCGTCGATCCTGCCGAACATCGTGCCGATGCTGCTGACCGGGAACACGCTGCTGAACAGCCCAGGCGTCGGCACCGCGATCGACGACATCATCGCCGAGGCCTCGGTCGCCGGCCTGCAGGGGGGTGCGGAAACGCTGGTGCTCCGCTCCGACTATACCTCGCTGCTGCCGACGATCGCGGTGCCGACCCTGGTGCTCGAAGGCGTGGACGACGCGGTCTACCCGTTCCCGATCGCGCAACAGATCCAGGCGTCGATCAAGGGCTCGACGCTGGCGCTGATCCCGAACGCGGCGCACGTGAGCATCTTCGAGCAGCCTACCGCGGCGAACCAGGCGATCATCAGCTGGGCCACTGCCTCGGGGTTGTAGCCCGGCCGGTACGATGCGTCCTCGCCTGTTGCGGCGACCTGACCCACGTGCGGCTCAGGTCGGCTGCAGGCTGACGATGAACGACAGGGTCCGGGTGTCGGGGGTATGCCAGACGACGCCCGGCCGGAACGTGGCGCCCGGGACGATGCGGTAGCGTCCATCCGCAGGAAGCGGGATGTCGAGCGAGCCGTGGGCGGCTATCCGGTACGTGACCGGCGGGCGATCCCCGGCTGCGACCGTCACCGTGGTCGCCGGCAGGGGCAGGTTGGCGCTGGTCAGGTGCAGGGTCACGCTCCGTCCATGCGTCACCACGAGACCGCTGCGGCCCAGCCAGGACGAGGACCCGACATCCGGCCAGGCTTCGCCGTAGAGGGCGGCGTAGCGCAGCGTGTCTGCCGGCGGGACCCGGAACAGCGCGACCCCTCCGGTGTCCTGTTCGGCCCAGCCCATGGCCCGCAACCCGGCCAGAAGTGCTGGCGTCGTTCCCGGTCCGGCAATCACCGCCGTGGCGCCGGCACGGTCGACATACGCGCTCAGGTCGTTGGCGAAGTCGCCGCCACGCTCGCCCCGCATCAACTGCTGCACGAACAGCAACCGTGAGTCGGGATAGGGGACGAAGCTCAGGTAGCCGCCGGTCTGCCGGAAACGCATCCCGGACTGCCACTGCCACAGCATCGCCGGCGTGGCGCCGTTCTCGGTCGACAGATAGGGCAGGATCAGCACCGTGCGATCACGGCCGAGTGCTGCGATCCGGTCGGGCCGGAAGAAGGGCAGCACCGGCATCGTGCTCCAGCAGACCGCAGCCGGGGTTGGTGCCAGGACTAGGACGGCGACGGCGAGGGCGGCGAGGCGCTGCCGGCGACCGCGCAGGGTCGCCGCGCCGGCCTGCCAGCAGGCGGCGGCAACCGAGATCGCCAGCACGACATAGAGCGAGAAGCGCCCGGGCAGCGCACCCTTGAGCAGCGGCAGGTGCAGCGCGAACCACCACGGGAGCGGCACGCGGCTGTCCCAGCGGCCGACATGGAGCGAGGGGCCCAGGCTGGCGACCGCGAGTGCCGCGACCAGCAGCAGCAGCGCCAGCACCGCGCGCTCGCGATGCCGCTCCCGTGCCAGCAGTCCCAGGATGATCAGCAGCGGCAGGCCGATATAGCTGCCCTGTTCCGACAGGTTGCCGCTGAAGTGACCGGAGACCGGCGCAAAAAGCTGCCCGCCGAGCAGGGTCAGCTGGGTCGGCACGACCAGGTTGAGCAGGTTGGCAGAGTACACCCAGGGCGGGTTGATGAAGCCGGGGATCCGGCCGGCTCCTTCCGCCATCCGGACCAGCCACGGAGACACCACGATCGCGACCAGCACCAGGGCCGCCAATCCTTCCGCCCCGACGCGCAACAGCATCGTGCGCATCGGCTGGCGGGACAGGAGCACGAACAGCAGCCATCCCAGGACGCCGAAACAGCAGGACGACGCGAAGACCTCGGTGGACAGGCCGAACTCGGCGAGCAGCGTTGCGGCGAGCCCGGCGATGAAGGCACGCGGCCCGATGCGCTGCTGCGAGCGGGCGACCACCAGCAGGCAGGCCAGCGGCACGGGAAAGGTGAGGTCGAGGTTCAGGTGGCCCAGCAGCTGCCCGATCTCGTACGGAGAGAACCCGTAGAGCAGGCCGCCCAGGACGCTCGCCGCCATGGTGCCGCCGCACTGGCGGACCAGCAGGAAGGCGCAGAACGCGTCCAGCCCCGGCGCCAGCACGCTCAGCAGGTTGAACGAGACGTTGGCGCCGAACGCCAGGGTGACGGGCAGCGACAGCAGCGACGCGGTGGGCAGGGAGGTCGCCCAGGGCAGGTCGTAACCGTCCGGCGCGTAGACGAAGGCGCTGCGGAGCGCGTCCTGGCCGTGGGAGAAGGCCCAGGGCCACCAGTTCAGGAACCAGACGAAGCTCCACGCGTCGCCGCCCGCCGCGGTCAGCAGGCCGTGCGTCCAGTCGGCGCCGCGCGTGTAGAACAGCAGCGACAGGACGAGGTAGCCGACGAGCACGGCGGTGCGGGGAAGTCCGGTTCCGAGGCGAGGCGGGGTCACGCGCATGGCGCGCGCTGTTACAAGGTGCCGCCGAACGTCGCAAGCCGGCCCCCGCCGCTGCGCGTGCGGTTCCTCTTCGCGCACCGGCTCCGGATCCTGGCCGGGATGTCCGTCGTCCCGAGCTACCGGGTCGGCGCATGTCGGGCGATGACGGAGATGGTCGCGGACCTCGCCCGCAGGCGCCGGGCGCCCACGGTCCGTCCGATGGATCTTCCGGCCGCACCGGCGGTCGGACGGGTCCGGAGTCGCCTCGTTCTTCCTGATCGGAAGGCTGGTGATCCCGCCGGAGCGGCGGTTGGTGGCCGCACTCCTCGTGGCGCGGCTGTTCCGGATCTCGCCTGATGACCTGCCGGCCTGGCGAGGTGTCGGGATCCTCCGCGCCCGGCTGGACACGGCGCCTCGACCCGGCCGTTCAACCGGCCCGCCACCATCGGCTGTCCCGCGTCCATGACGCAGCGCCTGCTGGCCGCGGACCGACCTGGTTCGCGATGCTCGCCGCCCTGTCCTGCCGATCGGCGCTCGTGATCACCCTGGCCGCGGTGGTGGCCGTCGCGACCGCCCTACGTGACTTTCGAGCTGCCGGCGCGGGGACAGACAGAGTGCTCCATTGCCCGGTAAGGCAGCCGCGTCACGATTGAGCAGGCGGATGCCCGGCCGGTCAGAACCATCCGCCATCCACCACGAACTCGCGCGCGGTGACCATGCGGCTGTCGTCGGCGGCGAGCCACAGCACCATGCGCGCGACGTCGGGCTCGTACAGCCGGTCGGGGATGCACTGGCCGCTGGCACGCTTGGCCTCCGCCTCGTCGGTCATCCACAGGTCGAGCTGCCGCTGGGTGATGATCCAGCCGGGGTAGACGATGTTGGCACGGATGTGGTGCGGGCCCAGGTCGCGGGCGAGGCCGCGGGTCAGGCCGATTACCGCGGACTTGGCGGCGGTGTAGGCGGGCATGCCGCCGGACGCCAGCAGGAAGCTGTTTGAGCTCATGTTGATGATCGAGCCGCCGCCGGCCGCGATCATGTCGGCCTTGAGCGCCTGCACGCAGAAGAACTGGTGGCGCAGGTTGGTGGCCATGCGGTCGTCCCAGTACTCGGGCGTCACGTCGTCGATGGCGTGGCGGTCGTCGCGGGCGGCGTTGTTGACCAGAACCGTGAACGGTCCGCCGAGCTGGTCGCGCAGCGTGTCGATGGCGGCGCGCAGGGCTGGGATGTCGCGCAGGTCGCAGGCGGCGAAGCGGACGGAGACACCGTCAGGCAGAGCGGACAGGGTCGTGGCGGCAGCCGCCTCGTCGCGGTCGAGGAAGCCGACATGCGCGCCCTGCTCGGCGAAATGGCGGACGATGGAGGCGCCAATACCCGACGCGCCGCCGGTGACGAGCACGCGCCGGTCGCGCAGGCTGGGATAGGTCGCGAACTGGTCCAAGATCGGTCGCCTTTCGTTGCCGCTGCCGGGGCGGCGGCTGCATCGTCGTGTCGGGGCGGGCTGCACGTTTGGCCATCGCCGGCGCCGGCCGATCCCGCCGACGCGCTCCGGAACAGGGTCGCCCGGGGACGGCGGCTTGTCCACCTGCTCCGGCGGTTCAGCCGGCCGGCGCGTCCGGCCGGTTCAGCTGGTCGGCGATCTGCGCGTGGTTCAGCAGTGCCACCATGGCGATGCCGCCCACCACGTTGCCGAGCAAGGTCGGCAGGAAGAACCGGAGCAGGTAGTCGGACAGGCTGGCGTGGCCGGAGACCACCCCGAATGCCGCCTCGGCGGACCCCGCGATCACGTGCGGGAAGTGGCACAGCGACACCGTGTAGGTCAGCACGACGATGATCAGCGGCCGTGCCGGGCCGGCACCGGGAAGCAGCCAGATCATCAGCCCGATCAGCCAGCCGGCGGCAACCGCGGTGATGGTGGTGTGGCCGAATGTGTGCGCCATGGTGTCGGCCGACAGCGCCTGCATGGCGGCGGTGGTGTCGGGCGGGAACAGGCCGTGGAGGGCGACGATCGCGCCGAAGATCCAGGTGCCGAGCAGGTTGGCCGCCAGCACCACGGCCCAGACACGCACGGTGCCGACCAGCGACGCGGCCGAGCGGCTGGTCAGGGGCGGGATCAGCGCGGTCAGGGTGGTTTCGGTGAACAGCTGCTGCTGGCCCAGCACCACGATCAGGAAGCCCAGGCTGTAGCCGAAGCTGTCCACCAGCCGGCTCCAGTGCGCGTCAGGCAGCCCGGCCTGCAGCGTCGCCTGCATGACCAGGGAGAAGCCGATCGACAGGCCGGCGCCGAGGCCGGACCAGGCGAGACCGCCGACCGAGCGTTCCAGCTCCCGCTCGCCCTGCTCGCGCACCACCTCGTGGATCACGAGCGGCGGCACCACGGCGGCGGCTGCGGCCTGCTGCTGCTCCGGATCGCTCAGGTGCGGGGACTGGAGCCCGGCGCTCTCGCTCATGGCGGGGATACCGGCAGCACCGGGGCGGGATCGCTCAGACCGGGCGCATGCCGAGGCGGCCAAGCAGCTGCATGTCGCGGTTTTCGCTCGGGTTTGGCGTGGTGAGCAGCTTCTCGCCGTAGAAGATCGAGTTGGCGCCGGCGAGGAAGCAGAGCGCCTGGGTCTCGTCGGTCATGCCCTCGCGGCCGGCGGACAGGCGGACGTGGCTCGCCGGCATGGTGATGCGGGCGGCAGCGATCACGCGGACGAAGTCGATCGGGTCGACCGCGTCGGCATCGGCGAGCGGGGTGTTGGCAACGCGGACCAGCATGTTGATCGGCACGCTTTCGGGGTGCCTCGGCAGCGAGGCGAGAGTGGCGATGAGGCCCGCCTGGTCGTCGACCGTCTCGCCCATGCCGACGATGCCGCCGCAGCACACGGCGATGCCGGCGTCGCGTACGTGGGCCAGGGTGTCGAGGCGGTCCTGGTAGGTGCGTGTGGTGATGACGGCGCCGTAGTACTCGGGCGAGGTGTCGAGGTTGTGGTTGTAGTAGTCGAGCCCGGCGTCGCGCAGGCGCTCGGCCTGGGGGGCATCGAGCATGCCGAGGGTGACGCAGGTTTCCATCCCCAGCGCCCTCACGCCCTCGACCATGGCGCAGACCGTGTCCAGGTCATGGTCCTTCGGAGAGCGCCAGGCGGCGCCCATGCAGAAGCGGCTGGCGCCGGCGCTCCTGGCGGCGCGGGCCTCGGCGAGCACGGCGTCGACCGCCATCAGGCGGGTGGCCTTGATCGGCGCGTCGAGGGCGGCGCTCTGCGGGCAGTAGGCGCAGTCTTCCGGGCAGCCGCCGGTCTTGATCGAGAGCAGGGTGGAGATCTGCACCGCGCAAGGGTCGAAGTGGGCGCGGTGGGCGGACTGGGCGCGGAACATCAGCTCGGGGAAGGGCAGCGCCATCAGGGCGCGGACCTCGGTGGCGGTCCAGTCGTGGCGCAGCACGGGGCCGGAGGCGGTCGTCCTTCCCGCACGATCCATCGCACCATCCGGCATGACATGGTCTCCCTGGTCCGAGCGATGGTGTGCCACAGGCATGGCTCGACGGGAACCTGCGTCGGCTTGGCAGTCGACGGCTGGAGGTCAAGAGCCCGGCGACGCCGCCTCTCCGATCCACTGCGAGTTCTGCCTGAACCGGTCGGTAATTCGGCCGGTCGCGTCGACATACCACCAGCCGCGAACCAAGTGCGGCGGGATGGCAGGGAAGGCACTCTCGCCGCGGGGATCGATCTCGACGACCCACTGGTCCCGGTTGGTCCGCGCGCCCGCATGCATGTAGGGCGGCAAGGTCCGCGTCGATCGGACGATCGGACGATAATTTTCGTTGGCGGTATGACGGCCGGTCATGCGTCCATCGGCGCCGACCTCCCAGGCGCCTCGGATCGCCTCCGGCGGCGTCGGCTGGTCATCTGGATAGGCCCAATCAATCTCGTAGACCCACCCGTTCGGCGTCGCTCGTGCCGCAGCGACCAGGACCTGATCGTCGGGAGGTGCGCGCATCTCAAAGCTCTGCCGGGTCTGGTTCATGGCGCAGCCTTGTAGAACGGGTTGAAAACGGTGTTGCCAAGGCCGCCACCGGGCAGGATCGGCTTTGCGCCAATAATTGCACCTGACGGGATGCCGCCCGGCACGGCGATCTCCTGCTCGCTCGCATACGGGTTGGCCGGATAGACGGCATTGACGTCGACCCCTGGAGTCTGGCTTCCGTCGACCTCATACAGGTAGTTACCCGGCGCGCCGAAATCCGGGTTCTGATAGATGTCCGGCGTCTTGGATGTACTGACGAACGCGCTTGGCGTGTTCTGGTCGACGTAGGTCTGGATGTCAGTCGACGTTCCTTTCGGCTGGAACCCGTCCTGGAATATGACGTCTGGCGAGCGGCTGTCGACCCGATACAGGGATTGATTCCACTGCGTGGACTGCACGTCGTCGAGCGTGGCGGCGGTTTGGGACCTTGGCAGGTTGCCGCGGTCCGGCTTGATGGTTTGCGCGGTACTTCCAGCCGCCTCATCGCTATCGGCGACGGTTCCGCCGGACGTGTTCCGCTTACCCATTCGCAGGATCACGGCGGCGAGAGCCGCCTCGCCGAGCCGCTCCAGGGCCTTTGCGGCGAGTGGCGCAACGGCCGCGATCTCGGCTTCGGTTCTGGCCGTTGCTGCCGTCCGCACTACGGAGCCCAATGCAGCAATTGCAGTCAGGCCGCTCCAGCCGACGTAGGCCCAAGCGACGCCGAGCAGCATGGCGTCCATTGCTTCACCCAGGATTGGAATGGCCTGAATGCCGGCGATGACGAGGAGGCCGGCTATCAGGCTGGCGAGATGGGCAGGGGTTAGCGAGTCGCGGATATATTGACGCAGATCCTGGCTCAGGAATGGCAGCGAGGCGGTCAGCAGATACTCGATGCGCTTCGCGGTGGACCATGCGGTGATGTCGGCGACCGGGGTGATGATGACATGCGATGATTGTGCGCCTGTGTTGGCCAACGGAGGCCTCGGCACTGCTGTCGGGGTCGCAACTGATCTCGGCCTTGTCCTGGTTTGGTTGAAGCTAGGGTCATAATGCTTGATGACGATGAGCGTCAGCCGGCCTGAACAAATCCGGTCGCGCAGCGCCGCGATGGCGTCGCTGCCGCCAGAGCCGGATCGAGCGGGAAGAGCGCCCTGGACACGCAGGAACTCGGTGAGCTTGCTCGCTTCCCACCGGTCACGCCCGATGACAGCCAATGCATGCGATGTTGTCGTCACATTGAGCGAGCCGTTCAACACCCCGAGGGATCGGACGGACGCGTCGTCAAGCACCGATGACGGGATGACCAGGGCGGTGAACGCTCCCGCCCTCAGCGCCAAGGTCCCGGCTGGCGGCAACCGCGATTTGCCGAGGTTGACCTGCGCGGAGCCGCTGCCGTCTAGCATTTGATCGGCCTCGCCTCAGTGCCAAGAGAACAGGGGCGGCTAGAGAAGGCTGAGCCGTCGCCAATCCTACCCTCAGGATCCGAATCACCCGGGACGGGTTTCAGCCCCTGAGCGCGTTGATCATGGTCTCGCCGAGCAGGGAGGGGCTCGATGCGACGTGGATGCCGGCGGACCG
Organism: uncultured Acetobacteraceae bacterium; assembly: GCA_964247755.1. Taxonomy (GTDB): domain Bacteria; phylum Pseudomonadota; class Alphaproteobacteria; order Acetobacterales; family Acetobacteraceae; genus Lichenicola. Next base: position 281,909 of record CAXTVX010000001.1, on the reverse strand, counting down.
CATCGCGTCGATCTTGGCAGCCGCGGTGTCATTGCCGCCGGTAATGACCGCGCCGGCATGGCCCATGCGACGGCCCGGGGGCGCGGTGGCGCCGGCGATGAAGCCGACGGTCGGCTTCTTCACCGCGTTATCGCGCAGGAAGTGGGCGGCGTTGATCTCCGAGGCGCCGCCGATCTCGCCGATCATGACGATGGATTCCGTTTCCGGATCATGGAGGAACATCTCCAGCACCTCGATGAAGTCCAGCCCCTTCACCGGGTCGCCGCCGATGCCGACGCAGGTGCTCTGGCCGAGGCCCACCGCAGTGGTCTGCGCCACCGCCTCGTAGGTCAGGGTGCCGGAGCGCGACACGATGCCGACCTTTCCCTTGCGGTGGATGTGCCCCGGCATGATGCCGATCTTGCATTCCTCCGGAGTGATGATGCCGGGACAGTTCGGGCCGATCAGGATGCTCGGGCTGTTCCGCAGCGCCGCCTTGACGCGGACCATGTCCAGCACCGGGATGCCCTCGGTGATGCACACGATCAGCGGCATCTCGGCGGCGATGGCCTCCAGGATCGAGTCCGCCGCGAACGGCGGCGGCACGTAGATCACCGAGGCGGTGGCGCCGGTGCGCTCGCGTGCCTCGCTCACGGTGTCGAACACCGGCAGGTCGAGATGGGTGGAGCCGCCCTTTCCCGGGGTGACGCCGCCAACCATCTTGGTGCCGTAGGCGATCGCCTGCTCGGCGTGGAAGGTGCCCTGGGAGCCGGTGAAGCCCTGGGTGATGACCTTGGTGTTCTTGTCGACCAGGACCGACATCAGTTCTTGCTCCCCTTGGCGCCCACGTCCTTGACGGCGGCGACGATCTTGCGCGCGGCGTCGGACAGGTTGTCGGCGTTGATGATCGGAAGCCCCGATTCGTCGATCAGCTTCTGGCCGAGCTCGACGTTGGTGCCTTCGAGCCGTACCACCAGCGGCACGTTCAGCTGCACCTCGCGGCTCGCCTCGATCACCGCCGTGGCGATGATGTCGCAGCGCATGATGCCGCCGAAGATGTTGACCAGGATGCCTTCGACGTTCTTGTCGGACAGCAGGATCTTGAACGCGGCGACCACGCGCTCCTTGGTGGCGCCGCCGCCGACGTCGAGGAAGTTGGCGGGCGAGGCCCCCTCCAGCTTGATGATGTCCATGGTGGCCATGGCGAGGCCGGCGCCGTTGACCATGCAGCCGATCGAACCGTCCAGCGCGATGTAGCTCAGGCCGTGACGGGCGGCTTCCAGCTCCTTGGGGTCCTCCTCGCTCTCGTCGCGCAGGTCCTCCAGCTCGGGATGGCGGAACAGGGCGTTGTCGTCGAAGGTCATCTTGGCGTCGAGGGCGACCAGCGTGCCGGCGCCGGTCAGCACCAGCGGGTTGATCTCGACCGAGGCAGCGTCCAAGGCGACGAAGGCGGTGTAGATGGAGCGCACGACCTTGGCGAAGTGGGCGATCGACTTGCCCGTCAGACCGAGGCCGGCGGCGAGGTCGCGGGCGATATAGTCGGAATAGCCGAGCGCCGGGTCGACGGTGGCGTTCAGGATCTTCTCGGGGCTGGTATGCGCGACCTCCTCGATCTCCATGCCGCCTTCCCGGGATGCGATCAGGGCGATTCGGCCGGTCTCGCGATCGGTCAGCATGGACAGGTACAGCTCGCTGCTGATGTCGCAGCCGGCCTCGATGTAGAGCCGGTTGACCTGCTTGCCGGCGGGGCCGGTCTGCTTGGTGACCAGCACGTGGCCGAGCATGGCGGTGGCGGCCTCCTCGGCCTCGGCCGGGCTGCGCACCAGGCGGACGCCGCCCTTGCCGTTGGGATCGCCCGCGAAGCGCCCGGCGCCGCGGCCGCCGGCATGGATCTGCGACTTCACCACGTAGACCGGGCCGGGCAGGGAGCGCGCGGCGATCAGGGCCTCCTCGGGCGAGCGCGCGACGCGGCCGTCCAGCACCGGCAGGCCATAGCCCTTCAGCAGGGTCTTGGCCTGGTATTCGTGGATGTTCATGCCGTGCGGGCTCCCTGGCCGTGTGTCCTGCGTCCAGCGGAGCAGGATCAAACGGATCGCTGTCCGGTATGGCTCGCAGACCTTGTCATGCGCTCCGGCCCGAGGCGCGGATGCCACCGAGCGGGATGTTTGCATCCCACCGGCGGCAGAGTCACGCTGCGGTGCACAATCGCCGGCCCGGCGCGGTCCCGGGGCGGCCTTCCGGTGCGGCGCCGACCGGTGGCATGATGGGCGGCAGGCGACGCCGGAAAGGCAGCAGGTCGATGAAGCATTGGCGGATCGAGGACGTGGCGTGGGACCGGTTCGAGCCGGGACGCGTGGACGGGGACGTGCTGCGCCTGGTGAAGGCGGCCTCGGTAGTGGAGCGCAACGGGGTCGACTACGCGGCCTACCTGAACAACGTGTTCACCGACGACCCGGACTTCCAGCTCGCCGCCGACAACTGGGCGGTCGAGGAGGTGCAGCACGGCGATGCGCTCGGGCAATGGGCGATGCTGGCCGACCCGTCCTGGAACTATCCCGCCGCGTTCGAGCGCTACCGCTCCTCGTATCACATCCCGATCGAGGTGGACGCGTCGGTGCGCGGCTCGCGGACCGGCGAGCTGATCGCGCGCTGCATGGTCGAGACCGGGACGTCGAGCTTCTACACCGCACTCGCCGACGCGACCGACGAGCCGGTGCTGAAGACGATCTCCAAGCAGATCGCAGCGGACGAGTACCGCCATTTCAAGCTGTTCTACGACCACATGCACCGCTACCTGAAGCGCGAGCGCCTGGGCCTGGTGGCGCGCACCCGGATCGCGCTCGGTCGTGTGACGGAAAGCGAGGACGACGAGCTCGCGTACGCCTACCACTGCACCAACGAGCCGGACGGCATCGCCTACGACCACCAGCGGTGCATCGCCGCGTATATGTCGCGGGCGATGGGCTACTACCAGCGCCGGCACATCGAGCGGGCAATGGGGATGATGTTCAAGACCATCGGCTTCACCCCGCGCGGCCGGGTGTCGCGCGGGGCCGCGCGCCTGGCGTTCGCGGCGATGCGCAGGCGGGGGCGGAAGTTCGAGCGGGTGGCGCGGGAACGGCCGGCGGTGGCGGTCGTGCGGCCGGGCAAGGCGGTGGCCGCGACGCCTTGACACGGTCGCGCATGCCGTCCTGGTGTGCCGTCGCAACGGCGGCGACAAGGCGGCGGAACGTGGGATCGGGGGAAGGGCGGAACGTGTACGGGGTGCGTGGGCGCCTGTTGCTGCTGACGGCGACGAGCCTCTGCCTGCTGGCGGCCGGTGCGCGGGCGCAGCCGGTGGCGCCGTTGACGCTTCCGAAGATCGGGGTGCGGGCAGACGCGACGTCGGGGCATCTGTTCTGGCCCTGGGGCTTCGACTTGTCCGGACGCGACCCCGGCGTGAACCCGGGTAACGACTTCTTCGGCTACGCCAATGGTGCCGCGGTGACGCGGATGGCGATCCCAAACGACCATACCTCCTGGGGCGCATTCAACATCCTGGCCGACCTGTCGCGGACCCGGGTGCAGGACATCCTGACGTCGCTCTCGGCCGACCCGTCGAAGAACCCCGTCACGGTCGAACAGAAGCTGGGGGCGTTCTACGCCGCGTTCATGGACGAGGCGGCGGTGGAGAAGCGCGGCGTGCAGCCGCTTCGGGCCGACCTCGACGCGGTCAAGGCGGTCGGCGACCGTACCGCGTTCGCGGCCCTGCTTGGCGACGCGCAGCACGGCTACGGCACCTCGCTGTTCGACCTCGGCGTGCAGCCGGATGCCAGGGACCCGACCCGCTACTCGATCGGGCTCGGCCAGGCCGGGCTCGGCCTGCCCGACCGCGACTACTACCTCCAGCCGAAATTCGCCGACAAGAAGGCGGCCTATGCGGCCTACGTGGCGCAGCTGCTGCACATGATCGACTGGCCGGAGGCGGACCGGCAGGCGCAGGCGGTGGTGGCGTTCGAGACCCGGCTGGCGCAGGTGCAGTGGGCGCGGGCGGACCGGCGGGATCCGGACCGCACCTACAACCCCCTGCCGGTGGCCGAGCTCAAACGGCAGGCGCCGCAGTTCGATTGGGGAACGTTCCTGGCCCACGCCGACCTGGGCCATGCCGACACCGTGGTGCTAGCGGAGAGGTCGGCGGTGCTGGCCGAGGCGGGGATCGCCGGCGAGACCGACCTTCCCACGTTGCGCGCGTGGCTGGCGTTCCACCTGGCGGATAATGCGGCCGACAACCTGTCGCAGCCGTTCGTGGATGCGTCGTTCGGATTCCACGGCAGGACGCTGTCCGGCCAGCCGGAGCTGGAAGTGCGCTGGAAGCGCGCGGTCGCGGCCACCGGCGGTGCCATGGGCATGGCGATCGGCAAGGCCTACGTCGCGCGCTACTTCCCGCCCGAGGAGAAAGCGGCGATGGCCGGGCTCACGGCCGAGCTGAAGGCGGCGTTCCGGGTGCGGCTGCAGCACAACGCGTGGATGAGCGAGGCGACCAGGCAGGCAGCGCTCAGGAAGCTCGACAACCAGCTGATCCTGATCGGCTATCCTGACAAGTGGCGCGACTATTCCGGGCTGGTGGTGCGGCCGGACGACCTGTACGGCAACGCCCGGCGCGCGATCGCCTTCGAGTGGGCGTACCAGGTCGGGCATCTCGGCCATCCGGTCGACCGCACCGAATGGGACATGACGCCGCAGACGGTGAACGCCTACAACGCGCCGCCGTTCGACGAGGTGGTGTTCCCGGCCGCGATCCTGCAGCCGCCGTTCTTCAACAAGGACGCGGATCCGGCGATCAACTACGGCGCGATCGGCGGCGTCATCGGCCACGAGATGACGCACAGCTTCGACGACCAGGGGCGCAAGTTCGATGAGAAGGGGCGGCTGCACGACTGGTGGAGCGCCGACGACGCCCAGCGGTTCGGCGTGCGTGCCGACCGGCTCGGCGCGCAGTTCGACGCGCTCTCGCCGTTCCCGGGCCTGCACGTGAACGGCCGCCTGACCATGGGCGAGAACATCGCCGACCTGGGCGGCCTGACCCTGGCGCTGGATGCCTATCACGCCTCGCTGCACGGCGGGGTGGCGCCGGTGATCGATGGGTTGACCGGCGACCAGCGCGTTTTCCTGGGCTGGGCGCAGGTGTGGCGGCAGAAGGTGCGGCCGGACCGGGCGAAGATGCTGCTGGTCACCGATCCGCATTCGCCGCCGTCGGCCCGGGTCGACATGCCGGTGCACAACATCGACGGCTGGTACAAGGCCTGGAACGTCGAGCCCGGCGACTCGCTCTACCTCGCGCCGAAGGACCGGGTGCAGATCTGGTAGCGGGCCGCGAGGCGGCAGCCCGGCGCGGTCAGAACGGCTTCAGCAGCCGGTCGAGGTAGTCGAGCTCCGGTGGCGGCCGGGTGCGGTCGCTGTCGCGCCGGCGCAGCTCCTGCTCGATCTCGCGCGAGCGCGCCGGTGCCGCCTGGTCCGGCAGGTGGGTCTCGTCACCGTCGTCCATGCCCGCATGGCCGGCCGCCAGATGGCGCCCGAGCGGGTCGCGGTCGCCCTGCTGATCCTCGCCGCCCTCCTGGCCGTCGGACGCCTGGTCGCCGGGCTCGTTACCGGTGCCGTCGGCCCCGCCTGGCAGCAGCGCCAGGCCGCCGGCGCCCGAGCGTCCAGCACTCATGGCGCTGCGCATCTGCTGCGCGCCCTGCTGCAACGCCGCCAGCGCCTGCATCTGCGCCTGCGCGGCCGGGCCGTCCTTGCCCTCGGCCAGCGCACCGTGCGCCTGCGCCATCGCCGCGGCCGCCTTGGCGAGCGAGTCCGCCTTCTTGCCGGTCAGCGCCTGGAACTCGGTGGCCAGCTCGTCCAGCGCCCGTCGCAATACGTGCTGGGCGTGACGGTCCCCTTGCCGGGCCGTGTCGTCCGACTGCTGCCCTGACACTTGCTGTCCCGTCGCCGGTTGTCCGGGTCCCGGCTGTCCCGATGCCTGTTGTCCAGGTTGGGCGTCCGGCGTCGGCCCGTTCCCCATCGCGACGCCGAGCTGCTGCATCAGCCGGCGGGTTGCGGGGTCCATCACGGCGCTGTCCCCGCCCGCCGCATCCTCGCCGTCGGTGGTTCCCGGCTGGCCGTCGGACCCGTCCTGTGCCTTCGCGCGGTCCTGCTGCGCCTGCCGCCCCTGCGCGTGGTCGAGCAGGGCCGACTGCCGCTGCACCAGGTCCTGCACCGCCGCCATCTGGTCGTGTGCCTGCTGACGACCCTGCGCCTGCTGCTGCGCCGCCTGAAGGTCCTGCGGCGTGGCGACGCGCATGTGCTCCAGCATCGCCTGCATCTGCGACAGGTCGCGCATCGCCTCCTCCGCGTGTCCGGAGGCGGCCTCGTCCTGCATCCGCTTCATCATGCGGCCGAGTTCGTCGCTGCCCAGCGTCGAGGTGTCCGGCATCGGCGGCATCGGGGTGTGGTTCCGCGCCGCCTGCGCCGCCAGCGCCTGCATCCGGCGGGCGATTGCCTGCTTCAGCGCCGCGATCCGCTGCTGCAGCTCGGACTGCTCGGCAGCCGACTGACCCTTGGGTCCAAGCTGGCGCATGTGCTCGATCTGCGACGACAGCCGGTCCTGCGCCGCGCGCACCTCCAGCGCCGCCCGCGCCCCGGCGCGGTCGTTGTGCAGCCCATCCTCCAGCGCCAGCGCCAGCTGCCACAGCCGGTCCGACGCCTCGTCGCGCCCATCGCGCGGAAGCCGAAGCAGGGAGGCGTCGGTGCTCAGGTTGAGGAACAGGCTGGGATCCTGCGCGAACGCGCCCGGGGTGTCGCCCAGCGCCTGCAGGTCGTCGGCGACCTGCGCCGGCGCTTCCTGGCCCAGCGCCAGCCTGCGCCGGAGGTCCAGCACCGCACGCGCCAGGGGGTTGCGGAAGGTGCGCGCCGGCAGGGTGAAGCGGGCCTCCGCGCTCCGGCCGGACTGGCCGGCGGCGTCGGTGGCGACCAGCACCGCCGTCACCGCGGCACCCGCCCACGGATCGGCGGACAGGTCGGGCGTGGCGACGCCGTGCGCCGCGGTGGGCCGGCTCGGCAACAGGATCGGCACACGCAGCACGCGTCCCGCGCCGGCGCCCTCCGCCAGGCGTAGCTCGGCGGTCAGCGTGGCCACGCCGTAGCGGTGCGACACCGACCAGGGCAGCCTGGTGTGCCAGGCGAGGTCGGTGGCCGGGCCGGGTGCGCCGTTCCAGCGCACGACCGGTATCGGCACCGGCTGCACCGTGATGTGCCAGTCCGCCAGCCGGTAGCCGGCGGCGCGTATGACCACCACGGTGTCGACGGTGAGCACCCGGTCCAGGGTCCAGCTCCGGTCGGACAGGGCATGGAAGCGTCCGGATCCCGGGCCGCGCAGGGTCAGCGCCGGCTGCATGGCGGTGCCGGTGAGGCTGGCACTCAGACGCGCACCGGACGGCACCACATAGCGTCCGTTCGGGTCGGTGAGGAAGATCGGTGCGCCGCCGGCATAGTCGGGCGGGGTGATCCAGGCCTGGAGCAGCGGCCTCGCACCGAGCGGCACCGCAAGCCCGGGCCAGAAGCCGGAGGCGATGCGGACCGGTGCGTCCCGCCCGGCCAGCACGAGCGACGCCGCGAGTGCCGCCAGCAGCAGTGGCGCCAGCCGGTGGCGGTCGTGCGCGCGCAGGCCCAGGCGCGGCGGACCGGCCGCCAGCCGCTGCAGCCCGGCCTCGGTGCGTCGCAGGTGCGCCTGCCAGATCAGGCCGGCCTCGCCGTCCGGGCCGCCAGTCAGCACCGGGTGGTCGGACAGGGTGGAAACCGGGCGGTGCGGCAGGCGCGAGGCCTGCTCGATCCGCCGGTCTCGTGCCGGCACGGGGGGCGAGCGCAGGCGGCCCAGGCGGCGATGCAGCAGCCGCGCCAGGACGGCGGCGGTCGATAGCAGCAGCAGGGCGTGCAGCCATACCGGCAGTCGCTGCGGCAGGGTCAGCAGCGACAGCACCACCAGCCCGAGCAGGATTCCGAGCCCGGGCAGAAGCGCCGGCCAGAGCTGCTCGATCCAGAGCACGCGCCCGGCGCTGCGTCGCGCCCGGTCAAGCAGCGGCATCGAAGCGCCGGGAATGGGATGCGTCAGGCTCATCCGGCGGTGCCGTCGGGGGCGCCGCCGAGCCAGTCCGGCACGTGTTCGCCCTCCCACAGCGCCGTCACCGGCTGCCGCGCGCGGATGGTGGCCCAGCGGTGGCCATCCACCAGGGCCTGCGCTGCCAGCGGGCGGGCATTGTAGGTCGAGCTCATCACCGAACCGTAGGCGCCGGTGTCCAGGATCGCCACCCGCGCGCCGCAGCGGAGCTCCGGCAGCAGCCGGTCGCGGGCCAGGGTGTCGCCGGTCTCGCAGACCGGCCCGACCAGATGCGCGGGTGCTGCCGGCGCCACCGCGTCACGCGCCGACAGCGGCAGCACGCCGTGCCAGCTGTCGTACAGGCTCGGCCGCAGCAGGTCGTTCATGGCGCAGTCCAGCACCACGAAGGGCGGCGCGCCGGCCTGGCGCTTGACCCGGATCACGCGCGATAGCAGCACGCCGGCCGGCGCCACCAGCCAGCGCCCCGGCTCCACCAGCAGACGCAGGCCGAGGCCGCCCAGGGTCAGTCGGATCGCGTGCGCGAGCGCGCGGGGCGACCCTGCGGGCTCGTCGCGGTAGCTGATGCCGAGGCCGCCGCCGCAATCGACGGTCGACACCGCATGGCCGGCGTCGCGCACCTGACGCACCAGCCCGGCGATGCGGGCGTAGGCGGCGCAGAACGGTGCCGGGTCAGCGATCTGGCTGCCGATATGCACCGCGAAGCCGATCGGCTCGATCCCCTCGAGCCCGGCGGCCAGCGCGTAGAGCCCGGCCGCCTCGTCGTGCGCGATGCCGAACTTGGCGCCGGCGCGGCCGGTGGAGATCTTGGCGTGGGTGCGGGCGTCCACGTCCGGGTTGACCCGGAGCACCACCTGCGCGATCCGGCCGGCACTGGCGGCGAGCACCGACAGGCGCTCGAGCTCCTCGCGGCTTTCGATGTTGACCTGCGCGATCCGCGACGACAGCGCCAGCATCAGCTCGTCATCCGACTTGCCGACGCCGGAGAACACGATCCGCTCCGGCGCGATCCCGGCCGCCAGCGCGCGGTGCAACTCGCCGCCGCTGACCACGTCGGCGCCGGCGCCTTCGGCGTGGAGCACGCGCAGCACCGCCAGGTGATCGTTCGCCTTGACCGCGTAGTGCACCTGCGCATCGAGGCCGGCCTCGTCGAGGGCGGCCGACAGGCGGCGGTAGCGGGCGCGAAGGGTGCCGGCGCCGGTCACCCAAACAGGGGTCCCGAGTTCGGCGGCGACCGCACCGAGCGCCACCCCCTCCAGCATCAGCCCCTCGAACGGGTCCATGCGCAGCTGCGGACGCGCGGCCAGCAGCTCCGCCACGGTCGGATCGGGCTCGACATGGGGACGGGTCGCGGCGCTGGCCATGTCGGGAGGATAGGGATCGCCCTGCCGTCCTCCAAGTGCCGCGTCCCCGGACCGATGGCACGGGCCGGAGGAAGCGGGGTAGGCTGGAGGCCGCAGGACCGGAGGACGATGGTGGACGGCATGATCGAGGCGGCGCTGGCGGCGCGGGAGCGGGCGCACGCGCCCTACTCGCGGTTCCGCGTCGGCGCTACCCTGTTGTGCGAGCGCGGGATCGTCCATGCCGGGTGCAACGTCGAGAACGCCGCCTATCCCGAGGGGACCTGCGCCGAGGCAGGCGCCGTCGCCGCCCTGGTGCTGTCCGGAAGCCGGCGGATCAAGGCGGTGGTGGTCGCCGCCGACGGCAGCGCGCCATGCGTTCCCTGCGGTGGCTGCCGCCAGAAGATCCGCGAGTTCGCCGAGCCGGGGACCCTGCTGCGCATGGTCGACGCGTCCGGCACCGTGCTGCTGGTGCGCAGCCTGGACGAGCTGCTGCCGCACGCGTTCGGCCCGGACCTGCTGCCGCCCGTCTAGAGCATGATCGCTCGATCATGCCCTGCCTCGTCTCGGTTCCGGCCGGTGCCGGCGGGCGCCGCCTCCTGTGCCAGTAGCAGTCGCAGCTCCGCATGCCAGTCGGCCCAGCTCGGCCCCGCCTGCCTGTTCTCCAGGCCGTTCCGGTTGCGCCGGGCCGGCCGGTTGCCGCGCGTCATGATCGCGTCGCTCATGGCCTCAAGGTCCAGGTAACCGACCTCGACCAGGTCCTCGCATTCCCCGGCTCCGATCGACTGGCCGCAGCCGTCGAAGCCGATCACCGGCAGGCCGCTGCCCTGCGCCTCCAGGATCGCCGCACCCGACGCCCCGTCGCGGGCGGTCAGCAGGAACAGGTCGGCGCCGGGCAGGATCCGGGCCGGCGCCTGCTGCGGGTCGATCAGCCGCACCCGCTCGGACAGGCCGAGCCGGTCGACGTCGTGCCGGCAGAGTGCCGCGAACAGCGGGTCGCAGGTCTCGCCCAGCCACAGGAAGAAGGCCTGCCGCAACGCGCTGTCGGCCGCCGCCTCGCGCCCGGCGCGCCCGATCACCTCCCTGGCGATGCGGATGAACAGGTCGGTGCCGCTGCGGAACTCGAGGCCGCCGCGGCCCAGCACCACCAGAGCGTCCGGCGGCAGTCCCAGCGCCTCACGCAGCTCCAGGCTGGCGAGGCGGGAGTCCAGGCTCGCTGGCGCCAGCGTCACCCCGTCCGCCACCGAGGCGACCTGCCCCGGCGGCAGCCGGTAGTGCCGGACCAGCGCGTCCCGGTCTGCCTCCGACTGGGTGACGATGCGCGACGCCACCCGGGACAGCGCCTGCATGGTGCCTTGGCCGCCATGCACGCTGTCGATCGTGACCGGCATCTCGTGCAGCCAGGCCAGCGTCCGCAATCCGAGATGCCCGGCGAGAACCGCGGCGCCGGCCGCTGCCGTGCTGTTGACCAGCACCACGCCGCGCGGATCTTGGTCGCGGAAGGAATGAAGGATGTCGGCCGTCTGGTCGCGCCGGACCGCACCGTCCGACCACCGGTCCGGTGACAGCACCAGGGTCGGGACAAGGGACGCCATGCTCGCGGCGAGCGGCCCGTCGTGGCAGATCACGACGTGGCAGGACAGGGCGGAATCGGTCGCCATCTGTTCCAGCGCACGCAGCGCGCACAGCCCGGCATCCCCGTGCGAGGCGTCCTGCACGATCATCAGCAGCTGCGTCGCGTCCGCGGCACCGTCGACGGCGGCGGGCAGGCTCCACGGGTGCCAGTCGAGCGGCATCGGCAGCGGCGAGACCGTCCGGCTGCGTCCGCCGGACAGGTAGTGGCTCAGCGGCGGCACGCCGCGTGCGGCAGCCTCGGCGCAGGCGGGGTAGCAGGACCGGTAGTAGGCCGGGTCGAACCCGTCGCAGAGCCGCTCCAGATGCGCCTCCGGCGTCGCCAGGAAGTGCGCCAGCGGGCCGGCCGGGTTCGCCCGCGCCTCCGGATGCCGGTCGAGATAGGCGGCCGCCGGAAAGAACGGGTTCGGGTCGCGGCCCTCGCAGGCGCCGTAGCGGAGGTAATGCAGGAAGGGGGGCATGCCGCTGTCCGCCACGTCGGCGTTCTGGCTGCGATAGAACCAGCTGTCGAACAGTGGATGCGGATCGCGGTTCTCGGACAGGCCGAACTCCAGGAAGTGCAGGAACGGGTCCATGCCGGAGCGGGCGACGTCGGGGTGCTCGCGCATGTAGTGGGCGTCGTCGAACAGGGCGTTGGGCGACCGGCCGGGACCGCAGCCGAACGTCGCGAAGTGCAGCAGCGCTTCGGCCGGCGCCACGAGATCCGGACAACCGGCGAGATAGTGCACCGGGTCGAACAGCCAGCTCGGCCTGGCACCCTCCCGGTGGCCGGAATGCAGGTAGTGCGCGAGCGGGTCGAGGCCGACCCCGGACACGTCGGGCCGGTCCTCCGCGTAGGTGGGGGGATCGAACAGCGGATGCGGCTGCAGCCGTTCCTGCCAGCCCGACGCCGCATAGTGCACCAGGGGATGCACGGTGCGGTCCAGCCCGCGGTTGTGCCGGCGATAGTAGGCGACATCGAACAGCGGGTTGGGCCGGCGGTTCTCGCGCCGGCCGGGGCCGAGCAGGTGGGTAAGGGGATTGGTGCCCGGCCTGAGCCGCGGATGCTGCGACGCGTAGAAGCCGGCATCGACCAGCGGATGCGGATCGATCTCCAGCCGGACGCCGGTGGTGAGGTAGTGCAGGAACAGGAAGTCGCTCGTGTCCGGCGCCCCGGGCTGGTTCAGGTAAAAGGCAGGATCGAACAGGATGCAGGGAGACCGCCCTTCCGCCAGTCCGCAGGTCAGGAAGTGGTCGAACGGGTCGATCCCGGACGCGGCGATGTCGGGATAGCGCAGCAGGTACCAGCCGCGGTCGAACAGCAGCCGGATCGCCGCCAGCGCGAAGCGGTCGGGCAGCGGAATCGGCGTCGTCAACGGCGCGAAGCCGAACCCGGCCGCCGTTTCCAGGCGCACGACGGGCGCATCGCCGGGAACGATGTGCCCAGCAGGAGACATGACTGCCTCGTGCGTGATCGCGTCCATTGCCTCGCCTCGTGCTGCTACGGGCCCGAAGGTGACGAGGCGTGCTTAAGAGATGATTAAGGCCACCCGGAACATCTCGGGAACTTGATCGCGCCTGATCCGTTGCCAGGGCCCGCAACAGGACTCCCGAGATGCCCTTCGTCAAGGCTGCCGACGGCACCGACCTCTTCTACAAGGACTGGGGATCGGGGCCTCCGGTTGTCCTTATCCATGGCTGGCCGCTGAACGCCGACATGTGGGAATACCAGACGGTCCCGATGGTCCGTCGCGGGCTGCGCATCGTCACGCCCGACCGGCGCGGGTTCGGGCGTTCGGGCCAGCCCGCCGGCGGTTATGGCTACGATGTTCTTGCAGACGACGTCTCGGCTCTTCTGGAGGCGCTCGACCTGCGCGACGTCACCCTGGTCGGGTTCTCGATGGGCGGCGGCGAGGTGGTGCGCTACCTCGCGCGGCACGGCAGCGCGCGCGTGTCGCGGGTGGCGCTGGTGGCATCGGTAACGCCGTTCCTCCTGAAGACGACGGACAATCCGGACGGCGTAGACCGCAGCGTGTTCGACGCGATGGTCGAGCAGCTCCAGGCAGACCGTCCGCATTTCCTCGCGACGTTCGGCAAGGCGTTCTTCGGCGCCGGCCTGCTCAGCTCGCCGGTGTCGGCCGAGTTGCTCGAATGGTGCGGCGACATGGCGCTGCAGGCCTCGCCGCTGGCGACGCTGGACTGCGTGCGCGCGTTCTCCGAGACCGACTTTCGCGCCGACATGGCGACGGTGCAGGTGCCGACGCTGGTGATCCACGGCACATCCGACGCCACGGTGCCGTCGGAGGTGTCAGGACAGCGGGCGGCGGCCTCGATCGCCGGCGCACGGCTGCTCGAGTACAAGGGCGCACCGCACGGCCTGTTCTATACGGAGAAGGACAGGCTGAACGCCGACCTCGCTGCCTTCATCGGCGCCTGAGCCGATCGGTCAGGACGAGCCGCCGAGCAGCGTCGCGTCGGTGACGCGCCAGCTTTCCCCGTCCGCGATCAGCTGTTCGATCTCTGCCGGGTCGTCGAGGAACTGTGCCTCGCGATAATGGCCGAAGGGGTGGATCACGATCACCCCGCGTCGTGGCTCAGGCAGCTGGCTTGACATGGGTCACCGTGCTTGCAGCGGACTGGTCGGGAAACATGCGTGCATAGAGGCGGTGCTTTGCAGCTTCCGACCAGTTGCCGCGCGTCCCCGTGGTCGTCGGCCGCGACAGGGCGCGAACGACGATCCGCTCCAGGCTGGGCGGCAGGCTTGGCCGTTCGGCGGCGGCAGCGTCGCTCTTCGTCACGCAGGCTCTCCCTGGCTGTTCAGGCCACGTCCCGTATTCTACCGCGGGTTCATGGCAGGCTGATGGCAGGAATATTGATTCGGAATCGATAAGAAATGATTAAGCGTCCGGGCGTTGTCGTCCTGGCCACACTCGCCTTCGCGCAGGCTGCGTCGGCCGGTTCCGTTCTACCCTTGCGGCCGGGGGTCGGTGCGGTCGATCGCCGCGTTTCGGTGCCGCTGGACCAGGCGCCGTGGAGTGCGCTCGCACGGGTGCAGACCGAGCTCGGCGAGCGGTGCAGCGGTTTCCTGGTGGCGCCGCGCGTGGTGATGACCGCGGCGCACTGCCTGTTCCTGCCGCGGGTCCGCCGCTTCATCCAGCCCGGTTCGGTGCACGTGCTGGTCGGATACGATGACGGGCGCTACCGGGCGCACGCGCGGGTGTCGGCGTTCCGTGTGGCGGAGGGCTACCAGCCGCTGGACGAGGCCGGCAGCGGCGGTGCCGACCGCGCGGTGCTGGTGCTGGACCATGCCGTGGTGCCGGAGTCGGCCGTGCTTAGCATCGCGTCGGCGCCGGCGGGCCCGCTACCGGTGCGGCTCGGCGGCTACGGCCAGGACCGTGACGAGCGCGTGGTGGCAGACCCTGGCTGCACCCTGACCGGCCGGGTGACGGACGGGGCAGGACGTCCGCTGCTGGCGCATGACTGCGACGCCACCCGCGGCACCAGCGGCGCGCCGCTGCTGTGGCGGCGGCCGAACGGGCGCTGGGCCGCGATCGGGGTGCAGATCGCAGCGTCGGCCGGAGGTGCGGGCGGCGTCGCGGTGCCGCTCGGCCAGCCGGCGGACGCGCTCACTCGGTCGGATAGGTCCGCGGGTAGGTGATCCGGTCGCCGGGGCCGGGCGCTTCCGGTGCGCCCTTCCTGCCGCAGCCGGCCAGTCCCAACGCCAGGCCGGCGCAGACCAGGAGGATCGTGGCGACCTTCACGAGGCCGGCTCCGGCTGCAGGCGGGCGATCCAGGCGTCCGCCTGCCGGAGAACGTTGCCCGGCGCGGTGCCGCCTTCGCTGGTGCGCGAGGCGATCGAGGCCTCCACCGTCAGCACCGCGAACACGTCCGCGGTGATGCCCGGCTCCTCCGCCCGCATCTCGTCCAGGGTGAGCTGCGCCAGCTCGACGCCGCGTGCCTCGGCGCGCGCCACCAGCCGGCCGGTGACGTGGTGCGCGGTGCGGAACGGCAGCCTCGGCACGCGCACCAGCCAGTCGGCGAGGTCGGTCGCGGTGGCATGGCCGGAGCCGGCCAGCGCCCGCATGCGGTCAGTGCGGGCGGTCAGGTCGCGCACCATGCCGTCGGTCGCGGCGAGGCACAGCGACACCGCCTCGGTCGCGTCAAACACCGGTTCCTTGTCCTCCTGCATGTCCTTGGCATAGGCGAGCGGCAGGCCCTTCATCACCGCGAGCAGGCCCATCAGCGCGCCGATGATGCGTCCGGACTTGGCGCGCGTCAGCTCGGCGGCGTCCGGGTTGCGCTTCTGCGGCATGATCGACGAGCCGGTGGTGAAGGCATCGGACAGCCGCACGAAGCCGAACGGCGCGGAACACCAGGTCACGATCTCCTCGCCCAGGCGCGACAGGTGCACCGACAGGATCGACAGCGCCGACAGGTATTCCAGCGCGAAGTCGCGGTCCGACACCGCGTCCAGCGAGTTCCGAGACGGGCGGTCGAAGCCGAGCAGGGAGGCGGTCAGTTGCCGGTCGATCGGGAACGAGGTGCCGGCGAGGGCCGCCGCACCCAGCGGACACTCGTTGAGCCGCCGCCGCGTATCCGCCAGCCGGCCGCGGTCGCGCGCCAGCATCTCGACATAGGCCAGCAGGTGGTGGCCGAAGGTGACCGGCTGCGCGGTCTGCAGGTGGGTGAAGCCGGGCATCGGGTCGGCTGCGTGCTCCGACGCCCGGGTGGCGAGGCTCAGCATCAGGGCGGCGAGCTGCGCGTCCACCCCGTCGATCGCGTCGCGTACCCAGAGGCGGAAGTCGGTCGCCACCTGGTCGTTGCGGCTGCGCGCGGTGTGCAGGCGCCTGGCCGGCTCGCCGATCCGCTCGGCCAGCCGCGCCTCGACGGCCATGTGGATGTCCTCGAGCGCCGCGTCGAAGTGGAAGGTCCCGGCCTCGATCTCGCCGCCGATCGCGGACAGCCCGTCGCGAATCGCAGCGGCGTCCGCAGCGTCCAGGATGCCGACCGCTTCCAGCATCCGCGCGTGCGCGTCCGAGCCGCGCAGGTCCTGCCGCCAGAGCTTGCGGTCGAACCCGATCGAGGCGTTGATCTCCCCCATGATCGCCGACGGGCCGGCGGCGAAACGGCCGCCCCATTGCGCGTTCGCAGGCGGGTTCGGCTTTGCGGACGGCCCGTCCTCTTCTAGAGACATGCCATGTCCCCAATCATGCGCAGCACCCTCCGCCGCGGCGTCCTCGCGGCCGGCGGGACCCTACTGGCCGCCACGGTGGCGCGCAAACTCGGCCTCGGTGGTGCTGCGGCGCAGCCCGACCCGCTGCATCCGCCGGTGCAGGGGATCGGGGTGGTGCAGCCGCACACGCCGAGCGTGCTGCCGGCGCTGTCGTTCGCGGAGGCGGACGGGACGGTCACGACGCTGGACCGGATCAGGGCGGCGCACGGCAACGCTGCCGTCGTGCTCAACCTGTGGGCGACGTGGTGCATCCCATGCGTGGCGGAGATGCCGGCGCTGGACACGTTGTCGCGCGCGCTGGTGCCTGCCGGGGTGACGGTGCTGACGGTGTCGCTGGATCATGGCGGCGCGGAGCAGGTGCGGGCGTTCTTCGCCGCACACGACATCCGCTCGCTGCCGGTGCTGCTCGATCCGCACAGCGCGTCGATGGCAGCACTCGGGCTGAGCGGGATCCCGACCACGCTGCTGATCGACAGCACAGGACGGGAGGTGTCGCGGGTGGCGGGGTCGGTGGACTGGGCGGCGCCTGGCGCGGCGGCGCTGGTCAAGCGGCTGGTGTGGTGACCGATCCTTCCGGCTGGACGCCCGGCTGCTGGTCACCGGTCTGCTCGTAGGTGGTGACCTCGAAGCCGGCGAGCCAGGCGCTGCCGAACGCGGTGGAGATCGCGACGTCGGTGGCGTCGCGGCCGCGCGCCATCAGGATGCGCCCGATCCGCGGCTTCTTGTGCCGCGCGTCGAAAGTGTACCAGCGGCCGCCGAGGAACACGTCGAACCAGGCGCTGAAATCCATCGGGTCCTCGGAGACGGGCACGCCGATGTCGCCGAGATAGCCGGTGCAGTAGCGCGCCGGGATGTTCATGCAGCGGCACAGGGTGACGGCGAGATGGGCGAAGTCGCGGCACACCCCGCGCCGCTCCATGAAGCCCTCATGCGCGGTGCGGGTGGCACGTGCGTGCTCGTAGCCGAAGGTGATGCGGTCGTTGACGTATTCAACGATCGCCTTCACTCGTCCCCAGCCGGGCGGCACATGACCAAATAGCGACCAGGCGGTGTCGGACAGCCGATCGGTCTCGCAGTAGCGGCTGCCGAGCAGGAACACCAGCACGTCGTCCGGCAGGTCCTCGACCGCGAGCTGCGCCGCGTCCGGCGCGTGCATGTCGGGATCGCCGCTGTCCTGCACGGTGAACTCGTTGCGTATGCGAAGCAGCCCACCCGGCGCCACTACGCGGCTGCACACGTTGCCGAACCCGTCGCGGTAGTGGTGCACCGGCACTGGCGGGTCGAACGTCATCTGCTGCGGCGTGCGCAGGTCGGGCTCGCGCTCCGGATGCAGGCTCAGCATCAGCAGCAGCGGCGTCGGCGCGGGCGCGTTGAAGGCGATGTCGTAGCCGGCACGGATCAGCATGCGGTTCCCTTTTCCAGTCACGGCTCGTGGCCGACATCCTGCCGTTCAGACCGCCCCGACCGGCTGGTCGACTTCCGAACGGGTGTCGGACGCCATGCCGCCGTCTCGGCCCGGCAGCGTGACGATGTCGGCCGAACGACGCTGCCCGACGTCGCCGGCGGGCGGGTTCTTGCCTGACTCCGTGTCCGCGTCCACCTCCGTTCCACGCATACCCACCTTGACCGAAACGGACATGCCGAGGCTGTCCGCGGGATATCCGGTCCAGGTGCCGGCCAGCGGCACCGCCTGGTGCCATTCGCGCACCGAGGCGACCCGGATCAGGTCGCGGCTGCCGACGATGCCGTTGGTGGGGTCGAACTCGCACCAGCCGCAGCCGGGTAGGTAGACCTCGACCCAGGCATGGGTGGAGCCGCCGCCGACGTGTGGCACGCCGTCCGAGCCGGGGGTATACACGTAGCCGGACACGAACCGCGCGGCGAGGCCCAGGGCGCGCACCGCCTCCATCATCAGCACCGCGTAGTCGCGACAGGTGCCGTTGCGCAGCTGCAGCGTGCGCGCCGGCTCCTGCACCCCTTCCTCGTGACGGACCGAATAGGTGAAGCCGCGCCGGATCTCCTCGGTCATGGCGGTCAGGAGGTCGAGCGTGCCGCCGCCGTGCTGGTGCAGGAAGCCGCGCGCCCAGGCATCAACCACGTGGTCGGGATCGTCGTAGTGCCGGTCGCGCACGCGGGCCAGGTCGGCGGTCTCGTCGCCGTCATAGGTGAACGGCCAAGTCCGGGCGTAGGGCGCCAGCCTGTCCGGAGTGGGCACCGTCTCGGTGTGCTCCACCGTCAGCCGGTTCTCGAAGCGGAGCTCCGAGGCGCGGCCGCTGAAGCGCGCCAGGGTGACCACGTTGCCGAACGCGTCCGGGATCGAGCGCAGCTCCACCGGGCGCGGCGTGACCGACAGCTCCCAGGACAGCAGCCGCTGGTCGGCGGAGTCGCGCGGCCGGAACATCATCCGGTGTTCGCCGAGGCCGACCGGGCGCCGGTAGCGGTAGGTGGTGATGTGCTCGACCGTCAGAACCGGCATGGAAACGGTTCGCCTCGGGCTTCCGGGGTGGGAGAGGGATGGGGCAGTATGACCGGCCGCGCAGACTCCGGAGCGACCGATGCAGCAGAACACAGGCCCGGGGCGAAAGGAAAGCGCCGCATGAGCCCGTCCGGACCGCCGCCGCTGCTCGGCCCGGAGGATCCGTTCCCGGTGCAATGGCTGAACCCCGGCGGCGGTTCCCCGTTCGTGCTGTGCGTCGACCACGCCGGGCGCGCGGTGCCGGCCAGCCTCGGCCGGCTCGGCCTGCCGGAGCACGAGTTCGAGCGGCACATCGCCTGGGACATCGGGGCCATGGGGGTGGCGGCGCACCTGGCCACGTTGCTGGACGCGCCGGTGGTGGCGCAGCGTTATTCGCGGCTGGTGATCGACTGCAACCGCAGGCCCGGCCATCCGACCTCGATCGCGCCGCGCAGCGATGGCACCCTGGTGCCGGCCAATCTCGGTCTCGACGACGCAGCGCGCGACGCCCGACGCGAGGCAATCTTCGCACCATACCAGGCGGCGGTAGCACGGGCGCTCGATGCGCAGGAGGCGGCGGAGCGGCAGGGCGTGCTGGTGGCGGTGCACAGCTTCACGCCGGTGATGAGCGGGCGGTCGCGGCCGTGGCACGCCGGGGTGCTGTACAACCACGACGGGCGCTTCGGCCGCGCCCTGCTGGCGCTGCTGGAGGCGGAAGGCGACCTCGTGGTGGGCGACAACGAGCCATACGCCCTGTCCGACCTCGACGACTACACCGTGCCGGTGCATGGCGAAGGCCGGAAACTGCTGCACGCCGAGCTGGAGATCAGGCAGGACCTGATCGCCGACGCCGAAGGGCAGCGCGCCTGGGCGGAGCGGCTGGCGCGGCTGCTGCCCGCGGCGCTGTCGGCCTGCGGCGCGGCAGGGCGTTGATCGGCGGCCGCACCCGGCTCGCCGGGGTGGTGGGCTGGCCGGTCGGGCATTCGCGCTCGCCGCTGCTGCACAACGAGTGGCTGCGCCGGGCCGGGATCGACGGCGCCTACCTGCCGCTGCCGGTGGCGCCGGGGCAGCTCGACACCGCGCTGCGCGGCCTGCGCGCGGCAGGCTTCGCCGGGGTCAACGTCACCCTGCCGCACAAGGAGGAAGCGTTCCGGCTGGCCAACCTCCGCACGCCGGCCGCGGCCCGCTGCGGTGCCGCCAACACGCTCGTCTTCCTGCCGGACGGCCGGCTGCAGGCGGACAGCACCGACGGCCAGGGCTTCCTCGACAGCCTGCGCGACGCGGGGATCGAGCCGGCCGCCGGACCGGCGCTGGTGCTGGGAGCGGGCGGGGCGGCACGGGCGATCGCGGCCTCGCTGCAGGCGCTGGGCGTCGCGGTGCGTGTCGCCAACCGCAACCGCGGCCGGGCGGAGGCGCTGGCGGACGCGCTGGCGGACGCGCTGGCCGAGGCCACGAACCCGGTGCGGGTGCTGGACTGGGAAGCGCGCGAGGCGGCGCTCCCCGACACCGCGCTGCTGGTGAACGCGAGCCCGGTCGGCATGGCGCACATGCCTGGCTCGCCGTGCGCCCTCGACCGGGCGTATCCGGGTCTGGTGGTGGCCGACATCGTCTACCTGCCGCGCGTCACCCCGTTGCTGGCGCAGGCGCGGACGCTGGGCCTGCGCACCGTGGAGGGGCTGGGCATGCTGCTGCACCAGGGCCGGCCCGGCTTCGCCGCCTGGTTCGGGCGTGATCCGTCGGTCGACCCGGCGCTGCTGGCCCTGGTCCGCGCCGACCTGGACCGGCCGGGATAAGAGCGACCGGCGTGAAGGTGATCGGCCTGACCGGCGGGATCGGCATGGGCAAGTCCACCGCCGCCGGGGCGTTCCGCCGTGCCCGGCTGCCGGTGTTCGACGCCGACGCCGCCGTTCGGGCGCTGCAGGCCCCGGGCGGCGCGGCGCTGCCGGCGATCGCGGCCCTGCTGCCCGACGTCGTCCGCGACGGCGTGCTCGACCGGGCGGCACTGCGTCGTGCGGTGGCGGCCGATCCGGCGCTGCTGCGGTCGCTGGAACGGATCGTGCACCCGCTGGTGCGTGCGGCCCAGGCCCGGTTCCTCGCCCGCGCGCGCCGGCGGGGCGCGTCCATTGCCGTGCTCGACGTGCCGCTGCTGCTGGAGACCGGCAGCAAGCGTGCCTGCGACCTGGTGCTGGTGGTGTCGGCGCCGCCGGCGCTGCAGCTCGACCGGGTGCGGCGCCGGCGCGGCATGAGCGAGGCGGAAGCGTCGGCGCTGATCGCCCGGCAGATGCCCGACCGCGAGAAGCGCCGACGCGCCGACCTGGTGATCCGCACCGGGTTGTCGCGCGGCCACGGCCTGGCGCAGATAAGCAGGCTGCTGGCGCGACTCCGCCGGCCGTCCTGAGGGGGAAGCCGGACCATGAAGCGCGCGGTGCTGTTCGACACCGAGACCACCGGCTTCGACCCGCTCACCGGCGACCGGGTGCTGGAGATCGCCGCCCTGGAGCTGGTCGGCGACCTGCCGACCGGGCGGCACTACCACACCCTGATCGACCCGGAGCGCGACGTGCCGGAGGAGGCGGCGCGCGTGCACGGCTACACCCGCGCGCACCTGCTGGGGCAGAAGAAGTTCCACGAGGTCGCAGGCGAGTTCCTCGACTTCGTGGGCGACGACCCGCTGATCGCCCACAACGCCCCGTTCGACTTCGGCTTCCTCGATGCCGAGCTGATCCGGGCCGGGCGGGCGCCGCTCGACCGCGCCCGCATGATCGACACCCTGGACATGGCCCGCACCCGGTTCCCCGGCCTGCCCAACAGCCTGGACGCCCTGTGCCGGCGCTACGGCGTCGACCTGTCCGAGCGCACCACCCACAACGCCCTGCTCGACTGCCGGCTGCTGGCGGAGGTGTATGTTGAGCTGATGGGCGGGCGTCAGCGCGGGTTGGAGCTGGCGGTGGCGGAAGGCGGAGGGGCGGTGGCCTACACCCTGACGCGCAGCCGCACGCCGCGCCCTGTAGTGCCGTCGGACGCCGAGCTTGCCGCGCACGCCGCGTTCGTGTCCGGGCTCAAGGAGCCGGTCTGGCTGCGTGCCTGAGGCGCGGTGCGATCCGGTTCAGCCGGCCAGGCGGGCGTGCTGCAGCAGGATCACGGTCTTGGCGTCGCGTATCTCGCCGTTCGCCACCATGTCGAGCGCCTGCCCGAGCGGCAGCTCCAGCACGGCGATCCGCTCGCCTTCCGCAGGCAGGCCACCGCCGCCGCCGACGCGGTCGTCCGGTCCGAAGCTGGCCGAGAACAGGTGCAGCGTCTCGGTGCTGCTACCCGGGCTGGTGTAGACCGTGCACACGCGGCGCACGTCGTGCAGGCGGCAGCCCATCTCCTGCCCGGCCTCCTTGCGCACCGTGTCGGCCGGCTCGTCGCCCTCGTCGACCACGCCGGCGCAGGCTTCCAGCAGCATGGCCTCGCCGCCCTCGAGGTAGACGGGGATGCGGAACTGGCGGACCAGCAGCACGGTGCCGGCCTCCCGGTTGATCGGCAGCACCGCCGCCCCGGCAGCGCCGTGATAGACCTCGCGGTCGAGGGTCTGCGTCGACCCGTCGGCGGCGGTCTGCTCGAAGGTCACGGTTTCCAGCCTGAACCGCTGGTCGGACAGCGTCCGTCGCGCGCGGATCCGGATCGATTGGTCGGCCTGGTTCGTCATGCGGCGTCGTCCCGATGCGCGTTCGGGGCCGAGCACGCTGCCCGGTTGCCCAGGGGCAGGACGGCCCGAGGACGGGGCGGTTCCCCGGGATCGGGCGGATCGCTTGCCGTGGCAGCCTCGCGGCGCCATCTGGTGGGGCGCCGGCGGCCTGGGCCGGAACCACTGCGGGAGCTGCGCCAGATGCCCCATCTCGAACTCGGTCTCGACACCTTCGGCGACGTCACCGCCGGCGCGGACGGCGAGCTGCTGACGCACGCGCAGGTGATCCGGAACCTGGTCGACGAGGCGGTGCTGGCGGATGCCGTCGGCGTGGACGTGTTCGGCCTCGGCGAGCACCACCGCGCCGACTTCGCGGTGTCCGCGCCCGAGCCGGTGCTGGCGGCGATCGCGTCACGCACGACGCGGATCCGCCTCGCCTCGGCGGTGACGGTGCTGAGCTCCGACGACCCGATCCGGGTGTTCCAGCGTTTCTCGACGCTGGACGCGCTGTCCGCGGGACGGGCCGAGGTGATCCTCGGGCGCGGCTCGTTCACGGAGTCCTTCCCGCTGTTCGGGTTCGAGTTGGCCGACTACGAGACGCTGTTCGGCGAGAAGCTCGACCTGTTCGTGGCGCTGGTGCGGCAGAAGCGGGTGAGCTGGGAGGGCACGATACGGCCGCCCCTGGTGGACCAGGCGGTGTTCCCTCCGGTCGAGACCGGGCAGCTCCGGACCTGGATCGGCGTCGGCGGCAGCCAGGAATCGGTGGTGCGGGCGGCACGTCACGCCATGCCGATGATGCTGGCGATCATCGGCGGCGACCCGAAGCGGTTCGCGCCGTACGTCGAGCTGTACGGCCGTGCGGCGCGGCACTTCGCGACGCCGCTGCAGCCAATCGGCGTGCATTCGCCGGGCTTCGTCGCCGACACCGATGAGGAGGCGCGCGAGCGGTTCTGGCCGGACTACAAGCGGATGCATGACGGGATCGGCGGCGAGCGCGGCTGGCCGCCGTTGCAGCGCGCGGCGTTCGACGCCGAGATCGCGCGCGGCTCGCTGTATGTCGGCGCGCCGGATACCGTTGCGCGCAAGATCGCCTCGACCGCGCGGGCGCTAAACCTGTCACGGTTCGACCTGAAATACAGCGCCGGCCCGCTGTCGCACGCGCACCTGATGCGCTGCATCGAGCTGTATGGCGCCAGGGTGATCCCGCTGGTGCGTGACATGCTCAAGCAGGATGACGAGGCCGCATCGGCCGCATGATCGCCGGGACGATCATCCAGACGTGAAGCGATTACTCGGACAAGATCGTTTGACAGGGTTTTGACGCCCTGCGAGCCTGCCACCACGAGGACGAAGCAATCGTCCCGCTGGAGGAACACCATGGATCACGTTCGGACACGACGCGGCACCGTCCGCAACGCCCTCATGCTTGCATACGCCTGGCTGCGGACGACGCTCTGCCTGATCGCAGTTCCAGGCCTGTGCTATGCCGCGCGTGCCGACGCAGCGACCTACGCCAACCCGGTCCTGTCGGCCAACGCGGCCGACCCCGACGTGATCCGCGGCCTCGACGGCTACTACTACCTGTATGCCACCAGCACGCAGTTCGGCGGCACCGGACCTGAGCACATCCTGCCAATCTGGCGCTCCACCGACCTGGTGCACTGGTCCTACGTCGGCGACGCGTTCACCGCACCACCCGACTGGGCCGGTCCCGCCTCGGGGCTTTGGGCGCCGGACGTACACTACCTCAACGGCAAGTACACCCTGTACTACACCGCCGACCAGGCCAACGCCCTGCCGGCCTACGGTTCCCCGAACGGGGTGCCGGCGATCGGCGTCGCCACCGC
The DNA here is from genome assembly GCA_964247755.1 of uncultured Acetobacteraceae bacterium. Taxonomy (GTDB): domain Bacteria; phylum Pseudomonadota; class Alphaproteobacteria; order Acetobacterales; family Acetobacteraceae; genus Lichenicola. The sequence continues at coordinate 257,649 of CAXTVX010000001.1, read as the reverse complement.
GCCGACGCCGCTAGGGCCGTGGACCGATGCCGGGCCGTCCGGCGGCGGCGCCTACCGCACCGGACCCGTCATCCCGCCGAGCTGGGGCTTCTGCACCGACCCGACCAACCCGTCCTGCTACAACTGGGAGTACGACTCCTCAGTGTATCAGGGGCCGGACGGGACGCTGTGGCTGTACGAGGGAAGCTTCTTCGGCGGCAACCGGCTGCACAAGCTCACCGCCGACGGTCTCGGCGTGGTGGCCGGCAGCGACGTGCAGTTCGGCCACAACATCCGAACCGAGGCCAACTTCCTGCTGCCGCACGTCCTCGGCAGCACGCTCTACTACTACATGCTGAACTCGCAGTCGGATTGCTGCGCCGGCCCGAGCAGCCCGTACAGCGTGGTGGCGGACCGCGCCACGACTCCGGATGGGCCGTTCTCGGACCACAACAACACGCCGATGGAGTGGTTCTACGGTCCGTTCGACCAGCTCAAGCCCGGCGAGTCGCAGTTCGACAACCCGATCTGGTACGACCTCGCCGATGAGGCCGGCGGCTTCCCGACGCTCCGGCAGAACGGCAACGGCGTGGTCGGCGCCGGCGGACAGGTGGCGATCAAGGACCTCGCCGGGCAGGACTGGCTGGTCTATCACGGCATCGAGGAAAGCCGGCCCTGGATCACCGGCGGCCAGTCCGGCACGGCGACGGCGCTGCGCCAGCTCTATCTCGACCCATTGCAGTGGACTGCGTCGGGCTGGCCGCAGGTCAACAGCGGCACGGGACCGAGCCGACAGAACGCCGCGCCGGTCACCACCCCGGAGATCGGCGACAACTTCAACGATCGCGGCGTCGGCGCGCCGAACTACCTGGCCGGCACGCTGGCGCACTGGCTGCCGCTCGGCGGCAGCTGGCAGCGCGAGGCCGGGGACGACCCGCAGGCGGGTGGCTTCGTCCGCCAGGCGGCGGCGGGCAGCCTGGCGGCGCTGGTCAGCCTGAACCAGATCGCATCGCCGGAGCGCGGCTACTATGCCAGCTGCGACCTGCGCGCCGGGGCCGGCAGCGGGCAGTACGGCTGCCTGACCTCTATCCATCCTGCGCTGCCGCTGCAGCTGTTCTTCCTGTCGGCGGCGGTCGACGTGTCGTCGCGCACGCTGACGCTGGCCACCTACCGCACCGTCAGCCAGACCGACGCGTCGACCTCGGCAGCGATCCCGTCCGCGGTCGACCTCGGCAACTGGCACCACCTGACGATCACGGTGAAGCCGGACGGATCGGGCGCATTCACCGCGCTGGCGCAGCTGCAGACCCTGAACGGCGACGTGCTGGCGATGGCCTCGCTCGCCGGCATCCCGGCTGCCGAGATCGCCGGCGGCGGCAGCATCGCGCCTGCGACGCTCGGCATGTCGGCAGATTTCGACAACGTCAGCCTGGCCGCTGCCGCAGATGACGGCGCCGCGGACTCGTCCGCGCCGGCGCCGGGTTCCACCATCGCCGGACTGTCGGACGATTTCGGCAACGCCGTCGGGCCGCAATGGCAGGTGCTGCGGCCGGACTCCACCCTACGCGGCTTCGCGCACACCGGCGCGCTCAGCCTGACCAGCAACGGCAACCTCGACGAGTACCAGCGGCTGAACGCGAACGCCTCCAACCCGCCCGACCTGTCGCCGACAAAGAACCTGCTGCTGGAGGCGGCTCCGACCGGCCGCTACGTGGTCGAGACACGGATGCACTTCGACCCGCAGAACGCGAACCAGGAAGCGGGCCTGATGATCTACAGCGACGACGACAGCAACGTGCAGAACGACATCACCTGGAACGGCACCGTGACCATGGTGGCGACGCTGCGCAACGCGCTGAGCGCGCTGCCTGCCGGCGCCAGCTGCCCGCTCGGCAGTCCGATGAGCGGGACCACGGTTGCCACCGTGCAATACTCTGTCGCCGCCTGCCCGGCGACGTCGGAGCACACCTCGCAGGAGTATCCGGCAAACCTCGCCTGCTGCTTCGCCGGCAACGGCCAGGGTCCGAGCGGCGCGTATCTCGGCGGCAACCTCGACCCGTCGCGCATCACCGTCTGGCTGCGCATCTACCGGGACGGTGACGTCTACACCCCGTGGTACAGCCTGGACGACAAGACCTGGTATCGCGAGAACGCCTGGACGCTGACCTCGACCGGCCGCGGCTTCCCGTTGCGGATCGGCCTGTTCGCGCAGGACAACCAGAACATCACCAATCCGGGCGCGAACGCCTGGTTCGACTACGTGCACGTCTACAGCATGCAGTAGCGCCGGGTTGATGCCGCCGGGATCGAGCAGGATCCCGGCGGCAGGGGTGTCGAAGTCGCTTCTGCCGGTCGCGTTGCACCGGTTGCCCCTCGCGCTCGCCACGGTCGACCGGCTTCTTCAGGCACCGTAATGAATGACGGATCGGGTTTCAGCCTCCGTCTTGAACCCGCCTGCGTTGCATGACGTGTCGGACTTAGAGCCACTGTTGGCCTCGATCCGGTCGCTGGCGCGGTCGCTTCACCGGGAGATCAGGCTTTGGCAGCCGCACCGTCCTGGATGCTCCCGACCTTGTGCCTGGCCTGCGTCGTCGGGCAGGCCGCTGCGGCTCCGAACCCCTTGCACGATGCCGGATCACCGCTTTCCAGACCCACCGACGTCACCCTGGATGATCAGCAGGAGCAGATCCAGGTCTGGGGTCACCGGTGGAAGTTCTCGCTGGCTCCCATGCCTGATGGCTTGGTGCCGGAGCCGGGGAACCGGACGAGCTTCGGTCCCGGCAGCCGGATCGGAATCGTCGGGATCGAGGGTGGCCCGGTCCACGGTGCCATCTCGGACGGCGTATCCGCAGGCCTGGCCGTTCCCGTGCCGGGTGTGAGGGGCCTGGATCTCACGGCGTCGCTGGCGGGCACCCGCGACAGCCTGTCGCCAGCCGGCACAACCGGCGCTGCTGCGGCCGTCGCAGGTCTTCGGCTGAAATTCTAGGCCATCATAAATCCTGCCTTCGGCTGCAGATGACCTGCGACGAACAGCTCGGGGCGAAGCTTTGCGGACGCAACTTCCGCGGTCTGCATCCAGGGTTGCACCATCAATCGAATGCTGCGACGGCTGAAGAAGGGACCCGACGAGTTCTGCTATTCCGTCGGGCTCCACCACGGCTTGTATCGGTTTGTCTGCGAGCCAATGCCAATCCAAGCTTGGAGGTTAAATACAAGCGTAACTCGCTGGCTTCTCCAACGGAGCCCTGTCACCCTGCTGTTGCGACAGCGTGGGAGGATCACGCGGATGGCTGAACAAGATAGCTGGGCAGGCCGTTTTCTGGATTACGCAGGCCTCGGGCTTATCCTCATGCCTTGCGATGAAATCGGGCGCATGGTGCTTAACAACCAGACAGTACCGTTTCGCGTGCTGTTACTCGGGCTCGGCTCTATGGCCGTCGGATGCATTGCACTTGGCGTGGGCCTCCGAGCAGACGCTGTGACTACGCCTCGCGCGAAAAGGATTGTGGCATCGTTCGGTGCTATTGCTCACCACGCCGCATCGTGGATAGTAGTCACCATTACCATCCTGATTGGGCTACCATTAGCTTTCTGGGCGAGTTCGAACACCGCTAAAATGCCTCTAATGATAGAACCGCGAGAGAGTGTGGTTCAACAATTGCGCCAGTTCAACAATTAGTATGAGAGGTGAAGTTACGCCGGCAAATCCCCAGCTGAGCGGCTTACCGTCTATCCGAGATCTGACTGAAGCCAAACAGAACGTTCTAAAGGGTGTTATCTTCACGCTTATACAAAAGCTACACAGAACTAAGGATTTCTCAGAAAGTTATATGGAGAACCTCTCTCAAACGAGTAAGGAATTCTTCTCTCTGCCGAGAAACCCTATCGCTGGTGCTGGCGAGCCTTTTAATATCGCTATGCAAGCAGTCACAAATCTACCCAGCCTCGGTTCCTTTGATACGATTGTTGCCATCTGTCAGGTCCCTGACGGACCTTTGAGCGAAGTGATTAATTGGGTTGTAGAAACATGCTCTTTAGACAAAATAAATTTGTTTAGAAAGAGAGTTGTCGCATGGAGGGGTTTCTGCGGTGGGAGCAAGGATATACTTCATGGAATGACCTGAGGCGAAGGTCTCCTATGGACCTAAGCCCGCAGCTAGTAATCGATGATTTACGGCTCAGATTGATTTAACTAATAAGCAAATCGTCGATTGGACGTCCAAGTGCGCGCAACGTGCTGAAAGTGTGCAGAAGGAATTTTCAGAAGTCCGTTGAGACTTCCCGGTTCGCGTAGACGATATGCCATCGGCCTTCTGTATGATCAAGTGATGGGACTGCTGTTCCTTGTAACTCTCTCGCTGTGGATGTCGCTCGGCTCGGTTTGAAACAATCGGCTCAAAGCTCCGTCAAGCGACAAGTCGATATGGAGGAGCTTGTCACTCCTCCCTTCGCTCATGCGATCGGCGCCTTGTATGTTACTCGGCCGTCGGCCTGCTCGAGTAAGGCGTTCACGCGAGCGCCCTGGCCCATCTAGCGCCGGTTGTGGCGCAAAGTGAACTCGGGAAAGTAGCGATCAAGATGCTTACCGCTGGACGAAACGCTGGATGCCGTAGACCTTGCACGTGAAGAGGTTTCAAACGCCTCAATGCTGTTTATGTGGATCAGGCATCCTGAACGTGTTCACCGTTTGAATACGTCACCGCTGGTCGGGAGACCGTCTTCAAGGCGTTTCTCGACTGGCTGCGCCGGCTGAAGGGATTTTGTATCACCATCCACGTCGGACATGGCTTCAACCACCTGGATGTCGTGGATGGATCGAACCTGGCGGGAGTGCTTTCTCCCGTCTGCTCGGCCCTTGCATGTGACGGGAGCTTTCCCGGCCGGCCACTCATTAACTCCGGTCAGCGGTCGGCCGGATCGCCAGGAACATCGCCAGCTTCTCCTGCGGCACCAGCGCGTGGTTCCAGGCGGCCTCGTCGTGCGCGACCGTCTCGCACGGCGTCGCCAGCCGGCCGGGCCCGAGCTTGACGTCGACATAGCGGCGGCGGCGGATGAAGTGGTTGAGCCAGGGCAGGTCGGCGTTGGGCAGCACCTCGACGAACAGCACCGGGCGGCGCAGCCGGATCGTCCAGCGGGCACCGTTCAGCACCGCCGCCTCGTGACCCTCCACGTCGATCTTGATCAGCGAGATCGGGCGCTCAGCCCAGCGCGAGCGCAGCAGCACACGGTCGAGGCGATGCGACGCCACCGGCAGGATCGCCGCCGGCGTGCCCTTGAAGTCGCGACGCAGCGAGGCGCTGGTCTCGACCACGCCGTGCACGTCCGGCGGCACGTAGAACTCCGCCAGCCCGTTGCGGTCACTGAGCGCCACCTGCCGGACGTGGATCCGGCCGCCCAGCCCGTTGCGCGACACGTTGCGACGCGCCCGCTCGGCGATCTCCGCCATCGGCTCGAACGCCAGCACGGTGTTGCGCGCCGATGCGGACGCAGCCAGCAGGGCATAGAACCCGGTGTTGCTGCCGACGTCGATCACCAGCCCGGGCATGCGTCGCGCCACGCCGTAGAGGTACTCGGGCAGCGGCGTCTCGAATCCGGTCCAGCCGTGCCGCGCCACGGCGCCCGCGACCTGGTCGCGGTTGTCTCCGTTCTCCATGACGAAGCCGCGACAGGCGGCATCCTCCGGCAGCGCGACGACGCCGTCGGCGGCTGCGGTGTCCTCCGTCACCGGCGACCTGGCGCGGGCCGAATGTGAACGTTGTTCATCCCATGCTCCGTTCCGGTGCGTCATCCGTCGTCGCACGCTCCCCCGACATCACGCCAGCGTCTCAAACCTGACGTCCATCGGCTTCAGGTTCTCAGTGGATACTGACCTTTTCAATGGGATAGTGGGCTGCTTGTTCCGACAATTCGCATGCGAACTTCGGGGGGACACCAGAGCACCCGCATCAAGGCCTAAGGCTCGGCAACTGGCTCAACGGACGGATCCGGCAGCCCGGCCAGACTCCGCCACCCGGCCTCGTCCACCGTCTCGATGCCGAGTTCCGCCGCCTTCTTCGCCTTGGAGCCGGCCTCGGCGCCCAGCACCACCAGGTCGGTCTTGCGCGACACCGTGTCGGTGACCTTGGCGCCCAGCCGCTCCGCCATCGCCTTGGCTTCCGGTCGGGTCATGGTGGCGAGCGAGCCGGTGAACACGATCGTGCGGCCGGCCAGCGCGGCGCTGTCCGGCGCCGCCTCGTCCTCGATCTCGCGCATGGCGCCGGCCAGGTCGTCCAGGGCGTCGCGGTTGTGCGCCTCGCCGAAGAAGGTGGCGAGCTCGTCGGCGATGGCGCTGCCGACGCGGGATATGCTGCCGAGCGCCAGACGCTCGTCGGAGCCGACCACGGTGGCCGCCTGCATCTGCGCGCGCCACTCCGCGTAGGAGCCGTAATGCCGGGCCAGCAGGCGGGCGTTGGTCTCGCCGATGCGGCGGATACCCAGCGCGAAGATGAAGCGGGCGAGCGGGATCGTGCGCTTCTCGTCGATCGCGCGCATCAGCCTGGCGATCGACACCTCCTTCCAGCCCTCGCGGCCGTGCAGCTGGTCCGCCGTGAGCCGGAAGATGTCGGCAGGCGTCCGGATCAGCCCGGCCGCATGGAACTCGGCGATCGACTTCTCCCCCAGTCCCTCGATGTCGAATGCCAGCCGCGACACCAGGTGGATCAGCCGTTCCACCGTCTGCGCCGGGCACACGAGGCCGCCGGTGCAGCGCACCACCACCTCGCCATCGGGCCGCACCGCCTTCGAGCCGCAGGCGGGACAATGGTCGGGAAACACCCATTCCGGACCACGCTCGACGCCCGGCTCCTCGATGCGTCGCAAGATCTGCGGGATCACGTCGCCGGCGCGCTGCAGCTGCACCCGGTCGCCGGGACGCACGTCCTTGCGGGCGATCTCGTCGGCGTTGTGCAGGGTGGCGCGGGTGACCAGCACGCCGCCAACGTTGACCGGTTCCAGCACCGCCACCGGTGTCAGCGCGCCGGTGCGGCCGACCTGGATGCGTATCTCCTCCAGCCGGGTGATCGCCTGCTCGGCCGGGAACTTCCAGGCCACCGCCCAGCGCGGCGCGCGGCCGACAAAGCCGAGGCGGTCCTGCAACTGGAGGTCGTCGATCTTGTAGACCACGCCATCGATGTCGTAATCGAGGCCGGAGCGGTCGAGCGCCAGCTGCGCCTGGAACCGCTCGGCCGCCTCCGCGCCCTCCAGCAGCGTGGACAGCGGGTTCACGGCGAAGCCCCAGCCGCGCAGGCGGTCGAGGTAGCCGGAATGGGTGGTGGCGACCGGCTCGCTCGACCGGCCCTGCGCGTAGGCGAACAGCGACAGCGGCCGGGCGGCAGTAATGGCGGGGTCGAGCTGCCGCAGCGAGCCGGCGGCGGCGTTGCGCGGGTTGGCGAACAGCCGCTGACCGGCCTCGGCTTGAACAACGTTCAAATGGAGGAAGTCCGCCTTGCGCAGGAACACCTCGCCGCGGATCTCGATCAAGGCGGGGGCCTCGCCATCGAGCCGCTCGGGCAGGCCGCGCAGCGTGCGCAGGTTGGCGGTCACGTCCTCGCCGACAGCGCCGTCGCCGCGCGTGGCGCCGTGCACGAAGCGGCCGTGCTCGTAGGTCAGGCTGATCGACAGGCCGTCGATCTTGGGCTCGGCCACCAGGCGCAGCTCGGCCTCCTTGAGGCCCAGGAAGCGGCGGGCGCGGGCGGTGAAGCCTTCGAATTCGGCGCGGTCGAACACGTTGTCCAGCGACAGCATCGGCACGAGGTGCGTGTGCTTGGCGAAACCGCCCTCGGGCGGGGCGCCGACGCGGGCGGTGGGGGTGTCGGCGCGCACCAGGTCGGGATGCAGCCGCTCGATCGACTCGTTGCGTCGGAGCAGGGCGTCGTACTCGGCGTCGCTGGCTTCCGGTGCGTCGTCGTTGTGGTAGGCGCGGCTCAGCCGGTCCAGCAGGGCAGCGAGGCGGGCCAGCTCGGCTGCGGCCTCGGTCTCGTTCAGCTCGGCCGGCTCCAGCGCGGGAACGTCGCGCAGCGTCATCCGTGCAGGCCGAGCAGGCTGTCGGCGGCGGCGCGCGCGGCCTCGGTGATGGTCTCGCCGGCCAGCATGCGGGCGATCTCCTCGCGCCGCTCGGTGCCGTCCAGCGGCGAGGCCAGGGTCTCGGTGCGGTCGCTGCGTATCCGCTTGGCGATACGGAGGTGATGGTCGCCGCGCGCCGCCACCTGCGGGCTGTGCGTCACCACCAGCACCTGCACCTCGTCGGCGACGCGCGCCAGGCGCTCGCCGATCGAGGCGGCGGTGGCGCCGCCGACGCCGGAATCGACCTCGTCGAACACCAGGGTCGGGATCGCCGAGCGGCCGGCCAGCACCACCTTGAGCGCCAGCATCAGCCGCGACAGCTCGCCGCCGGAGGCGACGCGGGCCAGGGGGCCCGCCGGCTGGCCGGGGTTGGCGGCGATCAGGAACGAGGCCTGCTCGGTGCCGCGCGCGGTCCAGGCGTCCGGCGGCAGGGGCTCGAGCGAGACGATGAACCGGGCACGCTCAAGGCGCAGCGGGCGCAACTCGCCCATCACCGCGGTCTCGAGGCGCTTCGACGCGGTGGCGCGGGCGGCGGTCAGTGCCGCGCATTCGGTTCCGAACGCGGCGCGCGCGGTGCGGACCGCCTCCTCCAGCGTGGCGATCCGCGCCTGGCCGCTATCCAGCGCCTCCAGCCGGGCACGCAGCTCGGCCAGCAGGGTGGGCAGCTCGACCACCGCCACCCCGTGCTTGCGGGCGCTGCCGCGGAGCGCGAACAGCCGCTCCTCGGTCTGTTCCAGCAGCCGGGGATCGCCGTCCTGGTCGGCGGCGAGACGGGACAGCAGGCCCTCGGCATCGGACAGCGCGGCCTCGGCGTGGTCGAGCGCGTCCAGCGCGGCCTGGGCACGGCCGGCCGGCGTGTCAGGACCAAGGAGGCCTGCGTCGGCCTCGTCGCCGGCGGTGGCGGGCAGCAGGCGTTGCAGGGCACGGCTGGCGGCGCGCAGCGCGGCACCCGGGCCGGCATTGCGGCGGTCGCGCGGGGTGAGCTCGGACAGGGCGGCGGCGATCGCCTCGGCACGGCGCTCACCCTGCTGCAGCGACTGCCGGGTGCCGGCGAGCTGTGCCTCCTCGTCCGGTTGCGGGCCCAGGGCGGTGAGGTCGTGCACCGACTGGCGTAGCCAGTCCTCCTCGCGCGCCGCCGCCTCGACCCGGGCGCGCGCCTCCGCCAGCGCGGTGCGGGCGGAGGTCCAGGCGGCATGGCGCGCACGCACGGCCTGGCGCAGCGCCGGCGGCACGCCGAACGCGTCCAGCAGGTCGAGGTGGGTGGCCTGGTCGGCCAGGCCCATCTGCTCGTGCTGGCCCTGTATCTCGACCAGCAGGGTGCCGGCGCGACGCAGCAGCGCGATGCCGACCGGCTGGTCGTTCACATAGGCGCGCGACCGGCCATCGCGGGTGACCACGCGTCGCAGCACCACCGCCTCGCCGGCCTCGTGCTCGATGCCCTGCTCGGACAGCAGCGCGTGCAGCGGATGCGAGGACGCGAGCTCGAAGCAGGCGGTGACGCTGGCGGCCTCGGCGCCGGCACGCACCAGGCCGGAGGCGGAGCGCTCGCCGAGCGCCAGGCCCAGGCTGTCGAGCAGGATCGACTTGCCGGCGCCGGTCTCGCCGGTCAGCACGGTGAGGCCGCGATGCAGGTCGAGGTCGAGCCGCTCGATCAGCACCACGTCACGGATCGAGATCCGGGTCAGCATGGGGATGAGATGGGTGCCAAGTTGCCAGGATCGAGGGGCGGCAGGATCGACGGGCGGCGGGATCAGGGGCGGACTGGACGGGCCCGGTGCCGTGTCGGCGCCTCAGAACACCGAGTGCAGCGCACGGCCGAAGAAGCCGCGCTGTTGCGCCGGCGTCGACGACTGGCCGGGGATGGAACCGTCCGGGGACAGCGCGCCGGCGGAGCGGAGGTCGGCGTAGCTGTCCTGATACCAGGAGCTGCCGGGGTAGTTGTAGCCGAGCACCGCGGCGGTCTTGCGCGCCTGGTCGGTCAGGCCGAGCTTGAGGTAGACCTCGACCAGGCGGTGCAGGGCTTCGGCCACATGGTTGGTGGTCTGGAAGTCCTCGACCACGCGCTGGTAGCGGTTGATCGCCGCCTCGTAGTAGTGCTGCTGCTCGTAGTAGCGGCCGATCAGCATCTCCTTGCCGGCCAGGTGGTCGCGGCACAGGTCGATCTTCAGGCGCGCATCGCGGGCGTAGGCGGTGTCGGGGAAGCGGGTGACCACGTCCTGCAGGGCGTTCATCGCCTGCACGGTGCCCTGCTGGTCGCGCTGGATGTCGGCGATCTGCTCGTAATAGCACAGCGCGCGCAGGTAGTAGGCGTAGCCGGCGTCGCCGCTGGTGGGATGGAGCTGCAGGAAGCGGTCGATCTGCTGCACCGCATCCGGATACTGGTCCTGCAGATAGTAGGCATAGCCTTCCATCAGCTGGGCGTTGGCGGTGTAGCCGGAATACGGGAAGTTCTGCTGGATGTTCTCGAACTGGGTGACGGCGAGCGGGTAGCGGTCGCTGTGCAGCGCGTCGATGCCGTTGTTGTACAGGGTCTCCGGCGTCTGCGGCCCGGCGGCGAGATGCGGCGCCGGCTTGGAGTCAGAGAACGGGTTGAGGCTGTCGAGGGTGGCGCAGCCGGGCAGCAGGGCGGCCAGCGGGACCAGGGCCAGGCGGCGGAGGCGCAACGGAGTGAACGACATCGACCTGCCGGCTTTGGAGTGGGGCCGCCTTGTATCACGCGGCCGGGAGGCGAGAAGGCCGTCGGCAGTGCTGCGGTGTCAAGCCGCCCGGTCGGTCCGCGCGGCCTCGTCCGGGGCCGGGCGGGCGGACAGGCGCCAGGCAGCCGGATCGGCCAACAGGGCGCGCAGCAGGCGGTTGTTCAGCCCGTGCCCGGAGCGGTGGCCGATGAAGGCGCCGCGCAGGGGATGGCCGGCCAGCGCCAGGTCGCCGACCGCGTCCAGCACCTTGTGCCGCACGAACTCGTCCGGATGGCGCAAGCCGACGGGGTTGAGCACCACCGCGTCGTCCACCACCAGGGCGTTGTCGAGCGACCCGCCGCGGGCGAGGCCGGCGGCGCGCATCGCCTCGATCTCGCCCAGCAGGGTGAAGGTGCGGCAGGACGCGAGCTCGCGCCGGAAGCCCTGCTCGCCCAGGCGGATGCTGTAGGCCTGCCGGCCGATCGCGCGCGCGTCGAACTCGATCGACAGCGACAGCGACAGGCCGGGCGCGTGCGACGGACGCAGCTCGGCGAAGGCGCCGTTCTCCTCGACGCGCACCGACCTGAGCACCTCGATCGTGCGGCGCCCCTCGTCCTGCTCGACGCGGCCGGCGCAGTCGAGAAGGAACACGAACGGGGCGCTGCTGCCGTCCAGCACCGGCACCTCCGGTCCGTCCAGCTCGACCAGGACGTTGTCGATGCCGCAGGCGGACAGGGCCGCCATCACGTGCTCCACGGTGGCGACCCGCGCGCGCCCATCGGCGGCCGAGCCCAGCACCGTGCATAGACGGGTGTCGACCACCGCGTCGAAGCGGGCCGGCAGGTCCAGGCCGAGGTCGGTGCGGCGGAACACGATGCCGCTGTTCGCGGCCGCGGGACGCAGGGTCAGAGTGACCGGCTGTCCGCGATGCAGCCCGACGCCGCTGCAGGAGATCGGGTTGCGCAGCGTATGCTGGCGTGTGCCGCGGAGGGCGACGAGGCCCCCCGGCAGCGTCGACTCTGGACGGGCCGCCCGCGGCGCGGTGTCGAACAGCGGGGCGGACATGCCGTCCATCTATGATCCTCCTGGCCGGCGCTCACGTGCGCGGCGTCTACCACCCTGAGGTGTAGAGGCGGCTCTCGAAAACGGCCAGTCAAGGTTTATTGCCGAGTATTTCGGCGCAAGCCGATGTTCTTGCAGCATGTTTGGCCGGAGGATGGCAGTCCGGCCGTCGACCGTGCGGCCGCGCGCATCGGCAGTCCGCTCAGGAGCGCGCCTGCGTCACGTGCCAGGACACACCATGCGGGCGAGGATAAGGCCCACGTTCCTGCCGCCGCGCCGCGTGGAAAGCGGCATCGGCTCGCTCGTCGCGAGTCGTTGGCGGCCTGCGGACCGGTCGGCGACGAGCGGGTCGCGTCCGCATCGCGGACCAGCAGCTGCGCCATGCGGTTGGTGGCGGATGCTTGGAAACGATAGTTCTGCGGGCCAGCCGCAGGGGAGCGATGCCCGGGTTCTTGCAGGTCGGGGAAGACGCCCAGGGTCTCCTGGAAGCCCGGCCCTTGGTCGAGCTTTCCTGAAGGAACGAACGGCCGGATGCCGGGAAGGCCATCCAGGCGATCGTCCCACGACCGGAGAGCACGGGCCCTCCGGTCCGCGGCTGGCTAGGAGGACTGGCGGCGCAGGAAGGCGGGGATATCCAGTCCGACCTCCTCGCCCGCGGCCGGGCGCACGGTGGCGGAGGGCTCGGCGTCCGACACGGTGGGCTCGGTACGGGCTGCGGCGACGCCGGGGGCGGCCGGAGCTGCGCGGCCGCGCAGCGCGCCGGTGACGATCCCGAACAGGCTGCGCGACGGCGCCGGCGGTTCGGCGACCTGCCGCGGCGGCTCGGAGAACAGGCCGGGCCGCGCCACCGATGGCCGGGCGTTCGGCAGCTGGTGCGGCAGGGCGTGAGCAGACGGGGCGTGGGCAGACGGGGCGTGGGCGGGGCTTGCCTCCACGCCGTGCTGCGGCATCGCCGGGCGGAGGGAGCCGATCGAAGCCGGGGAAACAATCGCCGTCGGCGGCAGGGCTTGCTGCACCGGCGCCGCCGCGGGCTCCATCGCGTAGGCGGACGAGGACGTGGTCGGGGAATGGCCCGGAGCCGGGTGGTACAGCACCGACTGGTTCAGGACGGGGGCGCCGATCGGGCCGGTGTGCATCGGCTGGTGGGCCTGCGGGCCCGGCGCCGCCGGCTCGGCGTGCATCGGTGCGCTGCCGACCGCGATCAGGCGCGGGCGCTCGGAATGCGCCATCGGCGTGTCGATGCCGGTCGCCACCACCGACACGCGGATGCGGCCGGACAGGTTGTCGTCGATCGCCGAGCCGAAGATGATGTTGGCGTCCTCGGCCACCTCCTCGCGTATGCGGTTGGCGGCCTGGTCGACCTCGAACAGGGTCATGTCGTCGCCGCCGGTGATGTTGATCAGCAGTCCGCGGGCGCCGGCCATGGAGGTGTCCTCCAGCAGCGGGTTGGAGATCGCGGCCTCGGCGGCGCGGATGGCGCGGTTCTCGCCCTCGGCCTCGCCGGTGCCCATCATCGCCTTGCCCATCTCGGCCATGACGGTGCGTATGTCGGCGAAGTCGAGGTTCACCAGTCCCGGTGCCACCATCAGGTCGGTGACGCCGCGCACGCCCATGTACAGGACGTGGTCGGCCATCTTGAACGCTTCCTTCCAGCCGGTGCGCTCGTTGGCCAGGCGGAACAGGTTCTGGTTCGGGATCACGATCAGGGTGTCGACGAACTGCTGCAGCTCGGCGATGCCGACCTCCGCCGCCTTGGCGCGACGGCCGCCCTCGAAGGTGAACGGCTTGGTCACCACGCCCACGGTCAGGATGCCGCGCTCGCGCGCCATGCGGGCGATCACCGGCGCCGCCCCGGTGCCGGTGCCGCCGCCCATGCCGGCGGTGATGAACACCATGTGCGCGCCGTCCATGTGGCGGGCGAGCTCGTCGGCGGCCTCCTCGGCGGCGGCGCGGCCGATCTCCGGCTTGGCGCCGGCGCCGAGGCCCTGCGTCAGGTGCGGCCCGAGCTGGATGCGGCGATCGGCACGGCTGTGGGTGAGCTGCTGGGCGTCGGTGTTGGCGACCACGAACTCCACGCCGGCCAGCTGGAGCTGGATCATGTTGTCGACGGCGTTGGTGCCGCCGCCGCCCACGCCGATCACGGTGATCCGCGGCGTGAAGTCGGAATAGGTCTGCTGCGGGATCGTGAGGTTGAGGGTCATGGACGAGGTCCCCTGTTGGAGGCTGGGCGGGTGGTCGCGTTGGGCGACCGGTTCGGTGGGATCGCTGGCGGGCGGGTCATGTCAGACGCGCTCGCGCAGGAACTCGACGAGCCGACGCACCAGGCCTGGCGGTCGGGGCTCGTTGAAGTCGATGTCGTGCAGGGTGCGCCCGGCACCTGCGGCCCAGGACAGCAGGCCGGTGGCGGTGGCGAAGCCCGGCCCGGTGGCGTTGTCGGGCAGGCCGCGCACGCCCACCGGACGGCCGAGCCGCACCTGCCGGTCGAGGATGCGCGCGGCCATGGGCGTGATGCCGTCGAGCTGGCTGGCGCCGCCGGTCAGCACCACGCGGCCGGCGCTCGCGCGGCCGAGGCCCGCGTTGTCCAGCCGGTCGCGCACCAGCTCGAAGGTTTCCTCGATGCGCGGGCGGATCACGGCGACGATGCGGGCGCGCGACATGCGGGAGAACTGGTGCTCGTCCTCGCCGATTTGCTGCACGCTGAGCATCTCGCGCTCGTCGTCGGACGAGGCCTCGGCGTTGCCGTAGATCACCTTGAGCCGCTCCGCGCTGCCGAGCGGGGTGGAGATCATGCCGGCGATGTCCTTGGTGACGTGCAGCCCGCCGACCGGGAGCTGCGCGGTGTGCAGGATCTGCCCCTCGCCGAACACCGCGATGGAGGTGGTGCCGCCGCCCATGTCGACCACGGTGGCGCCGAGCTCGCGCTCGTCCTCGACCAGCACCGACAGGCCGGACGCGAGCGGGGCGGCCACCAGCTCGGCGATGTCGAGGTCGCAGCGCGCCAGCACGGCGGCGAGGTTGCGGAGCGAGGTCGCGGATGCGTCCACCACGTGCAGGCGGGCGGAGAGCTGGTCGCAGTGGTGGCCGCGCGGGTCCTCGATCCCGGTGGTCTCGTCGACGGAAAAACCGAGCGGCAGGGCGTGGATCACGTCGCGGCCGTCGGTGACGGCGCGGTGGCGGCCCTCGTTCACCACGCGCCGTATGTCGGAGTCGCCGACCACGCGGCCGCCCACCGGCCAGCGCACGTTGAACAGCCGGCTCTCGGGCTGGCCGCAGGACAGGTTCACGGTGACGGTGCGCAGGTGGTGGTCGGCCTGGCTTTCCGCCTGGCCCACCGCGGCGCGGATCGCCCGCTCCGCCTCGGCCAGGTCGGTGATGCCGCCGAGCCGCACCCCGCGCGAGCGCTGCCAGCCGCAGCCGAGCACGCGGAGCGAGCCGTCCGGCTCGCCGCGGCCGATCAGGCAGGTGATCTTGGTGGTGCCGATGTCGAGCACGCCGTACACGCCCGGGCGGTACGGGCGGCGCCTGGGCGTCTGGGTCGCGTCCGGCGGCGGCAGCGCCAGCAGCCGTGCCTGTTCGGGAGCCGGGGCCGCCAGCAGGGCGGGCAGGGCGCCGTCGGCGGCGGGAGCCCGGCTCTGCGCGCCGCGGCGCGACGGCCGGCTGGTCGGCGTGCGGACGAGGTCGGTCATGCCGGCCTCCTGCCGGAGTCGAGGATCGTGACGCCGGGGTCCGTGCGGCCGGTGGTCGCGGGGGGAGCGCCCGCCTTTCCGCCCGGCTTCCCGTCAGCGGGCGCGGCGTCGGCCGGCGCGCCGGTGGCAGGGTCCACGGCGGCCGGGTCGGTGGCCGGCACGGGACGGGGGCGCACCACCAGCCGGTCCGGCAGGCGCATGTCGATGGCCTCCAGCGGACGCACCATCAGCGCCTGGCTGCGCTGCATCTGCGCCAGCCGGTGCAGGGCCGCCGGCTCCTCGCCTTCCGGCAGCAGCACGTCGCAGCCGTTGCGCAGCGTCAGGTTCCAGCGCCGTTGCCCGACGCGCACCGCGGCGACCACGTGGGCCCGCACCTCCGGCTCGGACGCGAGCGCGTCGATCAGCGCCGCCGCCGCCGCCGGCGCGCCGACGCCCACCACCAGCGGCAGCTCGGCGAAGGCGTCGGCGTCCTTGCCGTTCATGCCCTGGTCGGCGACCAGGGCGCCGCTGCGGTCGATCAGCACGAAGCGGCCCTGGTTCTGCCACACCGCGAACGGGCGGCGCTCGGTGATCTGCACCACGATCGTGCCGGGCAGGCGGCGTTCCACCGTGGCGTGCTCGACAAAGGTGAGCCCGTCGATCCGCTGCCGCGCCGCCTCGACCGAGAAGCCGAGCATGTCGTCGCCGACCTTGACGCCGAGCGCCTGCTGCAGCGCGGCTTCCGGGGTCATGTCGCGGCCGGTGACGGTGATGGCGGACACGTGCATTGCCACCTTGCGGCCGAGCTCGCTGCGCAGCGGCGCGAACGAGGCCTCGCTGCGCATCAGGTGGGCCAGGTGCAGCGCGCCGCCGAGGGCCGCCACCGCCGCCGCCGACCACAGCGCCGGACGCAGCAGCCGGCGCTGCCGCCTGGCGAAGATGCTGTAGCGCGACGGGCGGTCGATCAGCCCGCCGGGCGCGGTCGGCTGCTTCACGCGCGGCATGCGGCGTTCTCCACCATCCAGGCGCACAGGGCGGGAAAGGCGATGCCGCGATACGCCGCCTGCTCCGGCAGCAGGGAGGTGGGCGTCAGGCCCGGCTGGGTGTTGACCTCGAGCAGCACCAGGCGGCCCGGGCGGTCGGCGCCATGCGCGGTGTCGTCGTAGCGGAAATCGGTGCGGGTGGCGCCGCGGCAGCCGAGCGCCCGGTGCGCCGACAGCGCCACGCGCATCGCTTCGGCGAACGCCTCGGGGTGGATCGCCGCCGGCAGCACGTGGCGGGAGCCGCCGGCGGCATACTTCGCGTCGTAGTCGTAGAAGTCGTGCGACGCGACCTCCGGGTTGGGGGCGATGTCGGTCACGGTCAGGGCGCCGATGTCGCCGTCGTTGCCGCCCATGACGCCGACGGTGATCTCGCGCCCGGGGATGAACTCCTCGACCAGGGCGAGCGGGCCGTAGCGCCAGGCGGACACGATCTCGTGGCGGCGGTTGGAGCCGGCGCGCACGATGTCGACGCCGACCGACGAGCCCTCGTTCAGGGGCTTGATCACGTAGGGCAGCGGCAGCGGGTCGGCTTCGGCGAAGTGGGCGACCTCGACCACGCGGCCGCGTGCGATCGGCAGGCCGGAGGCGGCGAACACCGCGCGGGCGGCGTCCTTGTCCATCGCCAGCGCCGAGGCGCGTATGCCGGAATGGGTGTAGGGAATGCCCATCCAGTCCAGCACGCCCTGGATCGCGCCGTCCTCGCCGTACCGGCCGTGCAGGGCGTTGAACACCACGTCCGGGCGGTCGGCGGCGAGGTCGGCCACCAGCGCCGGCAGGTCGGGCCCGGCGTCGATCGCGCGCGTCTCGTAGCCGCTCTCGCGCAGCGCCGACAACACGCCGTGGCCGGAGCTGAGGCTGACCTCGCGCTCGAACGAGATGCCGCCCATCAGCACCGCGACGCGGGGACGGGCGCTCATGCGTCCATCCCCCGGTCTGCGGGGACGCCGATCCGCTTGATCTCCCAGGCGAGTTCCACGCCCGAGCTGTCGGCGACGCGTCGGCGCACCGTCTCGCCCAGCGCCTCGATGTCGGCGGCGGTGGCGTCGCCGGTGTTGAGCAGGAAGTTGCAGTGCTTCTCGCTGACCTGCGCGCCGCCCAGCCTGAAGCCGCGGCAGCCGGCCTCGTCGATCAGCTGCCAGGCCTTCGACCCGGTCTGCGACGGGTCGGGATTGCGGAAGGTCGAGCCGCCGGTGCGGGCGCGGGTCGGCTGCGAGGCCTCGCGCGCGGCACGGATCGCGGCGATGCGGGCGCGCGGGATCGCCGGGTCGCAGGGCTCGCCGCGCAGTCGGACACGGACCACCACCGCGCCTTCCGGCAGGCTGGAGCGGCGGTAGCCGAAGCCCAGCGCTTCCACCGGCAGGCGCAGGAACTGGCCTTCGCGGTTCACGATCTCGGCCCAGTCCAGCACGTCGGTGATCTCCGCACCGTAGGCGCCGGCGTTCATCGCCACCGCGCCGCCGACCGAGCCCGGGATGCCGGCCAGGAACTCCAGGCCGCGCAGGCCGGCGCCGGCGGCGTGCTCGGCCACCGTCATGTCGAGGCAGGCGCCGCCGCAGACGATGCCGTCCGGCTCGACCGCGAGCTCGCCGAAGCCGCGGGCGAGCCGGATCACCACGCCGGGCAGGCCGCCGTCGCGTATGATCAGGTTGGACGCCTTGCCGATGGTGGTCACAGGCAGCTCGGGCGGCAGGGCGGCCAGGAACGCGGACAGGTCCTCGGCGTCGGCCGGACGCAGCAGCAGCTCGGCGGCGCCGCCGACGCCGAACCAGGTCTGCGCGCCCAGCGGCGCCGCCTGCTCCAGGCGGCCGCGCACCGGCGGCATCAAACGGCCCAGGCCCGTGGGCACGTCACGCCGGTCCGGGGGCAAGGCGTGAACAACGTTCACGCTGCGTGGCCGCCGCGGCTCTTCTGCAGGGACATGAGCTGCCCCGGCAGCGCCTGCGCCCAGGCGGTGATGTTGCCGGCGCCTAAGCAGATCACGAAGTCGCCCGGCCGGGCGATCGCGTGCACCATCTCGGCCAGGTGCTCCGGGCCCGGCAGCGGCACCACGGAGCGGTGGCCCGACGCGCGCAGGCCGTCCACCAGCCCGTCGCGGTCGATGCCCTCGATCGGCGCCTCGCCGGCGGCGTACACGTCGGCGATGATCACGGTGCCGGCGTCGTTCATGCAGGTGCAGAACTCGGTGAACAGCGTCTGCAGGCGCGAATAGCGGTGCGGCTGCACGATCGCCACCACGTCGCGGGCGCCGGCCTGGCGGGCCGCCTTGAGCACGGCGGCGATCTCCACCGGATGGTGGCCGTAATCGTCCACCACGGTGATGCCGCCGGCCTCGCCGGTGCGGGTGAAGCGGCGCTTGACGCCGCGGAAGTCGGCGAAGGCGGAGCGGATGGTGCTCTCGTCGATCTCCATCTCGACCGCGACGGCGACCGCGGCGAGCGCGTTCTGCACGTTGTGGCTGCCCAGCATCGGCAGGCGGAACGGGCCCATCTTGCGGCTGCGGTTGCGGGTGCGGTCGGTGACGATCACCTCGAAGGTGGCGCCGCGCTTGTCGGCGACCATGCGCTCGGCACGCACGTCGGCCTGCGGGGAGAAGCCGTAGGTGATGACCCGGTGGTCGGACAGGCGCGGGATCATGCCCTGCACGTTGGGATGGTCCAGGCACAGCACGGCGAAGCCGTAGAACGGGATGTTGCCGACGAACTGGTCGTAGGCCTGCATCATCGCTTCCGGCGTCCCCCAGTGGTCGAGGTGCTCGGGGTCCATGTTGGTGACCACGGCGATCACGGCGGGCAGGCGCAGGAACGAGCCGTCGCTTTCGTCCGCCTCCACCACCATCCAGTCGCCTTCGCCCATGCGGGTGTTGGTGCCGTAGGCCTCGATGATGCCGCCGTTGATCACGGTGGGATCGAGCTTCGCCGCTTCCAGAACGGCTGCGACCAGCGAGGTGGTGGTGGTCTTGCCATGGGTGCCGCCGATGGCGATCGACCAGCGCAGGCGCATCAGCTCGGCCAGCATCTCGGCGCGTCGCACCACCGGCACCAGGCGCGCGCGGGCGGCGGCGACTTCCGGGTTGTCGCGCTTCACCGCGGTGGAGGTCACCACCACGCGGGCGTCGCCGAGGTTGGCGGCGTCGTGGCCGACCATCACCCGGATGCCGGCGGCACGCAGCCGCTGCACGTTCGCGCCCTCGGCGATGTCGCTGCCCTGCACCACGTAGCCGAGCGTGTGCAGCACCTCGGCGATGCCCGACATGCCGATTCCGCCGATGCCGACGAAGTGGATGGTGCCGATCGATAGGGGCAGGGCTCTCATGCTGGCATCTCCCGAGTCGCGCGCTCGGGGATGGAGGCTGCGGTCGCGGAGCGCAAGCGTGAATCTCGCGAAATCGTGAGTTGCCGTTCGACCAGGTCGGCGAGGGCGAAGGCGGCGTGCTGCCGGCCGAGACCGGCCGCAGACTCCGCCGCGTTCCGCAGCCGTACGGGATCGGCCAGCAGGCCCTCCAGCAGCCCCCCCAGCGTGGCGGGCGACAGCCCGGCCTGGCGCAGCATCCAGCCGCCGCCGGCTTCCACCAGCGCTGCAGCGTTGGCGCCCTGCTCGTCGGAGGCGGCAATCGGCAGCGGCACCAGGATCGACGGACGTCCCACCACCGCAAGTTCGGCCACCGAGGAGCCGCCGGCGCGGCCGATCACCAGATGGCTCGCCGCCAGGCGCTCCGCGATGCGGTGGAGGAACGGCGCCACTTCTGCCTCGATGCCGGCGGCGGCGTAGGCGGCGCGCACGCGGTCCACGTCCTCCGCCCTGGCCTGCTGCGTCACCGACAGCCTGTTCCGCAGCTCGGGGGGAAGCGCGGCCAGGGTCTGCGGCACCACGTCGGCGAACACCCTGGCGCCGAGCGAGCCGCCCCAGACCAGCAGGCGAAGCTGGCCGGTCGGGTCCGGATACGGGCTGTGCGCGGCGTCGGCGATGTCGGCGCGCACCGGCATGCCGGTCAGCACCGGATCCGCGCCCTTGGGCAGGCGGGCGACGCGGGTGAAGCTGGTGGCGATCGCGTCGGCGAAGCGGGCGAGCTGGGCGTTGGCCCGGCCGAGCACGGCGTTGCCCTCGTGCAGGACGATCGGCGGCCGCGCGCGGCCGAGCAGCCGGGCGCCGAGCAGCGGTGGCACCGACGGGTAGCCGCCGAAGCCCACTACCGCCGCGGGACGCAGCCGCCGGAGGATGTGACGTGCCGCCAGCGTGCCGCGCGCCAGCGCCAGCGCGCCGCCGAGCCTGGCGGCAGGTCCATGCCCGGCAATGCCGCTGCCGGGCAGCACGTGCTGCTCCGCCCCGGCGAACACGCCCGCCGTCCGGCGCCCGGCGCGGCGATCGGTCATCAGCACCAGGGCATGGCCGCGGGCGGCGAGCTCAGTCGCCAGCGCCTCGGCGGGGAAGAAGTGGCCGCCGGTGCCGCCGGCGGCGATCACGATCGGTGCCGTCATGCCGCCACCCTGCGACGGCGCGGCGCCGGGACGGCGAGGCGGCTCGCCTGGGTGCGCCTGCGCGTCAGCGCCAGCACCATGCCGATGGTGAGCGCCACCGACATCGCCGAGGAGCCGCCATAGGAGATGAACGGCAGGGTCATGCCCTTGGTCGGGATCAGGTGCAGCGAGGAGGCCATGTTGACGAAGGCCTGCAGCCCGAAGCCGCACACCAGGCCGGCGGAGGCCAGCACCACGAACGGGTCGTCCTCTGCCAGCAGCTTGAGCAGGGTGCGCACGACGATCAGGCAGAACACGCCGATGATGAACAAACAGACCAGCAGCCCAAACTCCTCGCCGGCGACGGCGAACACGAAGTCGGCGTGGGCGTCGGGCAGCAGGTCCTTGACCCGTCCCTCGCCGGGTCCGCGCCCGAGCAGGCCGCCGTTGCCGAACGCCTGCAGCGCGGTGTCGATCTGGTAGTGGTCGCCCTGGCCGGGATGGAGGAAGCGGGTGACACGGGAGCGCACGTGCGGGAAGGCGACATAGGCGCCGGCAAAGGCCGCCATCATGCTGCCGACGCCGCAGCCGACCAGGAACAGGTTCAGGCCGCCCAGGAACAGCTGGGCCATGAACACGCAGGTGATCACCGACAGCATGCCGATGTCGGGCTGCGACTTCAGCAGAAGCAGGATGGCCGCGAACACGCCGAGTGCCAGGATCGTGCCCGGGAACGCGCGGGTGCGCCGGCCTTCCGCCAGCAGCCAGGCGGTCACCACGGCGAAGCAGGGCTTCAGGAACTCCGAAGGCTGGATCGACATCATCGGCAACGCGATCCAGCGGCGCGCGCCCTTGATCTCGACGCCGTGCACCAGGGTGAGCGCGGTCAGGCCCAGGGCCACCAGGCAGCCGATCAGCCCCAGCCGTCGCACGCCCCTGGGCGACAGCATGGAGGTGGACAGCACGATCGCGCCGGCGATGCCTAGAAAGATCACCTGCTTGAGGATGAACATGTCGCGCGACGCGCCGATGCGCGCGGCGACCGACGGCGAGGCTGCCAGCATCAGCACGTAGCCGAAGCCGATCAGCAGGCCGATGCAGCCCAGCGTCCAGCGATCCACCGTCCACCACCAGCGGCCGAGGATCGAGTTGTCCGCGCGGGAGAACTGCGCCATCAGCGGGCACCCCCGGAATGGTGGGCGATCTGGTGGGTGAGGTCGGCAAAGCGCTGGCCGCGGGCCTCGAAGCTCGCGAACTGGTCGAAGCTGGCGCAGGCCGGCGACAGCAGCACCACCGGCGCGTCCAGCGCCCGGGCAGCCGCGAAGGCCTGCGGCACCGCGTGCTCCAGCGTGTGCACGATGCGGTGCTCGACCTTGTAGGCGGACAGGGTGCCGGCAAGACGCGGCGCGTCGCGGCCGATCAGCAGGGCGAGCGGGATGCGGTCGAACAGCGGCGCCAGGTCGTCGATGCCGCCGGACTTGGCGAGGCCGCCGGCGATCCAGATCAGCCGGTCGTAGCAGGCCAGCGCGCGCGACGCGGCATCGGCGTTGGTGGCCTTGCTGTCGTCGACGAAGGCGATGCCGTCGATCCGGGCGACTTCGCGCTGGCGGTGCGGCAGGCCAGGGAAGGAGGCGAGGCCGAAGGCGACCTGCGCGTCGGACAGGCCCAGATGGCGCGCCATCGCGGCGGCGGCGAGCGCGTTCTGGGCGTTGTGGGTGCCGGGCAGGGTCGGCGGCAGCAGGCCGGACAGCGTGCCGGGCTCGCTGCCGGAGACCGTGTTCAGGCGGGCCACGGTGCCGGTCCTGGCGATGGCGCGGCAGGCGGGGTCGTCGAGGCCGATCACGGCGAGGTCGTCCGGGGTCTGGCGGGCGAACACCTGGAGCTTGGCGCGGGCGTAGCCGTCCATGTCGCCGTGCCGGTCGAGGTGGTCGGGGGACAGGTTGAGCAGGCAGGCGACGTCGAAGCGCAGGGTCTCGAGGCGCTCGAGCATGTAGGACGACATTTCCAGCACGTAGACGCCGTCGTCGGGCAGCAGCGGCAGCGCCAGGGCCGCGGGGCCGAGGTTGCCGCCGGCGGCGACGGGCCGGCCTGCCTCGGCCAGGAGATGGGCGAGCAGGGCGGTGGTGGTGGACTTGCCGTTGGTGCCGGTGATGCCGGCGAAGCGGGCACGGCTGTTGCTCGCGCGGACCGCCTGGAACAGCAGCTCGGCGTCGGACAGGATCGGGATTCCGGCCTCCTGCGCCATGCGGGCGACCGGGTGCGGAGCCGGCAGGCGATGCGGGATGCCGGGTGACAGCAGGAGGGCGTCGTGGCGGTCCATGCTGTCGAACGGCGCCACCACGACCTGGTCGGAGGCGAGATCGGGGCGGTCGCGGTCGTCCCAGGCCTGGACGTGGGCGCCCATGGCGGCGAGCGCGTGCACGGCGGGCTCGCCGTTGCGGCCGAGGCCGAGCACGGCGTAGCGGCGTCCGGCGAACACGGCGGGGGGGAAGGTGCCGCTCATCGTATCTTCAGCGTCACCAGGCCGAGCAGGCCCAGCACCATGGAGACGATCCAGAAGCGGATCACGATCTGCGCTTCCTGCCAGCCCTTCTTCTCGAAATGGTGGTGCAGCGGCGCCATCAGGAACACCCGCCGGCCGGTACGCTTGAACCAGCCGACCTGGATGATCACCGACAGGGTCTCGACCACGAACAGGCCGCCGACGATGCACAGGACGATCTCGTGCTTGACCGCGACCGCCACTGCGCCGAGCGCCCCGCCAAGGGCCAGGCTGCCGGTGTCGCCCATGAACACCGCGGCGGGCGGGGCGTTGAACCACAGGAAGCCGAGGCCGGCGCCGATCAGCGCGGCCAGGAACACGCCGAGCTCGCCGGTGCCGGGAACCGGGTGCAGTTGCAGGTAGTCGGCGAAGATGCGGTTGCCGACCAGGTAGGAGATCAGCGCGAACACGACGGCGGCGATGATCACCGGGACGATGGCGAGGCCGTCCAGGCCGTCGGTGAAGTTCACCGCGTTGCCAAAGCCGGTGATCACCAGCATGGCGAAGATCGGGAACGCGTACGACAGCGGCAGCAGCGCCTCCTTGACGAACGGAAAGGCGAGCGCGTCCGACAGCGGAGCCGGCATCAGGCTCTCGATCCAGAAGCCTGCGATCAGGGACGCGCCGAACTCGGCGCCGAGGCGGATGCGCTTGGACACGCCCCTGGTGTTGCGGCGCGACAGCTTGAGGTAGTCGTCGAGGAAGCCCACCAGGCCGAAGGCGGCGGTGGCGAACATCACCGCCCACACGTAGCCGTTGGACAGGTCGGCCCAGAGCAGGGTCGAGACCAGCCAGGTGGTCAGGATCAGCACCCCGCCCATGGTCGGCGTGCCGGCCTTCTCGGTGATGTGCCGTTCCGGGCCCAGGGTGCGGATCGGCTGGCCCTCGCGCTGGATCCGCCGCAGCCGGGCGATCACGCGCGGGCCCATCAGCAGGCTGAGCACGAAGGCGGTGAGGCAGGCGGCGCCGGACCGGAAGGTGATGTAGCGGAGCAGGTTGAACAGCGTGTAGTGCGCGGCGAACGGGTGGGCGAGGTCGTAGAGCATCAGGCCGCGTCCGCCGTCGCTGCGGTAAGGGCCGCGACCACGTCGCGCATGCGGCTGCCATAGGAGCCCTTG
Organism: uncultured Acetobacteraceae bacterium; assembly: GCA_964247755.1. Classification (GTDB taxonomy): domain Bacteria; phylum Pseudomonadota; class Alphaproteobacteria; order Acetobacterales; family Acetobacteraceae; genus Lichenicola. The sequence goes on along the minus strand of CAXTVX010000001.1, from coordinate 233,011 downwards.
ACCAGCACCACGTCGCCGGGACGCAGCGCCGCCTGCACCAGCGGCGCCAGGCGGGCGGCGTCGGGCGCGTGGGCGCCACGGCGCGAGGCGGGCAGGCGATCGAACAGGACGCGCATCATCTCGCCGGAGCAGAACAGGAGGTCGGCGGAACCGGCGGCGGCGTCGGCCAGGGATCCGTGCTCGTCGCGGGCGAAGGTGCCGAGTTCCAGCATGTCGCCGAGCACGGCGACGCGCCGGCGTGCCGGCAGCAGTGCCAGCACCGACAGGGCGGCACGCACCGAGGCGCCGGACGCGTTGTAGCTTTCGTCCAGCAGCGAGGCGGCGCCACCGAGGATCGGACGCAGCGCGCCGCGTCCGTCGCCCGGCACGAAGCCGGCCAGGGCTTGCGCCGCGCGCGCCGGGTCGGCGCCGAGGGCGGCGACGGCGGCGAGGCAGGCCAGCGCGTTGTCGGCCATGTGCCGGCCGGGGGCGGACAGGCGCAGCGGCACCGCGATGCCGGGCAGGATCGCGGTGGCGGTGGAGCCGTCCGGGCGCAGCGACAGCGAGTCGAGGCGGGCCTCGGCGCCGTCGCCGAAGCGGAGGATGCGGGCGGAGGCGGCGCGGGCGGCGGCGAGGAGGCGGTCGGCGCCGGGCGCATCGGCCGGGAACAGCGCGGTGCCGCCGGGGGGCAGGGCGCCGAACAGGGAGGCCTTCTCCTGCGCGATCGCATCCAGGCTGCCCATGTGGCCGATATGGGTGGCGGCGATCGTGGTCACGACCGCCACGTCGGGGCGTGCCAGGGCGGCGAGCGGCGCGATCTCGCCCGGGTGGTTCATGCCGATCTCGCACACGCAGAACGCCGCGTCCGCCGGCAGCCGCGCCAGGGTCAGCGGCACCCCCCAGTGGTTGTTGTGCGAGGCCTGGGCGGCGTGGGTCGGGCCGATCGCGGACAGGGCGGTGCGCAGCATCTCCTTGGTGGTGGTCTTGCCGACGCTGCCGGTGACGGCGACCACCCGGCCGCGGAACCGGTCGCGGCCGGCACGGCCGAGCGCCTGCAAGGCGGCGAAGGTGTCGGGGACGTGCAGCAGGCGCGGATCGCGGCGGAGCGGGGCGGGCAGCAGGTCGGTGCCGTGCACCAGGGCGGCGGCGGCGCCGCGCTCCAGGGCGGTGGCGACGTGGGCGTGGCCGTCGGTGTCGCCGACCAGGGCCACGAACAGCTCGCCGGGGCGCAGGGTGCGGGTGTCGATGGAGATGCCGGTGATCGAGTCCGGCACGGCGCCGCCGAAGTGGCCATCCACCGCGGCGGCGAGCGCGGCGCCGGTCCACAGCGCGCTCATGACAGGCCTGCCAGGGCGCGCACGGTGGCGGCGTCGTCGAACGGGTGCACGGTGCCGCCGACGGTCTGGCCCTGCTCGTGGCCCTTGCCGGCGACCACCAGCACGTCGCCGGGGCGCAGGGCGTCGAGGCCGGCGGCGATCGCGGCCTGGCGGTCGCCGATCTCGACCGCTCCCGGGCAGGCGGCGAGGATGGCGGCGCGGATCGCGGCCGGGTCCTCGGAGCGCGGGTTGTCGTCGGTGACGATGGCGAGGTCGGCACCACGCGCGGCTGCCTCGCCCATCAGCGGACGCTTGCCGCGGTCGCGGTCGCCGCCGGCGCCGAACACGATCACCAGGCGGCCGCCGGCCTCGGCGGCGTGGGGGCGGAGCGAGGCGAGCAGGCGCTCGATCGCGTCGGGGGTGTGGGCGTAGTCGACATAGGCGGCCGCACCGTTCGGCAGCCGGGCGGCCAGCTCCATGCGACCGCGCACGCCGCGCAAGGCGGGTAGCCGCGACAGCACCGACGGCAGCAGGTCCTGGTCCGCCTCGGCCAGCAGGGCGGCCAGCAGGGCGTTGTCGGCCTGGAACCGGCCGGGCAGGGTGAGCCGCGTCTCGATCCGGCGGCCCTGCACCTCGAGTTCGAGCATCTGGCCGTCGGCCAGCGGCACCGCGCGCTGCAGCCGGATCGCGTCGCCGTTCTTGCCGGCCAGGCGCAGCGTCAGCCGGCGCGCGGCGGCGATGGCGCGCAGCCGGTCCAGGGTCGCCGGCTCCATGTCGGCGTTCGCGGCAGCGAGCGCGCCCTCCGGCAGCAGCTCGGCGAACAGCCGCAGCTTGGCGTCGCGGTAGGCATCCAGCGTGCCGTGGTAGTCGAGGTGGTCGCGGGACAGGTTGCTGAACCCGGCTGCCGACAGCCCCACCCCGTCGAGGCGGAACTGGTCCATGCCGTGCGAGCTGGCCTCGATCGCGCAGGCGCGGATGCCGTGGGCGGCAAGGCCGGACAGGATGGTGGCCAGCGCCACGCTGTCCGGCGTGGTCAGCGCCGGCGGCGGCTCCGGCAGGATCACGTCGGACACCAGGCCGAGCGTGCCGAGGCTCGCGGCCGGGACGCCGTCCAGGGTCCAGAGCTGGCGCAGGAAGTCGGCGGTGCTGGTCTTGCCGTTGGTGCCTGTGACGGCGACCATCCGGTCGGGCTGCGGCCCGGCATGGAGGGCGGCGAGGCGCGCCAGCGTGCGCCTGGGCTCATCGGCCACCACCAGCGGCACGGGGGTGACCCCGTCGGGCCAGCGCGTGCCGGAGGGTGCCAGCACCGCGACCGCGCCGTGCGCCACCGCGTCGGCGATGTGCCGTCGGCCGTCCTGCACCGTGCCGGGAAGGGCCGCGAACAGGTAGCCGGGGCGCACCTTGCGGCTGTCCAGCGCGATGCCCTCGATGGCCACCGTGCCGGCGCCGGGCGGCACCGCGACCAGGTCGCGGGCGAGCAGGCCGAGCGGGGCAGCCGGACTCATTCGGCGGGCTCGGTATAGCTGACGTCGTGGCGCAGGCCGGGTGCGGACGGCCGGGCGGGCTGGCCCGGCTCGGGGAGCGTCGGCTTTCCCGTCGCCTTATCAGTTGCCTTTTGGGCGAGCCGGGCTTCGCGTTCGGCGTCGTGCGCCTGCTTCGCCAGGTGCGACTGGACGAGGGGGTCGCCGGGATCGTTGCCGGGACCGAGCGCCTTGAAGCCGCCGCCGACCGGCGGGGACATCGGGATCGACAGCGAGGCCTCGATCTGGTCGACGTTCGTCGTGACCGGGAATAGGCCCATCATCGGCGCGATGCGGGCGACGATCTTGCGCCAGGTCGGCACCGCGTTCCAGCCGGACGTGTACCAGCCGTGGGTTTCCGGCGTGGCGATCGGGCTGTCGAGCATCACGTAGACCGCATAATGCGGGTCGTTCAGCGGGAAGATGCCGGTGAACGCGGTGATGTTGGTGTGCTTCAGGTAGCCGCCGTGCGGGCCGACCTTTTCCGCCGTGCCGGTCTTGCCGCCGACGAAGTAGCCGGGGATCTCGGCCTGCTTGCCGGTGCGCTCGTCGTCCGGGCCGGCGACCACCATGCGCAGGATGCGTCGCAGCAGGGAAGAGGTGTCCTCCGACAGCACGCGCGTGCCCTGCGGCACGATCCTCGGCTCGGGTGCGGCGGGGTGGTCGTCCGGCAGGGTGTCGGCGACGGGCTGCAGCGAGGCGGTGTCGGCCTGATCCGGCTGCGCGTCGTCCGGACCGGGATCGTCCCGGGCAATCAGGGTCGGCTTGACCAGGATGCCGCCGTTGGCGGTGGCGGCGGTGCCGCGCACGATGGCCAGCGGCGGTACCGCGACGCCGTGGCCGAACGCCACCGTCATCACCGCGGACTGGCCCCAGTTGCTCGGGCGCGGCAGCAGCGGACGCGCGGCCTCGGGCAGCTCCACCGGTACGCGGTCGAAGAAGCCCATGTTGCGGAGCCAGTCCTGCTGGCGCTTGGCGCCGGCGTCGAGCGCCATGTGCGCGGCGGCCGGGTTGGAAGACAGCGCCAGCGCCTCGGGCATCGCCAGCCAGGGCGCGAAATGATCGGTCTTCATGTCGGAGATGGTGAAGCGCCCGACATGAATCGGCATGGTGGAGAACTTGTCCCACACATGGGCGATGCCGTCCTGCAGCACCATCGCCGCGGTCTGCAGCTTGAAGGTGGAGCCGGGCTCGTACAGGCCGGTGACGGCACGGTCGAAGCGCTCGTCGTCGGTGGCCTTGTTGTAGAGATTGCTGTCGTAGTCCGGGAGGCTGACCATGGAGATGATCTCGCCGGTGCGCACGTCCATGACGATGGCGCAGGCGCCGATCGCCTGGAAATGCAGCCTCGCCGCTTCCAGCTCCTCGCGCACCACGCCCTGCACGCGCACGTCGAGCGACAGGCGAAGCGAGGCGTGGTCGGTATTGAGGCGGTGGTCGAAGGAACGCTCGACACCGCCGACGCCGTGGTCGTCGACGTCCACCGCACCCATGATCTGTGCTGCGGTGCGGCCGAGCGGGTAGTGGCGCTTCTCGCCGGGCTCGAAATAGATGCCGGGAATGCCGAGGTCGTTGATCAGCAGTTCCTTGTCCGGCGTGATGTCGCGGACGATGTAGACGAACTGCTTCTTCGACGACAGGCGGTGGATCGTTTCGTCCGCGTCAAGAGTTGGCAGCACGGTCCTGAGCTTGGCTGCGGCATCCGCGGGGTCGGCGATCTCCAGCGGGTTGGCGAACACGGCCGCCAGCGGCAACGAGATCGCCAGGATCTGGCCGTTGCGGTCGGTGATGGTGGCGCGGTGCACGTGCGGCAGTCCGACGTCGTCGGCGTACAGGCTGTGCGGGTCGGTCTTCACCGTGGGGATGGGCGGCACCTGCGAGGCGATCTGCCGCTGCGCCGGCGCCATCGGGAACAGCACGGTGGCGCCGACCAGCTTCAGCGACACCGCGCCGAACAGGCAGCCGAAGCCGGCCGCGGTGGCGAGCAGGCGCACGCGCATCCGCTCCAGCGCCGCGCGCTGCTGGAGGTCGCGCCCGCTCACGCTGACGACGGTTTCGGCTCGCTGGCCGGGCCCGATGCGCTCGTCGCTCGCCACGGATCAATTGCCGTCCGACAGCGGCACCGGGGCGGGAAGGGCGGCATGGCCGCCGCTGCCGAGCGAGGAGCCCAGCGCCGGGGCGGTCTGCGGCACGGCGTAGCTGGCCGGACGCTGCGTCGGCCACCCGGCGCGCGCCGGCCGCCAGGCAGCCGCGGTCTCGATCGGCGGGCGGCCGTACAGGTTGGCCGCCTGCACCACGGCGGGCCGGCTGTGCGGCTCGGCGTAGGCGGCGAGGCGGACCGGGGCGGTGCGCAGGGTGCGGCGCGCGGCCGCGGCATGCGGGACGGCGGCGGCTCCGGCGTCGGCAAGTTCCACCTCGCGGTGCGCCGACGCGGCGTGGACCAGCGCGCTTCGGATCGGACGGGCCTGCACAAGGCGGGCCGGGATCGCCGTCCGGTCGGTTGCGGTGGACACTGCGTCGGCGTGGGCGACCGTGACGCCGTCCACGATCGCTGTCGCCCCCGGCGCCTGCGCGGGTGTCCCGGCCGACGGCGCCTGGCCGACCAGGCCGGGGGCGGTCTGCGGCGTGGCGATCGGGTGCGGCGGGATCTCCGGGCCCGCTGCCGGCAGATGCCGGTCGAGCGAGGCCATCTGCACGAACTGCGTCGGCGCCATCGCGCCCAGCTGCGGCAGGAAGCGGGTGGCCAGGCCCTGCAGCCGGTCCGGCTGGTTCAGCAGCGCCCACTCGGCACGCAGCATCGCGGTGCGCTCGCGTATGTGCTGGGTGTCGGACACGATGGCGCTGATCTGCTGGTCGAGCAGGGTGGTGCGGTGCTTCTCCGAGTAGAGGTAGAGGCCCGAGGCACCGGCCAGGATCGCGCAGACGCAGGTGAGGGGGCGGATCATCGGGCGTTCCCGTCAGGAGGAAGGACGTCGAGGCGTTCGAGCGCGCGCAGCCTGGCGCTGCGCGCGCGCGGGTTGGTGCGGCATTCGGCATCGCCGGGACGGAGCGCCCGGTTGGCCAGCAGCCGGAAGGCGGGCGGCGCAGCGGGGCGGTCGAGGCCGCGCGGGTCGTGACGCGAGGGCGCGGGGCTGCGGCCGGCGGCGCCCTGCATGAACCGCTTGACGATCCGGTCCTCGAGCGAATGGAACGACACCACCACCAGCCGGCCGTGCGGCCGCAGCAGGCTGGCCGCCTGTGCCAGGCCCTGCTCGATCTGGCCCAGCTCGTCGTTGACGCGGATGCGCAGCGCCTGGAACGAGCGGGTGGCGGGATCGAGGCCGGACTTCTCGGCCGGCACCACTCGGCGGATGAGGGAGGCAAGCTGCAGCGTGGTGGTGATCGGCGCCTCCGCGCGGGCGGCGACCAGGGCGCGGGCGATGCGTCGCGACAACCGCTCCTCGCCGAATTGATAGAGCACGTCGGCAAGTTCGGCTTCCGGCAGCGTCGCCACCAGGTCGGCGGCGCTGGGGCCGTCGAGGCTCATGCGCATGTCGAGCGGGCCGTCGTTGCGGAACGAGAAGCCGCGCTCGGCCTGGTCGATCTGGAACGAGGACAGGCCGAGATCGAGCACCACGCCGTCGAGTGCTGTGACACCGTGCGCGCCCAGCAGCGCCAGCATGTCGCCGAAGCCGCCCTGGAGCAGGTGCAGGCGCTGCTCGCCATGCTCGGCCCGTAGCCTGGCGGCGAGCAGGAGGCCGCGCGCGATCGCCTGCGGGTCGCGGTCGATCGCCCACAGGGTGCAGCGCGCCTGGGCCAGGATCGCCGACGCGTAGCCGCCGCCGCCGAAGGTGGCGTCGAGATAGGTGCCGGCGTCGGCCGGTTGCAGCTGCTCCAGCACCTCGGCCAGCATCACCGGCAGGTGGCCGGCGGCGGTGCCGCGGTCGGGGAGGCCGTGCGCGCTCACGACGCGGCTCCGGCGGCGGGCAGGCTGACGCCGCGGGCACGGATGCGGGCCTCGGCGCGCCGCCGCTCGGCGGCGGCCGGCTCCCAGATCTGGAAGTGGCGGCCCAGCCCCATGAAGGCGACCGCCTCGGACACCCCGGCGTGGGCGGCCAGGGCGTCCGGCAGCACGATACGTCCTTCCTTGTCCGGATCGACCGGGTAGGCGTCGCCGTAGAGCGACAGCGCCATGTCCTCGCCGTCGTCGCTGAACAGGTCGAGGCGGTCGAGCACAGGTGCGAGCTGGAGGTAGGCCGGCATCGGCCAGGCCTCGATGCAGGGGTGCTTGGGCGACTGGCGCAGCACCAGCAGCGCGTCACCGGGCTGGGATTCGGCGGCCTGGGCGCGCAGGATGGCGCGGAAACCGGCGGGGATAGAGACCCGGCCCTTGGCGTCCAGCCGGTTCTGGTGCGCACCGAGGAACACGCTCATCGATGCCCCCCTCCCGCATCCGGAATCGCCGGTTCAAGCCGCCCCCACGGCATGGTCTGGTGGCGCATTCCGCATGCGCCGGCCCGGTTGCAGGCCCCCTTTGCGATGCCGAAGCAGACACGCAGAGGATCGCTTTGGGTGACCGTGGGATATCATGGGAAATTGTGGGAGGTCAAACTAAAGCCGGTGTGAAAATGGCGGAAAACCGCGATTCGCAGCCAACAAACACCTTGAAGTGCCTCTAAAAAATGATCCGTTCTTGCAACAGCGTCAGCGAATACTGTTCACTTTTTGTTCTCAAGAGAATCGGTGCTTGGGAGCATGCGCCGACCCTACGGGCGACGGAAGAGCCAGACGGCCTGTAAGCCGGGTTCTGTGCGCGAGCGTGAGCCCGCGCGACGGTCATTCCTCTGGGACACGCATCGCTGCGTGCCTCGCGCGACCAACCCGGACGACGAGGCGGGAGAGCCTCCGGAGGCGGGCAACGCGTGCCGGCTCCTGTCGTCCCTATTCGGTCTTGCTCCCGGTGGGGTTTGCCCTGCCGCCGCCGTTGCCGGAAGCGCGGTGCGCTCTTGCCGCACCGTTTCGCCCTTGCCCGCAACATGAACCCCGTTGCCGGAATCACGCCGTGCGGGCGGTTTGTTTTCTGTGGCACTTTCCCTGGGGTCGCCCCCGCCGGCCGTTAGCCGGCACCGTTCTCCCGTGGAGCCCGGACTTTCCTCCACCGCAACGGGACGCGAGGTCCCGCGGCGACAGCGACCGTCCAGCCGTCTGGCGGCCGGAACCTGACCGCCGGGCCGCCTTCCGTCAAGCGGCCGCTCTGACGGCCGGGCCGGTCTCCAGGAGGTAGCGGCCGGCGAGGACCAGCTCCAGCTCCAGGATGGTGGCGGACTCGGACGGGTCCAGCTCGAGCCGGCCGGCGCCGTCGGTCCACACCGCGTGCGCGCCCGGCTCCGCGGTGTGCCAGCCCCCGGCCGCCGGATCGACCGACAGGATGCGCGTGTGCAGACCGGCCCACAGCCGGGCGTCGCGCACCGCGACGCCGAGGCGGCGGCGGTCGTCGACGAAGGGCCCCTCGACCCGCGACGGCACGAACACGCGGGAGGTGATCGCAACGCCGCGCGTGCCAGGAGGCAGCACGAAGACGTGGCGGCCGTTTCTGCGGCGGGCGGCGGCGAGCAGGCTGCCGTCGTCCAGGCGGATGCGCAGTGCCGGGTCGGTGGTGGTGGTGGGAACGGTCGCGGACGCGACCGGGTGCCCGGTCGACGCGGCGCGGGCGGCCAGGCGGTGCCAGATCGGCTCGACGAAGCCGCGGCCGGTCTCCAGCGGCGCCGCCGCGTCGGCCCAGCCGGACGGGGTCGCGGTGGCGTCGTCGGCAGGGGTGCCGAAGCCGCGACGGTTGCCGGTGTCGAGGTAGCTTTCGGTGGGAAGCCCGTCCGACAACAGGATGGCGTGCCGGTCGCATTCGATGTGGTGCACGGTGAAGCGGTGCAGGCCGGTCTCGCGCACGATGCTCGACCCGTTCACCAGCATGCGCGCCGGCACCAGCCGGCCGTCGACCAGTACGCAATGCTCCGGAGTGATCAGCAGGTCGCGCGACGGCACGCCATCGGCGAAGGCGCCGGCGCGGATCCGCACCGCCGCCGCCTCGCGCGCGTCGTCGGCGTCCATCCCCGACAGGTCCACCGTGCGGCTGCCGTGCCAGCGCACCGGGCGGAGCGTGCGCCGCCCGTCCTCGATCGCCACCACCTGGTCGCCGACCGCGACCTGCTCGACCGGAACCTCGCCCGTCGCGGTCGCGATCCGCGTGCCGGACAGGAAGCAGGCGATCGACACGATCGTCTCGCCGCCGGACACCGAGAGCGCGATCTGCGAGGGCTTCACGCCGGCGGCCAGCGTCACGTCGGTCAGCACCACCGGCGCGTAGTACGGGCCTGCGTTCAGGGTGATGGTGTAGCTGTTGTTGCCGTTCGCGGTCACCGTGTCGCCGGTGATGTCCACGCCCGCGATCTCGATCCTGTCGCCGGCGCCGAAGCCCTGGATCGGTGCCGTCACGGTCCCGATCTCGTCCTGCAGCGACAGCGTGCCGCCACCGCTGCCGAAGCCGACGGTGGCGCCGATGCCGTTGCGCAGCGACAGGAAGCCGCCGTTCTCCAGGGTGAAGCCCTGGCTGCCGACGATCGAGATCGGCGTGGCGCTGGTGCCGAGGCGGCCGCCGTCGATGTCGATCGATCCCGTGCCGATGATGGTCTCGCCGAGCAGGTTGACGCTGCCGGTGACGATCGTGGTGCCGAAGTTGGACAGGGAGGCGCCGACCGTGACCGTGCCGGACAGCGTCTCGTAGCCGGTATTGGTCAGGCCGGCGGAGTCCGTCACGGTGCCGGCCAGGGTCATCGTGCCGCTGTTGGCCAGGCCCGATCCCACCGACAGCGTGCCGGTCTCGGTCAGGGTGCCGCTGTTCCCGGCGTTGGCCGCCACCGCGAGGGCGCCGGTCAGGACCGTGGTGCCGGCATTGTTCAGGGTGGCGGCGGTCAGGGTGCCGCCGGTCTCGGTATAGGTGCCGGCGGACGCGACCGCGAGGCCGCCCGCGGACAGGTCGATGGCGCCGCCGACGCTGAGGAGCGTGGCACCCCCGGACACCAGGATCCCACTGCCGTCCAGCGAGAAGCTGCCGGCCAGGTCGAGCTGGACCGTCTCACCGACATGGCCGTCGCCGATCGTCAGGCTGGCGGCGCGCGGGCCGGAGTGGCTCGCGACCGACACCACCACCGATGCGCCGGCGATGCCGATGGTGACGGGGCCGTAGGAGACCGGAACGGCGTCGCCGGACCAGTTGCCGGCATCGTCCCAGGAGGTGGTTCTGCCGGCACCGGTCCATGTCGTCATCGTGCGGTCCATTCCTTGTTGCGGCACACGGCAGGGTGCGGCATGATCGTTTCGAAATCGTTATGAGAACGACGTCAGAACGCTGCTGCGTACCGGGATGCCGTGCGGCTGGCCCGTCGCGCTAACAGGACGTCAGTGGCGATATGCCCACATCTTAACCTGTCCCCAGCGGACACGGCACTACGGAATAGGATGCGGCAGCGAGGCTAACAAACCGTCAACGGCACCGTGTCGTGCTCAGATCTTGCGGATGCTGTCGAAGTCGAAGGCGGGGCCGTCCGGATCGACGCCGATACGCAGCCGCGACGGTTCCACCAGCCGATAGGGCGGCACCGGCAGGTTGTACTGCGCCGGCGCGCCGTCGAACACGCGGCCGGCGAGGTCGAAGCGCGAGCCATGGCAGGGACAGGCGTAGCCGCCGGCCTCGTCGCCATCGGCCGTCTCCGGCCCCGACTCTGCCCCCGGTCCTGGCCCCGACCCTGGGCGGAACTTCGGCACGCAGCCGAGATGGGTGCAGATCCCGACCATGACCCCGAACTCCGGCACGATCGAGCGGTGCCAATTGGCAGCATAGGCGGGCTGCTGGCGCTCGGCCGAGTGCGGATCGCGCAGCAGGCGCAACGTGGCCGCCGCCTGGAGGCCGCGCAGCGTGGCCGCGGTGCGGCGGACCACGAACACCGGCATGCCGCGCCACACCGCCACCACCTGCTGTCCGGGCGCCAGGGATGCCAGATCGACATCGACCGCGGTATCGGCGTCGTCGGGCGCGGTGCGTCGGCCGAGGCTGTCGAGGAACGGCCAGGCAAAGGCGCAGGCGCCGAGACCGGCGGTCGCGATCGTGACCAGGGACAGGAAGTCGCGCCGGACCGGTTCGGGCGCATCATCGCCGGGAGGCAGGACGGGCTCCTCCGTCATGGCAGCGGGTGGAACGAGCCGGGCGACCCGTCGTCGCTCTGCACGCTGCGCGCGACGCGGTCCACCCTGAGGGTGAACAGCTTGGGCAGCTGGCCGCGGGTACCGGGACAGGAGCCGGAATGCTTCTCCATCACGTCCATCCGGGTGGCGTCGGGCGGATCGTTGCCGTTGATCACGAACAGCAGGCAGTCGGGGGAATCGCGGGTCAGCCGGTCCCGCACCACCAGCCGGCGCAGGTGCTCCACCAGCGGATAGTCGCTGGACCAGTCCAGCGCCGACGGGAACGCGTTGCCGGACAGCCGGTCCAGCAGCCCGGAGCGCTGCAGCGCCAGCAGGGCGAGGCCGGCCAGGAGCGCCACCAGCACGCGCTGCACGATCCGGCCGCGGATTGAGCGCCTGGACCGCCGGCCCGGCGGGAGCTGGACGGCAGGCGGTCGGGCGGCAGGGGGCACGGTCGGGCGGCGGGTCCGGCTGGTCGGCATGCCGGCCTGCTTAGCAGGACGCGGCCGGGCTGCCATCCTCGCCGTCGTGCCCCGGGTCACGGCGGGGGCAGGCGGTGGCCAGGGGCGGGGAGGCCGGCATCGGCCGGGCTCAGGCGCGCGGCGGCAGCGACGCGGCGGTCTGCCCGAACAGAATCCGGCGCTCCTCCTCGGTGCGGATGCCGCCGGCACCGGGGTTGACCGTGCGCACCAGGTCGTAGGCCCGGGTGGTGGCCGGGCGGGACTTGATCGCGTCGTGCCAGCGCTTGAGGTGCGGGAAGTCGTCGATCGCCTGGCCCTGCGCGTCGGGCAGGATCCAGGGATAGCTCGCCATGTCGGCGACGGTATAGGCGTCGCCGGCGAGGAAGGCGCGGTCGGCCAGCCGGCGGTCCAGCACGCCGTAGAGGCGATTGGTCTCGTTGACGTAGCGGTTGATCGCGTAGGGGATCTTTTCCGGCGCATAGTTGCGGAAATGGTGGGTCTGCCCGGCCATCGGCCCGAGGCCGCCCATCTGCCAGAACAGCCATTGCAGCGCCTCGGCGCGGCCGCGCAGGCTGTCCGGGACGAAGCGGCCGGTCTTGTCGGCCAGGTAGAGCAGGATCGCGCCGGACTCGAACAGCGACACCGGCTCGCCGCCATCCGCGGGGGCGTGGTCGACGATCGCCGGGATGCGGTTGTTCGGCGCCACCCGGAGGAACGCGGGCGCGAACTGCTCGCCCTTGCCGATGTTCACCGGGATCACCCGGTACTCGAGCCCGGCCTCCTCCAGGAACAGCGTGATCTTGTGGCCGTTCGGCGTGGTCCAGTAGTACAGCTCGATCATCCCGGCCTCCTTGTGGTTTGGCGAGTTCTACACGAGATGGCATAGATCATGTCATTCCAACCCTACGCCCGCGACGTCCGGGCGTGGCGTCACCGCACCCGGAGTCCCGTGCATGCGCATCCTCGGTCCCGCCCTGCTCGCCGCCAGCCTGACGCTCGCGACCGCGGGGGGTGCGCTCGCGGTCGGGCTTCCCCCGCCCACCGGCCTGCCGGCGACGCAGCCGGTGCCGAGCCCGCATCCCTACGACACGGCCGCCGACGCGCATGCGCAGGTCGACGCCGCCTTTGCTGCCGCCCGCAGGAGCGGCCGCGACGTGCTGATCGACTTCGGCGCCAACTGGTGCCCGGACTGCCGCATGCTCAACGGGGTGATGCAGATGCCGGCGGTGAAGGCGTGGCGCGACAGCCGGTTCGAGACGGTGCTGGTCAACGTCGACCGGTTCAACGTCAACATGGACGTGGCCGCCCGCTACGGCGTCACGGTGAAGCAGATCCCGACCGTGCTGGTGCTGACCCCGCAGGGAAAACTGCTGGATCCGGACGGCACGCTGGCGCTCGGCAACGCGCGCGCGATGTCGCCGCAGGCTTCGGTGGACCAGATCGCTGCCTGGGACGCACGTCCGCACTGATGGTGACGGATCGGACGCCGGCGCATTACTATCGGTGCCTTGACGTCGGCCGTCGTCCAACCGTTACACGGTTCGGCTAGGACACCACCGGATCAGGTGTGGTCACCTGACCGGCGAGGATGCTCGTCGGGACGAAAGGTCCGGACCGTGAAGCGGACCGGCGGGGAGCGGGCAATGGGATCGAGGCGTGTGGCGGCGGTGGCGGCGCTCGGCCTGCTGTGCGGGATCGGCCAGGCCTCGGCGCAGGACGCGGAAGGTGGCGCGCGCCAGAACCTCGACCGCGTGCTGGCCGTGCTCCGGCTGCGCATGCCGGCGGCGGGCAAGACGTGCCTGGAGGCGATGGCCCGGGTGCACCAGACCGAGGACCAGGTGACGGCGCTGAGCCGGAACGGCCCTGGCACCGAGGACAAGCCGAACCCGAGCCTGGACATCGCGCGCGACGTGCTCGGGTCCGACTACGACACCGCGACCGCGGCCTGCGGGCCGGACGCGGCCCGGGTCTGCCGGGCGCCGGCGGGTGCGGCGATGGCGAAGGCCTGCGGCAACGTGAACCCCGGTCCGTCGCAGTAGCGCCCGCGGGACAACCGGCGGCTGATGGACCGTTCCCCCGGACGGGGTCATGCTGCCGTCGGCCCTGGAGGAAGGTGTCGGCCGGGCGAGCCGGTTCCGTGTCCGTCACGCTCGGCGGGACGACGACATGCCGGTCATCCTCGACGGCAGGGAGCATCATGCAGCTGAACCGCCTCATCGTTCGCGCCGTGGCCTGGGGATGCCGTGTCGAACCGGGTTCGACGTCGGCCGCGGTGCCTGGGCCGACAGCGGGGAGAGCGGATGTCGACGGACGTGCCGTCACCGTCCACGCCACGGCCAGGCGACGGCCGGCTGTCCCGTTCGGGTCCGGGTTCGGCGGCAGCGACGAGGGCGCGCGGCCGTTCAGGCTGCAGCAGGCGGTGGACGATCCGCGGACGGGCCTTGCGACCGGCAGGTTCGTCGGCATCCCGCCGGCGGGATCATGATACCCGGGCGGGCGACGGTCGCCATCGGCCGGAACCGGGGCATCGCCGCGGTGCTGGCGATCCTGGTCGGCACCCTGCCGCTTTCCGGAACGGCGCGCGCGCAGGGGCGGCCGCCTGATCCGCGGCCCGTGCGGATGTCGGGCCTCGGCGTTGCCGGGCACCTGGACATCAGGGAGTTCGGCGCCAGGGGCGACGGCTCGACCGACGATACCCAGGCCTTCGCTAACGCGGCCCTGCTGGTGACCGGCCATGCCGACCGCGTCGCAGGCATGGATGCGGCACGGGTCTCGGTCCTGGCCGCCCGGCTGGCGGGCAACGGCGCGGTCGAGCTGGACGTGCCGTCCGGGCGCTACGTGCTGACCCGAGCCATCGAGTTCGAGTTCGGCCCGAACACGAGCCTGGCGATCCGCGGCGACGGCTCGGCGAACACGCAGCTGCAGTTCGAGGGCGGCATCGACGGCTTCCGGATCCGGATGAACCGCAACCCCGGCGGCAACCGGACCGACATCCATCGCCAGGGATTGTGGCCCGGACAATCGGTGCGGATCTCCGGCATCCAGTTCGAGGCCGACACCCGGATCGTTCCGGCCGCCGCCGGGCGCGGCAGCAACTCGGTGCCCGGCGGCACCCAGAAGGGCTACGCCGGCACCGCGATCTCGGTGATCGGCATGCCGGGCGAGGGCGCCTCGTTCATGGCGCCGGAACTGTTCGACGACATCGTCTTCACCAACGCCCGCGGCTGGTACGACGGCGCCAACAACTGGGTGGGCGGCTTCCTGCTCCAGGACATGAGCAACGTGCGGCTGGAACGGATCGTGTGGACCGACACCGCACTCGGCGGCAACGCCACGTCGATCCCGATCTGGTACCACAGCACCGCGGCGGCATTCCGCACCGGGGGGCAGGGCAACTTCAACGTGACCGACGCCCTGATCGAGGGCGGCAACACCGCGGTGCGGATCGACGGGCAGGCGATCCAGGGCGTGGTGCTGGACAAGCTGTTCACGGTGGGGGTCAGGGTCGGGGTGAGCTGGCTGGCGCCGCCGAACTCCCTGACCGGCAGCCTGGTGCTCGCGGACAGCTCGATGGGGGCCAGCAGCAGCATGGTGCTGCTGGACAACGTGTCGACCGTGTTCAGCCACCACAACTTCTTCTACAACGTGGCACCGCCGGTGCGCACGAACCCGGTGTTCTTTTCCGCGTCCGGCGGCACCACCGTCGAGAGCGACCACGACACCTTCTACGGCCCGACCGCGGGCTACGAGGGGTCGGGGTACGCCGCCACCGCGATCTTCTATTCCGGGTTCGGCACACGGAATCCGGACCCGTCGCAGTTCTCCGACGACATCGTCACGCATTTCGACAACGGCATCGTCGCCAGCGGCGGTCCGGTGGCGTTCGACGACATCGAGGTGGCGTCGGACACCGGCAGGAACCCGGCGACCGGTGCGGTCACCGGCGTCTGCTACCGCGACAGCGGCACCACCGCCGACGTCACGCAGCACCCGATCTTCACCAGCATCCATTGCGGCCGCGACACGATCGAGCAGGATGGCCGCTATCTCGGCACCGCGATGCAGTGGAACCTGTTGCCGCGGTTTGCGGGCGGCCTCGACGTGGGCGCGCCCGGGATCGCGTCCCCGAACGGCAATGCGGGCGCGGCGGGGGTGATCGACCTGCATTCCGTGGCTGCGAGGGACGGCAGCTTTGCCGGGCGCAACGCCTTCGATGTGCAGCTCAGGTCCGGCGGCGGCGTGCAGGGTGGCAACGGCAAGGGCGTGCTGAACGTCGAGGACGGGCTGACCCGGTTCGACAGCCCGCTGCTGGCGCCCGACATCCGCTACGACGGCTTCGTCGTGCCCAGGACCAGCACCTCGCCGTGCAAGGTCGGCGACAGCGGGGACGGCCGGCTGGGCGGGACCTTCTACCATTTCTACTGCACGGCTCCCGACCGATGGAGCCGGGTGGCCCTCGTCGTCGGCGGCTGGTGATCCGCGCCAGGAAGGCGGACCGCGTTCAGAAATCTAGCCGGGACGCCGTTCGAGCCGCCTGGTCCTGCTGCGCCAAAGCGAACCAGCGGAACGCGTCATCACCACCGCGACGCTGATGAGGAGGCTCAGCGCGTCGCACAGTCCGTCCAGCAGGGCTTCCTGATCCTCCGGCGCGACCACGCCTAGCCTGTGCCTGAGGCTGATGAACCAGTCCGAATAGTTCAGCCTGTGCAGCACGCTGCCGACCCAGTCGCTGCGTTGAAAGGCCACGTCCAGGACAAGCGCCAGCAGGAGGATGGCGGCCAGGCCGAGGACGATCCTGTCGAGCCGGATCATCGCACCTCCACCCTACCACAGGTACGTATCTGCGTGCCGGGAATGAAGACCTTCGGTGCGCCCAGGGAGAGTGCGACGCAACTGGTCGAACCCGCTCTGGTGCATCAAGGTAATGCAGCCCTCGCTGATGCCCAGCCTTCCGATCGGGTGCAGGCGGAAGTTGCCGCGCTTGATCTTCTGCACCGCCGTCTGGTCGGCATTGGACCTTGTACTGTAGAGCGCGAGCCACTCGTTGCGCTGGCTGTTGCTGATCAGTTGTGGGTCGTGGACTCGATCATCGGAAACCTGCCGCCGACCCGTCGGTCGACGATGTTGTAGCTGTCGGGCGGGATCGGGCCGGCATCGGTAGCCTTGGCCGGATCGTTGACGTCCTTGCCGAGGCCGCTGAACGCCGCGTAGCTCATGCCTCCGCACACCAGGAGGCTGATGGGCTGTTTGTTGAGCACGAAGGTGCAGCTCGGCAGGGTAGCGTCCGGTACAGGAGCGCAGGTCCATGCTCGCTTCGATGCGCAGGTAGTCTGGCACCTCGTCACGTCCAGGTCACGTCGCTCTGCCAGAGGAAGGTGAGCTCGTGCTTGTTGTGCGACAGGTGCAGCAGCCGGGCGCCGGGGATCGCGGCGAAGGCGTCGGCGGCGTCGTGATCGGTCGGGTCCTGGAACTTGATCGTGCAGACGATCCGGCGTGCGGTGCCGGCGGCGATCCAGCGCCGAACGAGGGCGAGCAGGCGGGCGGGGTAGGCGATCACGTCGCTGAACAGCCAGTCCACCGGCGCCTCGTGCGCGGGGTCGAGCCCGAAGGCGCTGTCGGGACGGAACCGCACTCCCGGCATCGCGGCGACGCGCGGATCGAGCGGCGCGCGGTCAATCGCGATCACAGCGGCACCCAGGCTGGCGATCGCCCAGGTCCAGCCGCCGGGGGAAGCGCCGAGGTCGAGGCATGTCTCGCCGGGTTGCGGCCAGGCGCCGAGGCGGGCGCAGGCCTCCCACAGCTTGAGGTAGGCGCGGCTCGGCGGCCCGGTGCGGTCCTCGTGGAAGCGGGCGATGCCGTTCGCGAACGGGCTGGTCTTGGCCGTGCTGAGCAGCAGGCGGTCCGGCGCCAGCAGGGTCCAGGCGCCGAGCGGGGCGGTGGGGGCGGCGGCCGGGAAACGCAGCGGCGCCGCCTTCACCGGCGGCAGCCGGGCGGCGATCAGGGCGGAGCGGCGGTGGTGCAGCCCCGGCAGGTGGCTCCAGTTGCGCTGCCGGTCGCGGAGTGCGGCGACCGCATCGCCGATGGAGACGCAGGCGACCTCCTCCGGTGCGGTCCATTGGTCCAGCGCCCACAACGCCGCCGCCGGCGGGTCCGGCGACAGCGCCAGCCGGCCCAGCCAGCCGGACACGGCGATGCCGCGGCGATGGAGCTCCTCTGCCAGCACCGCCTCGTTGCCCTCCGACGCCAGGTAGGCGGCGCCGCAGTCCTCCGTCACGCGCGCCGCTGCAGGCAGGCGAGCGCCAGCAGCAGCCAGCCGCCCATCAGCACGCTGCCGCCGAACGGGGCGGCGCGGCCGATCAGGCGGGCCCAGGCGGCGGCGCCGTCGAAGCCGAGCGCGTAGACGCCGGCGCAGAAGCAGGCGATGCCGAGCCCGAAGGCAAGGCCGGCGGCCCGGAGCAGCACGTGGCCGCGCCGCTCCGCAAGCAGCCCGCAGGCGAGCAGCGCCGGGACGTGCCAGCCCTGCATCTGCACCGCGCTGCGCAGCAGGTCGCGTCCGCCCGGCGCCAGCATCCGGTCGGGCAGGTGCGCCGCCAGCGCGCCGGTCGCCACCGTGAGCAGGCCGAGCAGGGCGCCGGCGACGAGAAATGTCCGGGCGGCCGGGTGATCCGGCGGCCGGGCGCCGGCGGGTGCGGGAAGGGGTGGCATGGGTGCAGGTTCTATAGGGCATGCGTGACGCGCGCGCATCCGCACGCGGCCTCGCGATGGGACCGGATCATGCCCTGGCTGCCGTTCCGCGGCTGCGTATAGTGCGACATGGCGAACGGCGACCTGTTTCCCGAGATCGAACCGTTCGCGGCCGGCTACCTGCCGCTCGAGGCGACGACGGAGCCGGGCGCGCACGTGATGTACTGGGAGCAGGTCGGGCGTCCGGACGGGCGGCCGGTGCTGTTCCTGCATGGCGGCCCGGGAGCCGGGGCCGGGATCGTGCACCGGCGCTTCTTCGATCCGCAGATGTGGCGGGTGGTGATCTTCGACCAGCGCGGCGCCGGACGCTCGCGTCCGCAGGGAGCCTTGCGCGACAACACCACCGCCGCCCTGCTGGACGACATCGAGCGCCTGCGCCGCCATCTCGGGATCGCAAGCTGGGTGCTGTTCGGCGGCTCCTGGGGCTCCACCCTGGCGCTGGCCTATGCCCAGGCGCATCCCGACCGGGTGGTGGCGCTGGTGCTGCGCGGCATCTTCCTCGGGCGGCCGGAGGAGCTCCACTGGTTCCTGTACGGACTGCGCACGGTCTTCCCCGACGCCCACGCCGCGTTCGCCGGGCACATCCCCGAGGCGGAACGTCCCGACCTGCTCGGCGCCTACCTGCGTCGCCTGACCGATCCCGATCCGGCGGTGCACCTGCCGGCGTCGCGGGCGTGGTCGGAATACGAGGGAACGTGCTCGACCCTGCTGCCGACCGGGGCGGCGGTGGCGAGCTTCGCCCGCGATCGTGCGGCGCTGGGGCTGGCGCGGATCGAGGCGCACTACTTCGCCAACGGGCTGTTCCTGCCGCCCGGCGGGCTGCTCGGCCGGATGGCGTCGATGGCGCACCTGCCTGCCGAGATCGTGCAGGGCCGCTACGACATGGTCTGCCCGGCACGCAGCGCGTTCGACCTGGCCGCCGCCTGGCCCGGGGCGCGGCTGACGATCGTGCCGGATGCCGGCCATTCCGCCCTGGAGCCAGGCACGCGGCGGGCGCTGATCGCGGCGCTGGAGCGGTTCCGGGCCTGAGCCGGTCCGTGCCCGGACCGGCTGGTGGTCCGGCATGGCAGACCCGGGATGTCAGGTGCCGGGGCCACCGGTCAGCGCAGCGGACAGCCATATCGCTCGCGCCCGGTCCCGGGCTTCTGCCGTCCGCTCGCGCAGCGTGGCCTGGAGGCCATGGGTCCACCTCAGCTGCACTCTGCGGCTGCAACTGCCCGGGAACGAGACGCCGCCCGGGTTGGACGACGTCATCCCGGGTGTCGATCGTCGCCGTCTGCGGCCCTCGTCCCCGCGGGCGCCTTGTGCCCGCTGTTGCCAGGGCTGCGCGCCATCCGGTTTCCACCGTCTATTCCACCCCGGACACGGCAGACGCGCCCTGCAGGAACCGATTATTTTCCCCGGAACCGCTGCTGGCTGATTGACGCTCGTCCGGCCTGGTCGAATACTTGGGCGTGAAGAAGCCGACGTGGGGCGTGCCATGAAAGCTGGCCATCAGCCTGCGATGCCTGCAGGCAGGCATTTCTACCTGATCATGTCGGTCGTTCTCGCCGGGATCGTCGTATTCGGCTTCTCGCATACGATCCCCTTCGATCTCGCTCCGCCGGGTCTCCCGCTGCTTCTTGTGCTGCATGCCGCGATCTTCGGCGCCTGGGTGCTCCTGTTCATCGCCCAGCCGGTCCTGGTTGCCAGGCGCTCCGTCTCGGTCCACCGCACCCTCGGCTGGGTCGGCGTCGCCCTGGCCTGCGCCATGATCCTGCTCGGCGGCAGTGCCATCCTGTTCGCGCTCCGGAACAACACCCTTCCGCCGTTCTATCCGCCCGGGCTCTTCATCGTTCGTGGCGTCGTCGGGCTGGCACTGTTCGCCGGCCTTCTCGCCGCCGCCATTCGGCTGCGCCGCAGGATCGAGTGGCACAGGCGGCTCATGCTGTGCGCCGCCATCACGGTGGTGGCTCCGGGGCTGGAGCGCGCGCTGCCGTTGCCGCTGTTCGGCACCGCCTGGCCCTTCGTGGCCGATGGGGTGCTCGATCTCATCGCCCTTATCGGCCCGGTCAGCGACCTGCTGGTCCGCAGGCGGATCCATCCTGCCTACGTCTGGGGGGTCGGGACGATCGTGGCGGGCCAGGCGATCGTCGACCTCGTCGCTCCTTCGCCCGTGGCGGTCGTCATGCTGCGACTGGCGGGCGCGCGGTAGCGGGAACGGTTGCGGAACCCGACGTGACCGGCTGGTCCGACGCGTCACCCGTCGCTCCGCAAGCCGTTTTTCCAACGCCATCGTCGATTTCGGTTGAACGTCCTGCAACTCGTGGCGTTAGCCGGGCGAACCGATGTCAGACCGTCGCCACGTCGAGCGGTTTCGACATGGCCGAAGTCGAGGAAGCAGAATGAACCGTTACACCCGCTGGGGTTTTGCCCTGGTTGTCCTGCCTATCGCCGCCTGCGCCAGCAACCCGCCGGCTCCGCCACCTGCGGCACCCGCCGGGCCGCCGCCGCTCGCGTCCGCCGACGCGACCTTCGTGGCCGGCGCCGCACAGGGCGGGATGACGGAGATCCAGGAAGCGCAGCTGGCGCAGAAGATGTCGCACAGCGCCAAGATCAAGTCCTACGCGGCGCGGATGATCACCGACCACGATGCGGCCAACGACCAGCTGAAGCAGCTGGCGATGACCAAGAACGCGACCGTGCCGACCGCGGTGAACGACACGCAGGCGCAGGAGATCAGCAAGCTGCAGGGCGAGACCGGCCGCAAGTTCGATCACGACTACGTTGCCGACAACATCGCCGGTCACCAGCAGCAGGTGGTGCTGTTCCAGACCGAGTCGCAGAGCGGCACCGATCCGGACCTGAAGAAGTTCGCATCCGACACGCTGCCGACGATCCAGTCACATCTCGACCAGGCGACCGCGCTGGCGGGGCCGGCGCACAAGGGCATGATGCGCCACCACCACCACAAGACCACCGCCTCGTAACCGATTGCCGCGATCGTTCGAGCGGCGTCGCGCCGTCCATGCCTCGCGCATGGGCGGCGTTTTCGTGTCCGGCGGGGTCAATCCCGGCCGGGCCTCCACCGGAAGGTAGCGCATGTTCATCGCCATGAACCGGTTCCGGGTCGCGTCCGGGTCGGAAACCGACTTCGAGCAGGTCTGGCTCAGCCGTGACGTGCACCTGAGGACGGTGCCCGGCTTCGAGAGCTTCCATCTGCTCCGCGGGCCGGAACACGAGGACCACGTGCTGTACGCGTCGCACACGGTGTGGGCGTCGAAGGCGGCGTTCGAGGCCTGGACCCGGTCGGAGGCGTTCCGCGAGGCGCACCGCAACGCCGGCCAGGCCGGCACCCGGGCGATGTACCAGGGGCCGCCGCAGTTCGAGGGCTTCGAGGTGCTGCAGACCGTGGACAAGGATTGATGGCGATCCGGATCGACCAGGTCGTCACCCGGACCGGCGACGACGGCCGGACCAGCCTGGGCGACGGCACGCGGACGCCGAAGGACTCGGCTCGCGTCGAGGCCTACGGCAGCGTCGACGAGGCGAACGCCGCCGTCGGCGTGCTCCGCCTGCACGTGGGGATGGACAAGGCGCTGGACGCGGTGCTGGCGCGGATCCAGCACGGGCTGTTCGACATCGGCGGCGACCTGTGCATCCCGGGAGGACCCGACGCCCGCTACCGGATCGACGACCGGCTGCTGCGGCTGATCGAGGCGGAGATCGCCGTCCTGGTGGAGCGGCAGGCGCCGCTGGACAGCTTCGTGCTGCCGGGCGGCAGCGCCGGCGCCGCGCAGGCCCACATGGTGCGCACGGTGGTGCGTCGGGCGGAGCGGCGCGTGGTGGCGCTGGCGGCTGCCGAGCCGGTCAACCCGCTGGTGGTGCGCACCCTGAACCGGCTGTCGGACTACGCCTTCGTGCTGGCCCGGCACCTGAACGACGACGGCCGCGCCGACGTGGTCTGGACGCGCGGACGCTGACGGCCAGTTGCGGTCAGAACGTGTCCAGCACCGCGGTCGCGTCCGCCGCCAGGCCGCCCAGCGCGTCCCGCATCGCGACGATGCGGCCGATCACGATCAGCGCCGGGGTCGGCAGCGGGTTGTTGCGGAGCAGCTCCGGCAGGGTGGCGAGGGTGCCGATCAGCAGTTGCTGCTCCGGGCTGGCGGCGCGCGAGATCGCCGCCGCAGGGGTTGCGGCCGACATGCCCGCGCCGACCAGCCGTGCGGCGATGGCGCCGAGGTTGCGCACCGACATGTACAGCACCAGCGGCTGGTCGAGCCGCGCCAGGGCGGCCCAGTCGAGGTCGGCGACCGGATCGGACTCGCCCTCGGCGCTGTGCCCGGTGGCCAGCACGATCGCCTGGTTGATGCCGCGCACGGTGGCGGGAATGCCGGCTGCCGCCAAGCCGGCGAGGCCGGCGGTGAGGCCGGGCACGATCCGGAACGGGATCCCGGCCTGTGCCAGCACCAGCGCCTCCTCGGCGCCGCGGCCGAACACGTAAGGGTCGCCGCCCTTCAGCCGCAGCACGCGCCGGTTCTCGCGCGCCAGCGTCACCAGCCGCGCCGAGATGTCGTCCTGGTGGATCGACGGCCGGCCGCCGCGCTTGCCGGCGAACTCGCGCGCAGCACCCGCCTGCGCCAGGTCCAGCACGCCGGGGTCGACCAGGGCGTCGTAGACGATCACGTCGGCCTGGATCAGCCCGCACAGGGCGTGCAACGTGAGGTGGCCGCGGTCGCCCGGGCCGGCGCCGGCGAGCCAGACGTGGCCCGGCTGCAGCACCGGGCAGCGCGCGCCGAGCAGCCGGCTGATGGCGCGGTCGGGATCGAGCGGGTCCGGACCGCTCACGCTGGGCCCGGGCCGGGCCCGCGGCAGCGTCCCGCGCGGTCGCCGGCCGACCATCCCGCCGCACCGCCCCCTGCCATGAGCGTTTTTCGCTGGCATGTCGGGTCGGCCGACCATAGATCAGCGTGCGGCGCAGCAAACGGGAGCATGGAGCGGAATGTCGGACACGGAACTCGTCGATGCAACGTCCGTGCTGGCGCCGCCGACCCGGACCTATGGGCATCTGAGCCCGGAGCGGGTGCTGAGCGTGCACCACTGGACCGACCGGCTGTTCTCCTTCACCACCACGCGCGACCAGTCGCTCAGGTTCGAGAACGGGCAGTTCGCGATGATCGGGCTGGAGCTGGAGGGCAAGCCGCTGCTGCGCGCCTACAGCATCGCCAGCGCCAACTACGAGGACCAGCTCGAGTTCCTGTCCATCAGCGTGCCGGACGGGCCGCTGACCTCGCAGCTGTGCCGCATCGTGCCGGGCGACATCGTGCTGGTGGGACGCAAGCCGACGGGGACGCTACTGATCGACAACCTGCGTCCGGGGCGCAACCTGTATCTCCTGGCCACCGGTACGGGCCTGGCGCCGTTCCTGGCGGTGATCAAGGACCCGGCCGCCTACGAGCGGTTCGACCGGGTGGTGCTGGCGCATGGGGTGCGGGTGTCCGGCGAGCTTGCCTATGCCAACCACATCCGCCACGAGCTGCCGCGCCACGAGTTCCTGGGCGAGGACGTGGCGGCCAAGCTGCTGTACTACCCGACCGTGACCCGGGAGGACTACCAGACCACCGGCCGGCTGACCGAGCTGATCGAGAACGGCAGGATCTTTGCCGATCTGGGGCTCCCGCCGCTCCATCCGGAGCACGACCGGGTGATGATCTGCGGCTCGGAGGCGATGCTGGCGGAGCTGGAGGCGATGCTGGTCTCGCGCGGCTTCGACGAGGGCAACAGTGCCAACCCGGGCGCCTACGTCGTGGAAAAGGCGTTCGCGCAGCGCTGATCGCGGTTGCCGGTCCGGCGACCAGCCAAGACGACGCTGCCGCGACAGGATCCATTCATGGCCCATGATTTCGACCTGCTCGTGATCGGCGGCGGCTCGGGCGGCGTGCGCTGCGCCCGGATCGCGGCGACGCACGGCGCCCGGGTGGCGGTGGCGGAAAGCCGGCACTGGGGCGGCACCTGCGTCAACCTCGGCTGCGTGCCGAAGAAGATGATGGTGCAGGCCAGCGAGTACGGCGAGCACGCGCTGGACGGGCGCGGCTTCGGCTGGAGCGCGGAGCCGGGCCGGCACGACTGGCGCCACCTGATGGCGGTCAAGGATGCGGAGATCGCGCGCCTGAACGGCATCTACGTGCGCCTGCTCGCCAACGCCGGCGTGACCCTGTTCGAGGGGCGGGCGCGGTTCGAGGACGCGCACACGGTGATGCTGGAGCCGGGGGCGCTCGATCCCGGCTTCGCACCGCGCCGGATCACCGCGGAGCGGATCGTGATCGCCACCGGCAGCCGGCCGGTGGTGCAGCCGCACATCGAGGGCTACGCGCTCGGCATCGACTCCGATCAGGCGTTCCACCTGCCCGACCGGCCGGAGCGGGTGACGATGGTCGGCGGCGGCTATATCGGGGTGGAGTTCTCCGGCATCTTCAACGGCCTCGGCTCCGAGGTGCAGGTGGTGTATCGGCCTGAGCTGCCGCTGCGCGGCTTCGACCGGGACCTGCGCGAGGCGCTGGCGGAGGCGATGACGGCGCGCGGCATCCACATCCATCCCGGTGCGCTGCTGCACCGGATCCGCCGGCACGAGGGCGCGCTGCGTGTGACGCTGTCGGACGGGCGGGAATGGGACACCGACCTGGTGTTCTTCGCCGTCGGCCGCATCCCGAACGTGGAGGGGCTCGGCCTGGACGCCACCGGCGTGCGGACCACGGAGGAGGGACGCATCCTGGTCGACGCGGGCAGCGAGACCGACGAGCCTGGCGTGTTCGCCATCGGCGACGTCACCAACCGCAGGAACCTCACGCCGGTGGCGATCGCGGAAGGCCACATCCTGGCGGACCGCCTTTATGGCGGCGCCGTGCGGGAATGGTCGTTCGACACCACGCCCAAGGCGGTGTTCTTCTCGCCGCCGCTGGCCAGCGTGGGCCTGAGCGAGGAGGAGGCGGCCGCACGGGGGCCCGCCGACATCTACCTCGCCCGCTTCACGCCGATGCGCCACACCCTGAGCGGCCGCAAGCGGCAGAGCGTGATGAAGCTGGTAGTGGACCAGGCAACCGACCGGGTGGTCGGCGTGCACATGCTGGGCGAGGACGCGCCGGAGATGATGCAGGGCCTGGCGATCGCCGTCACCGGCGGCCTGACCAAGGCGGATTTCGACCGCACGATCGGCATCCACCCGACCTCGGCGGAGGAGTTCGTGACGCTGCGCACCCGGACCAGGACGGTGGGCGCCGAGCGCTGAACGCGGCTCGACAGGATCAGAACCGCGCGGAGAACCCGACATAGGGCGACCAGTCGGGCGCGGACCGGTTGAGGCCGATGTAGACGCCGCCGTCGAGCTGGAGGTTGCGGCCGATCACCCACTGCAGCGAGCCGTCGATCGTGTTCTGGTCGCCAATGTTGTGGTCGGCCTCGTCGTCCAGCGCCAGTTCAATGGCGGCGGTGACGGTGGTGCCGGGGATCTGCCGGTTCAGGTTGAGAATGAATTGTGTGTCGCCGTGCAGGCCGGGCTTGTCGGCGTTGTCGAGCAGGCCTGCTTCCGGCTCCAGCGTGATCGAGAACTGCCCGGGCAGCGGCAGCACGACCGGCAGCGCTGCGGTATACTGCGCCGACGCCTCGCGTATCCCGGAGGCGCCGTTCGGCAGCTCGACGAAGCCGACCAGCCCGACGCCGCGGCTGCCGTCGCCGTCGTTGCCGAGGAGGTTGACCTTGCCCCCGAGCTGCAGGTCGCCGAGCCCCTGGCCTGACTGCCGGCCGCCGCCGATCCGGCTGCGCGTCACCTGGCTGTCGAACAGCGGCAGCACGACGTCCAGCTCCGCCCGGTCGGTCAGGCCGATCTTGAGGTTCGGGTCCAGGATCATGGTCGAGCGCATCGTGCTGTCGTCCGGTGACCAGTGGTCCCAGGTGTACTGCCAGACACCAGTCTCGATCTGGATGTGGCCGGCATCCACCGTGAACGGGTTGAACGACTTGCCGGGCCGGTCGGTCTGCAGCGGGCGCAGCAGCGCGTCCGGCGTCGGGTCGAACAGGGTGTAGCCGCTCTTGTCGGCAGCCGGGGCGGCAGGATCGGTCTGCGCGCTCGCAGCGCCCGCGGGTGGGAGCAGCGCCGCCAGGACCGTCCACCAGGGATGCCGCCGTTTCATGTCGGGCCCGTTTCTACATGGGCCGGCGCGGCGGCGACAGGCTCCATCACGCCTTGCCGCGCAGGCGCAGGCTGGCGCGGTTCAGCGGCGGCAGCAGCGCCGGCCGTGCCGCGATCCGTTCGGCGTGTTTCACCGCCGCCGCCAGTTGCGACAGGCTCAGATGCCGCACCGCCGGGCGGCGGACCAGCGTGTCCCACCGCGCACCCAGAGCGGCATCCAGGCAGACCCGCTTGAAGCAATGGTCGAGCCGGATCGGCCAGCCCTGTTCGACCGCCATCGCCGGCAGCACGGTGCCGGTCAGCAGGGTCCAGCGGGCGAGCAGGGCCGCACGCGGGTCGGCGTCGCCGTCGGGTATGGGGAAGGGGAGGAAGATCATCGGCACCGGGAGGATCGCCGGTTCCCGTTCGGCCGGACAGGCGGCGCGCGCGGGAACCGGTTGTCGGGCGGGGGACGAGCCAACACTCGTTCGTGATCCGGAGCCGGCAGACGAGGCTCCGGCGTCGCCTTATGTAACCCTCCGCGATCCTGACGATAGGCCATCATGACGTTTCTGCGAGCGACCGCCGTGCCCAGGCCATCCGGCCTGCCCTCGGTCGGTCGCCTTCCCGAGGTCCTACTGCCTTCGTCCAGCTGGTGAAGCACCCGGTGGAGGCGCTGGCCCGGTTCGGCGCGGTGGCGCGCGACCTGTCCGAGCTGAAGCGGATGCGCGACCAGTCCTCGGACGACAGCGTCGCCGAGCGCCTGTTCCGTTCGGCATGGGCGGCGCTGGCGCAGGGGGACGAACCACGTCTGGTCTGCCTGCAGGTCGTGGCCGACGCGCTGGTCGCAACCCGGCTGGCCGGCATCGACGCCCGTCTGCTCCGTGAGCTGGAGGTCGACCAGGACACGCGGCAGGCGATCCTGCGCCGCGGCTACGACGACGCGGCGTCCGGGTTGTCTCCCGACGCCATGGCGCCGGTACGGGACGCGGTGGGCGGGGTGCGTTTGGCAGCCGGCCGGGCGACGCCTCCGTTCGTCGACAGGCTGATCCGCCAGCCGCGCGCCGGGGCCACCTCGCCCGGCAAGCCGCGCCTGGCGCTGGAACCTGCGGAAAGCCACGGTGACCACTGCCTGGTGGTAGGCGTACTGGGCGCTCTGATCGCCCTGCACGGCGAGGCGGATCCGGTGCAGGCCTTCCTGGCCGGGCTCGCGCATCACCTGCACAACGCCCTGCTGCCCGACACCGGGTTCGCCGGCGAGGTGATGCTGGAGGACGCGCTGCTGCCGCTGATGCGACGCCTGACCGAGGGCGAGCTGCGGACGCTGCCGCCGGCACTGCGGGCGCGGGTGGAGGACGCCCTGGCGCCGATCGCGGGTGCCGACACCGCGGAGGCCCGGGCCTTCAACGCCGCCGACGTGATTGACCGTGTGCTGCAGGCGCACCACCATGCCCGCGCCAGCGCCTTCACCGTGGACCAGGCGCTGGGCGACCTCGAGCTGGTGCACGCCGGGCCGCTGCAGGCGTTCCACCTGCGCGTCCTGTCCACGCTCGGCCTGCTGTGACGGCAACCTGGCCGTCCGGGGCGCTGCGCAGCCCAATATCCGGCCGGATCCTGGAGCCACGCGGCGACACCCTGCTGGTCGCGGACGGCGAAGCGTGGCCGGTGATCGACGGCATCCCGTTCCTGCGCACCGGCCGCGCCGGGCTCGCGGCCGAGGCGGTGCGGCTGCTCAAGACCGGCGAGACCGGGCGGGCGACGGCGCTGCTGCTGCGGGACCAGGACCCTTACGCGCCCGATCCCCCGCCTGCGGTCGAGCTGTGCGAGCGGATCGTCCGCGAGCGGGACGGCCTGGACTTCCGTGCGGCCATGGCGGCGCTCGGCTTCGGGCGGGTGGGCGACTACTTCGCGCATCGCTGGACCGATCCGACCTTCCTGTCCGGCCTGGCGCTGCTGGGCGAGGCGCTGCCGCCGGGGCCGGCGTCGGTGTTCGAGCTGGCGTGCGGCGCCGGTCACTTCCTGTCGGCGCTGCACCGCGCGGGAGTGCAGGCCTCGGGCAGCGACCTGGTGTTCGCCAAGCTGTGGCTGGCGCGGCACTTCGTCAGCCCGGACGCGCGGCTGGCGTGCTTCGACGCCGAGGCGCCGTGGCCGCTCGCGGACGGCACGGTCGACACGGTGTTCTGCCACGACGCGTTCTATTTCCTGCCGGACAAGCCGGGGATCGCGTCGCGCATGCGGCAGCTCGCCGGACCCGGCGGAACCGTGGCGGTCGGGCACGCGCACAACGCCGACGCGGAGAACCATTCCTCCGGGGCGCCGCTGACGGTGGCGGAGTATGCGGCGCTGTTCCCTGGCGCGCGGCTGTTCGACGACGCCGAGCTGACGGGGGCGTTCGCCGCCGGTCGCGCGGCTGTGGCCGCCGAGGCCCCGGCGCTGAGGTTGGCGGCCGCGGTGTCGCTGCTCTGGCGGGCCGATGGCGCGGCCGGCGCGGCGAGCGGCCGCCCCGGCTTCGGCACCGAGTCCGGCCCCGTGCTGCGGCTCAACCCGCTCTACCGGCCGGCCGCGGACGGGGCGGAGATCGCGTGGCCAAGCCCCCGCTACGAGCAGGAATACGCAGCGCTCGCGACCTACCCGACCCGATGGCAGGGGCCGGATGTGATCGACCGCACCGGCGTGCCCGAAATCGAGGCACTGCTGCGCCGGCGCGTCTATGTCGAGCTGCCGGGCCGGTGGTAGCGGCGGTGGATCCGGACTTGGTCGGCTGGGGAATCGTCGGTTGCGGCTGGGTGGCGCGCGACTTCGCGGCTCCCGCCATCGCCGGGAGCGGCAACGGCCGACTGCTGGCGCTGTGCGATCCCGATCCGGCAGCGTTGAACGCGATCGCGCCGGGGGAGCGTGACATCGCGCGCAGCACCGCGATCGAGCGGTTCCTCCGCACCCCCGGGCTGCGGGCGGTCTATGTCGCGGCGCCGAACCACGTGCACCGGCCCCTGGTCGAGGCGGCCGCCGCCGCCGGCAAGGCGGTGCTGTGCGAGAAACCGATGGCGACCGTGGCCGCCGACGCCGAGGCGATGGTGGCGGCCTGCGCCCGCGCGGGCGTGTTCTACGCCACCGCGTTCGACCAGCGCTTCCACCCGGCGCACCGCAAGGCGGCCGAACTGCTGCGGGCCGGCGCGGTCGGCCGGGTGGCGGCGGTGCGGATCGTCTATGCCTGCTGGGTTGGCGCCTCGTGGTCGGAGGACAACTGGCGCATCGACCCGGCAAGGGCCGGCGGCGGCGCGTTCTTCGACCTGGCGCCGCACGGGCTGGATCTCCTGGCGATGCTGCTCGGCGAGCCGCTGGAGGAGGCCACGATCCTGGGCCAGCGCCGCGTGCACGCCTACGCGCAGGCGCCGGGCGGCGTGGATGACGGGGCGATGCTGGTGGCGCGGACGCGGTCCGGCGTGCTGGCGCAGCTGCACGTGGCGTACAACTGCCCGGAATACCTGCCCAGGCGGCGGCTGGAGATCATGGGCGATGCCGGGCAGCTCACCCTGCTCGACACCATGGGCCAGACCCCTGGTGGCAGCCTGACCCTGACGACGCGCGCCGGCTCGCACGAGGTCGCGGTCGAGGGGATCGAGCGCTCGCCGTTCGCGTTGCAGGTCGAGGCGTTCGCCGACCACCTGCTCGGCCGCCAACCGTTCGGGTTCGAACCGCAGGGTGACCTGCACACGATGACCCTCCTGTCCCGCCTGCGCGACGCCGTCGCCGACCACGGAGCCCGCTGACCATGCCGCTATCGCCGTTCGCGTGCAGCAATTGCGGGCACTGGCAGATGCATTTCGCGGTGCCGCCGCACTGCCCGATCTGCTCGGACGTGCGCAACGACCTGCCGGAGGACGGCTGGGACTTCCGCACCCTGGACGACGTCCGGTCCGGGCTGCGCCATCACCGGCGCGAGGTGATCCCCGGGGTGTGGGAGTTCTGGACCACGCCGCGCTTCGGGCTGGACAGCCATGGCTGGCTGCTGACCGGCCCGGGCGGCAACGTCGCGTTCGAGGCGGCGCCTTGCTACGACGACGACGCGCTCGATGCGATCGAGCGGCTCGGCGGCATCGCCATCCTGGGCGCCTCGCATCCGCACGGCTACGGCGCGCTGTGGCAGCTGCAGCATCGCTTCCAGCCGCCGCTGCTGATCCAGAAGGAGGATCTGCAGTGGACCAAGGCGTTCCGGGTCACCCATCCCTGGGACGAACGGCACCAGATCCTGCCCGGGCTGGTGCTGCACCACACCGGCGGCCACTACGAGGGCCACGCGATCCTGCATGACGCCAGGCGGGGCGCGGTGTTCGTCGGCGATGCACTGAAGCTCGACCTCGACGACGACGGCCAGGTCAAGGCGCTGTCCACCCACAAGGCGTTCCACAAGCAGATCCCATTGTCGCCGGACGAGGCGCGCCGCTACCGCACGGTGTTCGAGCGGCTCGAGTTCGACATCGTGTTCACGCCGTTCGAGTGCGCGGTCGGGGTGCCGAAGGCGGCGGTGCTGGAGCTGCTCGACCGCATGATCGACGGCGGCGCCTCCACCCGGCCGGTGCCGATCCCGGTGCTGCTGCCACGCCCGGAGCACGCGACGGCATGAGGATCTGCTTCGTCAGCCGGCGGTACTTCCCGGCGATCTCCGGCATGAGCGTGTATGCGCTCAACCTGCTCCGCGCGCTGGTCGCGGCCGGCCACGATGTCACCATGATCAGCCAGTATCGCAGTGACGCGTTCGGCAAGGGCGTGTACGGCGGCGGGCCGCCGCCGCCTGTGCCGGGCGTGCGGGTGATCGGGCTGGAACAGGCGGGCGAGGCGGAGTGCGGCGACTTCGAGCGCGACATCGACGTGCTGGTGGACACGATCCGGGCCGAGCACGCCCGCGATCCGTTCGACCTGCTCCATGCCCAGTATGGCTATCCGACCGGCTGGGCGGTGCTGCTGGCGTCGCGGGAGCTGGGGGTGCCCAACGTGGTGTCGATCCAGGGCGGCGACGGTCACTGGGTAGGATCGTGCTGCGAGGCGCACCGGCTGGCGATGACGCATGTGCTGGACCATGCCGGCGCGGTGCTGATCGGCTGCCGCTCGTTCGCGGACGAGGTGACCGGGCGGCTCGGCACCGACCCGGCGCGCTTCACGATCGTGCCGGGTGCCGTGGACGTGGGGCGGTTCAGGCCGGACCGGCTGCGTCGCGATCCGGGAGCGCCGCCGGTGCTGCTGTATCACGGCCGGGTCGACCGGCGGAAAGGCTTGCTCGACATGATCGAGGCGCTGGAGCGGCTGGACCGGGAGGGAACCGCATTCCGTCTGGTGCTGTCCGGGATCGGCCCGGACCTCGACGAGGCGGTGCGCCGGCTGGAGGCGACCGGGCTGATGCGGCACACCCGGCTGCGCGGCTATGTCGACTACGACCACGCCCCGGACGCGTATCACGGCGCCGACATCTTCGTCTCGCCGACCTATGCGGAAGGGTTCTCCAACACCATCCTGGAGGCGATGGCGACCGGGCTCGCCACCGTGTCCTGCCGCGCGGTGGGCGTGGTGGACTGCCTGCGCGACAACGAGAACGGGCTGCTGACCGAGCCCGGGGACATCGACGCGCTGACCCTGGCCCTGCGCCGCCTGATCACCGACCCCAAGTTGCGACGGCGCCTGGCGGACACGGCGCTGGCCGAGTGCCGCGAGGTGTATTCCTGGTCCGCGGTCGCCGACCGGATCATGACGGTGTACGGCGCCGTGGCGGGCAGGGCGCCGGACCGGAGCTTCGACCCGGTGCTGCCGCGCGATCCGTGTCGGTATCGCGCCGACCCGCATCTGCTGTGAGCCCGGCGTCCCCCGCCGGGCGCCGTTCCGTGCTGCTGCTGTCGCCGCACTTCGACGACGTGGCGTTCTCCTGCGGCGGCACCGCGGCGCTGCTCGCCGCCGCCGGTTGGGAGGTGGTGGTGGCGACGGCGTTCACCCGGTCGGTGCATCCGGCCTCGGGCTTCGCGCTCGCCTGCCAGCGCGACAAGGGGCTGGACGACGCGGTGGACTACATGGCGCTGCGACGCGACGAGGACGCGGCCGCCTGCCGCAGCCTCGGCGCGCGCCCGGTGCTGCTGGACCTGGCCGAAGCGCCGAACCGCGGCTACGGCTCGGCGCCGGCGCTGTTCGGGCCGCCACGGGCGGACGACGCGGTGGCGGGCCCGCTCGCGGTGCTGCTGGGGGAGCTGCTGGCGGCGGAGCGGCCGGACCTCGTGCTGGCGCCGCAGGGCTGCGGCCGGCACGTGGACCACCTGCAGGTCATCGCGGCGCTGCTTGCCATGTCCGGCCAGCTGCCGCCGCTCGGCTTCTACCGCGACACACCCTACGTGATTCGCGACGCCGACGCTGCGCCTGACCCCCGCGTCGCCGCCGTGGCGACGATGCCCGTGGTGGTGCCGCTCGACGCCCGTGCCCGCGACGCGCGGCAGCGGGCGGTCGGCTGCTACCGCACCCAGCTCGGCTACCAGTTCGGCGGCGCCGCCGAGGCGGCCGAGGCGATCGAGCGGCTGATGCGGCGCGAGGCCCAGGGCCAGGCGTGCAGCCATGCCGAACGCCTGCTGCTGTCCGATCCTGCAGCGCTGGCGGGGATCGCGGCATGACGGGCGCGATGGGTGGACCAACCATCATCATCGAGGAAGGAGATACCGCCGCGTGACGCAGGACCATGCCGCCATCGCAGCCCTGTTCCGGGCCAGCATGCCGCCGGAGGCCGAAACGCTGGCGTTCCGGATCGACTCGCTCGACCGGCTCGGCATCCCGGTGGTGCAGGCGAACCTCCTCACGCCCGACCGGCCGACGGTGATCGGCCACGGCTACGGCTTCACCGAGGCGGAGGCGGCGACCGGCGCGCTCGGCGAGCTGTGCGAGGAGGTGCATCTCGGCAGCTGGCTCAAGCGGCAGGAGCCGGTGGAGGCGAGCTATTCGGCTCTCGTGGCGCGGCTGGGTGCTGCCGGCGTCGCCGACCCGCTGACGCTGTGCCTGCCGGCGGGCTCCGACTACGATCCGGACGCGACCCGTTGCTGGCTGCCGGCGCGGCGCTACCCGTCAAACGACACGGTGCTGGTGCCGATCGAGTGGGTGGCGATCGCGCCATATCAACTCGGCGGCCGCCCCGGGTTGATCACGCCGATCACCAACGGGCTCGGCGCCGGGCTCGACCTCGACCACGCCATTGCGCATGGGGTGATGGAGCTGCTGCAGCGCGACGGCAACGTGCTCACCTACCGCGCCTTCGACCAGGGCGCGGTGGTCGCGTTCGACACGCCGCTGGACCCGGACTGCGAGGCGCTGTGCCGGATCCTGCGCGAGGCGGGGATCGACGTCACCGTCAAGCTCGCCGACACCGGGTTCGGCATCGCCAACCTGTACGTGGTCGGCGACGACAACGGCCAGGCGACCCTGCCGATCCAGGTCACCGCCTGCGGCGAGGCGGCGCACCCGAACCGCATGCGCGGCCTGCGCAAGGCGCTGCTGGAGTTCGTCGGCTCGCGCTCGCGCAAGGCGGCGACGCACGGGCCGATCGAGCTGCTGCGCGCCCTGCTGCCGTCCGCCTCGTTCGCGCGGCAGCTAGCGGTGGCGGAGGCGCGCGACGAGGAGCCGCGCGCGCTCGAGACCATGGCCGACTGGGTGGCCCAGGACGAGGCCGAGCTGCGCCGCCGCCTGGTCGACACCGTGTTCCTGCGACGCACCGAGGTGCCCTTCTCGTCGCTGCCGGACGTGGCCGAGGACCTGGGGCAGAGCAGGGCGCGGCTCGACTGGCTGTCGCGGCAGCTCGGCGCCGAGGCCCTGGAGATCCTGTGGGTCGACTGCTCGCCAGCCGGGTCGCCGGTGCGTGCAGTGAAGGTGATCGTGCCGGGACTTGAAAGCGAGACCATGAGCTATGGCCGGATCGGCTGGCGCGGCGTGCGCCGGCTGCGCGACCGCGGCGACGCCCTCCTGTCGGATCGTCCGGGGGATGGGCGCCGGGCGGTCAGGCTGCGGCCGGAGGATGCGGAGCGCGCCGGCGGACCGGCGTTCCTGGACACCGCCAGCATCGATGCACGGGTGGAGCAGGTGTATCCGCTGTATCGCGAGGCCAACCCGCTGTCCGCGCAGCTCGCGCTGCGGCGGCGGGATGCCGAGGCATCCGGACCGTCGCGAACGTGACGCTCCTGCCGGA
Organism: uncultured Acetobacteraceae bacterium; assembly: GCA_964247755.1. Taxonomy (GTDB): domain Bacteria; phylum Pseudomonadota; class Alphaproteobacteria; order Acetobacterales; family Acetobacteraceae; genus Lichenicola. Next base: position 198,431 of record CAXTVX010000001.1, on the reverse strand, counting down.
CCGGTCGCGTCTCGCGCTGCTGCTGCTGCCGACTGTGCTGCTCGGCGCCGCCGGGGCGATCAGCGCGATCCTGGCGTTCGGCCTGGACCGGTTCTGGATGGCGCCGCTATGGCTGCTGTTCGCCCTGTCCTACGGCCGCATGGCGCTGAGCGCGTCGGGCCCGCTGGTCGGGCTGCTGCCAGCGGGGAGGGAGCCGGCCCTGCGTCCGAGCCCGCGCGCCGGACCGGTGCGCACGGCGCTGCTGCTGCCGGTGTTCAACGAGCCGCCGGAACCGATCCACGCCGCGGTGCGGATCATGGCGGAGTCGCTCGACGAGACTGACGGCGTCACCGTGTTCGTGCTGAGCGACACCCAGGACGCCGGGCGCCTGGCGGAGGAGGCGCGGCTGTTCCCGTCCTTCATGCGCGTGCGCTCCGGCACTCGCGTCCACTACCGGCACCGCAGCCCGAACACCGGGCGCAAGGCCGGCAACATCGGGGCGTTCTGCCGCGAGCACGGGCACGAGTACGACTTCGCCATCGTGCTCGACGCCGACAGCCTGATGACCGGCAGCGCGATCCGCGAGTTGATCGCCGCCCTGCGCGACGATCCCCGGGCTGCACTGATCCAGTCGGTGTCCTATCCGGCCGGCGGCACCACCCTGTTCGCGCGGCTGCAGCAGTTCGGGGCGCGGCTGAACACGCCGCTCTCGGTCGCGGGCCAGCATTCCTGGCAGGGCCGGCACGGCACGTACTGGGGGCACAACGCGATCCTGCGGCTCGACCGGTTCATCGCCGACGCGGCCCTGCCGGTGCTGCGGGGACGGCCGCCGTTCGGCGGCGAGATCCTGTGCCACGACACCATCGAGGCGGCGCTGCTGCTGCGGGCGGGGTCGGCGGTGCGGCTGGCGCCCGAGATCGGCGGCTCGTTCGAGACCACGCCCAGCAACCTGGTCGACCACCTGGCGCGCGAACGTCGCTGGTGCCAGGGCAACCTCCAGCACTTGCGCCTGCTGGGTGCCCCGCGTTTCCGCCCGGCCAGCCGGGTGCATATCGGCATGGGCATCCTGTACTACCTGGCGTCGCCGGTCGGCCTGCTGATCAGCCTGCTGCTGCTGGCGGTCGGCTTGGCGCACGCGGCTGCGCCGCACCGAGCCTGGGCCATGCGGGACTGCCTGTGGCTGACGCTGTTCCTCTTGTTCGCGCCGAAGCTCGCCAGCCTCGGCCGCGCCCTGCTGCTGCCGGGCGAGGCCTGGCGCGGGTTCGGCGGTCGCGGCCGCCTGGTGCTGAGCGTGCTGGCTGAGCAGGTGCTGGGGATGCTGTACGCGCCGATCGTGGCGGTGTCTGTGACCGGGTTCGTGATCGACACCTTCCGCGGACGGACCGTGGGCTGGAGCACCCAGGCGCGCGGCGACCGTCCGGTCGGCTGGACCGAGGCGGTGCGGCGCTTCCGGGCGCACACCGCGATCGGCATGCTGGCGACGCTCGGGCTCGGCCTGCTGCGGCCCGGGCTGCTGCCCTGGACCCTGCCGTTCCTAGGCGGGCTGGTGTTGTCGATCCCGCTTGCCTGCTGTTCCGGCAGCATCCGGCTCGGCGCGCTGGCGCGGCGGTTCGGCCTGTTCCTGACGGTGGACGAGCTGGCGCCGCTGCCGGAGCAGGTCGCGCTGTCCGGCGGCCCGGTGCGCTCCGTCGGCTCGATAGGTCCGCGGGCTCGTCTAGGCCGGGAAGCAGCGGTCGCAGGCGGGGACTGAGCGCAACTGGCTCCGGCCCGTCTGTCGGACGATGGGCGGTTGCCGTTCGGCGTCCGCACCGCCATCGCGGGAACGATCGGATGGCGGACGGGCGCCGTCGGACCGCCTGGTCACGCGTCCGGGGGGGCTTCCGTACCGCCCGACAAGGGACGGGGAGGCCACGGACACCAAGGCGCCCTGCGCCATGCCGTGCGTGTCCGGCCGCCTGATCGGCGTCGCCTGGACATCGTCGTTCTCGCCGGCGACCCGATGCAGCGCATCGACCGCGCAACGATGTCACCGCTCGCAACCGGGCGCATGGCAACCTCGACCTAACCAGCACCCGGCTCCTGCGGGGACGCAGACCGGGTGGCCGGCCTTGCGTCGCCGAGCGTCGTGCTGGCCGCGGTCATCGCGTCTGGCGTGAAGACCGATGGGGGCCGCCGAACCGGCGTCGTTGCGGAGGCCCCCGGGTTCAGCTCGACCCGGCCAGCGCCACGGCGTCGGCACCGGCAGCGAGGCGGGACGGGCAGGACGGGTCGGTCGCCGCGCGCCACACCGCTTCCGCGACGTCCAGCGCCCGGGTGACCGCGGAGGAGTGCTCCCATCCCGCGAACACGCTTCGCGTCAGACCGGCGTAGGCCTCATGGCTGCCGTCCTGCATCCTGGACCGTGCGTTCTCGCCGAAGCGGGTTTCCGGAGACCGTCCCGGTGTCACCACGATTGCCCGCACGCCGAACTCCCGGAGTTCCAGTGCAAGACACTCGGTGAACGCGTTCACGGCCGCCTTGCTCGCGGTGTAGATGGACAGCAGGGGCAGCGGCTTCAACGTCACGCTCGACGTGACGTTCACGATGATCCCCGCCTTCCGCTCCCTGAACTGCGGCAGCACCGCCTGCGTCACCGCCATCGTGCCCAGGGTGTTGGTCTCGAAGACCTCGCGAGCTGTCTCGATCGGAGTGCCTTCGAAGGCGTTCAGCATGCCGATCCCCGCATTGTTGACCAGGACGTCGATCGGTCCCGCGGCCTCCACGACCCGACGGACGCTGGCGGCATCGGCGACGTCGAGGGGAACCACGTGCAGGCGGTCGGAGCGGGGCAGGACGTCGTCCCGCGGGGTGCGCATGGTGGCGACGACCCTCCAGTCACGGGCGAGGAAGTATCGCGCGGTCTCCAGGCCGAAGCCGGACGAGCATCCTGTGATCAGGACGGTGTTCATGAAAGCTGCCCTCATGGTGGTGTGCGGTGTCTTCAGGATAGGTCGAGGCGACCGGACCTGCTATCATCGGAAGTCCAGGATGCGTGTGCAGGAGTCCGGTCATGGTCGATCCGCTGGCGGAGGTCGTCACGCTGCTCCAGCCGGGCGCTCCGTTCTCGAAGGTGGTCGGCGGAGCGGGACCCTGGCGCGTCCGCCGCTCGGAAGACGGGCAGCCGTTCTATTGCGTGGTCCTGCACGGATCCTGTCGGCTCGCCATCGAGGGGCGCGAACCGATCACCCTGCGGGAGAGCGACTTCGTCCTGATTCCGTCGGCCTACGACTTCGCCATGTCGAGCCTCGAGCCGCCGGCACCGGAGGAGGTCGACACCCTGCCCATGGCGTTGCCCGACGGCGGCTTCAGGCTCGGCATCCCCGACGGCCCGGCCGAGGTCCGGATGCTGGTCGGCTACTGCGTCTTCGTCTCGCCGGACGCGGCCTTGCTGGTCTCGCTCCTGCCGCAGCTCGTGCACGTACGCGGCGAGGCGAGGCTGGCCACCCTCGTGCGGCTGGTCGGGGAGGAGGCGCGCGAGCTGCGGCCGGCGCGCGACGTCATCCTGGCGCGCCTGCTGGAGGTCCTGCTCATCGACGCCCTGCGCTCGACGGTGGGAACGACGGCGTCGCCCGGCCTCCTGCGCGGGCTCGCCGACGGACGCGTCGCCGTCGCGATACGGCGGATGCACGAACGGCCGACCGAGGCGTGGACGGTCGCGCAGCTGGCGAAGGAGGCAGCCCTGTCCCGGTCGGCGTTCTTCGAGCGGTTCAGCCGCACGGTGGGCGTCGCCCCGATGGGGTATCTGCTCGGCTGGCGCATGGCGCTGGCAAAGAACCTGCTGCGGCAAAGCGAGGCCGGCATCGCCGAGGTTGCGGAACGCGTCGGCTACGGCTCATCGAGCGCCTTCAGCGTCGCGTTCACCCGCCATGTCGGGCTGCCGCCGACGCGATATGCGCGGGAGCGGATGGACGCCTGACGTGCGGCGAGGTCGGGCTGAGCCGAACGATCGCGGACAACCGTTTCGCCCAAGGGGGCCGGGCAGGGTGTCCGGTCGCCGGCTCGGGCTCCCCGGCCGGGCGTCCTAGACGCGCAGGTCCATCGGCGCCGCGGCCGGCTCCTCCGCGTCGACGATCGCGTCGATCAGGGCGGGGCCGGGCGTGGCCAGCGCCGCACGGATCGCCGGGACGACCTCGGCAGGCGTGGCACAGCGGAAGCCGGCGGCGCCGACCGCCCTGGCGTAGGCGGCGAAGTCGATGTGGCCGAGCGCGCAGCCATACTCCGGGTTGCCAATGTCGCGCTGCTCGAACCGCACCTCGGCGAGGGAGTCGTTGTTCAGCACCAGCACCTTGAGGTCCAGCCGGTGCAGCACCGCGGTGGACAGCTCCGCCATCAGCATCGCCAGCCCGCCATCGCCCACCACCGCGAGCGAGGTGCGGTCCGGATGGGTGAACGCGCCGCTGATCGCCAGCGGCAGGCCGGACGCCATGGTCACCAGCGTGCCGGACCCGGTCCAGCCCTGCCCGTCGCGGAGCCGGATGTGCCGGGCGGCAAACTGGGTGTTGGCGCCGCAGTCGAGGCTGAACAGCGCCCGGTCCGGCGCCAGCTCGCCGAACGCGCGCACCACCGTCTGCGGGCGCAGCCGCGGGCGGGGCTGGGTGTTCTCCACCTGCCGAAGCAGCGCGTTCCAGTCGCGCATCCGGTCCTGCGCCCGGGACAGGAAGCCCCGGTCGTCCTGTCGCCGCAGCAGCGGCTGCAGCGCCGACAGCGTGGCCCGCATGTCGCCGACCAGGCCCAGCTCCACCGGATAGCGCAGCCCGATGCGGTCGGGGCAGCGGTCGACCTGCACGCCGCGCGCCTGCCCCGGGGAAGGGTAGTAGTCGGTCCAGGGCATGGTGGAGCCCAGGATCAGCAAGGTGTCGCACTCCGCCATCGCCTGCCGCGAGGGCAGGGTGCCGAGATGGCCGATGCCGCCGGTGGTCAGCGGATGGTCGTCGGGCAGCACCGCCTTGCCGAGATAGGCCTTGGCCACCGGGGCGGCGAGGGTATCGGCCAGGCGCTCCAGCTCCGGGCCAGCGCCGAGGCAGCCCTGTCCGGCCAGGATCGCCACGCGCCGGCCGCAATTCAGGATGTCGGCGGCCGCCGCCAGCCGTGCCGGGGCAGGCACGCCGTCCGGATCGCTCCACGACGCCGCCAACGGGCTGCGCGCGAACCGCACCGAGGGCCGGTCCTCGCTGAGCCGCAGCGTTTGCACGTCCTTGGCGATCGTCAGGTGCGCGACGCCGCGCGCGTCGCGGGCGGCACGGCAGGCGCGGTCGACCACGTGCAGCGCGTGCGCCGGGCCGCTGACCTGCTCGTTGAACACCGCCACCTCCTGCATCAGGCGCACGGTGCCGACGCTCTGGGGATAGCGCATGCCCTCCATGTCGTGGAACGTCGAGCCGGTCAGCGCCAGCACCGGCGAGCCGTCCAGCCGGGCATCGAACAACCCGTTCAGCAGGTGGATGGCCCCCGGCCCGGTGGTGGACACGCACACCCCGAGCCCGCCGCCGTGCTTGTGCACGCCAGACGCCATGAACGCTGCCGCCTCCTCGTGCCGCACGCCGACGAAGGCGATGTCCCGCTGCCGCCGTCGCAGTGCCTCGACCAGCGGGTTGATGCCGTCGCCGACGATGCCGAAGGCGTGGGTGACGCCCCAGCCGACCAGCACGTCGACCACGATCTCGACCGTGCTCGGGTCCGGGACGCGTGGCGGATCCGCAGGGTCAGGGGCGGCGCCGGCAGCGACGCCGGAGGCCGCGACCGCACCAAGTCCGGCCAGGCCGAACAGCGTCCTGCGCTTCAGCCCGTCCGCGCGCCGGTCCGGCTCCTGCGTCACCGGCCGGCCCGCAGGCGGGCGGCGGCAAAGCCGATCGCGTCGACGGCGTTGTCGAACAGCGCCGCCACGCCGCAGGCCATCATCAGGTTGTCGGCCAGCGGCATCGCGAACTGCTCCACCGCCATGCCGTCCGCGTCCCGCAGCGCGCCGTCCGCCGCCCGCGCAACCGGCATGGCGGCCGCCAGCCGCTCGGCGTAGGGACGCGGGTCGGCGGTGTAGCCCACCACCAGCCGGCCCAGGGCCGCGGCGGCGCCCATCTCGTAGGCGGTGCCAGGGTCCATGGAGGGGCCGCGGAACGGCGTCATGTTGGCGACCAGCGCGTCGCAGCGCCGGATCATCGCCATGTTGGCGTCGCGTATCGCACCCGGATCGTGAACGACGTTCACGAGATCGCCATCGAGCGGGAACAGGCCGACCGCGCCGGCCGCGATGCACAGCGCCTTCAGGGCGGCACCACGCGCCACCGGATCCGGACCGAACACGTCCGGCCCGGCCAGGTAGAGCAGCGGCGGCTGGTCAGGAGGCCGGGACATCGCCTTCCCGCCGCTTGACGTTCAGGCGCAGCAGGCTGACGGAGGCGGCCAGTAGCGAGAAGCCGGCGGCGACGGCGATCGACAGGGTGGTGCCGCGTCCGGGGACGAGCGAGAAGATCATCGCCACCAGCGCCGCGCCCAGGGTCTGGCCCAGCAGGCGGGCGGTGGACAGCATGCCGCCGGCGCCGCCGGAGCGGGCGCGGGGTGCCGCCTGCAGCATGGCGCGGTTGTTCGGGGTCTGGAACAGGCCGAAGCCGACGCCGCACAGGCCCAGCCGCCACGCCAGCTCGAAATCGGTCGGCCGTGCCGGCAGGCGCACCACCAGCACCAGCCCGGTCGCCAGCACCAGGAGGCCGAGCCCGCCGAGCAGGCCGGCGGGGTAGCGGTCGGACAGCCGGCCGGAGATCGGCGCCAGCACCGCGAGTGCCACCGGCCAGGGCGTCAGCAGCAGGCCGGTCTGCACCGCCGAGCGGTGCAACGTGCCCTGGATGAAGAACGGCAGCGACACGAAGGCCAGCATCTGCGCGGTGAAGGCGGCAACCGAGGCGCCGATCGACAGGCCGAACACCGGGATGCGCAGCAGGTCCAGCGGCAGAAGCGGCGCCGGACGGCCGAGCTGCCGGCGCACCAGCAGGGTGCCGCACAGCAGCGTCAGCACGGCGAGGCCGATCACGGCCGGGACGCCGAGCCCGTGGCCGGCGCCGTCGACCCCGGTGATTAGCAGCCCGAAGGTCGCAGCGCTCAGCAGGGCGCTGGGCCAGTCGAAGCGGTGCGTGGCACGGGGCGGGCTGGGCAGGCTCCAGACCGCGACGGCCAGGGCAAGGACGCCGATCGGCACGTTGATCGCGAACAGCCACGGCCAGTTGGCGACCGACAGGATACCGGCGGCGACGGTGGGTCCGAGGGCGGCCGAGATCGCCACCACCATGGCGTTGATGCCGATACCGCGGCCGAGCAGGCGGCGGGGGTAGATGAAGCGGACCAGGGCGGCGTTGATGCTCATGATCCCGGCGGCGCCGAAGCCCTGCACGATGCGCGCCGCGGTCAGGGTGAGCAGGGAGTCCGACAGGGCGCAGCACAGCGACGCCAGCGTGAACAGCAGCAGGCCGACGCGGTAGACGCGCGCGTAGCCGAGGATCTCGCCCAGCGAGGCCAGCGGCAGCAGGCTGACGGTGATCGCCAGCTGGTAGGCGTTGACCACCCAGATCGAGGCGGCGGGCGTCGCATGCAGGTCCACCGCGATGGTGGGCAGCGCCACGTTGGCGATCGCGCCGTCGAGCACCGCCATGAGCACGGCGAGGGCCACCGCCAGCATCGCCCAGTAGCGGCGCGGGACCGGCAGGCCGTCCTGCTCCGGCGGCGCGGGCAGGCTCACGCCGTGCGGCCGCGGGGCGTCGGGGACGGAAGAAGGGAAGTTGGAGGTGGGAATGCCGGTCGCCGCACCAGCGGCTTTGAGCAGAACCCCGGCAGGCGCGCAAGGCGGAGCCTGCGCCATGGCCGGAGCCCGCAGGCCCCGGCACGGAACGAGGGGAGTGGGGCCTCAGGAGGTCTTGGCGGTCGCCAGGTTGTAGGTGACGTGGTCGGGGCTGCCGGTGGTGCCGTCGGGCGACATCTGCTGGGTGGTGAACTGCACCTGGGTGAAGTTCAGCGACAGGCTTTCCATCGGGCGGTCGCCGCTGGAGGTGTGCGAGTAGCCGCTGATGATGGTGTTGGTCAGCATCAGGGTCAGGTAGATGTCCTGCTGGTCCTTGAAGGTGCGGGTGAAGTCGATCTGCACCTCCTGGCCGTGGCCGGACAGGGCCTCCTGCATGAGCTTGCCGGTGGCGACGTCGTTCTCCTTGGTCACCGTCACCTCGCTGATGGAGGGAGCGGTGGACTCGCGCTCGGACGACGAGCCGACTACGCTGGAGATGCCGCGGCCGACGCCCCACTGGAAGCCGTGCAGCTCGATCCAGCTGGTATGCCCGCTCTCGGTGACATCGCCGTCGCAACCGGGAAACTTCATGTAGATGGCCATGGATCTTCCTTTCCTTACACTTATCTCACAAAGTAACGAAACGCGCCGTCGGTCTCCATATCCACGGAGATCGCGCTGACCGCAAGGCCCCTGGCCATGTGCTCGAGCACGCGGGTCGACAGCTCGGGCAGCAGCGTATCGGACAGGATGCCCTCGATCGCGCGGGCGCCTGCGCTGCCTTCGGTGCAGCGTCCGGCGACGGCCTCGCCGATCGCCGGGTCGAACTCGAGCTCGGCCTTGAACCGGCTGCGGAAACGCTGCCTGATCCGATCGAGTTGCAGCGAAACGATCCGGCGCAGCACCGCGTCGTCCAGCGGAACGTACGGCACCAGGCGGACGCGGCCGAGGAAGGCCGGCTTGAACCATTTCACCAGTTCTTCATGCAGCAGGCCGGGCAGCGCGTCGGCGTCGGGTGCTGTCTCGGGATCGGCAAACAGCCGTGACAGGATCTCGGTGCCTGCGTTCGAGGTCATGATGATGACGCAGTTCTTGAAGTCGATGTCGCGTCCCTCGCCGTCCTTCATGTGTCCCTTGTCGAACACCTGGAAGAACACGTCCTGCACCCCGGGATGCGCCTTCTCCATCTCGTCGAGCAGGATCACCGAGTAGGGACGCCGCCGCACTGCCTCGGTCAGGATGCCGCCCTCGCCGTAGCCGACATAGCCGGGCGGCGAGCCCATCAGCAGGCTGACCTTATGCTCCTCCTTGAACTCGGACATGTTGATGATCGTCAGGTTCTGCTCGCCGCCGTAGAGCTGCTCGGCCAGGGCGAGTGCGGTCTCGGTCTTGCCGGTGCCGGACGTGCCGACCATCAGGAACACGCCGATCGGCTTGCGCGGGTCGGTGAGGCCGGCGCGCGAGGTGCGGATCGCCTGCGCCACCGCGCGCAGCGCGTGGTCCTGGCCGACGATGCGCCGCGCCAGGGACGCCTGCAGGTCGAGCACGGTACGGATCTGGTCGGTCTGCATGCGGCCGGTCGGGATGCCGGTCCAGCCGGCGACGATCTCGGCCACCGCCTGCGCGTCCACCACCGGGAACACCAGCGGGTGCTCGCCCTGCATCGCCTGGAGCTCGGCGTTGCGGTCGGCGTAGTCGGCGCGGAGCAGGGCGCGCTCCTCCTCGGACGCCGGCTCCGGCGCCTGCATCGCGGTGCGTATCTGCTCCAGCCGGCCGACGATCTCCCGTTCCCGCTCCCAGCGCTCGCTCAAGCGCGCGCGCTGCGACGACACTGCCACGTGCTCCGCCTCCAGCGCGGACAGGCGCTCGCCGTGCTCGGCGCCGTAGTCGGCGTCGCGGCCGAGGATGGCGCGCTCGGTGTCGATCAGGGCCAGCCGCCGTTCCGCGTCCTCCAGCATCGCCGGCGAGGCCGCCTGGCTCATGGCGACGCGGGCGCAGGCGGTGTCGAGCAGGCTGACCGCCTTGTCGGGCAGCTGGCGGCTCGGGATGTAGCGCGCCGACAGCCGCACCGCCGCCTCCACCGCCTCGTCCAGGATCGGGATGCGGTGGTGCGCTTCCAGCGTTCCCACCAGGCCGCGTATCATCGCCGATGCGGTGGCCTCGTCCGGCTCGCCGACCACCACCGGCTGGAACCGGCGGGTGAGTGCCGCATCCTTCTCGAAGTACTTCTTGTACTCGGCCCAGGTGGTGGCGGCGATCACGCGCAGCTCGCCGCGCGCCAGCGCCGGCTTGAGCAGGTTGGCGGCATCGCCCGAGCCGGCGGCGCCGCCGGAGCCGATCAGGGTGTGCGCCTCGTCGACGAACAGGATCACCGGCACCGGGCTCGCCTGCACCTCGCGGATCACGCCGCGCAGCCGGTTCTCGAATTCGCCGCGCACCCCGGCGCCGGCCTGCAGCAGCCCGAGGTCGAGGGTGCGGATCACCACGCCCTGCAGCGCCGGCGGCACCTCGCCGGCGGCGATGCGGAGCGCGAAGCCTTCCACCACCGCGGTCTTGCCGACCCCGGCCTCGCCGACCAGGATCGGGTTGTTCTGCCGCCTGCGGGTGAGGATGTCGACCAGCTGGCGGATCTCCGGGTCGCGCCCCAGGATCGGGTCGATCCGGCCGGCGCGGGCGCGCTCGGTCAGGTCCACGGTGTACTGACCGAGCGCCGTCGACGGGCCCAGGTGCTGCGCGGCATCGGCCGGCGACGGATCGGTGCGGGCTGCGGACGGCCCGGTGGTCTCGATGCTGCGCGCCAGCAGGGCGGGCAGCGCCGTGCGGTCGAAGTCGGGATTGATGCGGAACAACCGGGGTGCGGCGCGCCGGAGCGGAGCGGACACCTGCTCGTCGGTCACGATCGCCATCAGCAGGTCGGCGGACCGGATCACGGCGTCGCCGCGCTCCACCGAGGCCAGCAGCCAGGCCTGCTTGCACAGCGCCACGATCTCCGGCGACAGCGACGGCGGACGGCCGTTGCCGGTCTTCATCCCGCTAAGCGAGGTCTGCAGCTCGGCAGCGAGGCGTCCCTCGTCGATGTCGAGATGGCGCAGCAGGACGGGGATGTCGCTGCCGGGTGTGCCCAGCAGCTGCAGCAGCCAGTGCTCGATCTCGACGTTGTAGTGGGTGCGGGACAGGGTCAGGCCGGCGGCGGCCTCGAGGGCTGCGCGGCAGGTGGGGTTCAGGCGGGCGACGAGCAGGGACAGGTCGATCGCGGCCATGGATGCTCCCGCCGGCATCGACCGGCACCGGAACGTTAGGTTTGACAGCGCGCCCTGTCCAGCAACACTGTGGAACGATACGGGACACGGTCGAGACGCACGCTCGACCGGCGCAGGCCCGACCGGCCCGGGCCCGAACGGTGCAGGCCCAGCGGCGCAGAAATGGCACGGGATGCGGTCGGTTTGATGCAGCCACGGATCGAGGTCGCTTCCCTCCTGGACCCGATCGGCGGCGACGCGCCGGCCGGCCAGGACCCGCGCGCCGACGTCTCGCCCGCCTCGCACTATTTCCGCCTGCGCGACGCCCGCGCCGACGCCCGCGCTGCCGAGCGGCAGACCGATTCCGACAGCACCCGGCCGAGCGGGGCGGAGAACTGGCAGCTGGTGCGCGAGCACGCGCTCGACATCCTGGGCACCGTCGGCAAGGACATCGAGGTCGCGGCCTGGCTGACCGAGGCGCTGGTGCGGCTCGATGGCGTCGACGGGCTGGCCGACGGCGCCTGGCTGATGGCGGGGCTGGTGGAGCGCTACTGGAACCAGGGGCTGCATCCGCTGCCGGACGAGGACGGCATCGAGGGCAGGGTGTCGCCGCTGGCCGGGCTCAACGGCATCGGCGCCGACGGCACGCTGATGCAGCCGCTGCGCAAGCTGGTGCTGTTCGGGCGTGCCGACGGGGTGCCGGTGACGGTGTGGCGGTTCGAGCAGGCGGAGGAGGTGGAAGGGATCGGCGATGCGGCGCGCAAGAAGCAGCGCCTCGCCGCCGGTGCGCTGCCGTTCCGGGCGATCGAGGAGGAGGCGCGCTCCTTCGGCGCGGCGCAGCTCGGGCAGGTCGGGCAGGGGGCGCGGCGGGCGCTGAAGGGCTGGCAGGTGCTGGCCGGCCTGCTCGACCGGCTGGCCGGGACCGCGTCGCCGCCGACCAGCCGGGTGGCGGGCGTGCTGGAGAAGGTGCTGCGGGTCGCGGAACGCTACGCGCCGGCGCAGAGCGCCGAGGCGGTCGAGCCGCAGGCGGCGGCGGAGCCCGAGGCGGAGGCGGCACCGGATGACTCGGGGTCGGCCGGTCCCGTCCGACCGGAACAGCCGGCGGTCCGCCTGCCGCCGACACGCGACGAGATGCTGGCGGGCCTGGCCGCCATCGCCGAGTTCTTCCGCGTGCACGAGCCGCATTCGCCGCTGTCCTACACCCTGGACGAGGCGGTGCGACGCGGCCGGATGAGCTGGCCCGAGCTGCTGGGCGAGGTGGTGCCGGATCCGGAAGCCCGGGCGGTGATCCTATCCCAGCTCGGCATCCGTCCCGCGGCGGGATGAAACGTTCGCCGGCTGGCTGGAGCGTGTCCTGGGAGCCCGGTCGGGGGTTTGCGCGGCCTGTTGGTCGAAGGCTGGTCGGCCCGCCCGGCGTTCCGTCCTGCAGCCGCACGCCGGCGGCTGCGCTTCGCCTGGCCGGTATTCGTGGCCCGGGAGCGGGCTCGGCGCGATTGACCCTCGGACGCTTCCGCGAATAGGCTGATCATCCGTGGTCCGTCGTTGGCGTTGCGGCTCGTCCCGGTGCCGCAAGGACCGGCGGACCGGTCGCCTCCCCAGGGGGAACCGGCACCACACCGGAGACGCCACACCGACCACGGCAAAGGAGAAGCCTTGAGATGAGCGCCAGCATTCACGAGAAGCTGAGCCGGGTGCGCCGTCCGCGCGTCCATATCACCTACGAGGTCGAGACCGAGGGCGCCCAGGTGGTGCGTGAGCTGCCCTTCGTGGTCGGCGTGATGGGCGACTTCTCCGGCGACCCGACGCAGCCGCTGCGTCCGCTCGGCGAGCGCAAGTTCATCCAGGTCGACCGCGACAACTTCGACGAGGTGATGGCGCGTCTCACCCCCGGCCTCAACCTGGTGGTGCCGAACAAGCTCGTCGACGACGGCACCGAGATCGCGGTGGGGCTGAAGTTCAACTCGATCGAGGACTTCGAGCCGGGCCGGGTGCTGGACCAGGTGCCAGCACTCAAGGCGCTGCTGGAAACGCGCAACAAGCTGAGCGACCTGATGAGCAAGGCCGACCGCTCGGAGGAGCTGGAAGCGCTGCTGGAGAAGATCCTGCGCGACGCCGGCGACCTCCAGCAGGTGTCCGGCCAGCTCGGACTCAAGGACGAGGGCTGAACACCATGTCACAGACCCAAGCAACCCCGCCGCCCGCCACCGAAACCACCGACCTGCTGCAGCAGGTGGTGTCGGCCACGCGGCAGACCGAGCCGGACCGCGCCCAGGACCTGGTGCGCGCCCTGGTCGAGCAGGCCCAGGCCGGCACCGTCAAGTTCGACCGCAACCTCAACCGCACCATCGAGCGCGCGGTCGCCGAGATCGACCGCAAGCTGTCGGCGCAGCTGAACGAGATCATCCACAACCCCCGCTTCCTGAAGCTGGAAGGGTCGTGGCGCGGCCTGCACTACCTGGTGCAGAACAGCGAAACCGGCACCATGCTCAAGATCCGGCTGCTCAACGCGTCCAAGCGCGAGCTGAACCGGGACCTGACGCGCGTGGTCGAGTTCGACCAGAGCCTGTTGTTCCGCAAGATCTACGAGAACGAGTTCGGCACCCCCGGCGGCGAGCCGTACGGCGCGCTGATCGGCGACTACGAGTGGGGCAACCATCCCGACGACATCGAGACCCTGCGCCAGGTGTCCAACGTCAGCGCCGCCGCGTTCGCGCCGTTCATCTCGGCCGCCGGCGCCACCATGTTCGGCTTCGACAGCTGGACTGAGCTCGCCAAGCCGCGTGACCTGGCCAAGATCTTCGACACCGTCGAGTACCAGAAGTGGCGCGGCTTCCGCGACAGCGAGGACAGCCGCTTCGTGTCGCTGGTGATGCCACGCGTGGTGGCGCGGCTGCCCTATGGCGGGCAGACCAAGCCGATCGAGGAGTTCGACTACGAGGAGGCGCCGCTGGACGCCGGCGGCCGGCCGCTGGCGATGGGGCACGAGCAGTACTGCTGGATGAACGCCGCCTACGTGATGGGCGCGCGCCTGACCGACGCGTTCGCCAAGCACGGCTTCTGCACCGCGATCCGCGGCGCCGAGGGCGGCGGCAAGGTGGACAACCTGCCCACCCACATCTTCCAGTCCGACGACGGCGACATGGACGCCAAGTGCCCGACCGAGATCGGCATCACCGACCGGCGCGAGTACGAGCTGTCCAACCTCGGCTTCCTGCCGCTGTGCCACTACAAGAACCACGACCACGCGGTGTTCTTCGGCGCGCAGACGGCGCAGAAGTCGAAGGAGTACGACCGTCCGGACGCCACCGCCAACGCGCGCATCTCGGCGCGGCTGCCCTACATCATGGCCACCAGCCGGTTCGCGCACTACCTGAAGGTGATGGCGCGCGACAAGATCGGCTCGTTCATGGAAGCGGCCGACTGCGAGATCTGGCTGAACCGCTGGATCAAGAACTACGTCAACACCAACGAGAACGCGGGCGCCGAAAGCAAGGCCAAGTTCCCGCTGCGCGAGGCGCGGGTTGAGGTGCGCGAGATTCCGGGCCGTCCCGGCGCCTACAACGCGATCGCCTACATGCGGCCCTGGCTGCAGATGGAGGAGCTGACCACCAGCCTGCGCATGGTGGCGCGGATCCCAGAGAAGGCCTGATCCTGGACGCCACCCGGCTGGCACTCCGGGAGGCGCCCGGGGCGCAGCCGGACGATCCGCTGCGCGGGGCGATGCTCGACGGCAGCTTCAGCGGCCCGGCGGCGGCGGAACTGGCGCCGCGGCTGCGCCGGTTCCTCGGCGGCGGGGTGCCGGCGCTGACCGACTGGTTCGGTGCGGCACCGATCGTCGGCTGCCGTGGCGATCGCGACCGGTTGCGCGGGCTGATCGACCGCGACCTGGCCGCGATCGACCGCCTGATCGCCGACCAGCTCGACGCCATCCTGCACCATCCGCGCCTGCAGCGGCTGGAAGGCTCCTGGCGCGGCCTGGCCTGGCTGGTGGACGGGGTCGATCCGCTGTCGGTGATCCGGGTGCGGGTGCTGTCGGCGTCCTGGACCGAGATCGGCCGCGACTTCGACCGGGCGATCGAGTTCGACCAGAGCGCCCTGTTCCGCATGATCTACGAGGACGAGCTCGGCCGTCCCGGCGGCGAGCCGTTCGGCCTGCTGGTGGTCGACCACGAGATGCGCCATCGCGCCGAGCGCCGCAGTGCCTCCGGGCCGCTGCCGGTGGACGACGTGTCGGCGCTGGCCTCGCTCGGCGCGCTGGCGGCGGCGGCGTTCGCGCCCACGGTGGTGTCGGCATCGCCGGCGCTGCTGGGGGTGGACCGGTTCGAGGAGCTGGCGCTGTCGTTCGACCCGACCGCGTCGCTGCGCGACGGCGAGCACGCGCGCTGGCGGGGCCTGTCCGCGCAGGACGGGTCGCGCTTCCTGTGCATGACCCTGCCGCGGGTGCTGGCCCGGCTGCCCTGGGCGGCCGACCCGGCGCGTGGCGAAGGGTTCCGCTATGCCGAGCACGCGCCGGAGCCGCGCCACCGGGTGTGGTCGGTCGCGGGCTATGCCTTCGCCTCGGTGGTGATCCGGGCGCAGAGCCAGTTCCGCTGGCCGGCGGACATACGCGGGGTGGAGACCGACCGGCTCGGCGGCGGCCTGGTGCCGGACCTGGTGGTGGAGCCGTTCGGCACCGACCGCATCGTCGACGGCAAGGGGGGCTGGTGCCGGCCGCCGCTCGACCTGACCCTGACCGACGCGCAGGAACGCCGGCTGGTGGATGCCGGGCTGATCCCGCTCAACCGGCTGCCGCACGGCAACGAGGCGCTGTTTACCTCCGTGCGCAGCCTGTATGCGGCGCCGTCCGGCGGGACCGGCGGCCAGGAACCCGGGATCGCGGCGGCCAACGAGCGGATCTCGGCGCAGATCAACTCGATGCTGTGCGTGTCGCGCTTCGCCCACTATCTGAAGGTGATGGGCCGCGAGATGGTCGGCTCGATGCTGACCGGCGGCGAGATCGAGCAGCGGCTGCAGCGCTGGCTGTCGCGTTACACCAACGGCAGCACCCGCGCCGGGCCGGACGCGCGGGCGCAGCACCCGCTGGTGTCGAGCAAGGTGTCGGTGCGCGAGCGTCCCGACCGCCCCGGGACCTTCGGCTGCATCATCCACCTGCAGCCGCACTACCAGCTCGACGACATCGAGACGACGTTCCGGCTGGTGACCGAGCTCTCGGTCCCCGGCGGGCGGAGCTGACGGACGCCCGTCTCGGCGCCACGGCGACAAGCGGGCTGGCAGGGATGCCGGAAAAGTGAAAAACTGTACACCGTCGGCAGGCATCTGACCGTCGGCGAACATGGTGGGGACATGGGCGACGGGCAGAACGGTGCGAGCCCTCCAGGAGCGGACCCCGGCGGCGTTGGCGCGCTGTTCCGGGCGGGACGGCTGGAGGAGGCGGTGGCGCTGGCCGGCGACACCGTGCGCCGCGCGCCTGGCGACGTGGCGAACCGGCTGCTGCTGGCCGAGATCCTGCTGTTCGACGGCAACGCCGGACGCGCCGACAAGGTGCTGGACGCCGCCGAGGCGGTGGACCCGTCGCTCGGACTGTACGTGTCGGAGTTCCGCCACCTGCTGCGCGCCGAGGCGATCCGGCGGCAGTGCTGGCAGGAGGGCCGGGTGCCGGAGTTCCTGGGCGAGCCGACCGAGGCGCTGCAGCACAGCCTGAAGGCGCTGGCGGCACTGCGCGCCGGCGACGAGGGTGCGGCCGCCGAGGCGGCGGCGGCGGCGGAAGCGGTGCGTCCACACGTCGCCGGACACCACGGCGAGGTGCCGTTCGACGACTTCCGCGACGCCGACGACCTGTGCGCCGGGCTGGTCGAGGTGCTGACCGCGACCGGGCGCTATTTCTGGGTGCCGGTGGAGCGGATCGCCGAGATGGCGTTCGCGGCCCCGCGCCGCACCCGCGACCTGTTCTGGCGGCGCTGCAGCATGACGGTCAGCGGCGGCCCGGACGGCGACGTGTACGTCCCGGCACTCTACCTCCATCCGGAGGGATCGGATCCGGCGGGGGACGGTCCCCTGCGGATTGGCGACGCCACCGACTGGGTCGGCGACCGGCTGGTGCGCGGGCGCGGCCAGCGCGTGTTCCTGGCTGGCGAGGACGGGCTGGCGATCCGCGACCTGTCGGAGCTGCGGTTCGGATGAGCCGCCGGGTGACGCGGGCGTGAGGGTGCGGCGGTGAGGACCCCTCGTGAGGCCGGGCGCGAGGCGCCGCGGCGGGCGCTGGGCTCGGTGCTCGACCGGCTGCTCGAGGACGCAGCCCCGGCCCCCGATCCGCAGGGCGGCCGCGATCCGGTCGGCGAGCTGCGCGGGGCGGTGCATCGCGACCTCGAGGCGCTGCTGAACGCGCGCCGGCCGTGGCGCGGGATCCCGTCCGGCCATGCGGCGGCGCAGGGCTCCAGCCTGTCCTACGGCGTGCCGGACTTCACCTCCGGAGCGCTGAACCACCGCGACGAGCGGGAAGCGCTGCGACACGAGATCGAGCTGACCATTCGCCGGCACGAGCCGCGCCTGACCCAGGTCCGGGTGCGGCTGCGCGACGAGCCGGACCGGCTGCGCGCGGTGCTCCGGTTCCGCATCGAGGCGGTGCTGCGCGTCGAGCCGGTGGTGGCGCCGATCGCGTTCGACACCGCCGTGCACGCCGCCACCGCCGCCGTGGTGCTGCAGCTGCAGCAGGGCGGCTGAAACCGTGACCGATCCGCTTCTTCCCTACTACAACCGGGAGCTGTCGGCGCTGCGCGAGCTCGCGGCGCAGTTTGCCGAGGCCAACCCCAAGGCGGCCGGACGGCTGCGGCTCGGGCCCGACTCCGCCGACGACCCGCATGTCGGGCGGCTGCTCGAAGGGGTGGCGTTCCTGGCCGGCCGCGTGCACCGCCGCCTGGACGACGAGTTCCCCGAGCTGACCGACGCGCTGCTCGGCGTGCTGTATCCGCACTACCTGGCGCCGGTGCCGTCGGCGGCGATCATGCAGTTCACCTGCCAGCCCGACCTGCGCGTGCCGGTGACGGTGCCGCGCGGCACCGCGATCGAGACCGATCCGGTGGAGGGCGAGCCGTGCTCGTTCACCACCACCGCCGACGTCACCCTGTGGCCGGTCCGGGTGGAGGGGGTACGCCTGACCGGACTGCCGCTGGCCGCCCCGGTGAACCCGCAGGCGCGCGGTGCCCGTTCGGTGCTGCGTCTGGCGCTGGCTACCGTGGACCCGGAGGCGGGCTTCGCCGAGCTGGGGGTGGACCGGCTGCGCCTGTTCCTGCGCGGGCCGATCGAGCAGAGCCTGCTGCTGTATGAGCTGATCTGCCGCAACTGCGTCGGCATCGCCTGCGCGGACGGGCCGAACGACCCATCGCCGACCCTGCTGCCGGCATCGAGCGTGCAGGCGGCGGGCTTCGCGGATGCCGAAGGGCTGTATCCGTGGTCGGCGCGCTCGTTCTCCGGCTTCCGCCTGCTGACCGAGTACTTCGCGCTGCCGGAGAAGTTCCTGTTCGTCGACCTCCTCGGGCTGGACGCGCGCACCCTGCTGCACGCGGGCAACCGGATGGAGGTGTTCCTCTATCTCGACCGCGCGGTGCCGGAGATGGAGCGCACGCTGCGCCCCGACGCGCTGGCGCTCGGCTGCGTGCCGATGGTCAACCTGTTCTCCCGCCGCTGCGAGCCGGTGGCGCTGACCCACGAGGACACCGAGTACCACGTCGCGGCCGACCACCGGCGCGCGCGCAGCCTGGAGATCTGGAGCGTCGAGCGGGTGCGCGAGCTGCACGGCGACGGCAGCCTGCGGCCGTGGCGGCCGTTCTATCGCCATGCGCCATACGATGCCGAGGCCGGCGAGGCGGCCGACGTCCCGGCCGGCTACTACAACGTGGTCCGGCGCGCCGCATCGCCGGCGATCGGCGGCTCGGAGGTGTTCCTGGCGGTGATGGACCCGGCCCTGTCGGTCGACCGGCCGGCGGACTCGGTGCTGTCGGTCGACGCGCTGTGCTCCAACCGCGACCTGCCGGCGCAGCTGCCGTTCGGCGGCGACCAGCCGCGCCTGCACCTGTCGGAGGGCATGAGCGCGGTGCTGTCGCTGTCCTGCCTGACGCCGATCTCGAGCGCGCTGCGGGCGCAGCTGCACGACAACCGCGCCTGGCGGCTGATCTCGCACCTGTCGCTCAGCCACCTGTCGGTGGTGGGGGGTGCCGCGGCGGCGGACACCCTGCGCGAGGTGCTCAAGCTGTACGACCTGCATGACAGCGCTGAAACCCGCAGCGCCATCGCCGGCCTGGTGGAGGTGAGCGCCACCGGCGGCACCGCACGCGTGCCGGGCGCGCGTCCGGGCGCGTTCTGCCGCGGGCTGGACGTGCAGCTCACCTTCGAGCCCAGGCTGTGGAGCGCGTCCGGGCTGTTCCTCCTGGCCTCGGTGCTGGAGCGGTTCCTGGCGCTGCACGCCACCGTCAACTCGTTCGTGCGCACCTCCGTGGTGCTGCAGGGCAGGCCCGGGGTGGTGGCCGCGTTCCCGCCGCGTGCCGGCGCGCGCGTCCTGCTGTGAGCGGTGCCGGACACGGGCCGGAGCCCGGGCTGCCGGCGACGGTCGACGATCCCCTGGCCGCCGACGCCTCCGCCCACGATGATCCGGCGGCGCTGCCGGTCCCGGCGCAGCCAGGCCGGTCCCCGCGTCGCAAGGCGGCCCAGAGCCTGCTGGACCGGCTGCTCCGGCAGCCGCAGCGGTTCGGCTTCGATGCCGCGGTGATGCTGCTGATGCAGGCGGCACGGCGTCGCGATCCCGGCCGGGCGGTGCGGTTCCACGCCCCGGCCGGGCTCGGCTATCCCGCCGCCGACGTGCTGGCGGTGCAGCGGCGCGCCGGTGGCTACCACGCCACGGTGACGCCGATCGGCCTGACCGGGCCGTCCGGGGTGCTGCCGCGCCCGTACAGCGAGATGGTGGTGGCCGAGCAGCGCCGACGCTCGCCGGCGCTGGCGGCGTTCCTGGACGTGCTGGCGCAGCGTCCGGTGGCGCTGTTTGCCGAGGCCGCTATCAAGTACCGGCCGCATCGCGCCGCCGCCGCGGCGCTGGTCGAGCGGCAGGAGCGGGAGGCGGCGCGGGCGTTCGAGCTCGGCGTCGGGCTCGGCCTGGACCCGGAGCCGGTCACGCCGCCCGACCCGCTGGGCGCGCTGCTGCTGGCGCTGGACGGGTTCGGCACCCCCAACCTGCTGGACCGGCTCGGGCTCGACCCGGCGCCGCTGCTGCACTACGCCGGCCAGTTCGCGACCCGGCCGCGCTCGGCCGACCGGCTGGCCGCGATCGTGTCGGACTGGCTGGGCCAGGCGGTGGTGGTGGAGCAGTTCGCCGGTGCCTGGCTGCCGCTGCGGCCGGAGGAGCGCTCGGCGCTGCCGGTGACGCTGCCGAACGGGCAGGCGGCGCCCTCGTTCAACCAGCTCGGCGTGGATGCCGCGGCGGGAACGCGGTGCTGGGACGTGCAGTCGCGGATCGTGCTGCGGATCGGGCCGCTGGGGCTGCCGGAGTTCCTGTCGCTGCTGCCGTCCGGGCGCCGGCTGCAGCACATGGTGGCGCTGGTGCGCGCGTTCCTGGGGCTGGAGGTGGCGTTCGCGGTCAACCCGGTGCTGACGCGCGACGCGGTGCCGCCGCTGGAGATGGGGGCGGTGGAGCCGCCGCGCCTGGGCTGGAACAGCTGGCTGCCGGTATCCGCCCGCGCGGAGGATGCCGCCGAGGCGGTGTTCGAGGCGGACCTGGTCGAGCGGGAGGTGCGGGCGTGAGCGGCACCTGGCGCGGCTAC
The DNA here is from genome assembly GCA_964247755.1 of uncultured Acetobacteraceae bacterium. Taxonomy (GTDB): domain Bacteria; phylum Pseudomonadota; class Alphaproteobacteria; order Acetobacterales; family Acetobacteraceae; genus Lichenicola. The sequence goes on along the minus strand of CAXTVX010000001.1, from coordinate 177,606 downwards.
GTCGCCGACGTGCCGTACACCGCCAACTACCATCCGCAGCAGGCGCCGGCGAACCTGGAGCTGGCCTGCCTGCTGAACCGGACGGTCGGGCCGCTGGCGGGGAACGGCGACCGCCTCACCTATGTCGAGCTCGGCTGCGGCCGCGGCCGCACCGCGCTGTGCCTGGCCGCCAGCAACCCGGGCTGGACCGTGATCGGCCTCGACGTGATGCCGGCGCACGTGGCGGAAGCGCGCGCGCTGGCCGTGGAGGCCGGGATCGACAACGTGTCATTCGTCGAAGCGGACCTGGCGGGGTTCGACCCGTCGGCGCTGCCGGAGATCGACGTGGCGAGCGCGCACGGGGTGTGGAGCTGGGTCGACGACCCGGTGCGCGCCGGCATCGTGCGCCTGCTGGCCTCCCGGCTGCGTCCCGGCGGCCTGCTGCACCTGAGCTACAACGCCCTGCCGGGCTGGCAGGGGGCGATCGGGCTGCAGCGCCTGCTGATGGAGGCGGGCGACCGCATCGGCGGCCGAACCGACCGCCGCGCGGCGGGCGCCCTGGAGCTGGCGCAGGCGCTGCGCGCGGCGGGTGCCGTGCACCTCGCGGCCGGGCAGCCATCGGAGCTGATCGACCGCGCCCGCGACGCGCAGGCCGCCTATCTCAGCCACGAGTTCATGAACCGGCACTGGCGCCCGTGCTTCGGTGCCGACGTGCTCGACGCGCTCAGGCCGGCGCGGCTCGACTTCGTGGGCTCGGCCGAGCTGCTGGAGAACTTCCCGGCCCTGATGCTGACGCCGGAACAGCGTGCGGTGTGCGACCGCATCGACGAGCCGCGCCTGGCCGAGCTGGCCCGCGACCTGTGCCTGGACCGGGCGCTGCGCAGCGACGTGTTCGTGCGCGGCGCCCGCACGATGAGCCGGGAGGAGCAGGAGCAGCGCCTGCGCGCGCTCACCCTGTGCCTGCTCCGCGCGCCGGAGGAGGTGGTGTACGCGCTGAAGATGCCGGGCGGCACCGCCACGCTGGGGGCGGAGTTCTTCCGTCCGGCGGTGGAGCGGCTGGCGCAGGGGGCGTGCGGGGTCGCGGCGCTGCTCGACGCGGCGGGCGGCCAGCGCGGCAGCGCGCTCGACCTGGTCGGGCTGCTGGTCGGGTCCGGGCAGGCGGCCGTGGTCGCGCGTCCGGGGCAGGCGGGCCCAGGGAAGGCGGCGTCGAGGCTGAACCGGAGGCTGGCCGCGCGCATCCTGCGCGGCGAGTCGGTGCAGCTCGCGGGCCTCGCCAGCGTCCGGCTCGGCGCCGGGCTGCCGTCGAGCGCGGACGAGGCGGTGGTGGCCGCCGCCCTCGCGGTGCCCGGCGACGGGGGCGGGGCAGCCGAGGCCGACCGCCTGCTGCGCGACGCCTTCGCGCCGTCGCCGGACCCGGCGCGGCAGGCGTTCGCACAGGGCGCCGCGGCGCTGCGGACGCGCCGGCTGGCGGTGTGGCAGGGCGCCGGGCTGGTCGAAGCCGATCCAGCCACATAGGATTTTGGATCCGGTATCGCACCGGCTTTCCGCCTGGGTCCGGCTCGGCTACACCGTTCCGGCAGCACCCATATGCGGATCACCCGACACGATGAGCAGGCAGCACAGGCCCATTGCGGCTCGGATCTCCCGGCACGTCGCCGCCGGGCTGGCCGGATTCGCGCTGGCCGCCCCTGCCGCCGCCCCGGCCGCCGCGCGTGCCGACGATGCCGGACCGGCCGTCGCGGTGCTGCTGATCGGCAACTCCGACTACGCCGCGCTGCCGAAGCTGCCGGGCTGCGTGCCGGCGATGCGCAGCCTTGCCGACCGGCTGCGCGCCAAGGGCGGCGACGTGTCCGAGCAGTTCGACGCCGCCGGCCCGTCGCTGCAGGCGGCGATCGGCAGCTTCGCGGTGCATCTCCTTGCCGGACGGAAGGCGGCGATCGTGTATTGCGGCTACGTGGCGGCCGACGCGGACAAGCTGTTCCTCCTGCCGGTGGGAGCGACCACGGCGCAGCCGGCCGACCTGCCGCGACAGGCGATCATCGCCCGCACCCTGTCGCGCGTGCTGTCCGGCCACGACTCGATCCTGGTCGCGGAGATGCACCCGACGCCCGGGGCGTCCAGTCTGTCCAACGCGGTGCAGGGCCTGCGCGAGGCTTCGGCCATGAGCACCTATCTCGACCTGCGCACGGTGGACGGCACCGCCACGCCCGAGATCGACGACTTTGCCCGGACGGTGGACCGGTCGGCTGGCTGGCCGTACCAGGCCGCGTCCGGCAGCGGACAGCCGCAGGCGGTCGCCACGGCAGGTGGCGGTCCGGCTGCCCCCTCCACGCCGCCGTCGCCCGCCGCCTCGACGGAGCCGTCATCCGTACCGGCGCCACTGGAGGCTGCCGGACCGGCGACGTCCGCCCCGGCGGACGCCGTTCCCGCCCGTCCCGAGCCCGTTGCCGGACAGCCCGGTCCCGGGAAGGCCGGCCCCGAGAAGCCTGCTCCTGAGACGCGTGCTCCTGAAAAGCCTGCGCCTGGGACGCCTGCTCCAGCCAGGCCCGCGGCGGACAGGACGGTCCCGGGCAGGCCGGCCACGGTCGCCTCCGCCGGTGCGTCCGGGGACGGACCGGTGTCGGCCACGGAGAAGTCCGGCCCTGTCGCGCCTGACGCGGACAAGGCCGCCGCTCCAAAACCGGTGACGCCGAAGCCGCCACGCGTCGCGGCCGGCACGCCGGGCGGCTCGCCCAGCATCCGCCGCCTGCAGGTTTCCCTGCTGGCGCTCGGCTACTACAACCACCAGATCGACGGCCTCGCGAGCCCGGCGACGCAGGCGGCGGTGCGTGCCTACCAGAGGTCGCTCAAGCATCCCGAGACAGGGTTCCTGACCTACGCCGAAGGTACGGAACTGGGGAAGGTCGGCGCCCGCAGATGAGCCTCCGGCTGAAGTTCAACCTCGTGATGCTGGCGACCTTCGCGGTCGGCCTGCTGCTGGCGGCCCTGTTCGTGCACCGTATCAGCGTGGCCACCGCCACCCGGGCGCAGCTCGACCAGGCGGCGGTGATGATGGGCGAGGCCGACGCCACCATCGCCTATACCAGCGACGAGGTGGCGCCGCTGCTGGCCGAGCAGAGCAAGGTGCAGTTCCTGCCGCAGTCGATCCCGTTCTTCGCCGCGTCACAGAGCTTCCGCCTGCTGACCAGCCGGTTCCCCGACTACCGGTTCCACCAGCCGGCCACCAACCCGACCAACCCGGCCGACCGTCCGGCGGCATGGGAGGCGGCGATCATCGCGCACTTCCACGACCAACCCGGTCTGGCGAGGCTGGTCAGCGAGCGCGACACCCCGGCCGGACGGGTGCTGTCCTACTCGGTGCCGATCCGGGTGGACGATCCCGGCTGCCTGTCCTGCCATTCCACGCCGCAGGCGGCGCCCGCGACCATGCTGGATGCATACGGCTCGAAGAACGGTTTCGGCTGGCACCTGCACGACATCGTCGGCGCCAGCATCGTGTCGGTGCCGGAAGCGGCGGCGCTGCGGCAGGCCGGCCACCTCACCGCGGTCACGCTCGGCTGGCTGACGCTGGCGTTCGCGCTGATGCTGGCCCTGGTCAACCTGCTGCTGCACGTCGTGATCATCCGGCCGGTGCGCGAGATGACGGGGATCGCCGACAAGGTCAGCCTGGGCGACTTCGCGGTGCCGGAGTTCGTGGTGACCGGCCGCGACGAGATCGGCTCGCTCGCCAACTCGTTCAACCGGATGCGCCGCTCGCTGGAGAACGCGATGAAGATGCTGGACGAGTAGCGGCCGCATGCAGCTTCCGGAGCTGATCGGACGGTTCAGGATACAGTCGCTGCTGGGACGCGGCGCGATGGGAGTCGTGTATCGCGGCCACGATCCGGAGATCGACCGGCCGGTGGCGATCAAGCTGGTGCGCGCCGACCTGCTCGAGGGCGAGGAACGCGACAGCTACCTGGAACGGTTCCGCAACGAGGCCAAGATCGCCGGCCGCTGCATCCACGCCAACATCGTCAGCATCTACGACTTCGCCCTGGTGGACGGAAACCCATACCTGGTGATGGAGTACGTCGACGGCGTCGGGCTGCACCAGGCGGTGCCGCGCGGCACGCGGATGGAGATGTCGGAGGCGGTGCACATCGCGCTGCAGGTGCTGGACGCGCTGGACTACGCGCACCGCTTCGGCATCGTGCACCGCGACATCAAGCCGGCCAACATCCTGCTGACGCGTCAGGCGCGGCTCAAGGTGACCGATTTCGGCATCTCGCGCTTCGCCAGCACCGAGCTGACCACCACGCCGCTGATGATCGGCACGCCGAGCTACATGTCGCCCGAGCAGTGTGCCGGCGAGCTGGTGGACCAGCGCAGCGACCTGTTCTCGCTCGGCTGCATCCTGTACGAGCTGCTGGCCGGCGAGCGGCCGTTCTCCGGCATCAGCTACACCGACACCATCTTCAAGCTGGTCAACCAGCCGCATACCCCGTTGTCGGTGCTGCGTCCCGACCTGCCGGACGCCCTGGGTGCGGTGATCGACAAGGCGCTGGCCAAGCGGCCGGCGGACCGGTTCGACGACGCCGCCGGCTTCGCCTACGCGCTCCGCGGCATCGCGCCGCCGGGGGACGCGATGCCGGCGGCGATCTCCGGAAGCCTGCCGACCGTGTTCCCGGCCGGCAACGTGGCCACGCCGCCGGCCGCCGCCGTGCCGGAGGACGGCCTCCACCACCCGGGCAATCCTCCGGCCGAGCCCTTGGCCGGGACCGGGGACGACCCGGACGCCGACACGATGCGGCTGCCCCTGCCGCTGCCGGAGGTGCGCGCCGCGTCGGACCGGCTGGAGCTCGACGACCGGCTGGTCGAGACCATCAGCCGACGGCTGGTGCTGCAGGTCGGTCCGGTGGCGCCGGCGCTCCTGCGCCAGGCGCTGCGCGACGCGCAGACGCCGGCGATGCTGTGCGCGCTGCTGTCGAAGGGGATCGACGACCCGGCGCAGCGCGACCGGTTCGTGCACGAGACCGAGGCGCTGCTGGCCGCCCCGCCCGCCCTGCCTGCATCGGCGCCGCCCGCTGCGGCCGAGCCTGCGCCGGAACCTGACCCAGCCACACCGGAGCCGGCGCCGACGGCGTCGGACGGCCTCGACCCGACCGAAACCTCGCGCGTCCCGGCCCAGCCGCGCGAGCCGACGGCGTCCGGCGGCGAGGCCGTCCCGCCCGCCGCGCCCGCCGCTTCCCCGCTGCCGGCGGCGCCGATCCCGGCCATCCCGCAGACTCCGCCCTCGCCGCCGGTGCTGACCGATGCGGAGATCGAGCGGACGCAGCGGGCGCTGGCCGCGGTGATCGGGCCGATCGCACGCAGCGTGGTGCGACGCGCGGTGGTGCGGGCGCGCGACCGGCAGGCGCTGCAGATCCTGTGCGAGGCGTCGGTGCCGCGCGACGGCGAGCGGGAACGGTTCCGCGCCCTGCTCCGGGCGGCGGAGGGAGCGCCGCGCGGGCGCTGACCCGACGGCCGGTTGGCAAGACGACGCCCCGGATGGCATGGTCGCCACCCGGAACGAACCAGACGTAGGCCGAGGGAGCACCAGCAACGATGTCCGGCGGACAGCTCCAGGCCCTGCTGCTGCTCACCTCGCCGCTCGGCGACGACACCCTGCCGATCGCGGACGGCAGCACGCTGCACTGCGTCGGGCTGCACGGCACCGAGAGCATCAGCCAGCCGTTCGAGATGGCGATGACGGTGGTGTCGACCGAGCGCAGCATCGACCCGAACCAGCTGGTGTATCAGCCGGTCGGCCTGACCATACGCAAGCAGCCGCACGCCGACCGGTTCGTCAACGGCGTGGTGCGCGGCATGAGCGCGGTCGGCCAGGCGCAGCGCTCGCGCTGGATGTACCGGCTCGACGTGGTGCCGCGCCTCTGGTTCCTGGGCCAGACCGAGGACTGCCGCATCTTCCAGAACCGCACCGCGCAGGAGATCCTGCAGACCATCTTCGGCGAGCATGCGGTGCAGCCGGTGGAGTTCCGGATCTACGGCGACAAGCCGGTGCGGGAGTACACCACCCAGTTCAACGAGACCGACCTCGACTTCGTGCACCGCCTCATGCAGGAGACCGGCTGGTTCTACTTCTTCGAGCACACCAAGGGCGCGCACACCCTGGTCGTCACCGACCGCAACCAGTCGTTCAAGCCGGTGGCCGACCCGCAGCACTGGGTGATCCACGAGGGCAACAACGTCGACGTGTTCGACCAGTGGAGCGAGCAGCAGTCGACCGCGCACGGCTCGGTGAAGCTGCAGGACTACGATCCGACGCGCCCGTCGGCGCCGGTGCTGGGGCAGCAGAACACCACCCTGTCCACGCCGGGTGCCGCCACGCGCGACGTGTTCAACTGGCCGGCGCTGACCACCGAGAACGGGATCGCCAGCAACCGGGCCCGGTTCCGCATCGAATCCGCCGAAGCCCTGTCGGCGCTGCGCCACGGCCACGGCTACGACCAGGAGTTCTGCCCGGGGTTCCGCTTCACCCTGGCCAAGGACCCGTTCACCGAGGCGGAAGGGATCGACTACGCGCTGCAGTCGGTCAGCCACCAGGCCACCGACCACACCTGGATCGGCGGCGCCGAGCGGCCGTCCTACGAGAACGATTTCACCTGCTTCCTGCAGAAGACCACCTGGCGAGAGCCTGCGCGCAACACGCGGCCGCCGATGACCGGGATCTTCTCCGCGATCGTGATCGGCAACGAGGGCGAGGAGATCCACGCCGACAGCCTGGCGCGGATCAAGGTGCGGCTGCTGTTCGACCGGCGCAAGGAGACGGTCGCCAGCATGGCGACCTGGGTGCGGGTGATGCAGCCCTGGTCCGGCAACACCTGGGGCTGGCAGCACCTGCCGCGCGTGGGCTCGGAGGTGGCGGTCGCGTTCATGGACGGCGATCCCGACAGCCCGGTGGTGGTCGGCTCGTTCTACAACCAGTCGCAGCGTCCGGTGTTCGCGATCCCCGACGAGCAGACCAAGCACGGCTTCCGCAGCCGCTCCACCCTGCATGGCGGCACGCAGGACTATTCGGAATGGTCGTTCGACGACAGGAAGGGGCAGGAGCTGGTGTTCCTGCACGCGCAGAAGGACTACACCACCGAGGTCGAGAACGACCAGAAGCTGACCGTCGACCGCGACCGCACCGTGGTGGTCAAGCGCGACGAGACCATCACCGTGACGCGCAACCACAGCCTGACCAGCCTGACCGGCGAGGTGACGATCGAGGCGGCGGTGGCGCTGACGCTCAAGGTCGGCACCAACACCATCCGGATGACGCCGGCCGGCATCAAGGTCAACGGGGTGACGCTGGACCTGCAGGCGGAAGCGGCGCTGCTGATGGCGGCCCCGGTGGTCGACACCGAGTCGGAAGGGATCGTCACCACCACCGCCGCCGGCATGATCCTGCTGGACGCGCCGGCGATCTTCTCCACCATCCCGGTGCTGCCCAACCCGGAGGAGGTGGCGGCCGAGGCCGACACGCTGGATGCCACCCTGACCGCCGCCACCGCGGCGCTCGACGGGTGAGCGCGGTGCCGGACGCGCGGCCCGGTCCGGACGGCCGCTCGGGCGCCGCGCCGGCAGCGGCGCCGGTCGACAAGCTGCGCCCGCTGCCGCTCGCATGGATGCGGCTGCGGCTGCGGCTCGATGCCGACGGCCCGATGCTGGAAGGCCGTCCCAGTTCGTCGGTGCTGCTGGACCGGCTCGAGGCGGCCGGGGAAGCGGAGGCGGCCGTGTGCCTCGCCGCCCACGCCCTGCCGCCACGCGAGGCGGTGTGGTGGGCCTGCATGTGCGCACGCCATACCGCCGCCGGCTCGGACGCGTCCGGGGGCCTTCCGGCAGTCGAGCGGGTGGCAGCGGATTCGGCCGAGGCCTGGGTGCGGCAGCCGGACGAGGCGGCGCGCGCGCGCGCCTACCGCGCAGCACAGGCCGGGCGCTTCCGGTCGGCCGAGGCGCTGGCGGCGCTGGCGGTGTTCTGGACCGCGGCGGCGCGGACCCTGTCGATGTCGGCCGAGGCGGCGTCCGGCCAGCTCGGCGGCAGCGTCGAGCGCTCGGTGCGGCTGGCGGCGCTGCGCGGCCCGCTGGCGGCGCGTCCGGCCAGGCTGGCATCGTTCCTGCGCAGCGCGCGCGACATCGCCCGCGGCGGGGCGGGGCAGATCGCGCCCACCGCCGCGGCCGCACCCGCGCAGAGCGAACGAAAGGCTGTCTGATGCTGACCCTCAGTATCCTGCGCTGTCCGAACGGGGTGCCGCCGGAAACCCGCCACGTGTCGGGCGGGGAGTTCTCCATCGGTCGCGACACGCGCAACGACTGGGTGCTGCCGGACCCGGACCGCTACCTGTCGAAGCGTCACTGCGTGCTCGGCTTCGGGGCGACCGGCTGGCAGATCAACGACACCAGCACCAACGGCACCTACCTCAACCACGAGATCGAGCCGCTCCGCGGCTCCCCGCGGGCGCTGCGCGACGGCGACCGGATCCTGATGGGCGCCTACGAGATGGAGGTGTCGCTGCATGCCGAGGAGGAGCGGCTGGCAGAGCCCGGCGCCGCCCAGGGCCGCATCCCGCCCGCTGCCCATGCCCCCGCTTCCCATGCACCCGCTCCTCATGCCGAAGACCGGCTGGTCGGCGACCCGTTCCCGCCCGCGCCGCAGGATCCGCTCGGGCTGTCCGGGGGCGGGATCGGGCTGCCGTCCCGCTTCGACCCGCTGGGATCCGCGGCCGAGGCCGACGCGGACCCGGTGATGCAGGACCGCGGGCTGATGGACGCCGCCTACCGTCCGCCGCGTCCGGCCGACCTGCTGCCGGACGACTGGGACGTGGAGGACGAGCCGCCGCCGCATCCGGAGCCGGCACTCGGTCCGGAGCAGGCAGGGCTTTCCGGATCGGCCTGGATGGCGCCGCCGGAGCCGCCTGCGCCGGCCATCCCGGCCGAGCCGCCCCCGGCCGCGCATCCGCTGGCGCCGTTCCCGGAACCGCCGGTGCCGGTCCCGCCGCTCGCCGCCCAGGCGATGCCGGTCCAGACGATGCCAGTGCCGGCGATGCTTGCAGACGTGACGGAGGAGGTCCTGGCGCCTCCGCCGCTGCCGGAGCCGTCCGGATTTCCCATCGGTCCGGAGCCGACGCCGGACCTGGCAATCCGGCACCCGGACGAGCCGATCCCCGAGCCGGAGCCGGTGGCCCCGGTTGCCGTTCCTGCCTCGACGGCGCCGCTGCTTTCGGCATTCGACGGAACCGGACACCCCGGCGGCACGGCGGACGACCCCGCCTTCGCCGCCTTCCTGCAGGGCGCGGCGGTGCCGCTGCCGCCGGGCGGGGTATCGCGCGACCGTTCGGTCGCCACCCTGCACGCCCTCGGCGCGGCGTTCCGGGCGGTGGTGCACGGCCTGCGCCAGATCATGATCGCGCGCGCCTCGATCAAGGGCGAGTTCCGCATCGAGCAGACCACCATACGGGCCACAGGCAACAACCCGCTCAAGTTCTCCGCCGACGACGACGACGCGCTGGCCGCCCTGCTCAACCTCGGCCGTCGCAGCGACGTCACGCCGCAGGCCGCGATCGCCGACGCGTTGGGCGACATGCGCCTGCACGAGGTGGCGATGATGGCGGCGATGCAGGACGCGGTGCGCGAGCTGCTGGTCCGGCTGGAGCCCAGGCGGCTGCTGGACGCGGCGGGGAACAGGCCGGGCGACGTGATCCCGGGCTGGCGCCGCGCCCGCGCCTGGCTCGGCTTCGAGACCCTGCATGCCCAGGTGGTGGACGCGCTGTCGGACGATTTCGACAGCGTGTTCGGCAAGGCCTTCGCGCGTGCCTACGAGCGCGCCATGGCGGACGCGCAGCGCGGGCAGGGGGGGCAGGACGATTGACGCCGCCCGTCGCGCGGGGGCGTCGCTTTCGCGGCCCCGAGGCTTTATCGTGACCGAAACGAGTTCAACCGGTGCCGCGATGGCCTCGGTCCGCGGCCTTCCAGGAGAACGGCGTTGAGCTGGACCAACCGCGTCGCCTGGCAGGAAGGGATGTTCCTGCGCGCACAGCACTTCCAGCAGCAGGACCGCTGGGCGGAGACGCAGCTGCGCCAGAGCATCGCCCACCTGCGCACCCATCCCTGGGGGGTGAGCGCGCTCAGCGTGTCCCGCGACCTGCTCAACGCCGGCCGCTTCGCGCTGGACGGCGCCGCGGGCCTGTTCGAGGACGGCACCCCGTTCGCGCTGCCGGGCGAGGCCGACCTGCCGCCGCCGTTCGAGGTGCCGGACACCGCGCGCAACGCCCTGCTGTTCCTGGCCCTGCCGGCGCGCCAGTCCGGCGCGCTGGAGATGGCGACGCCGACGCGCGACGAGGGCCGCTACCGGCCGCGCGCGTTCGAGGCCTACGACACCCAGTCCGCCGCACCGCAGCCGGCCGAGCTGCAGGTGGGCCGGCTGCGCCTGCGCTACCTGCTGGAGACCGACGACCGCGAAGGCTACCTGTGCCTGGCCGTGGCACGCATCACCGAGGTGATGGCGGACCGCCGCGTGGTGCTGGACCCGCGCTGGATCCCGCCGGCGCTGCTGTGCTCGGCGGTGCCGGCGCTGGCCTCACTCTGCGTCGAGCTGGCCGGCATGCTGAACCAGCGCGGCGAGGCGGTGGCGGCGCGGCTTACCGCGCCCGGCCACAAGAACAGCGCCGAGGTCGCCGACTTCCTGCTGCTGCAGGCGGTGAACGGCTGGCAGGTGACGATGTCGCACTATGCCGATGCCGGGAACCTGCATCCCGAGGAGCTGTACCGGGTGCTGCTGCAGATGGCTGGCGAGCTCGCCACCTTCACCGACGCCAGGCGCCGCCCGGGCTCCTACCCGGCCTACCGCCACGACGACCTGCAGCGCTCGTTCGCGCCGGTGGTGGCCGACATACGCCGCTCGCTGTCGGCGGTGCTGGAGCAGACCGCGATCATGATCCCGCTGCAGGAGCGCCGGCACGGCGTGCGCGTCGGCGCCATCACCGACCGCTCCCTGCTGGCCCAGGCGAACTTCGTGCTGGCGGTGCAGGCCGAGATGCCGACGGAATCCCTGCGCCGGCTGTTCCCGTCCACCGCCAAGGTGGGTGCTGTCGAGCACATACGCGAGCTGGTCAACGTCGCTTTGCCCGGGATCGCGCTGCGCACCCTGCCGGTGGCGCCAAGGCAGATGCCGTTCTATGCCGGCGCCTCCTATTTCGAGCTCGACCGCAACTCGCCCCACTGGCAGCAGATGCAGGCGTCCGGCGGCTTCGCCGTGCACGTGTCCGGCGACTACCCGGGCCTGACCATCGAGCTCTGGGCGATCCGCGGCTAGGCGCGCCCCCATGAGCGACTATCCATGAGCGACAACCCGTTCGCCGAACCGGACGACAACGAGCGCACCATCATCCGCCCGGTGCCGGGCGGCCGTCGCATGGAGCCGCGCCCGCCCGCGTCCGGCGCCGACGCGCCGGTGGACCCGGAGCCGGGCGAGGCCGGCGCCGGGTTCGGCGAGCTGCCGGCCGGGATGGTATCGCCGGTGGTGTCGGCGGCGTCCGGCTGCCTCAGCCTGCTGGGCCGGCTGCGCAACGCCTTCACCGTGCCGGACCCGACCGCGCTGCGCGAGCACGCGGTGCAGGAGCTGCAGCGCTTCGAGCGGACCATGCGCGCCGCCAACCTGCCGATGGAGCAGCTGCGCCCGGCGCACTACGCCTTGTGCGCCAGCATGGACGACGTGGTGCAGGCCACCCCCTGGGGCAGCCGCGGCGCCTGGGCGGACGCGTCGCTGGTCTCGACCTTCCACCAGGAGGTGCGCTCCGGCGAGCGGTTCTTCGACCTGCTGGCGCAGCTGCGCCAGAACCCGGGCCGGTTCCTGTTCGTGGTGGAGCTGATGTACCTGTGCATGTCGCTGGGCATGCAGGGCCGCTACCGCCTGTCGCCGCGCGGTCCTGCCGAGCTCGACCGGGTGCGCGAGGAAACCTATGTCCTGATCATGCGCAACCGCGCCGCCGCCGAGCGCGGGCTGTCGCCGCACTGGCAGGGGGTGAGCGCGCCGTACCGCCCGCGCCGCTTCGTGCTGCCGGTGTGGGTGGCAGCCCTGGCCGGGCTCGGGCTGATCGCGCTGGTGTACGCCTGGGCTCTGCTTGGCCTGGCCGGCTCCTCGGACCGGCTGTTCGCCGCCGGCGCCACGCTGCCGCCGCTGCAGATGCCCGCGATCTCGCGCAACGTGCCCGTCGTGCCGGTGGCGGTGGTGCCGCCGCCGCCGGGCCCCCGCGCGGCGCTGGCCGGGTTCCTGCACCCGGAGGTGCAGCAGGGGCTGGTGGACGTGGTCGGCACCGACGCCGTGCCGATCGTGCGGATGCACAGCCGCGGCATGTTCGCGTCCGGCAGCGCTGCGGTGGAACCCCGCTTCGTCGCCATCCTGCGTCGCGTGGCGCTGGCGATGCAGGACCAGCGCGGCGCCGTGCAGGTGGCCGGCTACACCGACAACCAGCCGATCCACACCGTGCGGTTCCCATCCAACTTCCAGCTGTCCGCGGCGCGCGCGCAGGCAGCCGCCGCGGTGATCGCCGCCGCGGCGCCGGGGCTGCATGTCGGCTCCGAGGGCCGCGCCGACGCCGACCCGATCGCAAGCAATGCCACGCCGGACGGGCGGGTGGAGAACCGGCGCATCGAGGTGGTGCTGCACCGGGCCGGCACGCCGTGAGCGGCATCGAGAACCTGCTGGCGATGCTGCTCGGCCGCTGGGCCACCAGCTTCGCCGGCCTCGCCATCGCCATCACCCTGGTCTGGTATCTCGGGCCGCTGATCCCCGGGTTCCAAGGCAGGCTGTCGCGTGTGCTGCTGATCCTGGCCCTGGTCATGCTGTGGGCCTGTGTCAACGGCGTGCTGAGCTGGCGCCGGCGCCGGCGCGACCGTGCCCTGACCGCGGGCCTGACCGAGGAGGACGCCCCGGCCAGGGGCCGCGGCGCCCGGCGCGCCTCCCCCCGCGACGCCGGCGACGAGGAGGTGCGGCGCCTGCGCCAGCGTCTGCGCGAGTCTCTTCTCACCCTCCGCCGCGCCCGTGGCGGCGGTCGCGGCTACCTGTACGAGCAGCCCTGGTTCGTGGTGATCGGACCGCCCGGCGCCGGCAAGACCACGGCGCTGACCCAGTGCGGGCTGCGCTTCCCGCTGGCCCAGCCCGATGGGCTCGGCGGTGCCGCCGCCGTCGCCGGCGTCGGCGGCACCAGGCTGTGCGACTGGTGGTTCGCGGACCAGGCGGTGCTGATCGACACCGCCGGCCGCTACACCACCCAGGACTCCAACCAGCAGGTCGACCACGCCGGCTGGGTCGGCTTCCTCGACCTGCTGCGGCGCACCCGGCCGCGCCAGCCGCTGAACGGCGTGCTGGTGGTGATGTCGCTGGCCGAGATCGGCACCATGGCCTCGGCCGAGCGGGTGAAGCACGCGCTGGCGGTGCGCAACCGGATCAAGGAGCTGACCGACCGGCTTGGCGTGCGCCTGCCGGTCTACGCCGTGTTCAGCAAGGCCGACCGCATCGCCGGCTTCACCGAGTTCTTCGACGACCTCGACCAGGGCGCCCGCGACCAGGTCTGGGGCACCACCTTCGCCCTGTCGCAGGGCGTGGAGATGTTCGGGCCCGAGTACCGCCTGCTGATCGACCGGCTGGACGGGCGGCTGTTCGAGCGGCTGCAGGCGGAGCGCGGCCCGGACCGGCGCGTGGCGATCGCTGCCTTCCCGCTGCAGATGGCGAGCCTGGAGACGCCGCTGACGGAGTTCCTCCAGGCGGCGTTCGGCGGCACCCGGCTCGATCCGGCGCCGCTGCTGCGCGGGGTGTACCTCACCTCCGGCACCCAGGAGGGCACCCCGGTCGACCGGCTCACGGGCATGCTGGCGCGCACCTTCGGAATCGACCAGCGTCGGGCGCCGAGCCTGCGTCCGGTGGCCGGCCGCTCCTACTTCATCGGCAGGACCGTGCGCGAGGTGATCCTGGGCGAGGCGCTGCTGGTGTCGGCCAGCCCGCGCGTGCGCCGGCGTCGCCTGTTCTGGCGCTCCGCCGGCTTCTCGACGGTCGGCCTGGTCACCGCGGCCGCCTGCCTGCTGCTGTGGCGCGAGCACTTGGTCAACGCCAGGGCGATCGCGCAGGGCCAGGTGGCGATCGACACGTATCGCGGCAGCCTCCTCGCGCTGCCGCTCGATCCGGTCCGGGACGACGACCTGTCCCGGATCCTCCCGGTGCTCGACGCGGCGCGTGCCCTGCCGGGCGGCGGCGACGCGCCGCACGGCGGGCTCGCCGGCCGGCTCGGGATCGGCCAGGGCGACAAGCTGGCCGTGACCGACGAGGTTGCCTACCGCCACGCGCTCGAGCGGGTGCTGCTGCCGCGCCTGATCTGGCGCCTGGAAGGCCAGATGCGCAGCCACCTCGGCGCGCCGGACTTCCTGTACGAGGCGACCCGGATCTACCTGATGCTTGGCAATGACGGCCCGCTCGACGTCAACCTGGTGCGCGACTGGATGGCGCTGGACTGGGGCGCGCGCTACCCCGGCCCGGTGTACGAGCCGATGCGCGCCGACCTGCTGCGCCACGCGGACGCCCTGCTGGCCGGCCCGCTGCCGACCGTGCCTCTCGATGGCGCGCTGGTGAGCCAGGCGCGCAGCACCTTCAGCCGCGTGTCGCCGGCCGAACGGGTGTACAGCCGGATCAGGCCCGGCGCCGCCGCGAGCGCGGTGCCGCCCTGGAGCCCGGAGCTGGCGCTCGGCGGCGGCAGCGACGGCCAGCTGTTCACCCGCATCTCCGGCCGGCCGCTGAGCGACGGCATCCCCGGCTTCTACACCGCCGAGGGCTTCCGCAGCGTGCTGCTGCCGGCTCTGCGCTCAGCGGCGCGCGACGTGACCGACGAGGCCTGGGTGCTCGGACGGCAGCCGCGGGCGGCCGCTCCGGACCTGCAGGCGCTGGAGGCGGGCGTGATCGCGCTCTACGCCGCCGACTACGTCCGGCTGTGGGACGCGATGCTGGACGACCTGGCGCTGGAGCCGTTCCGCAACCATCCGGATGCGGTGCAGAAGCTGTACGTGATGGCGTCGCCGCAGTCGCCGCTGCGCGACCTGCTGGTGTCGATCGTGCACGAGCTCGCCCCTGCCCACGAGGCGGCCGCCGGCGGCACCGCGGGTCGCGCCGCCGACCCGCACGACAGCCGGCTGTCGGCGGTGTTCGCGCAAGGGCGCCCCGGCGACCCGGCGCCGCTGCCGGGAGAGCAGATCGACGCGCACTACCGCGCGCTGATCGACTTCACCGGCCCGACCGGTCAGGCCGAACCGATCACCGGCATCTTCCGGCTGCTGAACCAGTTGCAGAGCGAGCTCGCGCAGCTGTCGGGGGCGGAGAACCCGTCGGCGGTGCTGGCCAGCGGCCAGGACCCGGCGCAGCTGCTCGCCGCCGAGGCCGACCGGCAGCCGCAGCCGGTGGCGCGCTGGCTGCACCAGATCTCGTCCGGCGGCGGCAGCATGCTGCGCGGCGACGCGCACCAGGCGGCGGCGGGCGCGTTCAACGGCAGCGACGGCCCGGCGCGGCTGTGCCACCAGGTGGTCGACAACCACTACCCGTTCGACCCGGCCGCGTCGGCCGACGCGCCGCTGGACGACTTCGCCCACCTCTTCGCCCCCGGCGGCGCGCTGGACGCCTACTTCAAGACCCAGCTCCGCCCCTATGTCGATACCTCCGGCGCCACCTGGCACGGCCAGCCGGTGGGCGAGATCGCCCCGCCGGCCTCGGACGCGTCGCTGGCGATGTTCCAGCAGGCGGCGCGCATACGCGACCAGTTCTTCCCCACCGGCGGCACCACGCCTTCCCTGCACTTCACCGTGACGCCGGTCTCGGCGGACCCGAAGTCGAAGCAGGTGCTGCTGACCCTGGGGGCGGTGACGGTGACCTGGCAGCCGGGCTCGGTGCACGGCAGCGGCGTGACCTGGCCGTCCGACGGCCCCAGCGAGGCGGAGCTCGTGTTCAAGCCGGCGGCCTCGTTCCCGCGCCACGCCAACGGCGCCTGGGCGCTGTTCCGGCTGCTGGACGACGGCCGGGTGGAGCCGGCGGACGCGCCGGGCCACTACCTGCTGGGCTTCCGCTCCGGCGATCGCGAGGCCAACTTCGCGGTCGAGATGGCGTCCGCGAACACCCCCCTCGACACGAAGGCGTTGCAGGCGTTTCGTTGTCCGGTGCTGAAGTGAATCGTGTTGAAGTGGGCCGTGCCGACGTGGGCCAGGCTGAAGCGAGGCATGATGTGTGGCATCTCCCGACCACCCGCCACCTGTCGATCCCGCGTCTTGGCGGCCGCGTGAGCGGCGAGTCGCGGGTGTCGGCGGTGTCGCATGCCGGCGCGGTACGCCCGGAGAACCAGGACGCGCTGCTGTGCCGGCCCGAGGTCGGCCTGTTCGTGGTGGCCGACGGCGCCGGCGGCCACCGCGACGGCGCGATGGCGTCCAGCCGGGTGGTCGGCAGCGTCGCCTCGCTCGCCGCCGGCCTGAGTGCGGCCGAGCGGCTGACGCATCTGCGCCACCGCCTGTCCGCGCTGCACGACGCGCTGCTGGAGGAGGCGGGCGCGCGTGCGCCGGAACGCGGCATGGCTTCCACCGTGGTGGCGCTGCTGCTGGACCAGGACTTCTTCGCCTGCCTGTGGGCCGGCGACTCGCGCATCTACCTGCTGCGCGAGGGCGAGCTGACCCAGCTCACGCGCGACCACAGCGTGGTGCAGGAGCTGGTCGACACCGGGATGATCGAACCGTGGGAGGCGGAGAGCCATCCCCAGGCCCACGTGATCACCCGTGCGATCGGCGCCGGCCGCTCGCCGCTGCTGCTGGACAAGCGGGTCGGCCAGCTGCTGCCGTTCGACCGCTTCCTGCTGTGCAGCGACGGGCTGAGCAAGACGCTGGCCGATCCCGAGATCAAGCTGCTGCTGCAGCAGGGCGGCGACGCGGCCGCGCAGCTGGTGGAAGCCGCGCTGCTGCGCAAGGCGCGCGACAACGTCACCGCCGTGGTGGTGGAGACGGATTAGGCATCCGATCGAACCGGACCGGTCGACCCGATGATGCTCCAGCCGCGGTTCCGAACCGTCGACTTAATCCCGTCCGCCGCGACACGATGAGGAAGCGGCGACCCCATGAAGCACAACGCGCTTGGTCTGCATGACGTCAACTAGTCGAGCTGGTCAGGATTGCGGTTGGCCGGTTGCATGTCGGGTCGCTCCGCCCAGGGCAGAGATAAAATCCCTGACCGCACTCCGAGGGGTGGTGGCGGTGTGGGTAATCGCACATCACTGCGTACAACAAACGCCGAACGCGTTGCTGCCTCCGGTCGTTCTGCGCAACGTTCCCGAGGTCGGCTATGTCGGCGTGGACATCTTCTTTCTGCTGAGCGGCTTCGTGCTCGCCTATGCCAACCGGGACATGAAATTCCGGGACATCCCGGGCTTCTTCCTGCGACGAGCGGCTCGTGTCTATCCCCTCAACGTCGCCGCGATCGGGGTGCTCCTGATCGGCGCCGCCGCCGGCATCCATCTCGGCGCTCCGGTCAGCTGGTCCAGGCTGCCGGCAGCACTTCTCATGGCTCAGCCGTTCGTGACGCGCTACCCGGAATGGCTCGTCGTGAACTGGTCGGTCGGCATCGAGTTCGCCTGTTATCTTGCCTGCCCGTTGGCGTTGATCTCGGCGAGGCTGTTCGGCACCGGATACGCCCGCGTGCTGCTCGTGTCGGCGGTACTGCTCGAATGGCATCTGTATCCGAGCTACGCCACCTACTGGTGGGCGCCCGCCGCCCTCGCACGCTGCGTTCCTGCCTTCTTCATGGGCGTGCTGTGCTGTCTGGAGATTTTCCGTTGGCAGGACACGTTGTCCCGGGCTCCGGCACCCCTCACGGGAGCCATCGGGCTTGTCCTGGTCGCCGGACTGCTATGGCAGGCATCCGAAGGGCAGACGCGCCTGATCCCCTCCATCGCGATGCTGATCATCCTGGTTCTCTACATCAGGGATGGTCGGATCGGGCCAGCGCGGTCAGCCGGTCTGCTGGGCTGGCTGGGCCGCATCTCCTTTTCCATCTACCTTCTGCATCTGCCGATCGTGACCCTGCTGTCCGGATCTCTTCCTTTCCTGGAACAGCATCTTCCGACCCTTGGAGTGTACCCCGCCTACCTGGGATGTGTCCTCGTGCCATTGCTGGGCTTGTCCCAGGTTTCCTACGTCCTCGTCGAGAAGCCGGGCCGACGGCTTTTCCGGCGTGCGGGGCGTCCAGCCGATCACGGCCTTCTCCGGAACCGGCAAGTCGGCATGTCTGATGCCCTTAGCCGAACCCTGCCTTGTTCGCGAGAGCCGACACAGACCGGCCCGTCCGCCCTCACGATGCCGGTGTGGCAGCCGGGTGGGGAGCGGGACCGGCCGGACGCTTGGTCTTGATGACCCAGATGCGCGTCGCCTTCGGCACGACGAGCGGGCTGACGGCGTCGACGATCCCGTCCCGCTGCGCGTCGTCGGAGTTCAGCAGGACCGTCCTGCGAACATAGGTCAGGGCCTCGGAATCGGTCAGCCTGGTCCGCGCCTTCAGGGTGGCGCGCATGAGGTTCTCGTAATCGTCGAGCTTGCTGGCCTGATCCCGCAACATCTGCGCCGTGATCAGCCCGGTCGACATCACCCCGGCAGCATGGAAGACGAAGAAGCCCGACGCCTTGGTGTAGCGGCCCTGCGCGTTGAGAAACACGTAGGTAGCGGCAGACGCGACGACACCGACGTTGTAGGCCTTGAAGACGATGCCGTTCTCGTCATGCTGGCGGTTCATGTAGTTGACGATGTCCTCGGCCGCGTCCAGCTCGCCCCCTGGCGAGTTCATGCCGAGATCGATCTCGTGGGCGCCGGCAGCCCGAAGCTTGTCGATGTCGGCGATGAGCAGGTCGCGGCTCGACGGCTGGATCTTCGCCTCGAAGATGACGTAGCCGATCCCCTTGACCGGCACCGGCTCCGGCACGACTGCCTGCACGACCGGTTGCGCCGGCTGCTGACAACCGACCAGAAGGCAGGCCATCCCCAGCAGAGCCGGACGCAGCTGCATTGCGACCCGGACCGACCAGCCAACCAGATGATGCAAGGCGAACCTCCCGGGCAGCCGCGTCGTCGGACTTCATACCGAGACCGTTATAAACGGATGGCGGCCCTGCGCCAGATGTCCTCACCCGGCGAACGGGATCAAAGCCCGGGTCCCGGACCCATCGTCGGCTGGGTCCCACCCCGATCCGGGTTGTTCACCCGATGCCGATCGCCCGTCCGTAGGTCTGGAAGGTGCCCGGGACCGTCGACAACGGCCACGGGAGCGAAGACCGACGGGACGACGGAGCGTCAAGCTGTACCGCCGCCCCGGATCCAAGGCCCGCGAGCGGGCCCGGCTGTTTCAGGCTTGGTCGAACCGGTCCAGGTTCATCACCTTGGTCCACACGGTGACGAAGTCCTGCACGAACGCCTCCTGCGAGTCCGAGCAGCCGAACACCTCGGCCACCGCGCGCAGCAGCGAGTTCGACCCGAAGACCAGGTCGACCCGGCTGCCGGTCCACTTCAGCTCGCCGTTGCGGCGGTCGCGGCCCTCGAAGCGGTCTTCCGCCTCGCTGGTCGCCTTCCACGTCGTGCCCATGTCGAGCAGGTTGACGAAGAAGTCGTTGCTCAGCACCCCCGGCCGGGTGGTGAACACGCCGAGCTCCGAGCCGCCATGGTTGGCGCCCAGCACGCGCAGGCCGCCGAGCAGCACCGTCATCTCCGGCGCCGTCAGCGTCAGCAGGTGCGCCCGGTCCACCAGGTTCACCTCGTCGTGCTTTCCCCGGCTGTGGCCGACGTAGTTGCGGAACCCGTCCGCGTGCGGCTCCAGCACCCGGAAGGAGTGCGCGTCGGTCTGCTCGGGCGACGCGTCGGTGCGGCCCGGCGTGAACGGCACCTCGATCGCCTGGCCCGCATCGCGCGCCGCCTTTTCGACCGCGGCACTGCCGCCCAGCACGATCAGGTCGGCGAGCGACACCCGCTTGCCGCCTGTCTGCGCGGCGTTGAACTCTGCCTGCACGCCTTCCAGCACCCCCAGCACCGCCGCCAGCTCGGCCGGCTCGTTCGCCGCCCAGTCCTTCTGCGGCGCCAGGCGGATGCGGGCGCCGTTGGCACCGCCCCGTTTGTCGGTGCCGCGGAACGTCGAGGCCGACTTCCAGGCGGTCGAGACCAGCTGCGACACCGACAGCCCGGAGCCCAGCAGCGTCGCCTTGAGCGCCGCCACGTCCGCCTCGTCGACCAGCGGATGGTCCACGGCGGGCACCGGGTCCTGCCACAGCAGCACCTCGGACGGCACCTCCGGACCGAGGTAGCGCGGCAGCGGGCCCATGTCGCGATGGGTCAGCTTGAACCAGGCGCGGGCGAAGGCGTCGGAGAACGCGTCCAGGTCGTCATGGAAGCGCTTGGAGATGGCGAGGTAGGCCGGGTCGGTGATCAGCGCGACGTCGGTGGTGTACATCATCGGCGCGTGGCGCGTGGTGGGGTCGTGCGCGTCCGGCACCAAGTCAGCCGCCTCGCCGTTCTTGGGCTTCCACTGCCACGCGCCGCCAGGGCCGCGGTGCAGCTCCCACTCGAAGCGGAACAGGTTGTCGAAGTAGCCGTTGTCCCACTTGGTGGGCTCGGCGGTCCAGGTGCCCTCGAGGCCGCTCGAGATGGTGTCGGCGCCCTTTCCGGTGCCGTAGCTGTTCTTCCAGCCCAGGCCCATCTGCTCGATGCCGGCGGCCTCCGGCTCCGGGCCCACGTACGTCTCGGCGCTGGCGGCGCCGTGGCTCTTGCCGAAGGTGTGGCCGCCGGCGACCAGAGCCACGGTCTCCTCGTCGTTCATCGCCATGCGCGCAAAGGTTTCGCGTATGTCGCGCGCCGAGGCGAGAGGGTCGGGGGACCCGTTCGGGCCTTCCGGGTTGACGTAGATCAGCCCCATCTGCACAGCGCCCAGGTGGTCGGACAGCTCACGGTCGCCGCTGTAGCGCGCGTCGGCGAGCCAGGTGTCCTCCGGGCCCCAGTTGATGTCCTCTTCCGGCTCCCACACGTCGGCGCGGCCGCCGGCGAAGCCGAAGGTCTTGAGCCCCATCGACTCCAGCGCGCAGTTGCCCGCCAGCACCATCAGGTCGGCCCAGGACAGCTTGCGGCCGTACTTCTGCTTCACCGGCCACAGCAGCAGCCGCGCCTTGTCGAGGTTGGCATTGTCCGGCCAGGAGTTCAGCGGCGCGAAGCGCTGCGTGCCCGAGCCGGCGCCGCCGCGGCCGTCGCCGATGCGGTAGGTGCCGGCGCTATGCCACGCCATGCGGATGAACAGCGGCCCGTAATGGCCATGGTCGGCCGGCCACCAGTCCTGCGTGGTGGTCATCAGCGCGAACAGGTCCTGCTTCACCGCGCCGAGGTCGAGCGTCCTGAACGCTGCCGCGTAGTCGAAGTCCTCCTTCAGCGGGTTCGCATCGACCGAGTGCTGGTGCAGGATCTTGAGGTTCAGCTGGTTCGGCCACCAGTCCCGGTTCGACCGCGGCCAGGCCGTCGAGTTGTTGGCGGCGTTGCCCGTTCCGCTGCCGCCCGTTCCGCTGCCGCCCGTCCCGCTGCCGCCCGTCCCGCCGCCGCCCATCGGGCACTTGCCGACATTGTCTCCGTCCATCGTGTTCTCCTGATCTTCGACTGCAGACGCAGCACGGCGCCTCGCAGGGTCACCCCCGCCGTCACGGTCCAAGATTAGGAGATCACCCTTCCGGGCGGAAGCCGGACAGCCGGCAACGGGCAATAGTTCGCTTCTATCGCAGCCATCGGACCTGCCTAAGGCGCGTCGCCGACCCGCGTCGACCTCAGGACGACGCGGAGGACAGGCGTTCGCACCAGCCGCGCCACATCGTGCGGTAGGCCGCCTCCAGCCCGCGTGTGAACGACCGGCCGTCGCACAAGGCCGACGCTGCCATGCGGCCGCGCAAGGACTGCCGGATGCGGCCGAGCTCCTGCGGGTCGGACAGCAGGGACAACGCGGTCGACACGTACTGTTCCGGCGACCGCGTCACCCAGCCGGTGTCGCCGATCGACGCCAGGAACCCGGCGGTCTGCCGCGACTGCGGTTGTCGCCCGGGCAGCGTCACCACCGGCACCCCCATCCACAACGCGTCGCAGCTGGTCAGGCCGCCGGAGAACGGGAACGGGTCCAGGGCCACGTCGACGTCGCCATACTCCTCCAGCATCGCCCGGTGCGGCGACTCGCCGCGAAGCACCAGCCGCTCCGCGCCGATGCCGTGCCCGGCGAACTGCGCCGCCAGGCTGCGGCGCATGCCCTCGTCGACCAGCGACCGCCACTTCAGCAACAGGCGCGACCCGGGTGCCGCGTGCAGCAGCGCCGCCCACAGCCGCACCACGTCGGGCCCGACCTTGGCCAGGTTGTTGAAGCTGCCGAAGGTGGGCGGCCGGCCGCGCGTGCAGGGCGGCGTCACCGGCGCGGGCGCGTCGTCGATCGGCGCGAAGCAGAACCGTGAGCCAGGCAGGCGGACCACCCGCTCGCTGTAGCCGTCCTCCTCGCCCGGCAGGATGGTGGCCGCGTCCGACAGGATGACGTCCATGCCGGACAGCCCGGTGGTTCCCCAGTAGCCGAGCCAGCTCGCCTGCAGCGGCGCCACCCTGCGTGCGAACAGCGTCAGGCGGTTGCCCGCGGTGTGCCCGGACAGGTCCACCAGGATGTCGATCCCGTCCGCCTCGATCATCGCCGCCGCCGCCTGGTCCGGCAGCCCGACCAGGCTGCGCCAGCGGTCCGACGCGCAGCACAGCTCCTCCGCGACCGCTCCCGCATGCGGCGCGGTTCCGTAGCAGGTCACCTCGACGGCCGTTTGGTCGTGGCAGCGCAGCACCGGCCTCAGGAAATACCCGACCGGGTGCGGACCGAGATCGCCCGACACGTAGCCGATCCGCAGCCGTCGCCCCGGGTCCGCAACGTTGCCGAACGACGTGGGCGGACGAGGCCGCTCCACCAGCGCGGCATAGCGCCGTGCCGCCGCCGGGGCATCCACGTCCAGTCCCTCGCGGTAGTGCAGGGTCATCAGCAGGTTCGAGCGGGCGGCGGCGAGTTCCGGATCGAGGGCGATCGCGTGCTCGTACGCGGCGATGGCATCCTCGAACCGCCCGGCGTCCTTGAGCAGGTTGCCGAGGTTGGAATGCGCTCCGGCGAAGCCCGGCCTGAGCCGGATGGCGGCCTCCTGCGCTGCGATCGCCTCGCCGAGCCGCCCGACCGCACCGAGCACGTTGCCGAGGTTGGCGTGGGCCTCGGCGTAGTCCGGCCGGGCCAGGATGGCGGAGCGGTAGGCGTCGGCCGCGTCATCCTTGCGTCCCGCAGCGGCCAGCGCGTTGCCGAGGTTGCACTGCGCCTCGACGAAGCCGGGCCGCAGGCGCAGCACCGCACGATAGGCAGCGACCGCCTCGTCGGACCGTCCCGACGCGGCCAGAACGTTGGCCAGGTTGTAGCGCGTCCCGACCGGATCCGCGCCCAGACGGATCGCGGCCTCGAAGGCGGCGACCGCGTCCGCGAACCGGCCCAGCTCCTTCAGCGCCACCCCGAGATTGGCGTGCGCGTCGGCGAAGCCGGGCTCGACGTCGATCGCTCCCTTGTAGGCGGCGACCGCCTGCGCCGGCCGACCCGCTGCCTGCAACGCGTTGCCGAGGCCGAGACGCGCCACGGCATGGTCGGGCCTGAGCCGGATCGCGGCGCCGAAGGCCATGATCGCCGCGTCGGGCTGCCCGGAGGCGGCCAGCACGTTGCCCAGGTTGAAGTGATACGGCGGCCTGTCCGGCTCGATCCGGATCGCCCGGCCGATCAGCTCCCTGGCGCGGTCATGCCGCCCCGCCTCGAACGCCAGCAGGCCCAGCAGATGCAGCGCGTCGGCATGGCGCGGCTGCAGCGCCAGGACCCGTCGATACGATGCCTCGGCCTGCTCCGCCTCACCGGCCTGGTGATGCCGGACCGCCTGCCCGAACAGGTCGGGACCGGACGGGTCCGGCCCGAGGCTGCCCTGCGCGCGGCGCTGCCTACGGTTCATCCGTCCGCTCCGCATCCGCCCCACGGAAGCGCGGAGATGCCGTCACGGCCGGACGCCGAGCATGGCGGTCGCGACCCGGCGGGTGATGGCGTCGTCCGTCGCGTCGAGCCGCGGGCGGATCTCGCCGTCCAGGAACAGCAGGGCGAGGCCGTGCACCAGCGACCAGCAGCCGATCGTGCGCGCCTCCCGGTCGCCCCCCACCGGTGTTTCCGCCGCCACCCGGCGCGACAGCACGGCGTAGGTCGCGGCCCCGACAGGCTCCAGCGCCGGGTCCGGCATCGCGTCCGGCCGCTTGGCGCCGAACATGAGGCGGAACAGCATCGGATTCGCCAGCGCATAGCGGACATAGGCGACCGCTTGCGCGACCAGCGCCCCTCCCGGCGGTGCGGCCTGGTCGGCGGCACGCAGGGCGTCCCCCAGGGCGCCGAAGCCGTGCGCGGCCACCGCGGCGACCAGCGCGTTCTTGTCCGCGTAGTGGCGATACGGCGCCATGGCCGACACGCCGGCGCGACGCGCCACCTCGCGCAGCGACAGGGCCTCGACGCCGTCCTCGGCCAGGAGTGCCAGCGCCGCACGCAGCAGCGCCGGGCCCAGCTCACCATGATGGTAGCGCCTCGATGTTGACACTGTATGCAAACCCTCTATGTATGCATTGTAAGCAGGCATCCGGGCTTGTCCAGCACCCGGCAGCCGCAGGGACAGCACCATGATCAAGTTCACCATCCTTCTGCGTCGCCACCCGTCGATGAGCCACGAGGCCTTCGTCGACCATCACCGGAACGACCACGCGCCGCTGTTCTGCGCCCTTCCTCAGGTGCGCGAGCACGTGCGGCGCTACGTGCAGTCGCACACCCGGCCGCTGCCGATGCCTGGCCTGCCGGATGCCGGGTTCGATGGCATCACCGAGATCTGGACCGACGACGTGGCCGGCCTCGAAGCGGTGTTCACCTCGGCCGAGTACATGGCGACGATCCGGCCGGACGAGGCCCGGTTCCTCGACCTGCAAGCCTGCGCGTTCCTGCTGTCCACCGAGACCGTGATGATCGGCTGAACCGGCAGGAACGACCGCAACGAAGGAGATGCGCATGGGCTACGAACGCCGCTCGGTCGACCTGTCCGGCTACCCGGATCTCGTCGTGATCTACCTCGGCTATCGCGCGACCAGCCTCGCTGGCCTGCGCACGATGCTGCGGATCGGGCGCGGCCTGCGGGCGATCCGCAGCAATCCCCCGGACGGCCTGCTGTCGCACGAGGGGATGTGGTTCGGCATCACGCATCCCGGGTTCCGGCAGTACTGGCGCGACTTCGACAGCCTGGAGGCCTTCACCCGGGCGTCGCAGCACAGGGGCTGGTGGCGCGACTTCGCCAGCAACCCCCGGGCCGGCGGCATCTGGCACGAGACCTACCGGATCGGCGGCGGGATGGAGGCGATCTATTCCGGGATGCCGCCGATCGGGTTCGCCAGCTTCGCGCCGGCGCGCGATCCGCAGGGCCCGTTCATGACCGCCCGGCAACGCGTCGCCACCTCGGCCTGACCGTCAGGCGGCACCGCGCGCCGCCAGCCGGGCGCGGTAGGAGTCCAGGATCACCGCGCCGATGATCACGCCACCGGTGATGATCTGCCGCACGAAGTCGGTCACCCCCATCAGGATCAGGCCGTTGGCGAGCACGCCGATGATCGCCGCTCCCAGCAGGGTGCCGACCAGCGAGCCGCGCCCGCCGGACAGGCTGGTGCCGCCGATGATGACGGCAGCGATGGCGTTGAGCTCGAAGCCGATGCCCAGGATCGGGTTGGCGATGGTCAGCCGCGTCATGTACACCAGGGCGGCAATGCCGACGCACAAGCCCGTCACGGTGAAGGCGAGCACCTTGAACACCAACGGCCGGTGTCCGGACAGGCGCACCGCCTCCTCGTTATTGCCGATCGCATAGATCATCCGCCCGAACACGGTTCGCGTCAGCACTACCCAGCCGGCTGCCAGCAGCAGCAGCGCCAGCACGAACATCACCGGCACGCCGAGCACGCTCGCGGTGCCGAACGCGGTGAAGCTGTCGGGAAAGTCGTAGATCGTGCGCGCGTTGGTCACCTCCAGCGCCGCCCCGCGCGCCACGTTGAGCATGCCCAGCGTGACGATGAAGCTCGGCACCCGCCAGAACGACGACACGAACCCGTTCAGCGCGCCGCACGCCATGCCGACCGCGAGGCTGGCCCCGATCCCGAGACCGATCGCCACCGGATCGGACAGGCTGTCGAGCTTCAGCACGGTGCCCGCGACCACCGCGCACAGCGCCATCACCGCGCCCACCGACAGGTCGATGCCGCCGATCAGGATCGCGAAGGTCATGCCGGTGGCGAGGATCAGGTTGATGGTGATCTGGGTCAGGATGTTCGCCACGTTCTCATGCGTGATGAAATCCGGTGCCACGACCGCGAAGAACACCACCATCGCCAGCAGCGCCAGGCCGATCCCGGCCTCGCGCAGCGCCCGGCGGGCGAGGCTGCCGCCGCCGGAAACGGGTGCGGCGGAAGCGTTGGTGACTGACATGGTGCGTGCCCTAGGCTGTCTGCATGAACTGGCTGTAGGCGAGGGACAGGATGCGCTCCTCGCTGAACTCCGCCCGCGCCACCTCGCCGGCGAGCCGGCCGCGCGACAGCACCAGGATGCGGTCGCACAGGTGCATCAGCTCGGGCAGCTCCGACGACACCACCAGGATCGCGCGCCCGTCGGCAGCCAGCCGGCCGAGCAGGGCGTAGATCTCGGCCTTGGCGCCGACGTCGATGCCGCGCGTCGGCTCGTCCAGCATCAGCACCGGCGCCTCGTCCCCAAACAGCCACTTCGCCAGCACCACCTTCTGCTGGTTGCCGCCGGACAGCTCCACCACCGGCTGTTCCGGCCCGCTGAGCCGGATCGCCAGCTCCGCGGTCATGCGCACCGTGGCCTCACGTTCGGCGCCGCGACGGACGAAGCCGGCGCGCGTGACTCGGGCCAGGCGGGCCAGGGTGGTGTTCACCCGCGCCGCCATCGGCAGCACCAGCCCTTCCTCCTTGCGGTTCTCGGTCACCAGGCAGATGCCGGCGCGCACCGCGTCCCGTGGCGAGCGGATCGCGACCGGCCGGCCCTCGCGCAGGATGCGACCGCTCCGCCGCGGATCGGCGCCGAAGATCGCCCGCACCAGCTCGGTCCGTCCGGCGCCGACCAGCCCGGCCAGGCCCAGGATCTCGCCGTGGCGCAGGCTGAAGCCGAGGCCAGGACCGGGGGGCGCCCCCGCAGGACGCAGGTTCTCCACCCGCAGCGCCTCGCGGCCGAGCGGTGCCCCGGCCAGGGGCGCCTGTGCCGCCAGGGTGCGGCCGATCATGTGCCGGACCAGCGCGCCCGGATCGGTGTCGGCCGTCGCCGAAGTATCCACCTTGCGGCCGTTGCGCAGCACCGTCACCCGGTCGCACAGCGAAAAGATCTCACCCAGGTGGTGCGACACGTAGATCAGGGTCAGGCCGTCCCGCTTGAGCAGCCCGATCTGCTCGAACAGCCGACCGGCCTCGCGCGGGGTGAGGGTCGCGGTCGGCTCGTCCAGCACCAGCACCCGGCCGCGGCTCGACAGCGCGCGGGCGATCTCCACCAGCTGCATCTGCGCGATGCCGAGCCGCTCCACCGGGGTGTGCGGCGACACCTCGGCCAGGCCCACGCGGGCCAGCAGCGCCTCCGCCTCGGCCTCCATCGCGCGCCGGTCGACGAAGCCGAGACGCCGGCGCGGCAGCCGCTCGAACAGCAGGTTCTCCGCCACGCTCAGCGCCGGCAGCAGGTTGAACTCCTGGTGCACCACGCGGATGCCGGCGCGGATCGCGTCCAGCGGCGACTGCGGGGCATAGGGCGCACCGGCCAGCGTCATGCGGCCGGCATCCGGACGGTGGATGCCGGCCAGCAGCCGGATCAGGCTCGACTTGCCGGCACCGTTCTCGCCGGCCAGCGCGTGCATCTCGCCGTCGGCGAAGTCGAGGTCCACCCCGTCCAGCGCCACCACCCCGGGAAACCGCTTAGTCAGCCCCTGGAGGCGCAGGATCGGCTCCGCCGGCACGGACCCGGTATCCGGAACTACGCGGTGACCAGCTTCAGCGGCGTCCTGATCCACCCCGTGAGGGTCTGTCCGGCGATCTCCTTCATGGCGTTGTCGATGCCGTCGCCGGCGAGCTGCGCGCCGAACTGGTCCACCGTCGCCAGCACCTTGCCGTCCTTGAGCAGCGGCTGGATCGCCGGGATGTTGTCGAAGCTCACCACCTTGATCTGCCCCGACCGCCCGGCCGCGTCGATCGCCTTGACCACGCCGAGCGTCATGGAGTCGTTCGCCGCCAGCACGCCCTGGATGTCGTGGTGCGCGGTCAGCATGTTGGAGAACACCGTGTTGGCCTCCTCGGTCTCCCAGTGCGCGGTGCGGCTGTCAAGCAGGGTCAGCCCGCCGGCCGAGATCGCGTCGGTGAACCCGAGCTTGCGCTGCACCCCGTTCTCCGCCCCCGGGTTGCCCTCGATGATCACCACCTTGCCGCCGCGCCCGAGCGCCTTGGCCAGCACGTCGCCGGACAGGCGGGCGCCGGCGCGGTTGTCCGGACCCACGAACACGATGTCGACGCCGTGCTTCTTCATCGCCGCCGGGTCGAACGCCACGTCGATGTTGACCACCTTGATGCCGGCGCGGATCGCCCGGATCACCGGCGACAGCAGCGCCCGGCTGTCCGCGGGGGCGATGACGATGGCGTCGACCTTGCGCGTCACCAGGTTCTCGACCGCGGCGATCTGCCCGTCGATGTCGGTTTCGGACTGGATGCCGAGCGGGATCAGCGTCAGGTCGCCGCGCTGCTGCACGTGACGCACGGCGCCTTCCTGCATGTCCTTGAAGAACTCGTTGGCCAGCGACTTCATCACCAGCCCGACCACCGGCTTGCGGCCGGTCTGGGCCCGGGCGAGGCCGGGTGCGGCTGCGAGCGTGCCGGCGGCAGCGCACGCCGCCAGGAATGAGCGACGATCCATGTGTGTTTCCCCCGCATGCCGGTCGTTGCCGGACGCGACGGAAAGACTACCGGTCCTGCTCCTGCCGCGATAGGCGGTGGGGCGGCCGGATCGTGCCCTTCGCGACGGCGGGGCCGTCGACGTCAGGGACCTCCGGTGCCGTTGCGGTCACGGCCTGCCGCCGCGCCGCGTTACGGCTGCTCCCGTACGGTTTGTTCCAGGCGGCTCAGGCGCTCGTCGTGGTCCATGATCGTTGCCAATGCCATCTCGGCGTCGCCGGCGTTCTTGCGTCGGATCCGCGTGATGTTGAACTCGATGGCCAGGACGCGCCGGTCGAGCCGCGCCAGCACGGCGGTATGCTCGCCCTGGGTCGCGCGGATGCCTCGAAGCAGCTCGAGAACCAGGTCGGGTTGGTCGCTCGTATGCTCCTCCCAGAGCGTCCGGATGGTGCAGGCCAGCATGGACCCGGCCCGGTCAGGCGGCAAACCGCGTCGCGCGATCCGTAGGCTCGTCCAACGCCAGGACCGGCCCCATCGGCACGATCCGGTTCGGATTGATGGTCGGGTGGCTCATGTAGTAGTGCCGCTTGATGTGGCCGAGATCGACCGTCTCCGCCACGCCGGGCCGCTGGTACAGGTCGCGGGTGAAGCCCCACAGCTCCGGGTAGTCGACGATCCGCCGCAGGTTGCACTTGAAGTGCCCGTGGTACACCGGGTCGAAGCGGACCAGGGTGGTGAACAGCCGGATGTCGGCCTCGGTCAGCGCGTCGCCGACCAGGTATCGCCGCGTCGCGAGGCGCTCCTCCAGCCAGTCCAGCGTGCCGAACAGCGCCGTCACTGCCTCCTCGTATGCCGCCTGGGTGGTGGCGAAGCCGGCGCGATACACCCCGTTGTTGACCGTCGCGTAGATGCGCGCGTTGATCGCGTCGATCTCCGGACGCAACGCCGCCGGCGAGTAGTCCCCGGATGCCGCCCCGACCCCGTTGAAGGCGCCGTTGAACATGCGCAGGATGTCGGCGCTCTCGTTGGACACGATCGTGCCCCGCTCGCGGTCCCACAGCACCGGCACCGTCACCCGCCCGGTGTAGTGCGGCTCGGCGGCACCATAGAGCTGGTGCAGGTGCGAGGCCCCGAGGATCGGGTCCGGGATCACCCCCGGGCCCTGCTCGAAGCTCCAGCCCTGCTCGCCCATCAGCCAGTGCGTCACCGACAACCCGATCATCGGCTGCAGCCCCTTCAGGCTGCGCATGATCAGCGTGCGGTGCGCCCACGGGCAGGCAAGCGACACGAACAGGTGGTAGCGGCCCGGCTCCGCCTTGAACCCGCCCTCGCCGGTGGGCCCGGCCGAGCCGTCCGCCGTCACCCAGTTGCGGAACAGGCTGTCCTGCCGCTCGAACCGGCCGTCCCGGTTCTCGTACCACTGGTCCTGCCAGTGCCCGTCGACCAGCAGCCCCATCGGCCTCTACTCCACCGCGATCATGACGTCGGACGACTTGATCACCGCACTCGCTTCCTGCCCGACCGCGAGGCCCAGCTCGTCCACCGCCTCGTTGGTGATCGACGCCGTC
Source organism: uncultured Acetobacteraceae bacterium (assembly GCA_964247755.1). Taxonomy (GTDB): domain Bacteria; phylum Pseudomonadota; class Alphaproteobacteria; order Acetobacterales; family Acetobacteraceae; genus Lichenicola. The sequence goes on along the minus strand of CAXTVX010000001.1, from coordinate 146,968 downwards.
ACCACCGCGCCGCCGGCAAGCTCCAGCCGCACATGCGCCGTGGTGGCGCCCTTGGTCAGGGCCACCACGCGGCCGTGCAGGATGTTGCGCGCGCTGATTTTCATGTCATGTCCTCCTCATGGCCCGAACGGTCCACTTCATCTCCGGTTTGCCGCGTTCCGGCTCGACCCTGCTCGCCGCCCTGCTGCGTCAGAACCCGCTGCTGCGGGCGGAGATGAGCAGCCCGGTCGCGGTGCTGTGCGAGCGGGTGCTGCCGGTGATGGGGCAGGGGGAATATGCGACCGCCTTCGACGACGGGCGCCGGCGCGCCGTGCTGAACGGGCTGATCGACAGCTACCACGCCGACGCGCTGGCAGACGCGGTGCTGTTCGACACCAACCGCGCCTGGTGCGCGCACCTGCGCATCCTCGCCGAGCTGCGTCCGGACTCGTTCGTGATCGCCTGCGTGCGCGATCCGGTCTGGATCCTCGACAGCTTCGAGCGTCTGTTCCGGCGCAACACTTTTCTCCTGTCCAGGCTGCACGGCCTGGCCCACCCCGCCACCGTGTTCGACCGGGTGGAGCAGCTCATGGCGGTCACCGGCGCGTTCGGCGCCGCCTGGCAGGCGCTGCAGGACGCGTACTATGGCGAGTGGGCGCACCGGCTGATCCTGGTCGAGTACGACGTGCTGGCCGACGAGCCGCTGCGCGTGCTCGCCCAGCTCTACGACCTGCTCGGGCTCCCGCCCTTCGCGCACGACCCGGACCGTGTCGGCTACGACGGCGCCACGGCGTTCGACGCGGCACTCAACACCCCCGGGCTGCACGCGGTCCGGCCCCGGGTGGAGCGGCTGCACCGCCGCACGGTCCTGCCGCCGCAGCTCGTGCAGCGCCTGGCCGGCAGCGTGTTCTGGCGCGACACGCCGCACGGCCCGGCGCAGAACCCGGGCGGCGCCTTCGTCATCGCGTCGGGGGACGCGTGATCGCGGCCAGCCCGGCGCAGCCGGCGGCGGCGAGCCACAGCCCCTGCAGGCGCACGAAGGGAAACGCCGCGGTGCCGGCCATGACGCCGGCCGCCAGCGACGCCCACAGCAGCGCGTAGGGCAGCCAGCCCCAGCGCGGGCCGCCGCGCAGCGCGTCGGCCAGCCCGCGTCCCATCTTGACCAGCGTTCCGGTCATGTAGGTGACGGTGACGTTGACCGGCCCGGCCTTGCGGATCACGTCGCTCTCCGCGCCCATCGCCAGGGCCGCGAGCGCGATCGACCAGCGGTCGCGGCCGAGGGTGGCGGCCAGCCCGGCCAGGCCCAGCAGCGCCGCCACCAGGGTCAGCATCCTGCACTGCCGGCCCGGCCCGCCCGGCGCGACCAGCGCGGCCGAGACCACGCCCAGCACGAACAGCCCGATCAGGCTGCCGGCGGTGAGCATCACCCGCCGGTCGCCGCTGGCCAGCGCGATCGAGAACCGGGTCGAGTTGCCGCTCATGAACGACACGAAGAAGCCCCGGAGGGTGAGGTAGCCCAGCGCATCGACATAGCCGGCCAGCAGGGCGAGGATGACCGCCAGCAGCAGCGCATGCCGGTCTGACCGGCTCATCGGGCGGCGGGACATGGATCGGGCAGGCGGCATGGCTTCTGGACAGGACTCCCGCGCGGCGATCCACGTGGTGATCGCCTGCTACCTCGGATGGATGCTCGATTCGTTCGACTTCTTCATCATGGTGTTCGTGCTCGACACCGTGGCCCGCGCCTTCGGCGTCACCATCGGCGCCGCTGCCTGGGCGCTGACCGTGACGCTGGCCTGCCGGGTGGTGGGCGCGGTGCTGTTCGGCCGAATCGCCGACCGCTACGGCAGGCGCCCGACCATGATGATCAACGTGCTGTGCTATGCTGCCCTGGAGCTGCTGTCCGGCCTGGCACCCAGCTTCACCGTGTTCCTGATCCTGCGCGCGCTGTACGGCGTTGCCATGGGCGGCGAATGGGGCGTCGGCGCGTCGCTGGCGATGGAAAGCGTGCCGGGACGCTGGCGCGGCACGGTGTCGGGGATCCTGCAGACCGGCTATCCGACCGGCTACCTGCTGGCCTCGCTGCTGTTCATCGCCGAGCCATGGATCGGCTGGCGCGGCATGTTCATCGCCGGCGCCGCCCCTGCGCTGCTGGTGCTCTACATCCGCCGCCGCGTGCCGGAAAGCCCGGACTGGACGTCGCACGTCGCGGCCTCGCGCGAGCCGATCCTGTCGGTGCTGCGCCGGAACGTGGGCCTGAGCGCCTATGCCGCGATCCTGATGACGGCGATGCTGTACTTCTCGCACGGCTCGCAGGACCTGTATCCGAAACTGTTCCTGGTCGGATACCACCACTTCGCGCACGCCACCGTGGTGACGATGATGGTGATCTATAACCTCGGCGCCATCGCCGGCGGCCTGTTCTTCGGCTGGTTCAGCCAGAAGATCGGACGCAAGTATGCCTTGGCGATCGCCGCCCTGCTGGCCCTGCCGATGATCCCGTTCTGGGCCTTCGGGCACGGGGTGGTGGTGCTGGCGATCGGCGGCTTCCTGATCCAGGCCGCGGTGCAGGGTGCCTGGGGGGTGGTGCCGGCCTACCTGAACGAGATCTCGCCGGCGGCGATCCGCGGCACCTTCCCGGGTGCCGTGTACCAGCTCGGCAACCTGTTCGCGGCGCCCAATGCCAACCTCCAGGTCCGGATCGCGAACTGGCCCGGCAGCGACATCCGCTGGGCGCTGGCCGGCGTGATCGTGGTCGTGGCGGTGGCGGTGGCGGCCCTGGTGATGCTGGGACGGGAGACCCGGGACGTGAGGATGGGACGAGAGCGGGCGGCCGCGGAATAGGCCGATCCTCCGGCAGCGGGACCGGCTACCACCGGGAGCAGGCATCGCCGATCAGCAGGCCACCCAGACGACCCTGTGCGACCGGTCGGCATGCTCCGTCTGGCGGGAGAACGTTCCGGCCATGGCGTCGAAGGGCCGGAACGCGGTCCCTTCGCCGTCCCGCGCCACCAGCGCGACGGACACGTCCAGGCCGAGGCCCGCATGAAGCAGCACGCGATCGCCGGGACGGGACGGCGTCTCCGGGAACACGATCAGCGTGCCGCCGTCGCGGAACACCGGCTCGAGGCGGGCGCTGTCGATGCGCACCGCGTAGCCCTGCAGGTCGGCGGCCTGGGGGAATTCGGTCTCGTCCCAATGCTCGCGCACCGGATGGCCCGCCGCGTCGAACAGGGCCGCCTCGCCCAGGCGCGACAGCGGCAGCATCGGCAGATGGCGCATCCCGGCACGATGATGGAGTCGACCCGTGGTCAGCGCCCGCGCGCCGCCGACCAGGGCGGTGAAGGCTTCCAGGCTGGCACCCGTCGCCTGCAGCACGCGCGACAGGCTTTCGGTGGAGGGCCAGCGCAGGCCGGCGCCCGTCCTCCGCTTGGACCGGTTGAAGGTGGTCGGATCCAGGCCGGCGGCGCGGGCGAGGCCGGACGGGGACAGCCCCTTCTCGGCGGCCAGCGTGTCGAGCGCGCGCCAGACGTCCTCGTGCCTCATCATCCGTGCCGGCTCAGGCGACCTTCCTGATCTCGAGGGCATGCCGCGCCTGGCCGGCCGGGGTGAGGGCGAAGTGGTCGCCGACATGGACCGCGAAGCCGAGCTGCTCCAGCCGCTCGAGGCAGCGCGCGTCCTTGAGCTCGGCGCGGTGCGCATCGGGACGGCCGGCCCCGCCGCACAGCAGCAGCCGGTGCAGCGCCGAGCGGCAGCAGGTCTCCAGGTAGGGCTGGTTCCACATCGCCTGAGGATCGCCGCAGGAACCGCCGCTGGCAAGCGTGCCTTCCACCGGACGCGCGCATGCGGCATGAACGGCGTTCATGAGCCTCGCCCCGCTATCCCTGCCGCTGCTGCGCCGGCTCGCCCCGGAGCGGGCGCATTCGGTCGCCCTCGCCGCCCTGAGGCTCGGTCTCGCCGGCCGGGCCGGGGCAGGGGAGGATGACGGCCTCGACGTGATCGCGATGGGGATGCGCTTCGCCAACCCCATCGGCATCGCGGCCGGCTTCGACAAGGACGCTCGGGTGCCGCGGCCGCTGGCACGCCTCGGCTTCGGCTTCGTGGAAGCCGGAACGGTGACGCCCCTGCCGCAGCACGGCAACCCGAAGCCGCGCCTGTTCCGGCTGCCGGAGGACGGCGCCGTGATCAACCGCATGGGTTTCAACAACCGCGGGCTGGACCGCTTCGTCGCCCGCCTCGCGCGGCTGCGGGCGCGCTCCGGCCCGGGGGTACCGTTCGGTGCCAACCTCGGCATCAACAAGGAGAACGCCGACCCGCCGCGCGACTACGCCCGGCTGGTGCGAGCACTGGCGCCGCTGTCCGACTACCTGGTGATCAACCTGTCCTCGCCGAACACCCCCGGCCTGCGCGCCCTGCAGGGAGTCGAGCGGATGCGCGAGTTGCTCGATGCGGTAGCGGACGCCGCGCCATCGCGTCCGCCGCTGCTGGTGAAGCTGGCGCCCGACCTGGAGGACGCGGCTCTGCCGGCAATCGTGGACACCGTGCTGGCGGCCGGGGTGGACGGGCTGATCGTGTCCAACACCCTGCTGGCGCGTCCGCCGGAGCTGTCGGGACGTCACGCCGGCGAGGCGGGCGGCCTGTCCGGACGGCCGCTGCGGTCGCGGAGCACGGCGATGCTGGCGGAAGTGGCGCGACTGTCCGCCGGCCGGCTGACCCTGATCGGTTGCGGCGGCATCGAGACCGGCGCCGACATCCTGGAGAAGGTGCGGGCGGGCGCGCACCTGGTGCAGATCTACACCCGCTTCGCCTACGAGGGACCGGGCATGCTGCCGCGGCTGAAGCGCGAGCTACGCGCGGCCCTGCTGGCCGGCGGCTGGCCGTCGCTGGAGGCCGCGCGCCTGGCCGGACCGTCCGGACGCCAGGCCTGACATGCTGCACCTCGACGGGATCGCGCCGCTGTCGGCGCGCTACGACGGCTTCATCGTCGACCTGTGGGGCGTGATCCATGACGGGGTGACGGCCTATCCCGGCGCGATCGAGTGCCTCGGCCGCCTGCGCGCCAACGGCGGCCGCGTGGTGCTGCTGTCGAACGCGCCGCGGCGCAGCGACGCGGCGCGGCACACCCTGCGCCGCATGGGCCTGGCCGACGACGCCTATGACGGCATCATGACCAGCGGCGAGGCCACCCGGACCGCGCTGCTGACGCGCACCGATCCCTGGTTCGCCGCCCTGGGCAGCCGTGCGTGGCACCTGGGACCGGACAAGGATGCCGGCCTGTTCGACGGGCTCCCGCTGACCCGGGTACCCGGACCGGCGCCGGGCGCGTTCATCCTCAACACCGGCCCGGACGACGCGCTGGGCGAGACCGACTCCGGGCGCTACCTGCCGGAGCTGCGGGAAGCGGCCCGCCTCGGCATGAGGATGATCTGCGCCAACCCCGACCTCGTGATCGTCCGCGGCGGCCAGCGGGTGATCTGCGCCGGGCTGCTGGCGCGGGACTACGCCGGCATGGGCGGCGAGGTGCGGCAGGTCGGCAAGCCGCTGCCCGGGATCTATGTGCCGGTGCGCCGTATGCTGGACCTGCCGGACGAGCGCGTGGTCGCGATCGGCGACTCGCTCGCCACCGACATCGCCGGCGCCGGGGCGGCCGGGTTCGACTCCTGCTGGGTGCTCGGCGGCATCCACGCCGACACGGTCGGCCACGACCCGATCCTGGCGGAAGCGGCGGCCGACGCCGCGGGCCTGCATCCTGCCGCCACGGTACCCCGCTTCGTCTGGTAGCGCGCTCCGCCTGGCCGGCGGCACCCACCCGGAGGCTGTCGCGGACTGGGGCCGACGGTGCATCCCGACCTCATGGACCGTGCGGGGCCGGCAGACGCGGCGCTCGGCCGGCAACGGCGCGTGTCCCGGCGCAGGCCCCGCGTCGCGACGCCTGCGTCGGCATGGACCGCGCCCGGCTCGCGGTCCGGGCCTTCCCCGATGTGTCGCATCGCGGAGCCCGTCCGACCGTCAGCCAGATACCCGTGCGATGAAGCGCAGCAGTTCGGGCACGACGCGCTCCGGCATCTCGGCGTGCGGATAGTGCCCCGCCCCGTCGATGATCAGGCTCTGGGCATGGAGCTGCTCCGCGAGCCACCGGGCCTCGGCAGCCGCGTCGGGGAAGTCCGGATCGCGGCTGCCCATGACGACGAGGGCTGGCACCCGGCTGGCGGGCAGCATGGAGGCGGTATCCGCCTTGGACAAGCCGATCATCGTGAAGAGTGCCGCCATGCGCCCCGGCTCGCGGAGGTTCCGGGTCAACGCGGCCCTGACCAGGCCGTGATCCGCAGGCCTGCGGGTCGGGAAGAGGCTGGTCCAGTAGGTGGTCCAGAACCTGACCCGCCACGGCCCGGCGAAGCCGATCCTCAAGGCGAGCCTCTGGAACCCCGACGGCTGGAGGTCGCGCACGATGGGACCCAGCAGCACCACCCCCCCGACGCGCGCCGGCCGGTCGTGGGCCGCCCACAGCGCCGACCCGGCGGCGAACGAGTTGCCGAGGATGATCGCCGAAGGCGCTGCGAGGTGGTCGATCAGGGCCAGCGCATCACGTCCGACCGCACGCGCGGAATACTCGTCCCACCGCGCCGACGTCGCGCCGAAGCCGCGCACGTCCATGGTCACGACGCGACAGCCTGCCTCCTCCAGCGCCGGGCGCAACAGCCGGTATTCCGATCGCAGGTCGCCCATCCCCGGGATCGCCAGGATCAGTGGCCCGTCCCCGCCCGTGTCGTCGTAGGCGATCCGTCCGCCATCGACCGCCAGGAAGCGCGTGTCCGAAGCGGCCGGGCTTCCTGCCTGCCCGAGCGGACCCAGGGCGGTGCCGGTCGCTGCGCGGTTCGTCGTCATGGAAGGCGCTCCGTGGGTGGATCGATGTCGACACCCTATGCGCCTGTCCTACCAACGTTGATTGACCAACTGCGCACGCGGTCCATACGTTTACGCATGGCTACTCGTGCACCGGACTGGCACCTGTTCAGGGCGTTCCTCGCGGTCATGCGCGAGGGAAGCCTGTCGGGCGCCGCCCGCACGCTCGGCGCGACACAGCCGACCCTGGGCCGTCAGGTGGCCGCCCTCGAGGCGTCGCTCGGGGTCAGCCTGTTCACGCGATCGATCGCCGGCCTGTCGCCGACGGAGGCAGGCGTGCGACTGGTCCCGTCGGCGGAAGCCATGGAAGCCGCCGCCGAGGCGGCGTTGCGGTCGGCATCCGGCGACGTCGACGAGGAGCGCGGCACCGTCCGGATCACCGCGAGCGAGATCATCGGCGGCGAGGTCCTGCCGCCGATCCTGGCCGACTTCCATGCCCTCCACCCCCGCACGTCGGTGGAGCTCGCCCTGTCGAACCGCAACGAGGATCTGCTGCGCGGCGACGCCGACATCGCCGTCCGGATGGTCCGGCCGACCCAGGGCGGACTGGTTGCGAAGCGGATCGGGCGAATCGATTGCGGCCTCTACGGCCACAGGCGCTACCTGGAAGGGCGCCCGATGCCGCAGAGCCTCCCCGACCTGAGCCGGCACGCGCTGATCGGGTATGACCGCAACCCGGCCTACGTGCGGATGATCGAAAGGATGGGACTGCCGGCGACCCGCGACACCTTCGCCTTCCGCTCGGACAGCGATCTGGCCCAGCTTGCGGCGTTGCGCGCCGGTTTCGGCATCGGCGTCAGCCAGCATGGCATCGCGAGGAGGGACAGGGAGCTCGTTCCGCTACTCCACGCCGAGCTGACGTTCTCCATGGACGCATGGCTTGCGATGCACCGTGACCTGCGCCGCGACCGCCGGATCCGGCTGGTGTTCGATCACCTGGCACTGGAACTCGCGCGCTATGCCAGGACCAGCTCCTGCGACGCGTGAGGAGCGACGGTCGACGTCAGGCGGCGTCTGGCCGGCCCCAGGCGACGCGGCCGGCCGCTCCCAGTCGACCCGACCCGTTCCAGATCGAAGGCTAGGTCACGCACCCGCCAGCGAGATGTTCCGACAGCGCCTAGCGCGGCCCGCCGCTCCGCGGCGCCACACGGCCCGGCACCTGCGCCGGCAGGCTGGGCGCCGGCACGCCCGTCACCGGCTGCGTGGTACCGGTGCCGGGGGCGGTCATGAGGCCGGGGGTGGTGGCGCCGGCACCGGGGGGGATGCCCGGGTTGGAGAGGCCGGAGCTGCCGATGCCGTTCGTGCCGGAGCCGGACAGGCCGGTCGCTCCCGTCGCGGATCCTGCCATGCCGGCACTCGGGCTGCCGCCGCCGATGGTGGCAGCCGACGGTCCGCCGCCGTGCGCCCCTGCACCGCCACCGACGCCGTTGATCTGGGCCAGCGCCGGGCCGGCAAGAAGCGCCGCGGCCAGGCCGGCGAGGCAGAAGGTCGTGGTGGTGCGGATGGTCATGACGGGTTCTCCGGGACGGGGCCGTGCAAACGACCGCCGCACCCTCAAGCGACCGGCGGACGACCGGTTCGCCGGCGCGTCATCATCATCGCGTGTCAGGCGTTGCCGGCCTCGCCGACCAGGCGCAGCGGATCGACGCCGAGGATGGCGAGAGCCCCCCGCCACTTGCGCTCGTGGTCGCTGCCGAACACGATCGCATCGTCGGCCGGCCCCGACAGCCAGGCGTTCTGCCGTATCTCCGACTCGAGCTGACCCGGCCCCCAGGCGGCGTGGCCCAGCGCCAGCAGCGCCTGCTTAGGGCCCTGCCCATCGGCGATCTCGCGCAGCACGTCCAGGCTGGCGGTGAGCACCATGCCGTCGTCCACGGTCAGGCTGCCGTCGCCGCTCCAGTCGCTGCTGTGCAGCACGAAGCCGCGCGAGCTTTCCATCGGGCCGCCGGAACACAGCACGATCCGGCGCCGCGGCGGCGCCGGCGCAATCTCCAGCTGCGCCAGCAGGTCATCGAAGCCGGGCTCGGCCAGCCGGCGGTTGACCACCAGTCCCATCGCCCCGTCCTTGAGCGAGTGGGCGCACAGGAAGATCACGGTCTGGGTGAAGTTGCGGTCGGCCAGGGAGGGCATCGCGATCAGGAGCTGGCCGGTCAGGCTCCCGTCGGGTTCTGCATCAGCGGACATGGCTCCCATGTGGCGAGGCGGCTGGACGGCGCAAGATCGGCCGCAGCGAGCCGGCCGACGTTTGCCGGTTGAACGAAGCCGCCCCGCACGCGTCTGGTTCGCAACCGCAACCGTCGGACCACGCTCCCCATGCCGTTCACCCTCGCCTATCTCGACAGTCCGGTCCCGGACATACCGGCCGGGCCGGACGCCGGCCGCGCCGGTCGGCCGCCGGACCGGCGCGAGCATTTCGGCACCGAGGACGCGGCGCGCCGACGTGCCGGCGCCCTGCTGCCCGGCCCGGACTGGCTCGACCTGCGTTTGTATGGGCCGGACGGACGGCTGATCGCCGGCCCGGAGCGGCTCGCGGCCGAGCTTGGCGTGAACATCGTTCAACAGGACGCTGCCGAGGCGGCGGGGGAAGGACATCCATCATGAGCTCCACGGTCCTCATCACCGGCGCCACCGCCGGCTTCGGCCGGGCGACGGCGGAGCGGCTGGTCCGCGACGGTCACCGCGTGATCGCAACCGGTCGCAGGCAGGAGCGGCTGGACGCGCTGGCGGCCGAGCTCGGTCCGGACCTGCTCCCCCTGCGGCTCGACGTGTCGGACGCCGAGGCGGTGGCCGCCCTGCCGGACAGCCTTCCGGAAGGCTGGCGCGAGGTGGACGTGCTGGTCGCCAACGCCGGCCTGGCGCTGGGGCTGGGGCCGGCCTGGGAAGGCCGGATGGCGGACTGGGACCGCATGGTGGCAACCAACGTCGGCGGGGTGCTCGGCACCACCCGGGCGCTGCTGCCCGGCATGGTGGCGCGCAACCGTGGCCACGTGATCACGCTGGGCAGCGTCGCCGGCACCTATGCCTATCCCGGCGGCAACGTGTACGGCGCCACCAAGGCGTTCGTGGCGCAGTTCGCGCTGAACCTGAAGGCGGACCTGGTCGGCACCGCGGTACGCGTCACCAACATAGAGCCCGGCCTGGTCGGCGGCAGCGAGTTCAGCAACGTCCGCTTCGGCGACGACGAGAAGGCGCAGGCGATCTACCGCAACGCCGACCCGCTGCTGCCGGAAGACATCGCCGAGACGATCGCCTGGGTGATCGGCCTGCCGGCGCGGGTGAACGTCAACCGGATCGAGCTGATGCCCAACACCCAGGCGCCGGCGTCGCTGGCGATCCACCGGCGCGAGGGCTGACGCGATGGACCGCGACGCACGCAAGGCGCTGCTCCGCCGCTACCGGGTCACCACGGCCAAGGGCTTCTCGCTCGCCGGCCGCGACACCAGTGACGAGGCACCGGACGGCCTGGATGCGGAGACCGGCAAGGCGCTGCTGGCGGACGGGGTGGAACGGCTGTCCGAGCTGCAGCAGGCGCTGTACGCGGACGGGCGCTGGGCGCTGCTGGCAGCGTTCCAGGCGATGGACGCCGGCGGCAAGGACGGCACCATCCGCCACGTAATGTCCGGGGTGAACCCGCAAGGCGTCACAGTGACCTCGTTCAAGCAGCCGGGCCCGGTAGAGCTCGGCCACGACTTCCTGTGGCGCATCCACGAAGCGGTACCGGCGCGCGGGCGGATCGGTGTGTTCAACCGCAGCCACTACGAGGAGGTGCTGGTCACGCGGGTGCATCCCGAGGTGCTGGACCGCCAGGACCTGCCGGAGGCCAGGCGGGGCGGCGGCTTCTGGAAGCAGCGCATGAAGGACATCCGCCACTTCGAGCGCTACCTCGACCGACAGGGCGTGGTGGTGCTGAAGTTCTTCCTGCACATCTCGAAGGAGGAGCAGCGGCGGCGCTTCCTGGCGCGGCTGGAGGAACCGGACAAGAACTGGAAGTTCTCCACCGCCGACCTTGCCGAGCGGGCACACTGGGACCGCTACCAGGAGGCCTACGAGGAGGCGATCGCCGGGACCGCCACGCCCGAGGCACCGTGGTTCGTGGTGCCGGGAGACTGGAAATGGTTCGCCCGGCTGGTAGTCGTCGAAGCGATGATCCAGGCGCTGGAGCGGATGCAGCTGGCCCCGCCGCAGGTGACGGCGGAGGACGACGAAAAGCTGGCGGCGGCACGCCGTGCGCTGGAAGCGGAAGGCTAGGGTAGATCCAGCGTGGTCCGGATCCGATTTGTCCCAGCCGCCCGATGGAAGAAACCGATCGCCTGTGCGGCCGAGCCGATCGAAAGGAACAGGCCCAGGAGCAGGCGGTGCGGCCCCACCCGGCCCATGGCAACGCAACACAGGATCACGGCGCCGCACAGCAGGATGGCGATCCGCCAGGACAGGGTCGACCCTGCTGGTGCACCAGGTCGCGTGACTGCATGCATTCCCTCGATGCGAAACAGCATGGGAAGGATCATCGTCAGCTCTGCTGCAGCGAAGGCGCCGTCTCCGGCATAGCCGGCCGTGTTGAGCGCGAACAGGCCAGCCCCCAGGAGCGCGAGCAGGCCGAGCATCAGGTCGCGACGCCACGTGTCCATCCCCATGCGCTGCTGCTCCGAACCTGATGCCGTCACCGGGAACGATGCCCGGCAATCGCGGACGGGTCGAACGAAAAAGGCCCCGGCTTGCGCCGAGGCCTTCCGGTGACGTGCCTTTGTGAACCGCCTAGCTGGCGGCCTCCGACTCCCGCTCCGACCCGCCCTCGCCATCCTCGTCCACTGGAGCCGGCGCCGGGTTCGGGATGTACTCGAAGGCGAGCTTGCCGTCCTTGAGCGACACCTTGACCGCGCCGCCATGCACCAGGGAGCCGAACAGCAGCTCCTCGGCCAGCGGCTTCTTGATGTGCTCCTGGATCACCCGGGCCAACGGGCGCGCACCATACAACCGGTCGTAGCCACGCTCGGCCAGCCACTCCTTCGCCGACGACGACACCTCGATGGTGACGTTGCGGTCGGCAAGCTGGGCTTCCAGCTGCAGCACGAACTTTTCCACCACGCGACCGACGATCTCGGGGGTGAGGCCGGCGAACGGGATGATGGCGTCGAGGCGGTTGCGGAACTCGGGCGTGAAGATGCGCTTGATCGCCTCCTCGTCCTCGCCGGCGCGGTTGTCGCGGCCGAAGCCGATCGCTTCCCGCGTCAGGTCGGCGGCACCCGCGTTCGTGGTCATGATCAGGATGACGTTGCGGAAGTCCACCGTCTTGCCGTTGTGGTCGGTGAGCTTGCCGTGGTCCATGACCTGCAACAAGATGTTGTACAGGTCCTGGTGCGCCTTCTCGATCTCATCCAGCAACAGCACGGCGTGCGGATGCTGGTCGATGCTGTCGGTCAGCAGGCCGCCCTGGTCAAAGCCGACATAGCCCGGTGGGGCGCCGATCAGACGCGAGATCGAGTGCCGCTCCATGTACTCCGACATGTCGAAGCGGATCAGCTCGATGCCGAGCGTGGAGGCGAGCTGCTTGGCGACCTCGGTTTTGCCGACGCCGGTGGGGCCGGAGAACAGGTAGTTGCCGATCGGCTTCTCAGCGTCGCGCAGGCCGGCGCGGCTCAGCTTGATCGCCGCCGACAGCGCCTCGATCGCGCGGTCCTGGCCGAACACCATCGACTTCAGGTCGCGCTCCAGCGAACGCAGCGTCTCCTTGTCGTCGGCGGACACGCTCTTGGGCGGGATGCGGGCGATCTTGGCCACGATCTCCTCGACGTCGCGCAGGGTCACCACCTTGCGGCGCTTCTCCTCCGGCTGGAGCATGCGCGAGGCGCCGACCTCGTCGATCACGTCGATCGCCTTGTCGGGCAGCTTGCGGTCGTGGATGTACTTCACCGCGAGCTCCACCGCACCCCGGATCGCGTCGTCGGTGTAGCTGACCTTGTGGTGCTTCTCGTAGTTGGTCTTCAGCCCGCGCAGGATCTTGACCGCGTCCTCGACCGACGGCTCGTTGACGTCGATCTTCTGGAACCGGCGCACCAAGGCGCGATCCTTCTCGAAGTGCTGCCGGAACTCCTTGTAGGTGGTCGACCCGATGCAGCGCAGCGTGCCCTGCGCCAGGGCCGGCTTGAGCAGGTTGGACGCGTCCATCGCCCCGCCGGAAGTGGCGCCGGCGCCGATCACGGTGTGGATCTCGTCGATGAACAGGATGCCGCCCGGGTTGGCCTCCAACTCGGTCACCACCGCCTTGAGCCGCTCCTCGAAGTCGCCGCGGTAACGAGTGCCGGCGAGCAGCGCGCCCATGTCCAGCGCGTAGATGGTAGACTTCGCCAGCACCTCAGGCACGTCGCCCTCGACGATGCGCTTGGCCAAGCCCTCGGCGATCGCGGTCTTGCCGACGCCGGGATCGCCGACGTAGAGCGGGTTGTTCTTGGTGCGGCGGCACAGGATCTGGATGGTGCGCTCGATCTCGCTGTCGCGCCCGATCAGCGGATCGATCTTGCCGGCCTGCGCCTTCTTGTTGAGGTTGACGCAGTAGGCCGACAGCCCGTCCTGCTGCTTGGGCGAGCCGGCGCGGCCGCGCTCCTCGCGCTCGCCTTCTGGGGTGTCGCCGTTGTTGGCGGCGCCGGTGGTCGGGCGCTGCGCGGTGCGGCCTGGCGCCTTGGCGATGCCGTGGCTGATAAAGTTGACCGCGTCCAGCCGGGTCATGTCCTGCAGCTGCAGGAAGTAGACCGCGTGGCTTTCGCGCTCGGAGAACAGGGCGACCAGGGTGTTGGCGCCGGTCACCTCGTCGCGGCCGGAGGACTGCACGTGGATCGCCGCGCGCTGCACCACGCGCTGGAACGCCGCGGTCGGCTTCGGCTCGGAGGAGCGGTCGGAGGCCAGCCCGGCCAAATCCTTGTCCAGGAACTCGGTCAGGTCGGTGCGCAGCTTGTCCAGGTCGACGCCGCAGGCGCGCAGCACGGTCGCCGCGTCGCTGTCGTCGACCAGGCCCAGCAGCAGATGCTCCAGGGTAGCGTATTCGTGGCGGCGGTCGCCGGCGAGCGACAGGGCCCGGTGCAGCGTCTGCTCGAGGTTGCGTGACAGCATGGGAACGCTCCTTAACGCCGCTAAGGCCAGGCCGGTGCAGCCAACCCCTTGATCATCGGGACCGCACGACCCTGTCGCGACCCGTCATCATCTTGGAGCTTTATCCACAGAAGGCCAGTAAAAATCGGTTTCGACCAAACGGGACTCAGCACCCGGGCCAGCCTCGCCGCAATGCAACAGATGGGGACCGAAAGCCGCCGTTCCATCCCCGCCGGATCAGCCGGATCGGGGCGCCGCGGCTCAGTCCTTCTCGATCGTGCACTGCAGCGGATGCTGGTTCTGCCGTGCCAGGTCCATCACCTGGGTCACCTTGGTCTCGGCGACCTCATAGGTATAGACACCGCACACCCCCACGCCGCGCTTGTGTACGTGCAGCATGATGCGGGTCGCCTCGTCGCGCGACTTCTGGAAGAAGCGCTCCAGCACGTGCACGACGAACTCCATCGGCGTGTAGTCGTCGTTCAGCATCAGCACCTTGTACATGGCCGGCTTGCGCGTCTTGGGACGCGCCTTCACCACCACGCCGACGTTGGGCGAATCCGGGTTGTCGGTCTTGTCGTCGTCCCGGCCGGCATTGCGCGGCCTGCCGGCGGTCACCGGCGTGTCGGGACGCCCGGTCCGGCGAGCGGCGAAGAACCCTTCCGGGAAGGCCGGGTGATCGTGGTCGGAGCGCATGGAGCGAGCATATTGGAAGTCAAACCCGGCTTGAAACCCCCTTGTGGCCGCCATGACGCCCGGAACCGGCGGTTTGCGGCCCGTCCTTGGCCCCGGACACGCATCGTCGCCGCCAACCCGTTGCAAAACTGTGAATTAATCTGGACGAAAGGTTGGGGCCTTCATAGTATCGACGTGGTGAACGAGGGGGTGCGCATGGCGCCAGAGTCCAAGGGTCGTGGTGCAGCCGCTCGTGCAGGGATGGCGGCTCGCCCCTTCCGCCAGGCGCTGTCCGCTTGTGCCGGCCTGTGCGGCGCGCTGCTGGCGCCCAGCCTCGCCCACGCCCAATATCCCGGGCAGCTCAGCACCTTCGTGATGGATGCCGGCTCCGGCGCCGTACTGCAGCAGGCCAATCCGGACCTGCAGCGCTATCCGGCCAGCCTGACCAAGCTGATGACGCTGTACCTGGCGTTCGACGCGCTGCGCCAGAACCACCTCTCGCTGGACCAGTCGGTGCCGGTCTCGGAGCATGCCGCGTCGATGATACCGACCAAGCTCGATCTGGTGCCGGGCTCCTACCTCACCGTCGAGCAGGCTATCCTGGGGATGGTCACCAAGTCGGCCAACGACGCCGCCTGCGCGCTGGGCGAGTTGCTGGGCGGTGGCGACGAGCAGCAGTTCGCGCAGATGATGACGCAGAAGGCGCGCTCGCTCGGCATGACCAATACCACGTTCCGCAACGCGTCCGGTCTGCCGGACGACGAGCAGGTCTCGACGGCGCGCGACTTCGCCACCCTGGCCCGCCACCTGATCCAGGACTTCCCCGAGCAGTATCACTACTTCGCGGTGCCGGCCTTCGTGTTCCACGGCCGCGAGGTGATGAACCACGACCCGATGCTGCAGATCTATGCCGGCGCCGACGGGCTCAAGACCGGCTTCACCAACGCCGGCGGCCGCAACCTGGTTACCTCGGCGGTGCGTGGCAACGTGCGCCTGATCGGCGTGGTGCTGGGTGCCAGCAGCAACCCGCAACGCTCTTCGGTGATGACGGCGCTGCTCGACCAGGGCTTCCAGCAGGAAGGCGTGCCGGTGATGGCGCACGCGATGCGAGCCCGCGCTCCGGCACTGATGCTCGCCGCCGACACCATGGGCGAGGAGCAGGCGATGCCGATGCGCCGGCGCCTGGTGCGCACGCGCGGCGGCCGGCTGGTGGTGCGTCTGGTCGCGGCGCGGGCGACGGCACCGGTCGAGACCGGCGGCTGGCGCGGCGTCCACCTGCACGGCCACGGGCCGCGCGTCCACCTGACCGGGGCGCGCATGCACTTCGCCACCGCCGTGCTGGTGTCGCCGCACCATCACGGCCACGTGCGGAGCCGCTGGCAGCGGAGCTGATCGTCCGCCTGCCCGCCGTCGCCGCAGCGACCGTCCTTGCAGCCGCCGTCCGGGCCGCGCATCTTTCCGGCGCCTCCTGGAGGTCGATCCCGACGCCGGTCCCGGCGTTGGCCGATCCGACGCGAAGGAACGGGCGCGAAGGAACAACGCGATGATGGACGGGGAAACGGACAGGCGTCGGATCGTCATCCATCCCGAGGCGGATTTCGGCGGCATGCGCGCCGCCGGACGGCTGGCGGCGCAGACCCTCGACATGATCACCCCGCACGTGCGGGCCGGCATCAGCACCGGTGAGCTGGACACGCTCGTCCATGACTACACCCTGGCGCACGGCGCGGTGCCGGCGCCGCTGAACTATCGCGGCTTCCCGAAATCCTGCTGCATCTCGCTCAACCACGTGGTCTGCCACGGCATTCCCGGCGAGCGGCGGCTGCAGGACGGCGACGTGCTCAACATCGACGTCACCTGCATCCTGGATGGCTGGTACGGCGACACCAGCCGCATGTACACGGTGGGGCAGGTGTCGCGCCGTGCCGCGATGCTGATCGACGTGACCTACGAGTCGCTGATGCGCGGCCTGGCGGCGATCCGGCCCGGCAACACGCTGGGCGACATCGGCCACGCGATCCAGAGCTACGTCGAGCCGCAGCGCATGTCGGTGGTGCGCGACTTCTGCGGCCACGGCATCGGCCGCTCGTTCCACGACAGCCCCAACATCCTGCACTACGGCCGCCCGAAGGAGGGCGCGGTGCTCCGGCCCGGCATGTTCTTCACCGTCGAGCCGATGGTGAACGCGGGGCGTCCGGACGTGAAGATCCTCGATGACGGCTGGACCGCGGTGACGCGCGACCGCAGCCTGTCGGCGCAGTTCGAGCACATGGTGGGGGTCACGGAGGACGGATGCGAGATCTTCACCCTGTCGCCCGCCGGGCTGGACCACCCGCCCTACCAGGCGGCGGCATGAACGGCGTTCACGTGAACCCTGTTCAGCGCCTGGCGCGGACCGCTCTGTCGGCCGCGCTGGCCTGCTGCCCGGTGCTGCCGGCGCTGGCCCAGCCGACGCCGCCGACGGCGCCGATGGTGCAGGCGCCGGTGGTCCAGGTTCCGGCGAGCCCGGTGGTGGCGGGCGCGGCGCGTCCCAGCGGCTGGGAAGGCGCCGACCCGCTGGCGTTCGGTCCGTCCGCTCCCGCCGCCGTCACGCCGGTGCCGGTGCACGGCGCGCACGGCATGGTGGTGACGGCACACGCGCTGGCCTCCGAGGTGGGAGCGGGGATCCTGCGCCAGGGCGGCAACGCGGTGGATGCCGCGGTCGCCGTGGCCTACGCGCTAGCCGTGGTGTATCCGGCTGCCGGCAACATCGGCGGCGGCGGCTTCCTGACCCTGCGCCAGCCGGACGGGCAGGCGTTCTTTCTCGACTTCCGCGAGCACGCGCCGCTCGCCGCGACGCCGACCATGTTCCAGGACGCGGCCGGCAACGTGGTGCCCGGCCTGTCCGCGGATGGCTGGAAGGCGGTGGGGGTGCCCGGCACCGTCGCCGGCATGGACGAGGCGCTCGCCCGCTGGGGACACCTGTCGCGCGCCGTGGTAATGGCGCCGGCGATCCGGCTCGCCCGCGACGGCTACGTGCTCAAGGCCGGCGACGTGATGCTGCTGCACACCGCCACCGCCGGCTTCGCCAAGGACCCGGACTCGGCTCGCATCTTCCTGCACCCCGACGGCACGCCGTACGGCGTCGGCGAGCGCCTGGTGCAGGCCGAGCTGGCCGACACGCTGTCGCGGATCGCCGCCGGCGGACCGGCGGCGTTCTATCGCGGTCCGGTCGCAGCCGCGATCGTCGCCGCCAGCTCCAAGGGCGGCGGCGTGCTGTCGACGGAGGATTTCGGCCGCTATCGCACCCGCGTGCTGCCGCCGGTGCGCTGCCACTACCGCGGCTACACCGTGGACACCGCCCCGCCGCCCAGCGGCGGCGGCGTCGCGCTGTGCGAGATCCTGGACATCCTGGACGGCGAGGACCTGCGCGGCCTGGGCCTGCGCAGTGTGGCCGGGGTGCAGCGGCAGGTGGAGGCGATGCGGCACGCCTATGCCGACCGGCAGAACCTGGGCGACCCGGCCTTCGTGCACGATCCCGTCGCCAGGCTGATCGACCCGGCCTATGCGGCGGAGATCCGTTCCCACACGCCGACCGACCACGCGCTGGCGTCCAACACCCTGTCGCCGCTCGACCCGGTGCCGCACGAGAAGACCGAGACCACGCACTTCTCGATCATCGACCGCGACGGCCGTGCGGTGTCGATGACCTACACGCTGAACGGCTGGTTCGGCGCCAAGGTGGTGGCCGGGCATACCGGCATCGTCATGAACGACGAGATGGACGACTTCTCCGCCAAGGCGGGGGCGCCCAACATGTACGGCCTGGTCGGGTCCGCCGCCAACGCGGTGGCGCCGGGCAAGACGCCGTTGTCGTCGATGTCGCCGACCATCCTGTCGCGCAACGGCCGGGTGGTGATGGTGATCGGCAGCCCGGGCGGCTCGCGCATCCCGACCATCACCCTCGAGGCGATCCTGGCGGTGGTGGATGGCGGCATGGACATCGCAAGCGCGGTGAACATGGCGCGGATCCACGAGCAGTGGATGCCCGAGCCGGTGGAGGCGGAGGCCGGCGCGCTGTCGCCGGAGGTGACGGCGAAGCTGACCGCGATGGGCTACACGATCAGCGTGCATCAGAACTGGGGCTCGGCCGAGGGCATCCTGGTCGGCGGTCCATCGCTGGGCCAGCACAGCCCCGGCGTCTGGGGCGGGCTCGACCTGCGCCATCCCGGAGGGGCCGCGATCGGGGAGTGACCGCAGCGGTCAAAGTCCGGTCTGGCGCACCACCTGATGGGTGCCCTCCACGATCAGCTCGATCGCTACGGCGGCCACGATCAGGATGCCGACCCAGGCGATCCAGCGATACCGTTCCAGCAGGCGCGCCACCAGCGAGGCGGCGAGACCCATCAGCGCGATCGACACCACCAGCCCGGTGATCAGCACCCACAGGTGCTGACCGGCAGCGCCGGCGACCGCCAGGATGTTGTCCAGGCTCATCGACAGGTCGGCCAGCACGATCCGGCCGATCGCGCGGCGCAACGCGCCGGACCCGGTGCGGCCGGCGAGGGCGGGATCGTCGGCGCCGGCTGGTTGGTGGCGCAGCTCGCGCACCATGCGCCAGCACACCCAGAGCAGCAGCAGACCGCCGGCGAGTGTCAGCCCGACGATCGCCAGCAGCTGCAGCGCCACGGTGGCGAGCGCGATCCGGATCAGCGTCGCGGCCGCGATGCCGAACAGGATCGCCTGCCGTCGCTCACGCGGCGGCAGGCCCAGCACCGCCAGCCCCACCACCACCGCGTTGTCGCCGGCCAGCGTCAGGTCGATCACCAGGACCTGGCCTAGCGCCACCAGTTCGGACAACAGGTGATGCGGCATCGGCATGGGCGCTCCGTTCGATCGGGCCTGCACAGCGGCGCCGGAGCGGCCTAAAGCCATGCGGATCTGCGGAAAGGCAAGCGGCGGCCGGGTGCCGCGGCCGGGAAAGGGGATCCGATGGTTCCACGCTACACACGGCCGGCCATGGCGGCGATCTGGCTGCCTGCCAACCGCTACCGGATCTGGTTCGAGATCGAGGCGCTGGCGGTCGAGGCGATGGCGCGGCTCGGCGACGTGCCGGCCGAGTCGGCGGCGGCGATCCGGGAGCGCGGCGACGCGGCGATGGCGGCGTTCTCCGACGACGACCTCGCCCGGATCGACGCCATCGAGGCCGAGACACGGCACGACGTGATCGCGTTCCTGACCTGGCTCGCCGAGCGGATCGGGCCGGACAGCCGGTTCGTGCATCTCGGCATGACCTCGTCCGACGTGCTCGACACCTGCCTCGCGGTGCAGCTGGCGCAGGCCTCCGACCTGCTGCTGGAGGACCTCGACGCGGTGCTGGCGGCGCTGAAGCGACGGGCGTTCGAGCACAAGCACACGCTCACCGTCGGGCGCAGCCACGCGATTCACGCCGAGCCGACCAGCTTCGGGCTGAAGCTCGCCGGGCACTATGCCGAGTTCGACCGCAACCGCCGGCGACTGGTGCAGGCGCGGGCGGAGATCGCCACCTGCGCCATCTCGGGCGCGGTGGGGACCTTCGCGCACGTGGATCCGCGGGTGGAGGAGTACGTGGCGGAGCGGCTGGGCCTCCAGCCGGAACCGGTGTCGACCCAGGTGATCCCGCGCGACCGCCATGCCGCGTTCTTCTGCACGCTGGCGGTGGTCGCATCCGGCGTCGAGCGGCTGGCGACGGAGGTGCGCCACCTGCAGCGATCGGAGGTGCGGGAAGCGGAGGAGTTCTTCCATCCCGGGCAGAAGGGCTCCTCGGCGATGCCGCACAAGCGCAACCCGGTGCTGTCGGAGAACCTGACCGGGCTGGCGCGTCTGGTGCGCTCCCACGCTGTGCCGGCGCTGGAGAACGTGGCGCTCTGGCACGAGCGCGACATCAGCCATTCTTCGGTGGAGCGCAACATCGGGCCGGACGCCACGATCGGGCTCGACTTCGCGCTGTCGCGGCTGGCGGGGATGATCGAGCGTCTCGTGGTGTACCCGGAGCGGATGCTGGCCAACCTCGACAGCCTGGGCGGGGTGGTGCATTCGGGCGAGGTGCTGCTGGAGCTGGCACGCGCCGGAATCTCGCGCGAGGACGCGTACCGGATCGTGCAGCGCAACGCGATGGCGACCTGGACCGCGCTCGGCACCCCGGGCGGGCGCAGCTTCCGCGAGAACCTGGACGCCGACCCGGAGGTCGCGGGACGCGTCCCGCCGGCGCTGCTTGACCGCGCCACCGATCCCGGCCGCCACCTCGCGGCGCTCGACGCGAGCTTCCGGCGCGTGTTCGGCGAGTCGGGGCCGGCGGCCTGAACGGGGCAGTCCTGCCCCGCCAACCCCTGCCATTGACACCGCCTTGTCACCATGTCGCATTGCGGAATATCACCGCTGCCCGGCCCCGGCCGCAGGAAAACAGGTCCCCGTCATCGTGTGCACCGTCATTGTCTCCACCATGCCCGGGGAAGCCTGGCCGCTTCTGCTCGCCGCCAACCGCGACGAGCGGCTCGACCGCCCGTGGGAGCCGCCGGGCCGCTTCTGGCCGGAGCAGCCCGACGTGCTGGGGCCGCGCGACGTGCCCGGCGGCGGCACCTGGCTGGCGCTGAACGGTCGCGGCGTGGTGGCTGCGGTACTGAACCGGGTGGGCAGCCTGGGTCCGGCGCCGGGCAAGCGCTCGCGCGGCGAACTGCCGCTGATCGCGGTGCGCGGGGCCAGCGCGGAGGCGGCGGTGGAGGCGCTGGCGGCGACCGATGCCGGCCGCTACCGCTCCTACAACATGATCGTCGGCGACCGGGACGCGGCGTTCTACCTGTGCGGACTCGGCTACGGCCATCCGGAGGTCACACGGCTCGAGCCTGGCACGCACATGATCGCCACCGGCGGTCCGGACGACATGCAGATCCCGCGCATCGCCCGCCACCTGCCGCGGTTCCAGGCAGCACCCGTGCCGATGCCGCCGGACTGGGGCACCTGGACCGGGCTGCTGTCGGACCGCACGCTGCCGGCCGGCAGCGAGCTCAACATCCCGCCGCGCTCCGGCTTCGGCACCACCAACGCGTCGCTGGTCGGCATCCCGCGCGACCCGGGACGGACGCCGAACTGGATGTTCGCCGCCGGTGCGCCGGACCGCACCCCGTTCGTTCCCGTGGTGATGGCCGCCGCCGCCTGAACAGGCCGCCGCCTGAAGGGCCACCCGTCCGGCGCTGTAGGCGGTGGCCCGAGACGCTGCTATACCGCGCCCGCGTCGCGCACCCGGCGCGCCCAGCGCAGTTGCAAGGACCGTGTATGGCCCGCCGCCGACAGCTCTACGAGGGTAAGGCCAAGATCCTGTTCGAAGGGCCGGAGCCGGGCACGCTCGTCCAGTACTTCAAGGACGACGCGACCGCCGGCAACGGCGCCAAGAAGGGTATCATCACCGGCAAGGGCGTGCTGAACAACCGGATCAGCGAGCACCTGATGCTGCGCCTGCACGACATCGGCGTGCCGACGCATTTCGTGCGGCGGCTCAACATGCGCGAGCAGCTGATCCGCGAGGTGGAGATCATCCCGCTGGAGGTGGTGGTGCGCAACGTTGCCGCCGGCTCGCTGAGCAAGCGGCTCGGCATTCCTGAGGGCACCCGCCTGCCGCGCTCGATCCTGGAGTACTACTACAAGAACGACAGCCTGAACGACCCGATGGTGGCCGAGGAGCACATCACCGCGTTCGGCTGGGCTTCCACCGCCGACATGGACGACATCGTCGCCCTGGCGCTGCGAATCAACGACTTCCTGAGCGGGCTGTTCCTGGGCGTCGGCATCACCCTGGTGGACTTCAAGCTGGAGTTCGGCCGGCTGTGGGAGAACGAGGACATGCGCCTGGTGCTGGCCGACGAGATCAGCCCGGACAACTGCCGCCTGTGGGACGCCAAGACGTCGGAGAAGATGGACAAGGACCGGTTCCGTCGCGACATGGGCCGGGTCGAGGAGGCCTATCAGGAGGTCGCGCGGCGCCTCGGCATCCTGCCCGAAGCGGGGAACAACGACATGAAGGGCCCGGAGGTCATGCAATGACCGACCGTTTCGAGGAGCCCAAAGGTCATGCAGTGACCGACCGCGTCCACCCGTCACGGGTGATGCAGTGAAGGTCCGCGTGTCCGTGATGCTGAAGGAGGGCGTGCTGGATCCGCCGGGCAAGGCGATCGGGCACGCGTTGCACACACTGGGCTTCGGCAATGTCGGCGAGGTCCGCGCCGGACGGGTGATCGAGCTGGAGCTGGACGAGACCGACCCGGCAAGGGCCAGGGCGCAGGGCGACGAGATGGGCCGGCAGCTGCTGGCGAACCTGGTGATCGAGACCTTCACGACAGAGGTGGTGGGATGACGCGTTCTCGGATCCTGGCCGGCGTGGCGCTCGCCGGCGCCTTGGCAACCGGGGCCGCGCAGGCCCAGGACAAGCCGGTCGGGCGCCTGACCCACCTGCCGGCCTCGGCGCTGCTGCGGTTCTGCCAGTCGCCGCAGACGATCAAGATCTGCGATGCCTACGTCAGCGGCATCTCCGACGGCATCACCCTGGTCGAGACCGTGGCCGGACCGAACACCGCGCGCAAGGTGTGCATCCCGCAGGCGACCGGTACGCAGCTGCGCGGCGCGGTGGTGTCGTGGATGTCGAAGCATTCCGAGCGGCTGTCCGCCGACGTGGGGCCGGTGGTGTACGACGCGCTGACCGACGCCTTTCCCTGCGCCGGCGGAGCGGGCACCAGGCCGTGAAGGCCGGGATCGTCGTCTTCCCGGGCACCAACCGGGAGCGCGACATGGCGATCGCGCTCAAGGCGGTCTCCGGGCAGACGCCGACGATGCTCTGGCACCGCGACACCGTCCTGCCGCCGCTCGACCTGGTGGTGCTGCCGGGCGGGTTCAGCCACGGCGACTACCTGCGCTCCGGCGCGATGGCGGCGCACGCGCCGATCATGGCCGCGGTCCGGGCGTTCGCGGAACGCGGCGGCCATGTGCTGGGGGTGTGCAACGGGTTCCAGATCCTGACCGAGGCGCAGATGCTGCCGGGCGCGCTGCTGCGCAACGCCGGCATGCGCTTCCTGTCGCATGACTGCCGGCTGCGGGTGGAGCGCGACGACACCGCCTTCACGCGTGGCTGGCAGGCCGGCGACCTGTTCCGGGCGCCGATGGCGCATGGCGACGGCAACTACGTCGCGGACACGGACACGCTGGACCGGCTGGAAGGCGAGGGACTGGTGGCCTTCCGTTATGCCGATGGCAACCCGAACGGCAGCGCGCGGGCGATCGCCGGGGTGCTCAGCGACAACCTGCGTGTGTGCGGGCTGATGCCGCACGCCGAGGACCTGGTCGACCCGTTGATGGGCGGCATCGACGGCAGGCCCTTGTTCGAGGGGCTGGTGGGAGCGCTGGTGCATTGAACGCGGCCCGGCCCGTCGACGCCGCGCTGGCGCGCGAGTTCGGCCTGACCGCCGACGAGTGGGACAAGCTGCTCGCGATCATGGGGCGCGACCCCAGCCTGACCGAGCTCGGCATCTTCTCGGTGATGTGGTCGGAGCACTGCTCGTACAAGTCGTCGCGGGTGTGGCTCAGGACCCTGCCGACCACCGCGCCCTGGGTGATCCACGGACCCGGCGAGAACGCCGGCGTGGTCGACATCGGCCAGGGGCTCGCCGCCATCTTCAAGATGGAAAGCCACAACCACCCGAGCTTCATCGAGCCGTACCAGGGTGCGGCGACCGGGGTCGGCGGCATCCTGCGCGACGTGTTCACCATGGGCGCGCGGCCGGTCGCCAACCTGAACGCGCTTCGCTTCGGCAGCCCGGACCACCCGAACACGCGCCGCATCGTCGACGGCGTGGTGCGCGGGGTCGGCGGCTACGGCAACTGCGTCGGCGTGCCGACGGTGGGCGGCGAGATCAACTTCCATCCCTCGTACGACGGCAACCCGCTGGTCAACGCGATGACGGTCGGGGTGGCGCGGCAGGACCGGATCTTCCTGTCGGCAGCCGCGGGGGTGGGCAACCCGGTGGTGTATGTCGGCTCCCGCACCGGGCGCGACGGCATACACGGCGCCACCATGGCCTCGGCCGAGTTCGACGCCGACGCGCAGGCCAAGCGCCCGACGGTGCAGGTCGGCGACCCGTTCGTGGAGAAGCTGCTGATCGAGGCCTGCCTGGAGCTGATGGCGACGGACGCGATCGTCGCGATCCAGGACATGGGCGCGGCCGGGCTGACCTCGTCGGCGGTGGAGATGGCGGGCAAGGGTGGGGTCGGCATCGAGCTCGACCTGGACACCGTGCCGCAGCGCGAGACCGGCATGACCGCGTACGAGATGATGCTGTCGGAAAGCCAGGAGCGCATGCTGATCGTGATCCGGCCGGACCGGACCGAGGCGGCGCGGGCGATCTTCGACAAGTGGGAGCTGGAGTTCGCGGTGATCGGCCACCTGACCGACACCGGCCGGATCGTGCTGCGCCACGCGGGCCGGATCGAGGCGGACATCCCGCTCGCCCCGCTGGCCGACGAGGCGCCGCTGTACCACCGTCCGACCGTGTCCAAGGCGCCGCCGGCGCCGGTGGGGCCGGTGCACGATCCGGTGGGCATCGAGGACGCGCTGGTCGCCCTGATCGGCTGTCCGGACGTCGCATCGCGCGCCTGGGTGTGGGACCAGTACGACAGCACCGTCGGTGGCCAGACCGTGCGACGGCCGGGGGCCGCCGACGCGGCGGTGGTGCGGGTCGAGGACACCACCATCGGGCTGGCGCTGACCACCGACTGCACGCCGCGCTACGTCGCCGCCGACGCCAGGCTGGGCGGGGCGCAGGCGGTGGCGGAAGCGTGGCGCAACCTCACGGCGGTGGGCGCGCGGCCGCTGGCGGTCACCGACAACCTCAATTTCGGCTCGCCGGAGAAGCCCGAGGTGATGGGCCAGTTCGCCGACGCCATCGCCGGCATGGGCGAGGCCTGCCTGGCGCTGGACTTTCCCGTGGTGAGCGGCAACGTGTCGCTCTACAACGAGACCAGGGCGCCGGATGGCAGCACGGTGTCGATCCTGCCAACGCCGGCGATCGGCGGGCTGGGCGTGCTGGAGGATGCGGCGCAGGCGATCGGCATCGGGCTGATGCCCGACCTGGACCTGGTGCTGCTGGGCCGGACCGAGGGAGCGCTCGGCCAGTCGCTGTGGCTGCGCGAGATCCATGGCCGCGAGGAGGGGGCACCGCCGCCGCTCGATCTGAAGGCGGAACGGCGCACCGGCGACTTCGTGCGGACTCGCATCCTGTCCGGGCAGGTGTCGGCCTGCCACGACCTGTCCGACGGCGGGCTGCTGGTCGGGATCGCCGAGATGGCGATGGCGGGCGGCACCGGGATCAGCCTGGACGTGCCGGCCTCGGGGCTCAGCCCGCACGCGTACTGGTTCGGCGAGGACCAGGGGCGCTACCTGCTGGCGGTCGCCGACGGTGCCGCGCTGGTCGAGCAGGCCCGGCGGGCCGGGATCGAGGGCCGGCTGCTCGGGCGCTCCGGCGGCGACGGTTTGACTTTGCCGAGCGGCGCCACAATATCGCTGCAACGGCTGAGACAGGCCCATCACGCCTTCTTCCCCCGGCTGATGGACCGCTGATCGGCCGCAGCGTGGAGTGCGGGCTCATGCCGATGGCTGCGTCAGAGATCGAGACGCTGATCCGCGCCTCCCTGCCGGACGCGCTGGTGACGATCGAGGACCTGGCGGGCGACGGCGACCATTACGCCTGCTCGGTGGTCAGCGAGGCGTTCCGCGGCCGTTCGCGCGTGCAGCAGCACCAGCTGGTGTATGCGGCACTCGCCGGGCAGATGGGCGGCGCGCTGCACGCGCTCGCGATCCAGACCAGCGCACCCTGACCTTCATCCAGTCTTCCAGGAGCAGTCCCATGGCCGAAACGGTGTTCCAGCGAATCCAGGGCGAGATCGACGCCAACCCGGTGATGCTGTTCATGAAGGGCAACGCGATGTTCCCGCAGTGCGGCTTCTCGGCGCGTGTGGTGCAGATCCTGTCGCACATGCAGGTGCCGTTCCAGACCGTGAACGTGCTGGAGGACGCCGAGCTACGCGAGGGCATCAAGGTGTTCTCCAACTGGCCGACCATTCCGCAGCTCTACGTCAAGGGCGAACTGGTCGGCGGCTGCGACATCGTCACCGAGATGTTCCAGTCAGGCGAGCTGGAGACACTGCTGACGGAAAAGGGCGTGGCGTTCGTTCCCGCCTGATCGCGAAGGCTTTACCGCGCCGGTGTGGATGGGTTATCGAGGTTCCCGAGATCGAACGATCCGGGAGACGTCCTGTGACCATCCGCCTTGCCGCCGCCAGGAGCCTGTTCGCCGGTTTCCTGATCGTTGCCACCGGTGCCGCTTCCGTTCCCGCCTTCGCCCAGCACGTCGTCACCGACGGCGAGGCCAGCAAGCTGACGCTGGACGCCTTGACCGCGACGCCGCGGGTGATCGTGCACTGGGCAGCGTATCGTTCGGTACGCATGAGCTGGCTGCAGGGCTGGAGTCGGGAACGCGGCCATGGACGATCCTCCGGTCTCCTGCACGAGGCGTCGTTCCATCGCGGCTTTGCGCACGAGACGGCTTTCCGACGCGGCATCCGCGCCACCGGCACCACGATCCACCTGGGCGTCAGCCGCCGTCGCCGCTGGAGCTGAGGCGCCGCAGCTTCGAATCGGACCCTCAGCTGCGGATAAGCCCGGCGGCCGGAAACGCGTCGCGGATGGACGGAAACACGTGATCTAACGCCGTTGCATCCAGTCCGAGACGGGCGGAGTTCACACTCTTGGCCAGGCCGGTGGCGGCGCCGAGTTGCGGTTCTCGAATAGTCATGAGGGTCACGGCCAGGCACGGCCGACCCAGCCGCTGCTGACGGCACCGTTGGCCACCAACGAGATCGTCGCGGTGCCATGGGTGGTGCCGCCAGTGCCGCTGACCCGGACCGTGCGGCCGAGTTCGATCATGACCAGCACAACCATGTTGATCCAGGCGCTGCCGAGACCGCTGCGGAGCGCCGGCATCCGGCATCGGGCTGTGACAGCGGCGCGTCGAGGCGTTGCCGCTGCGCCGCATGGGTGTCCCAGCCGCCGGGCTTGAGGGCAGGACCCCCGGTCCGTCGGGTGCTGCCAGCAGCCTGCCGGCGGCACGTGCCTAGGATGCGAACCCGTCCGCCCTGTCCCTGGCGCCGCATCCAGGGTCTGCAACGAGGATCCGGGTGCCGCCAGGCCGTCGGCGATGGCCGGGCTCGGTCAGCCGCTCCGCCGCGTTCAGGACGACGATCCGCACAGGCAGGTCGGGGGGAGGGTCCCCGTCGCCAGGTCGGGCGCGTAGCTGCCGATCCGGGCTGGACCGCGCAGCAGCAGCGGCACGACCAGGCCGGCCGCCAGCCCGCCGCCGTCCGCCTGGCCGCGCGGCCAGCAGCACGGGTCGGCAGCCATGGCGTCACGCGGTCGGGCGCGGAAGCCAAAACCGGCCAATACCTGAGCCAGTGTCGAGCTGCATCACGGCAGCGTCCCATGACGGTGCGGCACGCGCGGTGTCGTCGTGTGACGAAGCCTATCAGGCGGCGCGCTCGTCCCGGAACGCGTCGGCGATCCGGCGCACCGTGCCCGCCCGGTCCACCAGGAGCACGTCGAAACGGATGCAGTCCTGCTGCCAGTCCGGGTTGCGCGCGAGCAGGATCGCGGCTGCGTCGAGCAGCCGGTGCTGCTGGCGCAGGCTTAGCGCGGCGGCCGCTTCCGACAGCGCCGGACGCGCCTTGACCTCGACGAAGGCCAGCACCGCGGCGCCGTCCGTCACCCTGGACGCCACGACGTCGACCTCGCCGGCAGGGGTGCGGGCGCGCCGGGCCAGCACGCTCCAGCCGTCGGCGACGAGTGCCGCGCAGGCCACGTCCTCGGCACGCATCCCGGCCTCCCATGCGGCCCGACCGCGCCGGTGCCGCACGGGTGATGGGGCCGTGCTTGTCAAAGCCGGTCCGGATGCGCATCGTCGCGGCGCCGCCGTTCGTCGTGGGGTCCCGTCCGGCCTCGGCAAGGCCATCTCTCCCGATGCATGGAGTGGCGAAGCTTGCGCGGCATTCCTTTCCGTTCCGTTACCGGATCATGACGGACCTGTTCCGGATGCTGTTCGACCTGCTCTGGCCGGCGCGGCTGGTGCTGTCGGTGCTGGTCACGCTGCACGTGCTGCGCACCAAGCGTGACATCGGCTCGGCGATCGGCTGGATCGGGCTGGCCTGGCTGGCGCCGCTGACCGGCACGGCGCTCTACGTGATGTTCGGCGTCAACCGGGTGCGCCGGCTGGCGCGCCGGCTGGGACGGGCACGCCGCTGGTCGAGCCGGCACGGCGTGTCGACCGGCAAGCGGCAGCTCGACGGCGAGTATGCGTTGCTGGCCGAGGCGGTCGGGCGGCTAACCGGCCGGCCGCTGCTGGGCGGCAACGCGCTGCGCCGGTTCCACGACGGCGACAGCACCTATCCCGTCATGCTGGCGGCGATCGAGGGCGCCAGCCGGACGATCCTGCTGTGCTCCTACCTGTTCCACGACGACGCGGTGGGCCGGCGCTTCGTCGACGCGCTGGTCGCGGCGCAGGCGCGGGGCGTGCAGGTGCGGGTGATGGTGGACGGTATCGGCAGCGGCTACCTGCGCTGCCGTGCGGCCAGCCGGCTGCGGGCCGGGGGGGTGCCGACCGCGCGCTTCATGCACTCGGTATGGCCGTGGCGCATGCCGTTCATCAACCTGCGCACCCACAAGAAGATCCTGGTGGTGGACGGTCGCCTCGGCTTCACAGGGGGCATGAACATCGCGGTCGAGAACGTGCTCCGGTTCCGGCCGAGGCACCCGGTCTCGGA
Organism: uncultured Acetobacteraceae bacterium; assembly: GCA_964247755.1. Classification (GTDB taxonomy): domain Bacteria; phylum Pseudomonadota; class Alphaproteobacteria; order Acetobacterales; family Acetobacteraceae; genus Lichenicola. The sequence continues at coordinate 117,460 of CAXTVX010000001.1, read as the reverse complement.
CACCCATTTCGAGCTGCGCGGCCCGATCGTGCACCAGCTGAGCGAGGCGTTCGCCAAGGACTGGTCGTTCGGCACCGGTCAGGAGATCGACGACCCGGCGTTCTTTCCCGACCAGGAGGAGGTCGATCCGGCCTGCGGCGACGCGCTGATGCGCGTGGTCACCTCGGGGCCGGACAGCGACCTGGAGAAGATCGAGTTCGCGATGATGCAGGCAGTCGCGATGGCGCGCCGCTCGGTACGCATCATGACGCCGTATTTCCTGCCCGACGAGCGTCTGCTGACGGTGCTGGCGATGGCGGCGATGCGCGGCATCGAGATCGACGTGGTGATGCCGTTCGCCAGCAACCAGAAGCCGGTGGACTGGGCACGCAGCGCCAACAACGGGCCGCTGCTGGACGCCGGCGTGCGGCTGTGGCTGTCGCGGGCGCCGTTCAACCATTCCAAGCTGATGACCATGGACGGGCGCTGGGCGATGATCGGCAGCTCCAACCTCGACGTGCGCAGCCTGCGGCTCAACTTCGAGCTCAACGTCGAGGTCTACGACGCCGCCGTCACCGCCGGGATCGAGGCGTTCATCGCCGAGCACCGCCACGTCAGGCTGACGCACCACGACCTGGACAAGCGGCGCTTCCCGGTCCGGCTGCGCGACGCCAGCGCCCGGCTGATGCTGCCCTACCTGTAGGCGACGGCGGCACCTGGCTGCTGCTGGTGGTAGTGGCGCGCGCGGGCGCGGAGCACCACGCGGATCGGATGGTGGTCGGAGGGCTGGTGCGGCAGCACGCGCGCCTCGACGCAGTCCAGGCCCCGCGCCAAGCAGCGGTCTAGCCGGATCGGCACCATGTCGGCCATGCGGTGGGTGGCACCCTTGGGGCCGACGTCGCGGAAGCCGGGCAGCAACGCCGGCCCGAGCAGGTTGAAATCGCCCAGCACCGCACCGGTCGGCGGCAGCAGGGTGGCGATCAGGCGCAGCTGCCGCCGGTTCAGCATCTGGCCGTGCGACAGGTGGACGTTGGCGACCGAGAACGGGCCGATGTCGATCACCTGGCACACCCGCCGGATCAGCGTGCCCGGCTGCAGCGGGTGCACGGTGGGGGCGCTGCGGAACGGATGCGGGCTCCAGCAGGCGACGCCATGGATGCGGCCGGGAAGCGGCGAGCGGGCATAGTGGCCGCCGATCCGGTCCTGCAGACGGTCGATCGCGGTGGTCGCCTCCTGCATCAGCAGCAGGTCCGGCCGCTCGGCGTCGATCAGCCGCGCCACGTCGTCCAGCGACGCGCCCACCGTGCGCAGCAGGTTCCAGCTGACGATCACGCGGCCATCGGTGTCGTCGGCTGGCTCCCGGATGTGGGCGGGAGGGGCGGGGGGAAGGTCGCGCATCGGGCGGTATAGCGTCACGGCGGGCGGATCGTTCCGCCCGGCCTCCGCCTCACGCATCCGGCGTGGCGATGGCGGCCTGGCCGGACGCGAACTCGACCACCAGGGTGTAGCCGAGCCCGAGCAGCACCGGGCCCAGGAAGATGCCGAGGCCGCCGAACGCCAGCACGCCCCCCAGCACGCCGAGCAGGGTCAGCAGGTAGGGCAGCTGCGCGCCGCGGGCGATGAACACCGGCCGGATCACGTGGTCGGCGCCGGAGATCGCCAGCACCCCCCAGGCGGCGAGGAAGATGCCCCAGCCGAGGTGGTGCGACATCGCGAGCCAGATCGCCGCCGGGATCCAGACCAGGGGTGCGCCGATCGGCAGCACCGCGACGAACGCGGCGATGCCGCCGAACAGCACCGGGCTCGGCACGCCGGCGATGGTGAAGCCGATCCCGGTCAGGATGCCCTGCACGATGGCGGTGCCGAGGATGCCGTACACGGTGCCGCGCACCGTGCTGCCGGCCACGCCGAGCAGGCGGTCGGCGTGGACGCCGGCGATCCGGCGGATGATCGCCGACAGGGTGTTGCCGAGCGCGTCGCCGCTGATCCAGAAGAAGAAGCCGATGAACAGCGCCAGCACCAGCTGCAGCAGGCCGCTGGCGATCTGCACCAGCACGGCCAGGATCCGCTCGGCGATGATGCCGACATAGGGCTGCAGGGTGGCGCCGACCTGGCCGAGGTCGACCGACCAGCGATGCAGGGTCTCGGTGAGCTGGTGGCCGACCAGCGGCACGCGGGCGATCCAGTGCGGCGGCTCGGGCAGGCCGATGGCGGCCAGCCCCATCGCCGCGTGCAGCACGCCCGGCGCGTCTGCCACCCCGGCCGAGGCGACCAGCCCCAGCGGCAGCACCACCAGCAGCGCCGTCATGACCATCATCAGGAACGCGGCGGGAAAGCGGCCGACATGGCTCCGCGCCCGGACGAACACCGGCCAGGTCGCGAACACCAGGATCGCCGCCCACAGGATCGCCGAGAAGAACGGCTGCAGCACCAGGACGCAGCCGGCGGCGACGCCGCCCAGCAGCAGCCCCATCATGATCCGCTCCGGCATCACGGGCGGACCCAGCTCCGCTGCGGGCGTGACGAAGGTCGTGCGATGACCTGCCGGTCACGCGGTGAGGTTGAAATCATCATGAAGACGAAATCGTTATAGCCAATCCCCGGCTTGATCTGTATCGTTAGTTTTGTGTGAAATGCACATCCTGAAACGCCTTCCCGCGAGCCTCGGTCAGGACACCCCATGCGCCTCAACGAAATCGGCCAGCAGTTGCGTGCCTACCGCGTTGAATCCGGAATGCGTGCCGAGGAGATCGCCGCACGCCTCGGCGTGTCGCGTGCGGCATTGTATCGCTACGAGAAGGGCGAAGTCATCAAGCTGGACACGGTCCAGCGCCTGGCCGAGCTGCTCAAGATCTCACCGCTGTCCCTGCTCGGCATCGGCGTCGAGTACTACAGCCGCTCGGTGGGCTTCTTCGAGCGGCTGCGCCAGGTGGAGGAGACCGCTGACCAGATCCTCCAGGTCGGGCTGCCGTTCTGCTACCTGGTGACGTCGGACAGCTTCGACCTTGCCCTCACCGAAAGCCTGTTCCAGGTCGCCGACCTGGCCGGCGAGGATGCCGCCGCCTCGCGTGCGGTGGCCGAGCAGGTGCTGGGCATCCTGTCCGCGCGCAAGCGGATCTACCAGTCGCGTCGGCCGGGCATCATCGCCATCCTGCCCGAGCAGGCGTTGCAGCAGCTGCTGCAGGACGGCATCTGCGCCGGGCTGAAGCTGGACGAGCCGCTGCGCCGGCGCTGCCGCGCGATCGCGGCCGCGGAGGTCGATGCGATCGCCAACCTGCTGGAAACCGAGCCGATGGGACTGCAGTTCAGCCTGCTCCCGGATGCGGCGCCGAGCACGAGCTGCGTCCTGCTGCGCCAGCGCGACCGCGCCACCGTGGCGATCAACCCGTTCCGCAGCGACTCCGGCTGCACGGTTCCGACCGGCGTTTCCATGGTCACCGGCGCACCGGAGGCGGTCGCGAGCCACCAGCGGGTGATCGAGGGGATGTGGCGCGACTCGATCAAGGGCAAGGCGGCGGCCGAACGGGTCCGCGCCCTGCTTGCGGCGCACCGCGTCCAGTGATCTAGACTTGCCTCCACGCCGGGCCCCGGTCCGGCGTCAGCAGGACCAGGCCGGGGCGCGCCGCGCGACCGGTCCGGTCGGGAGGATCGCTGCATGGGCCCGCTCGTCTCCACGGCCGAACTGGACCTGGCGCTGGCCGGGCGGACCGGCGTCGCGGTGCTCGATGCCACCACCCTGCTGCCGGGCGAGCGCTTCGATCCGCGGGCGGCGTTCGCGCAGGCGCATCTTCCCGGTGCGCGCTTTCTCGACCTCGACGCGTTCTCAGATCCCGAGGGCGCTCTGCCGCACATGGTGCCGAGCCAGGGGCGGTTCGCGCGACTCGCCGCTGCCCTCGGCGTGTCCAACGACACCGAGCTGGTGCTCTACGACCAGACCGGGGTGGCGTCGGCGGCGCGCGCCTGGTGGCTGTTCGGGCTGTTCGGCCATGACCGGGTGCGCGTGCTCGACGGCGGCCTGCCGCGCTGGCGCGCCGAGAAGCGGACGCTGGAGCAGGGCGAGCCGGCGCCGGCGCAGGAAGAACGGTTCGTGCCAGCGTTCCGGGCGCGCCGCCTGGCCGGGCTCGGCGACGTGGCGGAGCTGTCGCGCGGCGCCGGCGCCCGCCTGCTGGATGCCAGGAGCCGCGGCCGGTTCGAGGGTACCGCACCGGAACCCCGCGCCGGCCTCCCCGGCGGCCACATCCCCGGTGCCGTCAGCCTGCCGTTCGGCGAGCTGCTGGCAGAAGACGGGCGCTTCCTGCCTCCGGCAGCGCTGCGCGCCCGTTTCGCGGCCGCAGGAGTCGACGAGGGCGTTCCGGTGGTCACCAGCTGCGGCTCCGGCCTGACGGCCTCGGTGCTGTCGCTGGGCCTGGTCGTCGCCGGCCTCGCGCCGGGCGCATTGTATGACGGGTCGTGGACCGAATGGGCGCAGGCGTTGGTGCCGCGCGAGACCGGAGCAGCACGATGAGCGGTATCGACGACCTGCCGGTGCCGGATGACGGCTGGTCCGACCTGACCGCGAAGATGGTGCGGCTCGCACGCCCGTCCGGCACCGAGCCCGGCTTCGTCAACCCGCCGGTGTCGCGTGGCTCCACGGTTCTCTACGAAAGCATGGACGCGATGCGCGCTCGCTCGGCGCAGCGCTACGAGCACGCGCTGATCTACGGCGCCATGGGGGGGCCCACGCAGTCCCTGCTCGAGGAAGCGATCGCCGCGATCGAGGGCGGGCGGCACACCCAGGTGGTGTCGTCGGGCCTCGCGGCCTGCACCACGCCGCTGCTGGCCTTTCTCGGCGCCGGCGGCCACTGCCTGATGCCGGACAGCGTGTACGGCCCGACGCGGCGGTTCTGCGACAGCATGCTGCGTCGCCTCGGGATCGAGACCACCTATTACGACCCGCTGATCGACCGGGACAGCCTGCACACCCTGATGCGCCCGACCACCCAAGTGCTGTTCGCGGAAAGCCCCGGCAGCCACAGCTTCGAGGTGCAGGACGTGCCGATGCTGGCGCGCGTGGCGCACGAGCACGGCGCCAAGCTGATGCTGGACAACACCTGGGGGATCCACGTGTTCCAGCCGTTCGAGCACGGCGTCGACGTGTCGATCCAGGCCCTGACCAAGTATCCGGCCGGACACGCGGACGCGGTGCTGGGCGCGGTGACGGTGGTCGACCAGGCCGACTGGGTGGTGCTGCGCGACTCGGTGGTGCAGCTCGGGCAGTATGCCTCGCCCGACGAGTGCTGGCTCACGTTGCGCGGCCTGCGTACCATGGGTGTGCGTCTGGAACGGCAGTCGCGCTCGGCGCTGCTGGTCGCGCGTTGGCTGCAGGACCGGCCGGAGGTCGCCCGCGTGCTGCATCCGGCACTGCCGGAATGTCCGGGACACGGGTTCTGGACGCGGGACTTCCGCGGCGCATCGAGCCTGTTCGGCGTGGTATTCGACCGCCGCTACACCGCGAGCGCGGTCGAGGACATGGTGGCGGCGCTGGCGGTGTTCGGGCTCGGGGCATCCTGGGGCGGCTATGAGAGCCTGGTGCTGCCGACCACCGGCATCGTCAGCCGGACCGCGAACACGGCAACGCCGGCCCTGCCCGGACCGGCGCTTCGGCTGCATGTCGGTCTGGAAGCGCCGGAGGAGCTGATCGCCGATCTCGAAGGCGGCCTAGCCGTGCTTCGTGCCGCTTCCGGCTAAGGCGAGGGAACGCCGTCTAGTGGTTCTTGCCGCGTCCGGTCGCCGCCTGCAGCGCGTCGATCCGCTTCGAGGCTTCCCCCTTCGACAGGGTCTCGTCGAACGGCTCGCCTGCCTCCTCCGACAGGGTCTTGAGATAGGAGGCCTGGGCGCCGGTCATCGTTTCCTTGCCGGTGGTCCAGTCGTCTGGATTCTTGACGGTGTTCGACGGAACGTCCTGCTCGTCCACCGCGTCGGTCTTCGGGTTTGTGCTCATGGAGGTCCCAACGAGCAGGTACCCGTTTTGTTCCGGCGTTCACCGAAACGTCAGGACTCCGACCTGCGGCGGTAGACCAGAGCCTCGGCGACGTGCGGGCGCTGCACCGCCTCGCACCCTTCGAGGTCGGCGATGGTGCGCGACACGCGCAGCAGGCGGGTGAAGCCGCGGGCGGAGAGGCGCAGCCGGTCCCCCGCCTGCTCGCTGAGCGCGCGTGCCTCCTCGGTCAGGACGAACTGCTCGGGCCCGGTCTCGGCGTTGCACAGCCCGTCCTGCCGCCGGTGCTGCCTGGCCCGGCTGCAGGCGATCCGGGAGGCGACGTCGCAGCTCGGCTCGCCCGCCGGGGCACGCGCGATCTCCGACGCCGCCACCGGGCGCATCTCCACCGTGAGGTCGATGCGGTCCAGCATCGGTCCGCTGATCTTGGCCATGTACTCCTCGCCGCAGCGCGGCGCGCGACGGCATTCGCGGCCGGGATCGCCCAGATGGCCGCAGCGGCACGGGTTCATCGCTGCCACCAGCTGGAACCGGGCGGGATAGGTGTAGTGCCCGGCGGCGCGGGCGACGGTGGTGCGTCCGGTCTCGATCGGCGCACGCAGCGCTTCCAACGACTGGCGCGGCAGCTCCGGCATCTCGTCCAGGAACAGCACGCCGCGATGCGCCAGGCTGACCTCGCCCGGCTTGGCGCGCGGCCCGCCGCCGACGATCGCCGCCTGGCTAGCGGAATGGTGCGGCTCGCGGAACGGCGGGCGCGTCACCAGCCTGCCGTCCTCCAGCAGGCCGGCGATGCTGTGGATGGTGGACACCTCCAGCGCCTCGGTGGCCGACAGGTCCGGCAGCAGGCCGGGCAGCCGTGCCGCCAGCATCGACTTGCCGGCACCGGGAGGGCCGATCAGCATCAGGCTGTGACCGCCGGCAGCGGCGATCTCCAGCGCCCGCTTGGCGGTCTCCATGCCCTTGACCTCGGACAGGTCCGGGCACCGGCCGCGATCCGCCACGCCCGGCGGCACCGGCGGCTCCAGCACCTGGACGCCGCGGAAATGGTTGACCAGCGACAGAAGGTCCGGCGTCGCCAGTACGGCGATGCGGCCGGCCCACGCCGCCTCGCCGCCTTGGGCTTGGGCGCAGATCAGCCCGAGATCCTGGGCGGAGGCGCCGATCGCCGCCGGCAGCACGCCGCTGACCGGGTTGACCCGTCCGTCCAGCGACAGCTCGCCGATCGCGGCATAGGCCGCCACCTCCAGGCGCGGCAGCACCTCCATCGCCGCCAGCACCGCGAGCGCGATGGGAAGGTCGAAATGGCTGCCCTCCTTCTGCAGGTCGGCCGGCGCCAGGTTGATCAGCACCCGCTTGGGCGGCAACGCCAGGCCCATCGCGGTCAGCGCCGCCCGCACCCGTTCCCGCGCCTCGCCGACCGCCTTGTCGGCCAGTCCCACGATCAGGAAGGCGGGCAGGCCGTTGGAGATCTGCACCTGCACCTCGACCGGCACCGCCTCGATGCCGGAAAAGGCGAAACTCTGGACGCAGGCGATGGTCATGCGGCGGCTCCGGTCGGGAGGGCCGAGCGTGACCGATCGGGCTTAAGGCTTCGTTATGACGCCCGGACTCCCGGGCAGGGGATCAGGCCGCCGGACGACGCACCGGCATCCGGCGCGGCGGCACCGGCGGCCGCGACTGCTGCAGCAGCGGTCCGACCGCATCCTCGTCGACGAGGTCCATGACCATCGCCACGTCGCCATCGACCACGTCCAGGAACTTGGCGGCGCGGCGCGGGATGGGGATGTTGTTCTCCAGGCAGGCGCGGATCAGCAGCTCGATGACGTCCTGGTGGGCGACGTCGATCGAGCAGGCCGTGCCGGACGGAGCGGCCTGCAGGGACACGACCAGCCGCACCCCGTCGCCATCCGTCACCTGCACCGACCGGACGTGACCCGACGGCAGGAACTCCGCGGTGACCCGGTCATAGCTCCTGACGGCGAGGACCAGCTCCTCTGCCGTGAAGATGATCTTGCGGCGTTCGCGCGGCACGTCGTTACTCCGGTATCCACCGGGCGAACGTGCCCGCGAAGGCTTAAGGCCGGGTAAAAACGGCGCCTGACCTATCGCTGATAGAGCAGCCTGGCACGGATGGTACCGTCCAGCGCCCGCAGCCGGCCCAGGATCGCCACGTCGTCGGCGCGGTCGCTGTCCGCCTCGACCACCACGTAGCCGAGCTCGCCGTCGGTCTGCAGGAACTGGGCGGCGATGTTGATGCCGGACTCGGAGAACACCTCGTTGATCCGCCGCAGGATGCCCGGCGTGTTGCGGTGGACGTGCATGAAGCGGGTGCCGCGCGGACGCGGCGGCAGCTGCACCTGGGGGAAGTTGACCGCGCCCAGCGTGGCGCCGACGTCGCTGTACTCGATCAGCTTGGCCGCCACCTCGACCCCGATCCGCTCCTGTGCTTCCGCGGTCGAGCCGCCGATATGCGGGGTCAGGATGACGTTGTCGCGGTTCTGCAGCGGCGAGACAAACCGCTGCGCGTTGCTGCCGGGCTCGTGCGGGAACACGTCGATCGCGGCCCCCAGGAGGTGGCGGTTGTCGAGTGCGAGGGCCAGCGCGTGGAGATCGACCACGTTGCCGCGAGCGTTGTTGAGCAGGAACGAGCCCGGCTTCATCGCCCGGATCTCGGCCTCGCCGATCAGCCCGTCGGTCTCGGGAGTCTGCGGCACATGCAGGCTGACCACGTCGCTGCGGCCGAGCAGCTCGTGCAGCGTCGGCACCGCCCGGGCGTTGCCGTGGCCGAGCTTGGCGGCGGTGTCGTGGTACAGGACGTTCATGCCGAACGCTTCAGCCAGCACCGAGAGCTGGCTGCCGATGCTGCCGTAGCCGACGATCCCCAGCGTCTTGCCGCGCACCTCCCAGCTGTCCGCCGCCGACTTGTCCCAGCCGCCGGCATGCGCCGACACCGATTTCGGGAAGATGCGCCGAAGCAGCATGACGATCTCGCCCATCACCAGCTCGGCGACGCTTCGGGTGTTGCTGTAGGGCGCGTTGAACACCGGAATGCCCCGGATCGCGGCGGCGTCGAGCGCCACCTGGTTGGTGCCGATGCAGAAGCAGCCGACCGCGATCAGCTTGTCCGCACCGGCGACGATGTCAGCGGTGAGCTGGGTGCGGCTGCGGATGCCGACCACGTGCACGCCCTCCAGCGCGCGTGCCAGCGCCTCCCCGTCCAGCGCGCCGGAAAGCCGGGTGACGGAGGCGTAGCCGCTCGCCGCCAGCAGCGCCACCGCGCTGTCGTGCACCCCCTCGAGCAACAGGATGCGTATGCGGTCCTTGGGAAGCGAAAGCTGGCTGGCCATGCGGGGTGCTCTAGAGGAAAGAACCGCACGCGTGTAGCGCGCAGCGGCGTATGGCAGCTATCGGGTGCGGAGCAGCGACCGCGCGGCCTCCAGGAGGCCGGGATCGCCCAGCGCCAGCACGCTGCCGTCGCCGTTCTCGCGGAGCGGGTTGCCGGACCAGTCGGTGACGGAGCCGCCGGCGCCCTCGATCACCGGCACCAGGGCGGCCCAGTCCCACGCCTTCATGTCCCGCTCGGCGATCACGTCGATCCGGCCCAGCGCCAGCAGGCCGTAGGCGTAGCAGTCGCCGCCCCAGGAGATGCGCCGCACGCCGGCCACCAGGGCGTCGAAGCCGGGTTTGTGAACACCGTTCATCATCGCCGGGTCGGTGCAGGACAGCTCGGCCTCGTCCAGGGCAGGGCAGGGACGGGTGGCGGGGAGGCCGCCGAACCGGCCGGAGAAGCCGGTGGGGCGGCCCATGACGCCGGTCCAGCGTTCGCCCAGCACCGGCTGGTCGATCACGCCCAGCACCGGCACGCCGTCGGCCAGCAGGCCGACCAGCACCCCGAAGCTGGGGCGCCCGGTGATGAAGGCGCGGGTGCCGTCGATCGGGTCCAGCACCCAACGCAGCCGCGCCTCCGGCCGGTCCAGCCCGAACTCCTCGCCGAGGATGCCGGCGTCCGGCATGCGCTCGGACAGCACCGCGCGCATCGCCAGCTCCGCGGTGCGGTCGGCGATCGTCACCGGGGTCCGGTCGTCCTTGGACGCGACGCCGAGGTCGGAGCCGGCGCGGAAGAACGGGCGGATGACGCTGCCGGCGACGTCGGCTGCGGCATGGGCGGCGGCCACGGCGCGGTCGAGCAGGGCTGGATCCGGCGTCATGGGTGGTCCGACAGCGAGCGCAGGTAGGCGACCACGGCGGCCCGCTGCTTGTCGTCGGCGATGCCGGCGAAGCCCATCTTGGTGCCGGGCGCGAAGTGGCGGGGGTTGAGCAGCCAGCCGTCGAGCTCGGCCATGGTCCAGTTGCCGCCGTGGCCGGACAAGGCGGTGGAATAGGTGTAGTCGGCCTGCTTGCCGATCGGGCGGCCGAACACGCCGTACAGCGCCGGGCCGATCATCGCGCTGCCGCCCTTGTCGAAGGAGTGGCAGGCGCTGCACTCGGCGCTGGCCACATCTGCGCCGGCCTTGGCATCGGCGGAGGCCACCAGGGCCGCGAAGCCGCTCGCCCCTGCGTCGGCCGCCGCCGGGGCGGCTGAAGCAGGGGCAGGCGACGCAGGGGCAGGAGACGGAGAGGCGGCCGGTGCAGGAGATACCGGGACGGCCGGCGCGGTGTCCGACAGGCTGACCAGGTAGGCGACCACATCGGCCCGGGGTGCGCCGTCGGCTATGCCGGCGAAGCCCATCCGGGTGCCCGGCGCGAAGCCTTGCGGCCTGGTCAGCCAGGCGTCGAGCCGGGCCGGGGTCCAGCGTCCGCCGGCCTGCTTCAGCGCCGGGGAGTAGTCGTAGTCCGCCACCGCGGCGACCGCGCGGCCGGCCACGCCGAACAGGTTGGGCCCGACCTGCGCGGCGCCGCCCTTGTCGAAGCCGTGGCAGGCGGCACACAGGTTGCCGGCGAGCTGCCCGCCATGCGCGACGGAGGCCTTGGCCAGCCGCGCGTCGATCGACGGTCCGGGTGCGGCTGCGTCCGGCTCCAGCCCGGCGATCGGAAAGGCCGGCCGGACCGGACGGCGATCCGGCACCAGCACCGTGGCCGCCAGCACCGAGCCGCCCAGCGCCAGCGCCGCGCACAGCACGGCGGCTGCGATCTTGTTGATCTCGATGCTGTCCATGCAGACCCGTCAGGGGGTGGCGGCACCGCGCGGGCGGTTTCTTGCGGCGCGGCAAAGCCTATGGGATGCAGCCCGGCGGAACAACCCGGACCAGCCGATGTCGCTGCCAGACCTGCCTGCCCAGCCAGACCTGCCTGACCTGTCCCGGGACGCCCGCGAGGACGGGCCATCCGGCGCGATCGCGTTCCAGGGGCAGCGCGGCGCGTATTCCGACCTCGCCTGCCGCACCGCGTATCCGGGGCGCCGGACGCTGCCCTGTCCCACCTTCGCCGACGCGATCGGGGCGGTGCACGACGGCCGCGCCGCCCTGGCGATGCTGGCCTGCGAGAACAGCCTCGCCGGCCGGGTGCCGGACATCCATGCGCTGCTGCCGGATTCCGGGCTGCACATCGTCGCCGAGCACTTCCAGCGGGTCGAGCACTGCCTGCTCGGCGTGCCCGGCAGCACGGTCGGCGGGGTGCGCCGGCTGCACACCCATCCGGTGGCGCTGGGACAGGTGCGCCGGCTGCTCGCCGAGCTGGGCGCCGAGCCGGTGATCGAGTCCGACACCGCTGGCGCCGCAGCCCTTGTCGCCGGCTGGAACCGGCCGGAGGACGCCGCGGTGGCCTCGGAGCTAGCGGCGGCACTGCATGGGCTGGTGGTGCTCAGGCGCAACGTCGAGGACGAGTCGCACAACACCACCCGCTTCTACGTCGCCGCCCGGGACACCGTGGTCCCGTCGCCGGGCCCGGGCATCATGACGACGATCCTGTTCCGGGTCAGGAACGTGCCGGCGGCGCTCTACAAGGCGCTGGGCGGGTTCGCCACCAACGGGGTCAACATGACCCGGCTGGAAAGCTACATGGAGGGCGGCGTGTTCTCTGCGACGCAGTTCCTGCTCGACGTCGAGGGGCATCCGGAGGATGCGGGCCTGGCGCACGCGCTGGAGGAACTCGGCTTCTTCTCCGACCGGGTGCGCATCCTCGGCACCTACCCGCGCTCGCCGTTCCGCGGCTGAACGCCGGCCGGGACTCGCATCCCGGCCGGCGCCGCCCCGGCTACTTGCCGTAGCCGGCCTGGCGTACCGTGCGGTTGGTGGACGCGTTGGCCGAGACGAGCGCCTGGTCCACGCCGGTCGAGCCGGTCAGGGTCGCGGCGACGGTCTGGCCGACCTGGGTTCCGATCGCCTGGAACTCGGGGATGTCCACGAACTGCGCGCCGACATAGGGGCGCGGGTTCTGCGTCTGGCCGGTCGGGTTGGAATGCTGGATCGCCTGCACCACGAAGTCGGCGAACGGCGCCACCTGCTTGTACTCGGGCGAGGCGGCGGCGGACAGGCGGGTTCCCGGCGGGATGTTCACCCAGCCGTCGGTCTTGGCCACCAAGTCGATGTACTCCTTCGACGTCGCCCAGGTGATGAAGGTCTTGGCGGCGTCGACGTGCTGCGACGAGGCCGGGATCGCCAGGTTCCACGACCACAGCCAGGTCGGGCCGCCCTGGAAGGAGCCGGACGGGATCGCGGCGAAGCCGACGTTGTCGGCGACTTGGCTCTGCTTCTTGTCGTACAGCGTGCCGGCGGCGCTGGTGGCGTCGATCCACATCGCGCAGTGGCCGGACGAGAACAGCGCCAGGTTCTCGTTGAAGCCGTTGGAGGAAACGCCGGGCGGCCCGTCGGTCTTCAGGATGGTATCGTAGTAGGTCAGGGCCTGGTGCCAGGCGGGGGTGTTCAGCGTCGCCTTCCAGGAGCTGTTGAACCACTGCCCGCCCATCGCCGTCACCAGGGTCGAGAAGTACGCCATGTTCTCGCCCCAGCCCGGCTTGCCGCGCAGGCACATGCCGTAGACCTGGTTGTTCTTGTCGGTGAGCTTGTCGGCGAACTGGCGGATCTGCTCGTAGGTGGGCTGGGCCGGCATGGTCAGCCCGGCCTTGGCGAACAGGTCCTTGCGGTAGAACGTCATCGCGCTCTCGGCATAGAACGGCAGCGCGTAGATGTGGTCCTGGTAGCTGATCCCGGCGCGGACCGGCGGGATGATGTCGTCCACCGCGTAGCTCGCCGGCAGGTTGTCGAACGCCTGCAGCCAGCTCCGCTTCGCCCAGAGCGGCACCTCGTAGTTGCCGATGGTCAGGATGTCGAACTGTCCGCCATGGGTGGCGATGTCGGTGGTGACGCGCTGGCGCAGCGTGTTCTCCTCCAGCACCACCCAGCGCAGGTGGATGTCGGGATGCTCGTGCTCGAAGGTCGGCGAGAGCTTCTGCATCTCGATCATCTGCACGTTGTTGACCGTGGCGATGGTCAGGGTGGTGTCGGCCCGTGCGGCACCGGCGCCGAAGGCGAGCGCTCCGGCCGCCGTCGTCGCCGCCAGCAGATGCTTCAGCTTGGTCATGTGTTCGGATCCTCCCGGGGTCCTGGTTCGAGTCGTGAAGGCGGTTGATCCCGCCCTTGGTCGACCGCGTGGCGGAACAATCAGTTCATCCAGTTGCCGCCGTCAATGTTGTAGGTCTGCGACACGATGTAGTCGGCATCGGCGCTGGCCAGGAACGTCGCCAGCCCGCCGATCTCGTCGGGGCGGGCCATCCGCCCGAACGGCACCGCGGCGCCGACGATGCGCTTCTTCTCGCCCGGCTGGAGGTTCTCGTGGCGGGCGAAGCTCGCGTCCACGTGGTCCCAGTGCTCGTTGTCGACCACACCGGGGGCGATGGCGTTGACGTTGATGCCGTGGCGGATCAGGTCGAGCCCGGTGCTCTGGGTCAGGCTGATCACCGCGGCCTTGCTGGAACAGTACACCGCCACCAGCGGCTCGCCGCGACGCCCGGCCTGGGAGGCGAAGTTGATGATCTTGCCGGCCGCCCCGCCATCCGCCGGGCGCCCCTGCGCGATCATCTGCCGCGCCGCCGCCTGGGTGGTGAACAGCAGCCCTTCCACGTTGACCGCGAACACCCGGCGGTAGCTGTCCCGGGTGATCTCCACCGTGGGCGCCATGTCGAAGATGCCGGCGTTGTTGACCAGGATGTCCAGCCGCCCGTGCGACGCCGCCACGCCGGCCACCATGGCGTCGATCGACTCCTGCCGGGTCACGTCGAACGCCATGCCGCTGCAGGCGCCGCCGATCTCGGCCGCCGCCGCCTTCGCCCCCGCCTCGTTCAGGTCGGCGATCACCACCGTGGCGCCTTCCGCGACGTAGCGCGCGGCGATCGCCCGGCCGATGCCGCGCGCCGCTCCGGTGATCACCGCCACCTTGTTGTCCAGCTTTCCGCTCATGTTTCCTGCTTCCCCCGTTCGCCGGCCGGCCGCCTGTCAGGCGGCGCAGGCCCGGCCATAGACCCGCAGCACGTCGCGCACCGCCTCGACCAGCAGCACCCGCGCGTCCGGTTTCAGCAGCCCAGCCGCTACCCGCTCATAGGCGCGCGGCAGGTACTGGCTGACCAGCGGCGCCGGCAGTGCCGCCCCGTCGAGCCGGCGCATCAGCGCCGCCGTCGCCGCCGTCGCCGCCGGTTCCGGCCAGTAGTAGCGGATGCGGTCGCTGTAGCTGTAGTGGCGCAGCACGCGCTGGGCGTCGGGCGGCCCCGGATAATGCGTCCGCCAGTGTCTCGGCTCCGCCAGCATCAGCGCCTCCATCCGCTCCGGCAGGCGTGGCGCACCGGGACGCAGCGCGCTGGCGATCGCATCGAGCCCGTACAGCGCCTCGCGCAGGGCGAAGGTGAGCCCGGGCCCGACCTTCAGGATCGGGAACCCGTCCTGCACCAACCGGCGCAGTGCCGCCTCCGGCTGGTAGTCGGTGGAATGCGCCTCGAACACCAGGCCGGGCAGGCGGTCGAGGGCCGCCGACAGCGCGCCCGCCGCCTCGGGCCGGTACACCGCGACGGCGTCGTGCCCGAACTCGACGCCCGGCTGCACCACCATCGCGATCACCCGTTCCCAGGCGCCATCGGCGACGCCGCGGAACGCCGCCTGGTGCACCGCGTGGGTGTCCTGCACCGCTTCCGGCCGGGTCGGCAGGAGGTGGTCGAGTCCCTCGGTGGCGCCGCCCGGGGTCGGCACCTCGGTGCCGATTACGTAGACCGGTTGTCCGGGTGCCGCCGCCTCCGCGCGCGCCGCCAGCCGCGCCGCCCGTTCCGCGGTGAGGGGATCGGCCAGCGCCGCCGGCTCGCCGGCGCAGCCCATGCTGCAGTCGAGATGCAGCTTGCCGTAGCCCGCCTCGGCATAGGCGGCGATCATGTCGCCGGCCCGGCGCATCGCGTCCTCCGGCGGGAGGTGCCTCCATGGGTTGGGTCCGAGATGGTCGCCGCCCAGGATGATCCGGTCCGGGGGCAGGCCGACCCGGTCGGCGACGGCGAGAACGGCGTCCCGGAACCCCCTCGGGGTCATGCCGGTGTAGCCGCCTTCCTGGTTGACCTGGTTGCAGGTGGCCTCGACCAGCGCCTCGTTACCGTCCTCCATCGCCTGCAGCAGCGCCGCCTCGATCACCAGCGGATGCGCCGAGCACACCGAGGTGATTCCGGACGGATGTCCGGAGGCCCGTGCTACCGCGAGGCGGCCGAGGGATCCGACACTCATGCCGGGATCCCGGCGCCGGCGATCAGCGCGTCGAGTTCCGCGAAGCCGGCGGTGCCTTCCATCGGCCCGCGACGACCCACCGCCAGCGCGCCGCTGGCGTTGGCATAGCGCAGGCTGTCGGCGACGCTGCGGCCCTGCTGCCGGCAGGTGACAAAGGTGGCGCCGAAGCAGTCCCCGGCCCCGGTCGGATCGAGCTCGGCGACCGCGAAGGCCGGCAGGTGGAGGGTCTGCGCCCCATCGTGGAAGCTGGCGCCGGCGCTGCCGCGCTTGACCACGATGCCCGACACGCCGAGCCCCAGGATCTCCGCCACCGCGCGCTCCTCCGTGTCGGCCCCGGTCAGCAGCATCAGCTCCGGCCCGCTCGGCATGAACAGGTCGCAGGCGCGCAGCATCGCCTCCAGTGCTGCGCGCATCCCGGGAATGTCGAGCATCTCCTTGCGCACGTTGGGGTCGAACGAGACCGTGCCGCCCTGCGCCCTGATCTGGCCGACCGCCTTCGCCGCCTCGTCGATCAGCCGGGCCGAGAACAGCGACGAGCCCATGACGTGCAGGTGCGCGCAGCCCGACAGCAGCCGCTCGCCGTCCGCGGTGATGCGGGTCTGGCCGCAGGCGCTGTTCCTGATGTTGAACACGAAGTCCCGCTCGCCGTCGGGGCGGTAGCGCACGAAGGCGCTGCCGGTGACGTGGTCGGGGTGCACCCGGATCGCGCTGGTGTCCACGCCGTCGCGCTGGAGGCGCTCGATGTTCAGCCGGCCGAAATCGTCGTCGCCGACCGAGGCGATCAGGCCGGCCGGATGACCGAGCTTCGCCACCTGGTCGATGAAGATCGCCGGCGCCCCGGACGGGAACGGGCCGCGCAGCGTCAGCGGCTCGCGGAAGCCGTGGCCGCGTTCCTCCGCCATGATCTCGACCACGACCTCGCCGAGGGTGACGATGCGGCTGGGCGTGGAAAGGTCGGCCTGTGCCGGCATGCGGCGCGTCCTCGAAGCTTGTGCCGGCCGGCGTGTCGGCAGGATCTATCCCGCCACCCGACCATGCGGCGGCTCGGGACGCGTTCCGGCGCACGCGCATGTCGAGGCGGGCTTTCGACGCGAATCTCCTACACGGCTGCATGCGCAGCGGCAACGGGTGCTGGGTCCCGCCGTCCCTGCGGGTTGCGCAACATCCGGCCAGTCCATGCGTCCGCATCGATCGAACAGTCCGGCCCGGACAGAAAGTCCGAGGAATACGGCGAACTGCCGGCCCCGAAGGAAGGCGTGCTCGAGGATGTTCGTTTGAACGTCCGGATCATGAGCTTCCCGACATCAGGAACCCGGCGGCGAGGCTTCCGGATCGAGGTCGTCCTTTAAGGATACGCATCACGTGGCACGTTGGTGGGCCTACTCGGGCTGACAGGATCATCAGGACCAAGGCCTGTCGGTTCTTGATCCAGTCGCACGCGGCGGTGGAGCACAGGATGCCCATGAAGGACCGCATGGTCCTTGATCCGCTTCGCGGCTCCAACGTATCGCGTGGCGATCGCGCGGTCGGCCTGCTTCGCAGCCAGACCTTCTTTGGCCCACAACCGCTCGACCTCATTGCGGTTCGTGTGGATCCAGGGCCGACAGGACAGCATCTCCTCGTTCCGGCGCGTCGGGATCGCCGGACGTGTTCCCAGCTCCAGATGTGCTCCTGGAAGGCCTGGCTGCTGTAACCGCGGTCCGCGACCGACCCCTTCGGCACCCTGGGCAGCTTATCCGGCAGCGGGATGGCATGAAGGCAGCTGGTGGTTCCGGCTTGGCGCCAGCAGGAAGGCCACGCCCCAGCGACCCCCGTGCCCCGCCGTTCAACTCTGGGACATCGCTCGCCTGCATTCCCAACTATCGAGAACGGCCCGAGCGCTTCGGCGTTCACCGCCCGCTCGCATCTCGAACGAGCCACCTGTCTGGAGGAACATAAATTGGCAACAGCGCCTCGCACCCTCAAGGAACTCTACACGGCCGACATGCGCGACCTTTGGTCCTCCAACGACCAGATGCGCGCCATCGTCCAGTCCTTCGCCGAGAAGGCCACCGACCCGAGGATCAGGCAGCTCTTCGAGCAGTCCGTGAGCGGCATCGAGAAGCACACCCTGGCCCTCCGCGAGCACGCCGACGCCGAAGGCAGCAGCCCGTGCCCGGGCATGCAGGGCCTGGTCGCCGAAGCCACCAAGCACGCCCTCGACTCCGACCTGCCCCCCGAACTGCGCGACCTGGAGATGATTGCCCAGTACCAGCGCATGTCGCACTACGGCCTCGCCGGTTTCGGCACCGTCGCCGCCTACGCCGAGGCCCTCGGCATGTCCGAGCGGGCCGGCAAACTCAAGGCCATGGTCTCGGAAATATACAAAAGCGACGAGTTCTCCAGCAGCCTTGCCGAAAGCGCCCAGAAGTCCGCGGTTCAGTAGCCTCCGCCCAACGACGCGGCGGGACAGGTGCCAAGCAAACCGCGTGCCCGTCCCGCACCCGTCGCCCCATGCGCCGCCCGCGGAGGGCGGTGCTCCCTCAGGTACGTCACCCGTCCAACTGCTCCGCATTCTGCAGAATTAGCCGTCAATAAGCCCTGCACCGCTGTTCTGATGAGTCTGTTCCCGCCTGCATGAACGAGACCGAGCTGTTGGCTGCCGGTTTTCCTTACTTGATAGGAAGATCCTCCGTATCCGTAATTGCGGTCGCTATCGGCCGGCGCAGGAAACGTTTTTGGTGCGTCTACTTCATGTTCGTGAGCGGTTGTCCGCTTCTCGTCGTGTATCTGCCTGGCTTTCTGTCCAGCATGATGGTCCTGTTCCGCATGATTCTGCTTGGGAACCTTCCGCGGGACTCGGTTGTGCTACTGGCAGCCCTGGACCACGACCGAGCAGTGGGAGCCGGGCGACGAGACCGGGCCGCTCTGGGCGCAGCGGCTGCGGCAACGGTCCTGAGCTTCAGCCCTCGTCCAGCCAGGCGTCGATCAGCTGCCGGGCGATCGCGGTGCGGTCGGGGATGTCGAAGTCCGCAGGATCGGCGTTCCGCACTTCCGTCCGCGTGACCCAGCGCGCCGACACGATCTCGTGGGGGTCGATCGTCAGCGCGGGGTCGTCGGTCTCCGCGTGGCAGCCCAGCATCAGCGAGCCGGGGAACGGCCAGGGCTGGCTCGCCAGGTAGCGCACCCCGTGCACCCGGACGCCCACCTCCTCCCACACCTCGCGCGCCACCGCCTCCTCCAGGCTCTCGCCCGGCTCGATGAAGCCGGCCAGCGCCGACACGGTGCGACGGTTCGGCGGGAAGCGGACGCCGCGGGCCAGCAGCGCCCGCTCGCCGTGGCGCACCAGCATGATCACCACCGGGTCGGTGCGCGGAAAGGCGTGGTGGCCGTCCGGGCAGGCGAGGCGGTGGCCGCCCTGCTCGGGTTGCATCGGCAGGCCGCATTCGCCGCAGAACCGGTGGGTGCGTCGCCAATGGTGCATGCCGCGCGCCTGCGCCAGCAGCGCCGCCTGGTCAGCCGGCAGCAGCCCCGCCAGCGGCCGCAGCTCCTCGAACGGGCCGAGCCCGGGCGGCAGCAGCGGCGCCGGGTCGTCATGCGCGCCGAGGTCGACGGAGAACAGCGGGCCCGTTCCGTCCAGGCCGAGAAAGGTCCAGGGCAGCGTGTCGGGCGGCGTGCCATCGGGGAAGTCGCGCCGGTGCGGCATGGCGGCCGCCAGGCCGTCGCCCTCGCCTGGCGCGAACACGTGCCGGCCGCGCCATAGCGGGATGAAGCGCGCCGCCGGATCGGCCAGCCGGGCCGCCATCAGCGCGTCGTCGTCGCGGTCGTTGGCGGCGCGGTCGTGCCGGCCGCCGGCATAGAAGGTCGCGTCCAGGACCGGTACTCCATCGGTGTCCCCACTCGCCTCTTGTGGCCCACGGGGGGAGGTGTGTTAAGACGCGCCCGGGAGGTCGGCAGCGGACGGGCGCCTTGCCAACCCGGTCAGGTCCGGAAGGAAGCAGCCGCAGTGAGTTTCCGCTCGGGTCGTTCGTTCGGCCTCCCACCGTCACCATGACCAGCCGATGATCGCCGACGACGAGCAGGGCCTGCCGGAGCCCCCGGCGGCCGACGGGCCCGGCCTGTTCGGCGACGCCCCGGCGTCCGCCGCCGTTCCGGCACCGACGGCGCCGTATCGCGTCCTCGCCCGCACCTACCGGCCCACCCGCTTCGACGACCTGATCGGCCAGGACGCCACCGTGCGCATCCTGCGACGCGCCTTCGCGGTCGGCCGGGTGGCGCACGCCTTCATGCTCACCGGCGTGCGCGGCGTCGGCAAGACCACCACCGCCCGGATCATCGCCCGCGCCCTGAACTGCATCGGCCCCGACGGGAAGGGCGGCCCGACCCCCGACCCGTGCGGGGTGTGCCCGAACTGCACCGCGATCCTGGCCGACCGGCATCCCGACGTGCTGGAGATGGACGCGGCGTCGCGCACCGGCATCGACGACGTGCGCGAGATCATCGAGGCGACCCGGTTCCGGCCGATGCAGGCGCGGATGAAGGTGTTCATCGTCGACGAGGTGCACATGCTCTCGCGCAACGCGTTCAACGCGCTGCTCAAGACGCTGGAGGAGCCGCCGAGAGAGGTCACCTTCATCTTCGCCACCACCGAGCTGCGTCGCGTGCCGGTGACGGTGCTGTCGCGCTGCCAGCGCTACGACCTGCGCCGGGTCGGGCAGGCGGAGCTGGCGGCGCATTTCGCCCGGATCGCGGAGAAGGAAGGGGCGGCGATCGACGCCGAGGCCCTGGCGCTGATCGCGCGCGCCGCCGACGGCTCGGTGCGCGACGGGCTGTCGCTGCTGGACCAGGCGATCGCGCAAGGAAGCACGGAAGGCGACGCCGTGATCCGCGCCGAGCGGGTCGCCGACATGCTGGGGCTGGCCGATCGCGGCCTGGTGTTCGACCTCCTCGATGCGGTGATGGCCGGACAGGCGACGGCAGCGCTGGCGATCACCGACCAGGCGCATGCGCGGGGCGCCGACCTCGGCGTGATGCTGGCCGACCTGCTGGAGTTGATCCACACCGTGTCCCGCCTGAAGGCGATCCCCGCCCTGCGCCATGGTGGCGAGCTGCCGGAAGCCGAGCGGGTGCGTGGCACGGCCCTGGCCGACCGGCTGTCGGTGCCGGTGCTGGGACGCACCTGGCAGATGCTGCTCAAGGGCGTGGCCGAGGTGGAGACCGCACCCGACCGGCGCGAGGCGGCCGAGATGGTGCTGATCCGGCTGTGCCACGTCGCCGACCTGCCGACGCCGGGCGAGCTGGTGCGCCAGATCCAGGCGCAGGGGCCGCAGGCGGTGGTGCAGCAGGCGCCGCCGCCTCCGGTCCCGGTTGCTGCCGTCCCGTCGGTCGGCGGAACGTCGCGGCAGCCGGTGCAGGGCAATGCGCTGCGTGCGCCGGAGCCGGAGCCTGAACCGGTCGCGACGGCGCCGCCGCCTGCGGCTCTGCCCGCCGAACCGCCGCCGCCGCCAAGCCTGCGCAGCTGGCGCGAGGCGGTCGCCTTTGTCGCGAGCCGGCGCGAGGCGATGCTGCACGGCCACCTGCGCCACTGCGCCCACCTGGTGCGGTTCGCGCCGCCGGTGATCGAGCTCCGGCTGGAGCCGCAGGCGCCGCGCGACCTGTCACAGCGCCTGGCGGCGATCCTGAGCGAGGCCACGGCGACGCGCTGGACCATCGCCGTGGTGCGCGCGCCGGGAGAGCCGACGCTGGCCGAGCAGGCCGGGGCGCTGGACGCCGACCGGACCCGCGAGGCGGAAGCGCATCCGCTGGTGCAGGCGATCCTGGCCGCGTTTCCGGGCGCGAAGCTGGGCGCGGTGAACGACGCGTCGCTGGACGATTACGGGCTGCCGCCGGAACCGGCGGTGGCCGCGGCTCCGGCCGACGGCCTGTCTGCCGAGCCTCTTCTGCCGGAGCCGGAGGCGCCCGACATGGAGTTCGCGCCGGACGATTCCGAGCCGGTCGGGCTCGACGACCTGGACGATCCGCGCGCCGGACGATGAACGTTGTTCAAGGAGAGCACCGCATGAAGAACCTCGCCGGCCTGATGAAGCAGGCGTCGCAGATGCAGGCCAAGATGGAGGAGATGCAGGCGGGCCTCGCCACCATCGAGGTGGAGGGCACCGCCGGCGCCGGGATGGTGGCGATGACCCTGACCGGCAAGGGCGACCTCAAGCGCATCCGCATCGACCCCAAGCTGGCGGATCCCGCGGAAACCGAGATGCTGGAGGACCTGATCGTCGCTGCCCACGCCGAGGCGCGGCGGCATCTGGAGACGCGCACCGCCGAGGAGATGCAGAAGGTCACTGGCGGGCTGAGCCTGCCGCCCGGCATGAAGCTGCCGTTCTAGTTCTCGCCTGTGGGCGGTCCGGAGATCGAGCGGCTGATCGAGCTGCTGGCGCGCCTGCCCGGCTTCGGCCCGCGCAGCGCCAGGCGGGCGGCGCTCACCCTGTTGCGCCAGCCGCGCACCCGGCTGTTGCCGCTGGCCAGCGCGATGGAGCAGGCGGCGCGCACGGTGCGCACCTGCTCTCTGTGCGGCAACCTCGACAGCCGCGACCCGTGCGCGATCTGCGACGACCCGCATCGCGACCGCAGCATCGTCTGCGTGGTGGAGGGCGTCGGCGACCTGTGGGCGCTGGAGCGGGCAGGGGTGCATCGCGGGCTGTACCACGTGCTGGGCGGCACCCTGTCGGCGCTGGGCGGCACCGGTCCGGACGACCTGTCCACCACGCCTTTGCTGGCCCGGATCGAAGGAGGCGGGGTGCGCGAGGTGATCCTGGCGCTCGGCGCCACGGTGGAGGGGGCGACCACCACGCATTGGCTGGCGGAGCGCCTCGCCCCGTTCGACGTGACGGTGAGCCGGGTAGCGCAGGGAGTGCCGATGGGCGGCGCGCTGGACGTGCTGGACGACGGCACCCTGGCGGCGGCGCTGATGGCGCGACGATCGTGAGCCTCCGGTCGTGAGCGTGATCTGGCCGATCCCGTCCGCGATCCCCCGCGCGGTGCTGGTCACCGGCGGCGCTGCCCGCCTGGGCCGGGCGATGGCGCTGACCTTTGCCGAGTGCGGCTTCGCGGTGGCGCTGCACAGCCGGCGCGACGGCGAGGACGCGCGGGCCACGCTGCGCGCGATCGAGGATCGCGGCGTCAAGGGCGCGCTGCTCCTGGCTGAGCTGTCGCGCGAGGACGAGGTGGCTCGGCTGGTGCCCGACGCGGAGGCGGCGCTCGGGCCGGTGGGCGTGCTGGTGAACAACGCCAGCACCTTCGAGCGCGACGAGTGGCACGATGCCGACCGCACCTCCTGGGACCGGCACCTGGAGCCCAACCTGCGCGCGCCGTTCCGCCTGATGCAGGATTTCGCCGCACGCCTGCCGGAGGGGGCGGAGGGCATGGTGCTGAACATGCTGGACCAGCGGGTCTGGTCGCCGACCCCGCATTTCGTGTCCTACAGCCTGTCCAAGGCCGCCCTGTGGGCGCTGACGCAGTCCATGGCGCTGGCGCTGGCGCCGCGCGGGATCCGGGTGAACGCGCTCGGTCCCGGGCCGGCGCTGCCGAGCGCGCGCCAGGACGAGGCGCAGTTCCGCAGGCAGTGCGAGAGCGTGCCGCTCGGCCGCGGCACCAGCCCCGGCGAGGTGGCGCGGGCGGCCCTGTCGCTGCTGTGCCTGCCCTCGGTGACCGGGCAGATGCTGGCGCTCGACGGCGGCCAGCACATGCAGTGGCACCCGGCGCCGAGCCATCCAGGCGGGGTGGAGGAGTAGCGCATGGACGCGTTCCCGCCTTGGCCGCAGCAGCCGCCGCTGCGCTGCGTGTTCCTGCGCGACCTGGTGACGCTGGCCCGGATCGGCGTCTACCCGCACGAAGAGGACACGCAGCAGAGGGTGCGGGTGAACATCGTCTTCGGCGTGACGGACGAGGCCGCCGGCATCGGCCGCGACGACCTCAGCCGTACCGTGTCGTACGAGCGTGTGGTGCAGCAGGTGCGGGGGATCATCGCCGCCGGCCACGTGCGGCTGGTGGAAACCCTGGCCGAGCGGATCGCGATGGCGGTGCTGGCCGAGGCGCGGGTGCGGGTGGTGCGCGTGCGGGTCGAGAAGCTGGACGTGTTCGCCGAGCTGCAGTCGGTGGGCGTCGAGATCGAGCGCTGGCAGGGTCGCTCATGACCAGCAAATGATCGGGGTGCCGGCGAACTCTGGCAGCGTCGCGTCGTAGAGCGGGTCCTACCCCTGCCCTGAAGGACCAGCGTCATGTTCATGAGGATCGACCGGCTGCAGGCCGAGCTGCCGGAACCCAAGGCTCCCAATCCGAACGCGGCGGCGGCACTGCAGGAGCTGCTCGGCGGCAAGTACGGCGAGATGTCGACGCTCGGCAACTACATGTTCCAGAGCTTCAACTTCCGCAACAAGACCAAGCTCAAGCCGTTCTACAGCCTGGTCTCGGCCATCTTCGCCGAGGAGCTCGGCCACGTGGAGCTGGTCAGTACCGGCGTGTCGATGCTGGGCTGCGGCCCCGGCAACCCGAAGGAGATGGTCGACGTCTCCAAGGCGCCATTCAAGGAGATGGAGGACATCCGGCTCGCCGGCAGCTTCCTGTCCAATGGCGGTGGCGCGATGCCGATGAACAGCAATGCCGCGTCCTGGAACATGGACATGGTCACCACCACCGGTAACCTGATCATCGACCTGCTGCACAACTTCCACCTTGAGTGCGGCGCACGCATCCATAAGCTGCGCGTCTACGAAACCATGACCGAGCCCACCGGCCGCGAGGTGTGCGGCTACCTGCTGGTGCGCGGCTCGGTGCATGCGCACGCTTACGCGCTGGCGTTGAAGAAGCTGACCGGCGTGTCGATCGAGAAGATGCTGCCGACCCCGAACATCGACCTCAGCCGCATCCCGGAGTGCCAGAAGTACCTGCAGGAGGGCAGCCATCGTCGCCTATACCGCTTCAGCCCGAGCGACTACGCGGAAGCGGCGGGCGTCTGGTCCAACGACGAGGTGGCGCTGCCGGGCGACCCGCCGGGCCAGCTCGAGGTCGTCGACGGGCACCCCGAGGGCGGCAAGATTCCCGAGCTCGACGGCAACTACGGCGCCTTCACGCCGGACTACGCGCCGCAGGAGATCTTCGAGATCGCCAGCAAGCTCTACAAGAAGAGCCGCTAGTCACCCTGTCCGGCGCGGCTTCGGCCGCGCCGGATCGCGCTCCGTCTACAGCACACGTACGGTGGTCGGCGCGGCAACCGGGACCCGCTTCGCCAGCGGGTTGCGCAACGGCAGTCGGAACGGCGCCGCCTCGATCACGAACACGTCGCCGTCCTGCGTCTCGATCCCGTCCGACACCGACAGCGTCGCCGTACCGAAGAAATGCACATGCACGTCGCCCGGGCGGCGGAACAGCTCATACTTGAAGTGGTGGTGCTCCAGGTTGGCGATCGCGTGCGACATGTGTGCCTCGCCGGACAGGAACGGCTTCTCCCACAACACACGTCCGCCGCGCTCGATCGCCGAGCGTCCGGCAACGCTGTCCGGAAGCGGCCCCGTCAGCAGCTCGCCGCCGAGGGCGGCGTTGCGCAGCTTGGAGTGCGCCAGCCACAGGTAGTTGCCGCGCTCCGTCACGTGGTCGGAGAACTCGTTGCCGAGCGCGAAGCCGAGCCGGTGCGGGGTGCCGTCCGGGCCGACCACGTAGATCCCGGCGATCTCCGGCTCCTCCCCGGCGTCGCCGGCGAAGCCGGGGCTCGGCAGCGCCGCGCCGGGACCGACCAGGCTCGACCCGTCGCCCTTGTAGAACCATTCCGGCTGCACCCCGATCGCGCCGGGTGCCGGCTTGCCGCCCTCCACGCCCAGCAGGAACATGCGCATCGAGTCCGTCGCCTGGCCGGCGGCCGCGGCCTTGTGCATCGCGTCGCGCCCGGAGGCGGAGCCGAGATGGGTCAGGCCGGTGCCGGTCAGCAGGCAGTGCGCGGGATCGGGATGGTCGATCGGCGCCAGCACCCGGCCGTCGGCCAGCGCCGCGTGGAGGTCCACCGCCTCGCCCGGCTCGTGGCGGGCCACCACCTCGGCTAGCGTCCCGCCGGTGGCGATCGCTTCTAGCGCCAGGGTGTAGGTGGATTCGGCGCCATCGAGGCGGCGGCACAGGCCGGCCTCGTCGGTGGCCGCCACCACGCGCCGCCCCGCCTCGTCGAACAGTTGGGTCAGGCTGAGGGACATGCCGTACCTCCTACGTCTGGGTCAGGCGGGCGTCAGGCGGCCGTCGATCCGCCGGTCGAGCCGGTACGGGTTGTCGTCGCCGAGCTCCGGCGGCAGCAGGGCCGGCGGCAGGTTCTGGTAGCACACCGGACGCAGGAACCGGTCGATCGCCAGCGTGCCGACCGAGGTGAAGCGCCCGTCGGTGGTGGCGGGGAACGGGCCGCCATGCACCATCGCGTGGCTGACCTCCACGCCCGTCGGCCAGCCATTGACCAGGATGCGGCCGCAGCGCCGCTCCAGCACCGGCAGCAGCCGGGCAGCGAACGCGGTGTCCGTGTCGGTAAGGTGCAGCGTCGCGGTGAGCTGGCCCTCGACCTGCGCCGCGAGCGCCAGCACAGACGCCTCGTCGTCGCAGGCGACCACCAGCCCGCTGGACCCGAACACCTCGTCCGCCAGCGACGGCTCGTCGCGGTAGCGCGCGGCGTCGGTGACGAACAGCGAGGCGCGGCACTGGTTGCCGCCCTCGCCGAGCTGGCCGCTGGCGACCAGGCTGACGCCCGGAACCGCGTTCCGCCCGGCGACCGCGCGGTCGTAGGCGTCGTGGATGCCCGGCGTCAGCATGGTGGCGGACGGCGCCTTGCCCAGCGTCGCCGCCGCGCGCGCCAGGAAGCGGTCGAGCGACGCGCCCTTCACCGCGATCACCAGCCCCGGGTTGGTGCAGAACTGGCCGGCCCCGAGCGTCAGGGAGCCGACGAAGCCGTCCGCCAGGGTGTCTGCGCCGGCCTCCAGTGCGTCCGGGCACAGGAACACCGGGTTGACGCTGCTCATCTCGGCGAACACCGGGATCGGCACCGGCCGCTCCGCCGCGAGCTTCGCCAGGGCCAGCCCGCCGCGCCTGGAGCCGGTGAAGCCGACCGACATGATGCGCGGGTCCTGCACCAGCGCCTGGCCGAGTGCGAGGTCCGGACCGGAGATCAGCGAGAACACGCCCTCCGGCAGCCCGGCCTCGCGCACCGCCGAGGCGATCGCGGCGCCGGCCAGCGCGCTGGTGCCCGGATGCGCCGGATGGCCGCGCACCAGCACCGGGCAGCCGGCCGCCAGCGCCGAGGCGGTGTCGCCGCCGGCCACGGAAAAGGCGAGCGGGAAGTTGCTGGCGCCGAACACCGCGACCGGGCCGACCGGGATGCGCCGCAGGCGCAGGTCCGGGCGCGGCAGCGGCGCGCGGTCGGGCAGGGCGGGATCGAGCCGCACGCCGAGCCAGTCGCCGGAGCGCACCACGCCCGCGAACAGCCGCAGCTGGCCGATGGTGCGCGCCAGCTCGCCGGTGATGCGCGCTTCCGGCAGCCCGGATTCAAGCGACGCGGTGGCGATCAGCTCGGCGCGCCGGGCGTCCAGTGCGGTGGCGATCGCCTCCAGGAAGCCGGCGCGGGCGTCGGGGCTGGTGGCGCGGTAGCGATCGAACGCCGCCTCCGCCCGTGCGGCTGCGTTCGCGACCGAGGCGGCGTCGTCCACCGGCAGCTCCGGGCCCACTTCCTGGCCGGTGCGCGGATCGAGGCCGCGGAATCCTGTCGCGTTGCCTGTGCCGGTGGCGTGTGCGGTCATGCCGGTCGGTCTCCGAATACTCGGACAGGAATCGGCGTTCCGGTCCCGCCTTGCAAGGGCTGGCGCAGCCGCGTCTTTGTGACGATGATGGGCCGGGCTCGAACAGGGGATGCCGGCAGTCGATGGACCGGTCAGGACCACGCCGTTCCACTGCCGACAGCGACGGTCCGAGGCCGGGCGACATCCGGCCCGCGAGCAGCCCCCGCCTGCACGACAGCATCGCCCGCACCATCGGCATACGCATCGCCGCCGAGCAGCTCCGCCCGGGCGACCTGCTGTCCGGCGAGATCGAGGCGGCCGAGCAGCTGGCGGTGTCGCGCACCGCGTATCGCGAGGCGGTCCGCATCCTGTCCGCCAAGGGCATGGTGGAAAGCCGCACCAAGACCGGCACCCGGGTCAGCCCGCGCAGCCGCTGGCACATCCTCGACCCGGAGGTGATCGGCTGGTTCCTGGAGACCAAGCCGAGCGAGGCGTTTGTGCGCGACCTTTTCGAGGTGCGGCAGATGGTCGAGCCGCATGCCGCGGCCCTGGCGGCACAGAACCACACCAGGCAGGACCTCGACGCCATGGGCGACGCGCTCGGCACCATGGCGCGGCTGCGTCTCGCCACCGAGGAGGGCCGTGCCGCCGACCGCGCCTTCCACCACGCCATCCTGGTCGCCACCGGCAACGAGCTGATCGCGGCCCTGTCCAGCAGCGTGGTCGCCGCGATCTGGTGGACCACCGTGTTCAAGCACCGCGCCCAGCGCCACCCGCGCGACCCGCTGCCCGAGCACCGCGCCGTGTTCGAGGCGATCCGCGAGCGCGACGCGGAGGGTGCCCGGCAGGCGATGACCGAGCTGGTGCGCTCCGCGTTCGAGGACATGCAGGCCTCGCTCAGCGGCCGCAGCGCCCGGCTGACCCGGCCGTCGGCGCCCTGAGCCCCTCCCTTGCCAGACCGGGCGAGGGTCGCGCATAACGCCGCGGGAGGATCCGATTTGTCGGACAAGACTGCTCTTCTGGCACCCGCTCTCCTGGCACTCGACTGGGGCACCAGCGCGCTGCGCGCCTGGCGCGTCGCCGCCGACGGCACGGTGCTGGAGCGCAGGCGGGAGCCCTGGGGCATCCTGAGCCTGCCCGAGGGCGGCTATCCGGCCGCGTTCGACGCCATCACCGCGGGTTGGCGCGCCGACGGCGTTCCGGCGATCGCCTGCGGCATGGTCGGCAGCCGCAAGGGCTGGCGGGAGGTGGACTACCTGTCGCTGCCGCTCGACCTGCACCGGCTGGCGGGGTCGCTTGCCACCGTACCGTGCGGCGCAGGCGTGCTGCACTTGGTGCCGGGCCTGCTCGACGAGGCGCGTCCGGACGTGATCCGCGGCGAGGAGACCGAGGCGCTCGGCGTGCTCGACGCGCTCGGCTCGCCGCCGGGCGAGATCCTGCTGGTGATGCCCGGCACGCACAGCAAGTGGGTGCGGGTGTCGGACCGGGTGATCGCCTCCTTCACCACCTTCATGACCGGCGAGCTGTTCGCGCTGCTGTGCCGCCACTCGATCCTGGGGCAGGGAATCCCGCCCGATCACGAGGCGGCCGAAGGTGAGGCCGCCCGCGACGACGCGTTCCGCGACGGCGTCCGTGCCGCCGCCTCGGACGGGCTGTCCGCCCGGCTGTTCTCGACCCGGGCGCTGATGCTCACCGGCCGCCTTCTCCCGGCGCTGGTGCCCGACTACCTGTCCGGGCTGCTGATCGGCGAGGAGCTGCATCGCGCCGCAGGGGACGGGCCGGCGCCGGACCGCGTCGTGCTGGTCGGCGACGCGTCGCTGACCCGTCGCTACGCGCTGGCGTTCGAGACCCTCGGCCGGCCGGTGCCGGTCGCGATGGAGGCGGCCTCGGTGCGCGGCCTCTACCGCATCGCCGTCGCCGCCGGACTGCTGCCAACCCTCGCAGGAGACGCCGCATGCTGAACGACTACCTGGCGCAGTCGCCCTACGTCGCCATCCTGCGCGGCCTGTCGCCGGACGAGGCGGTTCCGGTGGCCGCCGCCCTGGTGGACGCCGGGATGCGGGTGATCGAGGTGCCGCTGAATTCGCCCGATCCGCTGCGGAGCATCCGCATGCTGGCGGACCGGTTCGGCGACACCTGCCTGATTGGCGCCGGCACGGTCACCAGCGTCGAGGCGGTGCAGGCGGTGCACGAGGCGGGCGGGCGGGTGCTGGTGATGCCGCACGCCGACACCGTCGTGATCCGCGCCGCCAAGGCGCTCGGCATGGTCTGCACCCCTGGCATCGCCACGCCGACCGAGGGCTACGCGGCGCTGGCGGCGGGCGCGGACGGGCTGAAGCTGTTCCCGGCCGAGCTGGTCGGGCCGGCGGTGCTGCGCGCGTTCCGCGCGGTGTTCCCGACCGACACCCTGTTCATGCCGGTGGGCGGCATCACCCCGGAGAACGTCCAGCCCTTCGTCGACGCGGGCGCCGCCGGGTTCGGCCTGGGTTCCGGGCTCTACGTGCCGGGACGGCCGGCCGAGGAGGTCGGACGCCGCGCCGTCGCCTATGCCGACGCCTGGACGCGCGCCAAGGGAGGTGCTGCATGAGCCCGATCCGGGTCGGGCTGGTCGGCATCGGCGAGATCGCGCGGGTGCAGCACATCCCGACGATCGCGGCCGACGAGGGCTTCCGGCTCACCGCCATGTCCAGCCGCTCGAAGCCGGCGGTCCCGGACGGGGTGGCGCTGTTCGGCAGCCAGGACGAGATGATCGCCTCCGGCCTGGTCGACGCGGTGGCGATCTGCACCCCGCCGCAGGTGCGCTACGACTTCGCCCGCAAGGCGCTGCTGTCCGGCATGCACGTGATGATGGAGAAGCCGCCGGCGCAGACCGTGGCCGAGGTCGACGACCTCGCCCATTTGGCGGCCACCGTCGGGCGCACCCTGTTCGCCACCTGGCACTCGATGTTCTCGGGCGCGGTGGTGCCGGCGCGACGCATCCTGGCCGAGCGCGGTGCGAGCGCCATGCGCATCCTGTGGCGCGAGGACGTGCACAAGTTCCACCCCGGCGTCGACTGGTTCTGGCAGCCGGGCGGCATGGGGGTGTTCGATCCGGGGGTGAACGCGCTGTCGATCGTGGTGGCGTGCCTGCCCGAGCCGATCTTCGTGCGCGAGGCCCGCTTCCGGGTGATGCCGGGCGCCCACACCCCGATCACCGCCGAGCTGGAGCTCGCCACGCCCACCCACGCCACCGGTTTTTCCGCCCTGTTCGACTGGGATCACAGGGGCGAGGAAACCTGGTCGATCGACTGGACCCTGGGGGATGGCGGCCTGCTGGCGCTGGCCGGGGGCGGCCGGT
The DNA here is from genome assembly GCA_964247755.1 of uncultured Acetobacteraceae bacterium. Taxonomy (GTDB): domain Bacteria; phylum Pseudomonadota; class Alphaproteobacteria; order Acetobacterales; family Acetobacteraceae; genus Lichenicola. The sequence goes on along the minus strand of CAXTVX010000001.1, from coordinate 86,707 downwards.
CGCTGGTGCTCGACGGGCGGACGCTGGTGGACGAGCCGGACCGGGAATATCCCGGGCTGTATCGCCGCTTCGCCGAGCTGATCCAGGGTGGTACCTCGGACGCGGAAACCCGCCCGCTGCAGCTCGCCGCCGACGCGTTCTCGCTGGCCCGGATCGAGCGGCTGCCGGGATGATCGACCTGCGCGACCCGCGTCTTGCCGCAGACGCGGTGATCCGCGCGCTGGGGCTCGAGCCGCATCCCGAGGGCGGCCACTACCGGGAAACCTGGCGCGACCGGCCCGCCGACGGCGGCCGCGGCTCCGGCACCGCCATCCACTTCCTGCTGCGCGGCGAGGAGCTCAGCGACTGGCACCGGGTCGATGCCGACGAGCTGTGGATCTGGCAGGCCGGTGCCCACCTGGTGCTGACCACCTCGTCGGACGGGCACGACGCGGAGGCGCGCCATCTCGGCCCGGACCTGGCCCTGCGCCAGTCGCAGCACCTGCTGGTGCCGCGCGGCCATTGGCAGACCGCGGTGTCGCTCGGCGCCTGGACCCTGGCCTGCTGCGTGGTAACGCCGGCCTTCCGGTTCGAGGGTTTCGAGCTGGCGCAGAAGGACTGGCGGCCGGTGCCGAAGCGGGGATAACGACCGGTGCCGGCGGCGCGTCAGCCAGGACCGGCCGCGGGCCTCGTAGGGCGCCGCCCGAACACGGCGCCGCTCAGCAACGCGGTGGCGCCGATCGCGGCGGCGGTCACCATCGGCCGCTTGCTCGCCGTATCGCGGTGTCGGTGACCTGGGCGACCTCGTCGTCCTTGCCGACGCCGCAGACCATGTAGGTGGCCTGGTCCCCGCTTCCCTTGCCCGATGCCGCTGCTGGCGCCGGTGATGACGATCACCTGCTTGGCCAGCGGCTTCAATGTCACGTTCATGGCGGCTGCCCCCGCTGCTGTTGCCGGCCGCGCTCCGGAGGCCAATTCCTGCGCGTGAATGGATCCGGGCACCCCGGTTTGTCGGCCTGGCCAACGTGACGACTGCCGGACGGTGCGGACGCTGTCACGATCCACGTCCGGGGCGGACCCTGCGGGCGAACATGCAGATCCTGGTGCCGTGGACCATGCGCTGTTGATCGTCTTGCCTCCTACGCACGGACGCATCGGTCCGCACCACCGGGCGGCGAGGCGCGGACGCCGTTGCGATCCGCCCTTGCCGCGGTTGCCGTGCGTGTCGGGCGTCAGTCAGACATGGTCCAGCTGTCCCATGATCCAGCCTTCCCAACGCTCCGGGACTGCCCCCGTCGCCGGGCCGGCCGGCCGGCGCCCGTCCAGCACCTCGATCATCCCGAGCACGCCGATCAGGGCGTCGAACGGATCCTCGGCGCGCTCCGACGGCCCGAAGCCGTCCGCGACCTGCGCCGCCAGCTCGGCCTGGAACACCACGCCGTGCCGATCCGCCCACGCGGCCAGGTCCCGCATCGCTGCGCGCCGGTCGTCCTGGTTGCGCTTGCTCATCCGGGCGGTGAACGCGACGCCGACATGGCCGTAGGCCTCGCCGGGATAGGTTTCCGCCAGCACCGGGCCGGTCCGCCCCAGTTCCGCCAGGCTGCCGTCGAACGGCCACAGCCGGGCGCCGCGGCGCCGCGCGGGCAGGAGCACCTCGCGCCAGCCGGCGATCGCGGCCTTGCCGACCTGGTTAGAGCCGAGGGTCCAGAACAACGGACAGGCTGCCCGGCGCACCGGCGTGGCGAGTTCGCATCGCCGCCGCAGCGCGTCGATGTGCTCCAGGCCGAGGGCGTCCAGCAGGGCCCGCTGCCTGGCCGCTGCGGACGACACCCTGGGATAGAACGGGCGCGTCACCGCGATCTGTTCCGGCCGCTCGGCGACGGTGAAGAAGTCGGGCCAGTCGCCGCGGGCGAGGGCGCCCAGCACCGCGGGAAAGTCGGGCAGCCCCGTCATCCGCCCATAGGCCGCCGGCAGGCCGATCGGGAAGTCGAAGCCGGCCAGCACCCTGTGGCGGTCCGCGAACATGGTCTCGACGAACGCCGCGCAGTCTCCCACCGGCCTCGGTGCGGCGATGCTCCAGCCGCCCTCGGAACGGGTCGCTTCCGCCACCCAGCGCTTGTCTGCCGCCGTGCTCCAGTCGGCGTGCAGCACCGTCCGGAAGGTCGGATGCACCTCAGCCAACGACGTCGAACCGGCTGGTCGCCACCACCGCGCCATCGACCACGGTGTCCACGGTGAAGTGCCCGACGCCGAGTGCCGCCGCCGGCCGGCCGGTGTGCAGCGTCACCGGCGTGCGCACGAAGCGGATCTCCCGCTCCGGCGTCTGCGACACCAGACGGCCCTCCCGATACCAGCGCCACTGGCACACGTGCAGGCCGCCATCGGCGGTGGGATCGGGCCAGGTGACGTCGACCAGCATCACGACCCGGTCGTTCAGGTCGAATGTCTGCGCAGGCCGGCGCTTGCCTTGCGACAGGTTGGCGCCGCTGGTCAGCCTCGGTTCGGAATAATGCAGGGGCGGCGTGCAGCCGGCCTCCAGGAGCAGGGCCGCTAGTCCCGCGATGATCCGCGCCGCGCGCCGCATCCTGGTTTCCGTCGTTGCCTTGCCGTTCCGATAGGGAAGGGAGTTTCCCGTGTCAAATCGGATCGGGGCCGACCCGCAACCACGCTCGAACGGTCGCACTCGCCCCCTGCCGACATCAGGGGCTCGACGGGTAGCCTGCGGACCGGGCGGTTTCAGGATGATCGGCGGCGATGGCCGACGGCAGGAACTTCATGATGCGTCATCGAACGCCAAGCGGGCGGCCCTGATCGCGGCATGGCTGCGATCGGCCCACCGGACAAGGATGGCCAGCGGGTCAAGAAGCGTCTCACCGAGGGGAGTCAACCGGTACTCGACGCTGGGCGGCCTGGTCGGGAACACCGTGCGCGTGATCAGGCCGTCACGCAGCAGATCCTGGAACGTCTGCGTCAGCATCCGCTTGGAGATGTCGGGGATCGCGCGCTGCACGGCGCTGAACCGGTGCGGGCCTTTTGCGAGAATGCCCAGGATCAGCGTCGACCATTTGTCGCCGATGCGATCGAGAACGTCTCGCACCGGGCACTGCGGGATGGACGACCGGTTCGGTCGATGTCCGGCAAGGGAACGGCTGGGAGCGTCGGCAAATGCCGGGGCGGTTACCGCTGCCTCACCTTGTCCCAAAAACCTGCCTCCTTCACGCCGCTTATGGTCTCACCTAGTTACCTTGTGTCGATTGCAGACCACAAGGAAGAACGACCATGACCGCACCACCGAAGCTCCTCGTCACCGGCGCCACCGGGCAGCTCGGTGGGCTCGTCATCGAGGCGCTGCTCGAAACGGTGCCCGCCGGCACCATCGTTGCGGGTGTGCGCGATCCGGCCAAGGCGGCGGCGAATGCGCTGCGTGACAAGGGCGTGGAGGTCCGTGTCGCCGACTACTCGCAGCCGGAAACGCTGGAACGTGCAATGGCTGGCGTGGACCGGCTTCTCCTGGTGTCCGGCAGCGAGATCGGCAAGCGCACAGTGCAGCACCGCAACGTCATCGACGCCGCCAAGCATGCTGGCGTCGGCCTGATCGCCTACACCAGCATCCTCCGCGCGGGCACGTCACCGCTGTTCCTCGCGGGCGAGCATCGCGACACGGAAGCGGCCTTGGCGGAAGCCGGCGTGCCGTTCGTGCTTCTGCGGAACGGGTGGTACACGGAGGTCTACACCTGGCGGCTGCCGCTCGCCTTGAAGCATGGCGCCCTCATCGGTGCGGCGGGCGACGGCCGCATCTCGGCCGCGGCGCGTGCCGACTATGCCAGGGCAGCGGCGACTGTGCTGGCTGGCGGCGACCATGCTGGCCGCACCTACGAGCTGGCGGGCGACGCGTCCTTCACGTTGGCCGAGCTGGTCGCCGTGGTGGCCGAAGCGTCGGGCAGGCCGATCTCCTACCGGAACATGAGCGCGGAGGAGTTCCGATCGGCGGCGACGGAAGCGGGCGTGCCGGACATGTTCGCCAGGCTCCTGTCGGACACCGATGCAGGCACGGAACAGGGTGCGCTGTTCGATGACCGCGGTGAGCTTGCCCGGCTGATCGGACGTCCGACCACTCCTTTCCGGACCACGATCACCGGGTTCGTGCAGGACCAGCATTCGGCCGGCCAGGCCCCGGGCCACGCGTAGCTCGGCCCGCCGCGTCGCCGCAACCGGCGCGCGGCCCCCGAGCGGAAACGATCGCTTCCAGGATGGGGGGGGCGCGGCTGGTTGACCCCGGACCCTAGTGGTTGTCGCGCGGGATCCCCTTGGTCTGGGCGATGCGCTGGTAGCCGACCGCGTTCTCCAGCACGGCGCCGGTTTCCAGCTGCCCGACCACCGCGCGCTGCATCTCCTGCCAGGGCGTCTGGCTCGCCGGGTAGCGGTAGCCGCCATCCGCGTCCAGCTGCCGGCGCCGCTCGGCGATCTCGGCCTCGCTCACCAGCATGTCGACGCGGCCGAGGCCGAGGTCGACGCGGATGCGGTCGCCGGTACGCACCAGCGCCAGCGGCCCGCCCGCCGCCGCCTCCGGCGACGCGTTCAGGATCGACGGCGAACCGGAGGTGCCGGATTGCCGCCCGTCGCCGATGCAGGCGAGCGCGTGCACGCCCTTCTCCATCAGGTAGACCGGCGGCCGCATGTTCACCACTTCCGCCGCACCCGGATAGCCGATCGGCCCCGCGCCGCGCATCACCAGCACGTCGTGGTCGCCGATGTCGAGCGACGGGTCGTCGATCCGCGCGTGGTAGTCCTCCGGTCCGTCGAACACGATCGCCCGGCCCTCGAACGCGTCCGGGTCCTTGGGATCGTCGAGGTAACGCTGCCGGAACTCGGCGGAGATTACGCTGGTCTTCATGATCGCCGAGTTGAACAGGTTGCCGGTCAGCACCAGGAAGCCGGCGCGCTGCCGCAGCGGACGGTCGTACGGGCGGATCACCTTGTCGTCCTCGATCCGCGCGTCGCGGCAGTTCTCGCCGATGCTGCGGCCGTTGACCGTCTTCGCATCCTCGTTGATCAGGCCCTGTCGCATCAGCTCGGACACCACCGCCGGCACGCCGCCGGCGCGGTAGAAGTCCTCGCCCAGGTACTCGCCGGCCGGCTGCAGGTTGACCAGCAGCGGGATGTCCAGGCCCAGGCGCTGCCAGCTCTCGATCGGCAGGTCGATGCCGAGATGGCGCGCCAGCCCCTGCAGATGGATCGGCGCGTTGGTGGAGCCGCCGATCGCCGAGTTGACCCGGATCGCGTTCTCGAACGCGGCCTTGGTCATGATCTCGGACGGCTTGAGGTCCTCGTGCACCATGGCGACGATCCGCCGTCCGGTCTCGAAGGCGCATTCCTGGCGGTCGCGATACGGTGCCGGGATCGCGGCCGCACCCGGCAGCTGCATGCCCAGCGCTTCGGCCAGCGAGTTCATGGTGGTCGCCGTGCCCATGGTGTTGCAGTAGCCGGTGGACGGCGCCGAGGAAGCCACCAGCTTGATGAAGCCCTCGTAGTCGATCTCGCCGGTCGCCAGCAGCTCGCGCGCCTTCCACACGATGGTGCCCGAGCCGGTGCGCTCGCCGCGGAACCAGCCGTTCAGCATCGGCCCGACCGAGAACGCGATCGACGGGATGTTCACCGTCGCCGCCGCCATCAGGCAGGCCGGCGTGGTCTTGTCGCAGCCGATGGTCAGCACCACGCCGTCGATCGGGTAGCCGTACAGCACCTCGACCAGGCCGAGATAGGCCAGGTTGCGGTCCAGCCCCGCGGTCGGGCGCTTGCCGGTCTCCTGGATCGGGTGGACCGGGAACTCGATGGCGATGCCGCCGGCCTCGCGTATGCCCTCGCGCAGCCGCTCGGCCAGCACGATGTGGTGCCGGTTGCAGGGCGACAGGTCGGAGCCGGTCTGGGCGATGCCGATGATCGGGCGCTCGGACTGCAGCTCGCGCTGCGACAGCCCGAAGTTCATGTAGCGCTCCAGGTAGAGCGCGGTCATGTCCGGGTTGTGCGGGTTGTCGAACCAGGCGCGCGAGCGCAGGCGCGAGCGGCCGCGGTCGTGCGGCTGGCCTTGTTCCTCGACCGCGTGCTGCGGGGACAGGCCGTTCGTGTCGGTCGGTGGGGTGTCGGGCATCGCTTCAGTTCTGGCTGGTGGTGAAGCGCCAGACCGTGCGGGAGCGGAAGGTCTGGCCGGGATCGAGTCGGGTGGAGGGGAAGGTGGGGTGGTTGGGCGCGTCCGGGAAGTGCTGGGTCTCGAAGCACAGCCCTTCGCCCTGCCGGTACAGCAGCCCGGCCTTGCCGGTGCGGGTGCCATCCAGGAAGTTGCCGGAATAGAACTGCACGCCCGGCTCGGTGGTGCTGATCTCCAGCACCCGGCCCGACACCGGGTCCGCCACGCGCACCGCCGGACGCGGCTCGGCGGTGACGCCGCCGCGCAGCACGTAGTTGTGGTCGTAGCCGCGCCCGAGCACGAGCTGCGGCTCGGCGCCGTCGCGGACCCGCGCCCCGACCGCGACCGGCGCGGTGAAGTCCATCGCGCTGCCGACGACCGGCCGGATCTCGCCGGTCGGGATCATGGTGTCGTCCACCGCCGTGAAGCCGTCGGCATGGATCGTGACCAAGTGGTCCAGGGCGCTGCGCCCGCTGCCTTCGCCGCCGAGGTTGAAATAGCTGTGGTTGGTGAGGTTCACCACCGTGGGCGCGTCGGTGGTGGCGGCGTAGTCGAGGGTCAGGGTGTCGTCCTCGCCCAGCGTCCAGCCGGCGTGGACCTCCACCCGTCCGGGAAAGCCCTCCTCGCCGTCCGGGCTGATCCTGCGGAAGGAAACGTACGCCGGCTCGCCCGGGCCGGACAGCGTTCCGACCTCCCACGCGCGCTGGTCGAAGCCGTGCACCCCGCCATGCAGCGCGTTCGGCCCGTCGGTCACCGGTACCTGCACCGTGCGGCCGTCGAGCACGAAGCGGCCGCCGGCGATGCGGTTGCCGTAGCGGCCGATGGTGGCGCCGAAGAACTGCGGATGATCGACGTAGTCGGCGAGCGTGGCGTAGCCGAGCACCACGTCGGCCAGCCGGCCCTGCCGGTCCGGCACGTGCAGCGACTGCAGCGCGGCGCCGAAGCCGATCAGCCGCGCGGCCATGCCGTTGCGGTTGCGCAGCACCACCGCCTCGACCGCCGTGCCGTCGGCAAGGCTCCCGAACCCTTCCCGGCTGGCACCCGCATCCCCCGGTCCGCCGTCGATCCCGTCCATCCACCCATCCAGCTCGTGAAAATTACTCAGACAATAGGGTGCCCGCCCGGTTCCTGGCAACCCATCCGGCGCTGCCGCCGTTGCCCGAGGTTGCAGCGTATCAGGGATGGGCCATGGATTTCGACACCGCGATCATCGGCGGCGGCCAGGTCGGCGTGCCCTTGTCGCAGGCGCTGGCCGGGAAGGGACAGCGCGTGGCGCTGTTCGAGCGGGTCCACCTGGGCGGCTCCTGCGTCAACTTCGGCTGCACGCCGAGCAAGGCGCTGATCGCCTCGGCCGCCATTGCCCATCATGCCCGGGAAGCGCGCCGCTGGGGCATCGGCGTCGCCGGGGTGACGGTCGACTTCAAGGCGGTGATGGACCGGGCGCGCGGCTTCGTGTCCGACGCGGTCCGCTCGCTCGACGACAGCTTCGCGAGCGGGTCCGGCCCGCTGCTGATCCGCGCCCACGCCCGGCTGGACGGCGCCGCGGAGGGCTGGTTCCGGATCGACGCCGGCGACGGGACCGTGCGGGCGCGCAACGTCGTGCTCGACACCGGGACCCGCTCGCTGATGCCCGACATCGAGGGCCTCGCCGACGTGCCGCTGATCACCGCGGAGAACTGGATCGACCTCGACGCGCTGCCGCAACGCCTGGTCATGATCGGCGGCAGCTACCTGGCGCTGGAGTTCGGCCAGGCCTTCGCCCGGCTGGGCTCGGAGGTGGTGGTGCTGCAGGGCGGCGATCGCCTGGCCGAGCGCGAGGATCCGGAGGTGTCGGAGGCGATCCGCGCCTTCCTGTCGGCGGAAGGCCTCGACATCCGCCTCGGCGCCCGCATCGAGCGCGTCGAACGGACCGGGCAGGGAGTCCGGGTGCACACGGAAGACGGCGCGATCGACGGCACCCACCTGTTCGTCGCCACCGGACGGCGGCCGAACACCGACGACCTCGGCCTCGACACCGTGGGGGTCGACACCAGCGGACACGGCATCGTGGCGGTGGACGAGCGGCTGTCGAGCAGCGTGCCGGGCATCTGGGCGGCGGGCGACATACGCGGCGGCCCGGCCTTCACCCACACCGCCTACGCCGATTTCGGCGTGCTGCAGGACCAGCTCGCCGGCAGCCGGACGCGCACCACGAAGCGGGTGGTGCCCTACGCGATGTTCCTGGAGCCGGAGCTCGGTCGCGTCGGCATGACCGAGGCGGACGCCCGTAAGGCAGGCCACAGGGTCAGGATTGGCCGCAAGGACATGGACAGCAGCGGCAAGGCGCGCGAGGTGGGCCACACGACGGGCTTCATCAAGGTGGTGATCGACGCCGACACCGACCTCGTCCTGGGTGCCGCCTGCCTGTGCCACAACGGCGCGGAAGTGGTGCACGCCTTCATCGCGCTGATGAATGCAGGCGCTACGGCACGAACCATGATCGAGTCCGTGGTCATCCACCCGACCATTGGCGAGGCGGCGAAGAACGCGGTGGTGGACGCCTACGCCGGCGGGTGAGGCCGCCGCAGCCGGCTAGGTCGCGGCTGCCCGCGTCGTCCGGGCGCTGGCGCCGAGGCGCACGCGGAGCCACCGGTCAGCCGGCAGCGACAGGAACCGCTGCACCACTTGCCCAAGCACCCACGACAGCAGGAGTGCCGGGATGAACCAGAGCCAGCCGGCGCGCATGTCCCCGCCTGTCAGGTGGAACAGGGCGACCAGCGGGAACACCGCGAACATGTGGGTCAGGTAGATCTCGTAGCTCATCAGGCCGAAGGAGCGCAGCCAGGCGGTGCCACGAGCCGCATCGCGCTGGCCCCATCCGCACTGGAGGGCGACCAGCATCAGGGCGCAGCTGCCGGCCAGCACCAGCATCGTTGCGGTGCCGAGCACCCGCCAGACGATGCGCTCCTGGAGAAGTGTGACCAGCAGCACGAGCGTGCCGGACCAGCCAAGCAGCGCAACCGCGGCGGAACGAGGCAGCGGACGCCTTGCGGCCCACAGCGCGGCGCAGACCCCGACGGCGATCGCCGACATGCCAGGCAGGTAGGCCTTCTCCCTCCAGATCTCGGGCGCGGTGGAAAGGATCTTCAGCGTCAGCGGCAGGGACAGCGCCAGGGCCGCGAACAGGACGGTGCGGAGCCAGGCAACGCGGCCGAGACAAAGGCACGCGATCGGAAAGCCGAGGTAGAACACTTCTTCGATCGACAGCGACCACAGCACGTCCCAGCCGCCCGGCAGGTAGCCGGTCCGGCCTTCGTACCAGTTCAGGCGCAGCGCCAGCACGGACATGATGGCGCGCGGCAGCGACTGGTCCTGCCGCGTGATGACGTAGTTCGATACCCCTGCGAGATCGAGCAGCGACAGCACGACGAGCAGCACCAGAAGGCAGGGTGCGATGCGGGCCAGGCGCCGACGGTAGAACGCCTGTGCATCCAGTGCCGAAAGTGCACCCCAGCGCCGGATCGCGCGGCCGGTGATGAGGAAGCCGGAGATGACGAAGAACAGGAACACCGCCTCGTAGCCACTCGAGCCGAGGGTGAGCAGAAGCGATCCCGGCAGGATCCCGGCGAGGCCAGTCTTCGCCAGCGGGATACGCAGCGACATGTGATGGATGACCACGAGCAGGGTCGACAGGCCGCGGACGAGGTCTATGCCGGGATTGCGCCCGCCGAGCTGGTCGGTTCCGACGCGGGAGGCGGACATGGCGAAAACCTTCCGGATCAGGCGTTGGAGCGTCCAGTCGGGCAGATGTTCATAGCTGTGACAGCCGCGTTGCTCGCCGATCGGGTGCCTGCGCAGCGGCGGGAAGGATCATGGGCCGGAGCCCAGATCGGGAGACTTGGTAAGAAGCGGCGTTCGACCTGTTCCGGACAAGCCGTCGGCCCGCACGCCGGCACACATGGATCAGGACGGTCTCTAGCGCCGCATCTCCGCCTGCCGCATCGGCATCGCGTCGATGGTCTCGAACAGCGTTTCAGCATCCAGCGGTCGGGCGCTGCGCAGCTTGACGCCGCCGTCCTTGCCGATCAGCAGCACCGCAAACGCGTCCGGCGCGACGCTGTAGCGCCGGCGCAGGCGCCCCTGATCTGCACCCGCCGGCTCGACCAGCACCAGATCCCGCTCCGCCGTGCCGGCACGCTCGGCTGCCAGGATCCGCGCCTGCTCCGCCATCCGCGCGTCGTCCGGCGCGGCCAGCACCAGCACCACGCGCGACCGCCCGGCATGGGCCGCTGGATCGCCCGCCTCCGCCGCGCGCCCGTCACCGCTCACGAGCGGCCACAGCAAGGTGGACAGGACCACGATCCGGCAGCAGGAGCGCCCGCCGGCCCACCTGCCGGTCACCCCGGGCGGCGGGTCAGGAACCGGACCTGCTTCTGCGTGACCCCCAGCCGCTTCACCCCCTCGGCAAAGGTGGCGTAGTGCGGCGTCGCCAAGTGCGCATCGAAGGCCGCCTTGTCGTCGTACACCTCGTAGAGCACCACCGCGTCCGGCGCGTCGTCGATCGTCAGCGCGTCGAACTGCCGGCATCCCGGCTCGTCGCGCACCGAGGAGGTGCTGTCGTAGCGGCACAGCTCCAGGAACTCCTCCCTGCTCGTCGCCGGCACCTCGAACTCCGCGATGATGACGTAGGGTCCGTCGGCCATGCCTGCATTCCTTCCCGCGTTCCGATGATGGTTCGCTCCGACAGCAGCGCGTCAGCCGAGGCGACGGTTCCAGGCGTGCCCGGCGGCGGGTCAGTCGGTCGGCCGCTTCGCGAGGCTGAGGCGGTCGGTGGCGACACGCCCGGCGGAGACCGCGGGCGCCGCGTTGCCCCAGGCGTTGCGCACGTAGGTCGCGACCGCCGCCACCTCCACATCGTCCAGCGTCGCCGCGAACGACTGCATGCCGGGTCCCGTGGGAGCGGCCTGGGTGGACACGCTGCGTGCGCCGCGCAGGATCACCCGGATGATCGAGGCCGGATCGACCGACTGCGTCGACGGGCCGCCGGCGAGGCGGGGGAACAGCCCGGCGATGCCGGCGCCGCTCGGGGTGTGGCAGGCGGAACAGCGGTCGGCATAGATCGCGGCACCCGCCACCATGTCCGGCCGGTGCGGGTCGAGCGGGGCAATGGACACGTCCTGCCCCGGCTGGTCCTTCAGGTAGATCGCGATCGCGTGCAGATCCGCCCGGTCGTCGTTCTGGCTCGATACCCACACCTCCTCGGCCATCGGGCCGGCGGCGGCGGCGATGCGGTTGTGGCCGGTGCGCAGGTAGTCGACGATGTCGTCTACCGACCAGGAGCCGAGGCCGCGACGGCGGTCGTCGGTGATGTTCGGCGCGAACCAGCCCTGCAGCGCGTAGCCCTGCAGCGCGCGGCTGGTGCGGTCGCCGCCGAGCAGGTTCTTCGGCGTGTGGCACATGCCGCAATGCTCCAGCCCGGTCACCAGGTAGGCGCCGCGGTTCCACTCCGCGGACTTGGCCGGCACCGGCTTGAACGCGCCCTTGGTGAAGAACAGCCTGTCCCACACCCCCAGGCTCGCCCGGATGTTGAACGGGAACGGCAGGGTGTCGTTGTCCACCGCGCGGCGGACCGGCGGCAGCGTCGCGAGGTAGGCGCGGATCGCCAAGTCGTCCTCTCGCGTGGCGCGCGCGGTGTAGGTGTAGGGCATCGCCGGATAGATGTGCTGCCCGTCGCGGCCGCGGCCCTTCTGCAGCACCGCCACGAAGTCGTGGTCGCTCCAGGCGCCGATCCCGGTCTCGGGATCGGGGGTGATGTTGGAGGACAGGATGGTGCCGAACGGCGTCTCGATCGCCCGTCCGCCGGCAAACGGCTGGCCGCCGGGTGCGGTGTGGCAGGCCTGGCAGTCGGCGGCGACGGTGAGCGCGCGGCCGCGCGCGATGGTCTCGAACTCCTGCGCATCCGGCGCCGCCCCCCGGGCTGCACCGATCGACGCGCACAACACCAGGACGGCGAGCGGGAGCCTCATCGCGTCAAGCTCGCACCAGCGGTCCCGGATCCTTGAGATAGGTCGAGCGGATCGCGTGCGCCGCCCAGTAGGTGAGGGCGCCGATGGTGGTGGTCGGGTTGTAGCCGGCGTTCTGCGGGAACGCGGTCGAGCCCATCACGAACAGGTTCGGCACGTCCCAGCTCTGCAGGTACTTGTTCAGCGCGCTGGTGCGCGGGTCGCTGCCCATGATCGCGCCGCCGCACAGGTGCGAGGTCTGGTAGGCGCTCATGCTGTACGGACCTTTTCGCGGCTGCTTCACTACCTGCTTCGCTCCCATCGCCCGGATGATCTCGGCATACTTGTCGGTGAGGTAGGCGCTCATCCGCAGCTCGTTCGGCTTGAGGTCGATGGTCATGCGCGGCAACGGGCGCCCGAACCGGTCCTTCCAGGTGGGATCGAGGTCGATGTAGATGTCGCGGTAGCTGTAGAAGCTGCCGTGCACGCCGGCGCCGGAGAAGATCGTGCTGAGGTAGTTGTCGCGGATCGCCTGCTTCCAGCCGTGTCCCCAGAGCGGCGTGCCCGGCGGCACCGGCGTGGTCTCGATCGGCCGGCCGTTGGTCTGCACCTGGCCCATGTAGCCGCCGCCGACGAAGCCGAGCGGGCCGTGGTCGAAGTTGTCGCCGTTGAACTCGTCGATGCACATGCCGATCGAGCCGGCGCTCATGAACGGGTTGAAGTTGTATTTCGCCTTGTCGAAGAACCCGATCGCCGCCGAGGTGGTCTGGTGGGTGAAGTTGCGGCCGATCACGCCGGTGTTGGCGACCGGGTCGTACGGCACGCCGATGCCGGACAGCAGCAGCAGCTGCACGTTGAACAGCTGGAAGCCGCACAGCAGCACGAGGTCTGCCGGCTGCTCCCATTCCTGCCCGGAGCTGTCGACGTAGGTGACTCCGGTGGCACGCTTTCCCGTGCGGTCGAGGTTGATCCGCGTGACCTCGCACAGCGTGCGCGCCTCGAAGTTCTTCCTGAGTATCAGCGTCGGCAGGATCGTGGTCTGCGGGCTCGCCTTAGAATAGTTGGCGCAGGCGAACCATTCGCAGAACCCGCAATAGCTGCACGGGCCCATCTGCACGCCGAGCGGATTGGTGTAGGGCGCCGACAGGTTGCCGGACGGCTGCGGGAACGGATGGTAGCCGAGGTTGCGGGCGGCGTCAGCGAACAGGGCGTGGCCGTAGCCTTGCTTCATCGCCGGCAGCGGATAGGGACGGGAGCGGGCGCCCTCGAACGGGTTGCCGCCGGGCAGGATCCGCCCCCCGACGTTGCCCGCGGTGCCGGAGGTGCCGCACAGGTACTCGAACCGGTCGTAGAACGGCTCCAGCTCGTCATAGGTGATGCCCCAGTCCTGGATCGTCATGTCCGCAGGCAGGAAGGCCGCACCGTAGCGCTGCGTCAGGTGCGAGCGCAGCGTGAAGTCGGTCGGCAGGAAGCGCCACATCTCGGCGTTCCAGTGCGTGCCGCCGCCGCCGACCCCGTTCGGCAGCATGAACGCGCCCCAGCTGCGCACCGGCAGCGCTTCCTGCGACAAGGTGTTGCGGAAGGTCAGGCTCTGCTGCGCCGGGCGCAGGAACAGCTCGTGCTGGATGCGGTAGCGCAGCTCGTCCGGCATGGTGTTGACGTTGAAGTCGGTGGGCGTGTCGCGCCAGGGGCCGCGCTCGATCGCCACCACGTCGAGCCCTTCCGCGGTCAGCTGCTCGGCCAGGATGGAGCCGGTCCAGCCGAGTCCGATGATGGCGACGTCGCGGGACGGAAGCCGGTTGGGCATGCGTGTCGGCTCCGTTCAGGCGTGCGGGGTCCAGTCCGGCCGGCCGCCGCCGATCGCGACCGGAGGCAGCGGGAACGTCTGGTTGTGGCGCTCGATCCAGTCCCGGTAGTCGTAGCGGGCGCCGGGGAAGCCGATCATCTTCCACGCGCACATGTCCCGGTTGCCGCCATACACCGGGTCGGCGAAGAAGCCGTGCTGGGTGTCCTTGATCAGCAGCTCGAAGAAGCCGCGTCCGCTGGCGCCCTCGAGCTGCAGCGAGCTGTCCTCCAGCCCGTGGATGATCCGGTCCTGCGCCGGACCCGGCAGCTGCGCGAACGGCTGGCCGGCGAAGGCCGCGCGGCAATGCGCGTCGAGGGCAGCGAGTGCGGCGCGGTAGCGGGCGGACGGGGTCAGCGGCGACTGGTTGCCTTGGGCCTTCGTGCCCTCGCGGAACGGCGGACGCATGTAGAGCCCCGCAGAGCTGCCATACGGCCCGGCCAGCTGGCGGTCGATGAACACCGCGCATCCGGCGTCCCTGCCGCCCGGCGTGTCCGGTTCCGGTGGGATCAGCCGGTCGACCAGCGCCTCGACCGCGGCACCTTCCTCCGGCGTGAAGTGGTGCCATTGCCCCTGGCCGACCGGTTCGGGCGGCTCGCCGGCATAGGGGCGCCATGGCCGTCCGCCCTGGATGATCGCAGCCCGGACCCCGGGTGCGACCGCCAGCAGCGAGACCGCGCCGCCCAGCAACGCCCGCCTGGTGACCTGATGCATCGGCGACCTCTCCCCCGGGAGAAGGTCACGCTAACGTTGTCCGGACCGAACCACCAGCCGACCTGGATGCCGCAACAGCGGGCGCGCCCTGCCGTTCTGCCGTTCGGGTCCGCCCCGTTCGGCCGGACCGGAAGGAGATCGTGCATGGACCCCTTGTCGCGCAGACGGATGCTGACGGCCGGTGCGGGCGCCGCTGGCGGCCTCGCGGCCCTGTCGCTCGCACCGGCCGCCGCCGCGGCGGCGCTGCCGCAGCCCGACGCTGGTGGCAGGGGCGGCACCGATCCCGGCCCGCGCGACCCGGTCCGCGACGCCGAGAACCCGGACATCCTGAACCCGCCCGCGACCGATCACGGCACCCTGCCCAACCTTCGGTTCTCCTTCGCCGATGCGCACATGCGCCGCACCGACGGCGGCTGGACCAGGCAGGTCACCGAGCGCGAGTTCGGCGTGTCCAAGAGCATCGCCGGGGTCAACATGCGGCTGGTTCCAGGCGGCGTGCGCGAGATGCACTGGCACAAGGAGGCCGAGTGGTCGTACATGCTGGCCGGCAGTGCCCGCATCACCGCGGTGGACCAGAACGGCCGCAACTTCGTCGATGACGTCGGCGTGGGCGACCTGTGGTATTTCCCGTCCGGCATGCCGCACTCGATCCAGGGTCTGCACGAGGGTTGCGAGTTCCTGCTGGTGTTCGACGACGGCAGCTTCAACGAGGACAGCACCTTCCTCATCAGCGACTGGTTCAGGCGCGTGCCGCCGGAGGTGCTGGCGAAGAACTTCGGCGTGCCCGCCAGCAGCTTCGGCCACACGCCGGATCCCGAGCAGCGCTACATGTTCCCGCTGCCGGTGCCGGGACCGATCGACGCCGACCGCGTCGCCGGCAACGGTGTCGTGCCGGACGGCTTCAGCTTCCGCCTGCTGGCGCAGACGCCGGTGCGGACGAAGTACGGCACGGTGCGGATCGCCGGCTCCTCCAACTTCAAGGCGGCGAAGACCATCGCCTCCGCCCTGGTGGAGATCGAGCCGGGTGGCCTGCGCGAGCTGCACTGGCATCCCAACGCCGACGAGTGGCAGTACTACATCTCCGGGACCGCGCGCATGGGCGTGTTCGGCGCGTCGGGCGACGCACGCACCTTCGACTACCGTGCCGGCGATGTCGGCTTCGTGCCGTTCGCGATGGGCCACTACATCGAGAACACCGGAGCCGAGACGGTGCGCTACCTGGAGATGTTCCGCAGCGCGCACTACGCCGACCTGTCGCTGAACCAGTGGATGGCGCTCACCCCGCCGGAGCTGGTGCAGGGCCACCTGCAACTCGACGACCAGGTGATGCAGGCGCTGCAGAAGACCAGGCACCAGGTGGTGCCGGTCTGAGAGACCGTCCGGGGATGCGCCGTGCCGGCGATCCGGCGCCCCCATCTGCGCTTGGCCGGCGCTCACGGCCAGGAGGCCGCTCCGCTCCGGTTCTCGATGGACATGCCGGGCATGCCTGCCGTTGGCGCGGCGGAGCACTCCCACTCGGCACAGCGCATCCTCGAACGGGCTCCGGGATCGGCGTGTGCCGAGAACCGGAGCCGGCACCAGCCGTTGTCCAGCCACCCCGAATTGTTGAGAAGTTTTCCCCATGGACGGCGACTCACAGGACGACCCGGCCCACGAGACCTACCACGTCGGCCTGCGCAACCAGCACGCGGTCGAGATGAGCGCGATCGAGCTGTGCCGCCGTCAGGTCGAGCGGCTCGAGCACTACCCGGAGATGAAGGCGCGGCTGCAGCAGCACGTGACGGAGTCGGAGGCGCAGGTGCAGCGGCTGGAACTGATCCTCGAGCGGCACGGCACCAGCCCGTCGGCGCTCAAGGCGGGCTGGATGTCGCTGACCGGCAACCTGGCGGCGGCGCTGCACGTGCCGGCCTCGGACGAAATCCTGAAAAACACGTTCGCCAACTACGCGTTCGAGCACTTCGAGATCGCCGCCTACACCAGCCTGATCGCGATGGCGCAGGCGGTCGGGGACGTCGAATCGGTGGCGCCGCTGCAGCAGTCGCTCGCCGAGGAAAAGGCGATGGGCGAGTTCATCGGGTCGCAGACGATCCCGACCACCGAGCGCTACCTGGCGCTGACGCGCGGCGGCACGAAGGCCAGCGTCTGACCCAGCGAACGAGCCGGGAGCGACGCCGCCACCCTCAGCGCTCGTTCTCGTCTGTGTCCACCTCGACCTCGATGTCCGTGCCGATGACGTCGGCATCGTCGTCGAGGTCGTCCGTGTCCTCCGCCACCTCGTCCGTCTCCGCCTCGTCCTCCGCCGGCTCGGCCTCGGTGTCGGCATCGTCCGGATCCACCACCGGCGCCTTCTTCGGCCGGCGATCCTCCGGCGGCAGGTTGCCCGACGCGCGGCGTACCCGCGGCTGGTCGAGCGGCTGTTCGGTTCCGCACTTCGGGCAAGTGGCCGGCACCTTGGTCAGGTCGTAGAAGCGGGTGCTGCACGAGACGCACACCCGCTTGTTACCGAGTTCTGGCTTGGCCATTGTGACCCTGTCATTGGAGGACGATGCGCGGCAAGGGCGGGCCCCATGCCAGCTGGATGTCGCGCTGTCAAACCGATGGCGGTCGGGCCGGAAGCCCGATCGGATGGTCGTCCGGCCCGTGCGGCCAGCAAGGAAACAGCCATGATTCGCACCCGGCCGTGACGCCACGCCCCCTCGTCGTCCGCAGGCCGGACGCGCCGCTCGCAGGCAGCGCCCGGGTTCCGGGCGACAAGTCGATCAGCCATCGCGCCCTGATGTTCGCCGGCCTCGCCGAGGGCGAGACCCGCATCGAGGGCCTGCTGGAAGGCGAGGACGTGCTGCGCACCGCGGCCGCGATGCAGGCACTCGGTGCCGAGGTGGCGCGTGACGCGGAGGGCGGCTGGCGGGTGAGGGGACGCGGCCTCGGCCGGCTGTCGGAGCCGGAGGACGTGCTCGACATGGGCAACTCCGGCACCGGGGCCCGGCTGCTGGCCGGCATCCTCGCCAGCCATGCGATCGTCTCGGTGATGACCGGCGACGCGAGCCTCAGGGGACGGCCGATGCAGCGGGTGATCGGCCCGCTGGAGCGCACAGGTGCCGTGTTCACCGCCCGCGCCGGCGGCCGGCTGCCGCTGTGCATACGCGGCGTGGCCACGCCCGAGCCGGTGTCGTGGCGGCTGGAGGTGGCCTCGGCGCAGGTGAAGTCGGCGATCCTGCTCGCAGGCCTCAACGCCGACGGCGAGACCGTGGTCGAGGAGCCGGTGCCGACACGCGACCACAGCGAGAACATGCTGCGCCATTTCGGTGCCGCGGTGTCGGTGGAGCGCGTCGGCGCAGGCCGGATCGTCCGGCTGCAGGGGCGGCCCTGCCTGCTGGCGCGCGACGTCCGGGTGCCGTCCGACCCGTCCTCGGCGGCGTTCCCGCTGGTGGCGGCGCTGCTGGTGCCGGGCTCGGCCATTACGATTGAGGCGGTCGGGCTCAACCCGCTGCGCACCGGGCTGTTCACCACCCTGATCGAGATGGGCGCCGAGCTCACGGTCGCGAACGGGCGCACCGAGGGCGGCGAGCTGGTCGGCGACCTGTCGGTGCGGGCGGGTTCGCTGCGCGGCGTGGTGGTGCCGGCGGAGCGGGCCTCGAGCATGATCGACGAGTATCCGGTGCTGGCGGTGGCGGCGGCCTTCGCCGATGGCGAGACCCGGCTGTGCGGGCTGGGCGAGCTGCGGGTGAAGGAAAGCGATCGGCTCGCCGCGACGGTGGCGCTGCTGCAGGCGAACGGGGTGCCGGTGCGCGTCGAGGGCGACGACATGATCGTGACCGGCGGCAGCAGCAGCGACCTCGGCGGCGGCCGCGTGCAGACCCTGATGGACCACAGGCTGGCGATGAGCGCGGTGGTGATGGGTCTCGCCGCCCGCCATCCGGTGACGGTGGACGACATGGGCTTCGTGGCCACCAGCTTCCCCGGCTTCACCGCGCTGATGAACCGGCTCGGCGCCGGGCTCGCGGATCCCGCGCCGTGAGCCGCTTGGTGGTCGCAGTGGACGGTCCGGCCGCGGCCGGCAAGGGGACGCTGGCGCGTGCGCTGGCGGGGGCCCTCGACCTGCCCTACCTCGACACCGGGCTGCTCTACCGCGCGGTCGGCCGGCGCATGCTCGATGCCGCGCTGCCGCCCTCGGGCGACGCCGCGGCGCAGGCCGCGGCGTTGCGCCCGGCGGACCTCGAACGTCCCGACCTGCGCACGCCGGAGGTGGACCGCGCCGCCAGCCTGGTGGCGGCGCAGCCGGCGGTGCGCGCGGCGCTGCTGGCGTTCCAGCGCGGCTTCGGCGCCGCGCACGGTGCGGTGCTGGACGGTCGCGACATCGGCACGGTGGTGTTCCCCGACGCCGCGGTGAAGCTGTTCGTCACCGCCTCGCTCCAGGCCCGCGCGGAACGCCGCTGGCGCCAGATGCACGGCGGGAACACCAGCGCCGCCGACGCGGCGGCGATCGACGCGGTGCAGGCCGAGCTGGCGGCGCGCGACGCTGCCGACGCCGGGCGGCACACGGCGCCCCTGCGCGCCGCACCGGACGCGGTGTGGATCGACAGCGACCGGATGGACGCCGACGCGGTGCTGCGCGAGGCGCTGCGGATCGTGGCGGCACGGGTGCCGGAAACCGCTTGACGCCGCCCAGGGCGCGGGTGCATCACGCGACCCTCAGGCCCTGTTCTCCGGACAGGGCCCGTTTCCCGTAGCCGGTCCGTCAAAGCGCAGCGGTTTTTCCGCTCCTGCCTCCCCCGGACAAGACGTGCTGCCATCCGGCCTGGCCCGGGGCGCAGGGCGCATGAACCGTCCACGGGGCCTCCGGCTCCGGATCCGACGCAGGAACCATCCGCCACATGGCATCAGCCACACTCGCCCGCCCGCCCGCCGATCATTTCGGCGGCGAGGATTTTGCCTCCCTTCTCGACGAGAGCCTCGGCCGCGAGGTCAGCTTCGACGGCTCGGTCGTCACCGGCACGGTGATCCGCCTCACCGACGAGTTCGCGATCGTCGACGTCGGCCTCAAGAGCGAGGGCCGCGTCCTGCTCAAGGAGTTCGGCCTTCCCGGCATGGACCACGAGGTCAAGCCGGGCGACGTGATCGAGCTCTACGTCGAGCGCTACGAGGACCGCGACGGCGCCATCGTGCTGTCGCGCGAGAAGGCACGTCGCGAGGAAGCCTGGACCAACCTGGAAAAGGCGTTCGAGGGCCAGCAGCGGGTCCAGGGCACCATCTACGGCCGGGTCAAGGGCGGCTTCACCGTCGACCTCGGCGGGGCGATGGCGTTCCTGCCCGGCTCCCAGGTCGACATCCGTCCGGTGCGCGACGTCGGGCCCCTGATGGGCTCCCCGCAGCCGTTCCAGATCCTCAAGATGGACCGCGCTCGCGGCAACATCGTGGTGTCGCGACGCGCGGTGCTGGAGGAGACCCGCGCCGAGCAGCGCTCGGAGCTGATCCAGGGCCTGAAGGAGGGCATGATCCTCGACGGCGTGGTCAAGAACATCACCGACTACGGCGCCTTCGTGGACCTGGGCGGCGTGGACGGGCTGTTGCACGTCACCGACATCGCCTGGAAGCGCATCAACCATCCCTCCGAGGCGCTGCAGATCGGCCAGGCGGTCCGGGTGCAGGTGATCCGCTTCAACTCCGACACCCAGCGCATCTCCCTCGGCATGAAGCAGCTCGAGGCCGATCCGTGGGAGGGTGTGGCGGCGAAGTATCCGCCGGGTGCCCGCTACAGCGGCCGCGTCACCAACATCACCGACTACGGCGCCTTCGTGGAGCTGGAGCCCGGCGTCGAGGGCCTGGTGCACGTGTCCGAGATGAGCTGGACCAAGAAGAACGTCCATCCCGGCAAGATCGTCGCCACCTCCCAGGAGGTCGACGTGATGGTGCTGGACGTGGACAGCTCCAAGCGCCGGATCTCGCTCGGCCTGAAGCAGGTGCAGCGCAACCCGTGGGAGCTGTTCGCCGAGGAGCACAAGATCGGCTCCGGGGTGGAAGGCGAGATCCGCAACATCACCGAGTTCGGCCTGTTCGTGGGCCTGTCCGCAGACATCGACGGCATGGTGCACATGTCCGACATCTCCTGGGATGAGGCCGGCGAGGCGGCGATGACCCCGTACGAGAAGGGCCAGGTCGTGCAGGCCCGCGTGCTGGACATCGACGTCGAGAAGGAGCGCATCTCGCTCGGCATCAAGCAGCTGCACGACGACCCGGCCGCCGACACGCTGAGCCGTGTCAACAAGGGTGCCGTCGTCACCTGCATCGTCACCGCGGTGCAGGCCAATGGCATCGAGGTGAAGGTGGACGAGGTGCTGACCGGCTTCATCCGTCGCGCCGAGCTGGCCCGCGACAAGGCCGAGCAGCGTCCGGAGCGCTTCGCGGTGGGCGAGAAGGTCGACGCCAAGGTGGTGTCGGTCGACCGCGCCTCGCGCAAGCTGTCGCTGACCATCAAGGGCCGCGAGGTCGAGGAGGACAAGGCGGCGATCAACGAGTACGGCTCGTCCGACAGCGGCGCCTCGCTGGGCGACATCCTGTCGGCCGCGATCCGTCGCCGCAGCGCCCAGCCGCCGGAGTGAGCGGAGCCGCCTGATCCCGGCGACGGGATCCGGTGGAACGGCTAGAGGGCGGCACCAGCGATGGTGCCGCCCTTGTTGTATCCGTTATGGGATCATCGTAGATTGATCGGACTAAGTCTGGTCGAGGTCGGTTATGTCCCTGGTCAACATCCACGCTGCCAAGACCCAGCTGTCCCGTCTGGTGGACGAGGCCGCTGCCGGGGGCGAAGTGATCATCGCCCGGGCCGGCCGGCCGGTCGCGCGGCTGGTGCCGCTGGAGCCGGCGCCGACGCGTCGCATGCTTGGCCGGTTGTCCGGCCGCCTTTCGGTGCCGGACGACTTTGACGCGCCGCTCCCCGAGGATATGCTGGCAGCGTTCGAAGGCTCGTAGCGGTCCGTTGCGCCTGCTGCTCGACACCCACATCCTGCTTTGGGCGCTGGCTGACGATCCGCGGCTCGACCACCGCGCCAGGGGCTGGATCGAGGATCCCGACAACTTCGTGCTGTTCAGCGCCGCCAGCATCTGGGAGATCGCCATCAAGTCGTCGCTGCGCCAGGCGGGCTTCGGGGTGCGCCCGGACGAGATCGCCGCAGCGGCACGCGCCACCGGCCTGACCGAGCTGCCGGTGCACGGCGACGCGGCCGCACTGGTCGCCGACTTGCCGCTTCACCATCGCGACCCGTTCGACCGCCTGCTGGTGGCGCAGGCAATGCACCAGACGGTGCGTCTGGTCACGGTCGACTTGCAGCTGCCGGTCTATTCCGAGCTGGTCACGTTGCTGGCGTAGCGGTGTCGCGGTGATGGAATGACGTCATCGGCGCCAGGCTGCCGAGCGGCAGCCCGAGCCTGACCCCGTCGGAGCCGCTAGGAAGCCGCCCATCGTGCCGATCGGCTGCGGCATCCTGTCTGGATCGTCACCCCGAGCAGCACAGGGCGGGCCGCCGCCACGGAGGCCTCGGCGATCGCATCGCGATCGCGGTTCATAGGCTCCCGGCGGCAAGCCTGGCCGCCGGGCAACAGCCGCCCACGCAGGCGCCCGGGCAGATGAGGTCGTGCATGGCCAGGTCTGCCGGGTCGGTCGCCGCGATGCGCAGGATGACGATTGTGGTCCGGCAGGAGTCGCCGCTCGCGACCGCACGCGCCGCTCGATGCAGCCCTGAGGTGGCCGGAATGCAGCACGTCGAACGGGGCCGTCGAGTTCGGCGTCGGAGACGCTGGCGCGCGGGATCGCCAGCAGGACATGGCGGTGTTCCGGCCTCGGCTGCGCGGCGTCCCGGTGAGGGTCCGCTGCCGCAACGACACGTTCGGTCGCCGCCGGGAACATCCGTGCCGCGCTTGACCTTGGCGCCGCTTGTGCCGACATCACGGCACATGAGCGCAGCCGACAGGATCAACCAGTTCGACGGGTGGCTGCTGGACCGCGTGTTCCAGCCCGTGGTCGATCGGCTGCCGGAGCGGCCGTCCGGCTTCGACCTCGGCATGAGCCTGCAGCTCGGTGCCGTGGTGCTGGACGCGGCGTCGCTAGTCGCCATGATCGCCACCGGCCGCATGGGCTTCGGCAACGGCATGTGGAACGGGCTGACCTGGCTGTTCGCGGCGTTCTTCTACGTGTCGATCGCCCGCCTGCGCCCGCTGGTGAAGCCGGGCCACGCCAACCCGCTGCGCCTGATGCTGCAGGGACTGCGCCCGCTGTCGATCCCGTTCGCGATCTACAGCGTCTGGATCATGATGACCGCATCGCCGCAGCTGGTGATGGCGCTGCGCTTCAACGCGTTGGCCAACATGGTCTACGTGGTCGGGTTGTACCTGATCTCCTGCCAGCCGAAGCCGCCGGCCTACCGCCGCACGGTGGTCGATTGGACGCCGCGCACCGTGCGCGGCAGGGCGTGAGCCTCAGAAGTCGATGCAGCGGCCCTTGACGGTCCAGTCGCCGTAGCGGGTCGGGTCGGCCTCCTTCGGTCCGCCGACCTCGGGCGGGGGCGGCGCCTTCTCATCGGTGGGCGGAACGGGGGAGGTGGTGTGTGGCTGGTCGTCCATGCCCATCGACATGGGAACGCCGCGACGGTTTAGCGATGCTCCCCTTGTGCCAATCTTTGTTCGGCCAGCTCCCGCCACGGCGCGTCGGCCGGGGCGGCGTCCAGCGCCCGGCGGAACAGGGCGGCGGAGGCGGCGCCGACATTGCCGTCGGCCCGCGTCTGCGCTTCCGCCGCCTGCACCGCCAGGGTGGGATCGAAGCCGTGCGCCAGCGCCACCCGCCAGGCCGCGGCGGCGGCCACGAGGTTGCCGCGCGACGCCTCCACCTGGCCGAGCAGCACGTAGCCCTGCCGGGCCGACGGGGTGGCGGGATCGAGCCGGGCCAGGCCCTGGCGCAGGGTGGCGATCAGGTCGTCGTCCTGCCTCGTCCGGGCGTCGGCCTGCATCATGCGCAGGCGCTCCGGCTGCGCCGGCAGCTCCGGATGACCGCCCAGAAGGTAGAGCCCGAGTGCTGCCGGCAGCACCAGCGCCAGCACGGCGGCGGCGCCTCCGACCGATGGCCGTACGGGACCGGTGTCGGGCGCCGCCTCCTCGGCGTCGGCGGCGGCCAGCAGGCGCCGTTGCACTTCCAGCCGCGCCGCCTGGTGCTCGGAGCCCTCGATCAGCCCGTCGGCCCGGTCGCGCTCGAGCTCGCGCAGCTGGGCACGGTGCAGCGCCAGCGCCGGCGCGTGCCGGTCGCGCAGCACCGCCCCGCCGCCGAGCAGGGCGCGCGCTGCCGGCAGCAGGACGACGACCCCGAGCAGCAGCGCCTCGATGGAGAACAGCAGCATCAGCGCAGCAGCGCGTCGAGCCGCGCGCGCTCCTCCGGTGCCAGTGGCGCGGGGGCGGGAGCCGTGCGGCGCAGCCCGAGGCCCGCCGCCAGCCCGCCTGCCAGCAGCGCCAGCGGCCCCGCCGCCCAGAGCAGCACCGTGAGCGGCGTCAGTCTCGGCTGCAGCCGGATGAAGTCACCGTAGCGCGCCACCATCCAGTCCATGACCTGCCGGTCGCTGTCGCCGGCGACGAGGTGCACCCGCACCACGTGCCGCAGGTCGCGCGCCAGGTCGGCGCCGCTGTCCTCGATGTCCTCGTTCTGGCACACCAGGCAGCGCAGGCGGGCGCCGATCGCCTCGGCGCGCGCTTCCAGGCGATGATCGGCAAGCATCTCGGCCGGATCGCTCACCGCCGACGCCGGCAGCGACCAGGACGCCGCCAGCAGCACCAGGAGGACGGCGAGCCGCCTCACCGGCGTAGCCGGGCCACGAGCGGCAGCAGTTCTGTTGCCACGATCCCGTCGGTCAGCGGGCCGGGCAGGTGCCAGGCGATGCGGCCGCCCGGCTGGACCAGGAAGCTTTCCGGCACCCCCGACACGCCCCAGTCGATCGCGTTCAGCCCGGCGCGGTCCGCCGCGAGCCGGGCATAGGACCCGGCGCCAGAGCGCGCCACGAACCCGGCGCTATCGTCCGGCCGGTCCTTGTAGGCGATGCCCCAGACCGGCAGCCGCCCGGCCAGGGCGGCCACCACCGGCGCCTCCACCACGCAGGGCACGCACCAGGAGGCGAAGAAGTTCACCAGCACCGGCGCGGTCTGCGCCCGCAGCTCGTCGGACGAGAAGCCGCGTCCCGGCGCCTGGTCCGGCAGCGCGAACGGCGGCACCGACCGGTCCACCGCCGGGGCGTGGATGTCGTGCGGATCGAACGAGCCGCGCCGCATGCCCGACAGCATGGCCCAGAACCCGACCCCGGCGGCGGAGGCCAGGCCGAGCGGCGCCAGCGTCAGCAGCCGGCGGCGGGTGGGAACCGCGCTGCTCACTCGGCGGGCACCGCGACCGGCAGCCGCGCCCGCCTGGGCGCGCCGACGCGGATCCTGCGGTCGCTGAGCGACAGCGCCCCACCGAGCGCCATCACCAGCCCGCCCAGCCAGATCCAGGGCGCCAGCGGGTTGCGGTGCAGGCGGAGCACCGCGGTGTGCTCGGCACCGCTGCCATGCTCGTCGCCCAGCACCGCGTAGAGGTCGGACACGAGGTTCGTGTGGATCGCCACCTCGCTGGTGGTCTGCCCCTGGGCGGCGAAGTCGCGCCGCGCCGGATGCAGCACCGCCACCGGGCGGCCGTTCCGCGTCACCGCGATCGTGGCGACCCGGGCGCGGTAGTTCGGGCCGTCGGCGTCGTCGAGGCGCTGGAGCGTCCAGCGGTAGCCGGCAAGCGACACGCCGTCGCCGGGACGCACCGCCACGATCGCGTGGCTGGCCTGGCTCATGCCGGCGAGGCCGATCACCGTGACGCCCACCCCGGCATGCGCCAACGCCGCACCGAACGCCGCACGCGGCAGCATCCGCGCCCGGTGCAGGCTCGCGGCGACCGGCAACCGGAACAGCTGCACCCGGTGCGCCAGCTCGACGGCGCTGGCGGCGATCACCCACACCCCGAAGCCGAAGGCCAGTACCGGCAGCACCCCGGAGGCGCCACGCGACGCCACCAGCCCGGCCAGCGCCGCGACCAGGGCGGCGCCCCACAGCCGCCGGATCACCGGGGCGAGCCGTGCCCGCTTCCACGGCGTCATCGGCCCGATCGCCATCGCCGCCAGCAGCGGCAGCGCCATCGGCACGGCGGTGGCGTCGAAGAACGGCTTGCCGACGCTGATCGCCTGCCCGAACAGCAGGGACGCGAACGGCGGATACATCGTCCCGGTGAGCACCACCGCGCAGATCGCGCACAGCAGGATGTTGTTCAGCACCAGCGCGCCCTCGCGCGACAGCGGCGCGAACACGCCGCCCGCGGTCAGCGCCGGCGCCCGGAGCGCGAACAGCAGCAGCGCGCCGCCGATCACGAGGCCAAGCAGGCCGAGGATGAACACGCCGCGCGCCGGGTCGTTGGCGAAGCTGTGAACGCTGTTCAAAATCCCCGACCGCACCAGGAAGGTGCCGCTTAGCGACAACGAGAAGGTGGCGATCGCCAGCAGCACGGTCCACACCTTGAGCGCTTCCCGCTTCTCCACCACGATCGCCGAGTGCAGCAGCGCGGTGCCGGTCAGCCAGGGCAGCAGGGACGCGTTCTCGACCGGGTCCCAGAACCAGTAGCCGCCCCAGCCGAGCACGTAGTACGACCACCACGAGCCGAGCGCGATGCCGCAGGTCAGGCAGCACCAGGCGGCGACGGTCCAGGGGCGCACCCACCGGCCCCAGGCGGCATCCACCCGGCCTTCCAGCAGGGCTGCCACCGCGAACGCGAACGGCACCGCGAAGCCGACATAGCCGGCGTAGAGGATCGGCGGGTGGACGGCGAGGCCGGGGTCCTGCAGCAGCGGGTTCATGCCCTGGCCCTCGACCGGCGCCGGCCAGACCCGGTCGAACGGGTCGGAAGTCAGGAGGCAGAACAGCTCGAAGCCGCAGGCGGTGCCGCCCAGCACGCCCAGCACCCGCGCGTGCAGGGTCGAGGGCAGCCCGCGCCCCCACCAGGCGACCGCGCCGCCGCAAGCCCCCAGGATCAGCGACCACAGCAGGATCGAGCCCTCGTGGTTCCCCCAGATGCCGGTGATCTTGTACAGCAGCGGCTTGGTGGTGGCGCTGTTGGCGGCGACGTTGGCGACCGAGAAGTCGTCGCCGACTGCCGCCACCGCGAGACAGAGAAAGGCGAGCAGGAGGCAGCCGAGCTGTGCGCCGGCAAGCCGAGGGGCGGTCGCCATCAGCCGCCCGTCGCGACGCTGTGCACCCCACAGCGGCAGCACGCATTGCGCCAGCGCCAGGCAGCAGGCGAGCGCCAGGGCGAGCCGGCCGAGCTCGGGGCCGAACAGCGCGCTCGGCAGGAAGGGGAGGCTCATGGCGGGCTCAGGTTCCGTGCGCGACGCGGCCGCCGGCCGTCGCGGACGCCGCGGTCATGGTGTTCCAGCTCCCGGCGTCGGGCGGCGGGCCATAGCGCGGGTCCCAGCGGCCGGAGCGGCGCAGGGCGGCCGCCACCTCGCGCGGCATGTAGGTCTCGTCGTGCTTGGCCAGCACCTCCGCCGCCTGGAAGCTGCCGTCCGGCGCCATCCCGCCCAGCGCCACCACGCTCTGCCCTTCCCGGAACAGGTCGGGCAGGATGCCGACATAGCGCACCGGCACCGCCCGCTGCCCGTCGGTGACGGCGAAGCGCACCGAGGGCGGCTGGCCGGGCAGGCGCACCTCCCGCAGCGAGCCCGCCACCACCATGCCGCCGAGGCGGATCGTGCGCCCCGGCGCCGGCGGGGCGGCCAGCAGCTGCGACGGCGCCATGAAGAACACGATGTTGGCCGAGAACGCCTGCAGGGCGAGCCCGGTGGCGCTGCCGAAGCCGAGCAGGCAGCCCCCCACCAGCCACAGCCGGCGCGAGCGGCGCGTCATGCCCGCTCCCGCGCCCGCGGGTCGAGCGCTGCGAGCCGGCGCCGCGCCCGACGCAGCCGGAAGGCCGCGGACACCGACAGCCAGATCCCCGCCGCCACGGTCAGGCCGTACGCGCCGGCGACGAACGGCAGGTGGGTCATCCGGCGGCACCCGTCCCGGCCGTGGCGTCTGCCAGCAGCAGCCCGCGGATGCGCATCTCCATCACCGCCGCGCGCAGCCGGGCCAGCACGATGGCGGCGAAGCCCAGCGTCATCCCCAGCGTGCACAGGAGCAGCGGCCACAGCATCGACAGCGACATGGTGGGCGCGCCCGTCAGGGTGATGCTGTCCGGCTGGTGCAGGGTGTTCCACCATCGCACGCTGAACTTGATGATCGGCAGGTCCACCGCCCCCGCCAGCGCCAGGATCGCCGCCGCCCGCGCGCCGCGCGCCGGGTCGTCGAACGCGCGCACCAGCGCCACGTGGCCGAGGTAGAGGAAGAACAGCACCAGCACGGAGGTCAGGCGCGCATCCCACACCCACCAGGCTCCCCACATCGGCCGCCCCCACAGCGAGCCGGTGAGCAGGCACAAGGCGGTGACGCAGGCGCCGACCGGCCCGATCTCGGCCGCCGCCAGGTCGGCCAGCCGGTGCCGCCAGACCAGCGACAGCAGCCCGCACAGGGCCAGCGCCGCGTAGCCGGCGGAGCCCAGCCACGCCGCCGGGACATGGACATACATGATGCGCACCGCGTCGCCCTGCTGCCAGTCGGCCGGCGACAGGAACAGCCCCCACAGGAGGCCGGCCGCGGTCAGGACCAGGGCCAGGCCGGACAGCACCGGCTGCACCGTATCCCCGAACCGGAGAAACCGGCCCGGGTTGGCCTGGCGGTGGAGCCAGCCGCCCAGCGTCGACGTCAGCGGCGTGGCGAGGGTCGGGGAGCCGTTCATGCAGCGAACCTGGAGCAGGGGGCGGGCGGATCATCGGGCTCCCGGGCTCCCGACCGATCGGTTCCTAGCATAATCGACCACTGGCGGCTCCGGGGAAAGCGCCCTCTCACCGCTCCGCCGGCGGCACCGGTCCGGTCGTGCCTCGCCGGTCCGGTTGCCCTATGCTTGTGCCGCCCTCCACACCGCGACCCACCGGAACCGTTCCATGTTGTTTGCCATCGTCTGCACCGACCGCCCGAACAGCCTGGACGCCCGCCTGGCGGCACGGGAGGCGCACCTGCGCTATGTCGCGACCTATGCCGACCGGGTGATCCACGGCGGGCCGCTGCTGGACGGCAACGGGCGCGCCTGCGGCAGCCTGCTGATCGTCGACGTGGAGGACCGCGCGGCCGCGGAAGGCTTCGCCGCCAGCGATCCCTACGCGGCGGTGAACCTGTTCGAGAGCGTGGTGATACGCGGCTATCGCAGCGTGTTCCGCGACGGCGCGATGACGGACTGACACCGGTGGCGACCTGGCTGGTCAAGTCGGAGCCGGACGCCTTTTCCTGGCAGCAGCAGGTGGAGCACGGCACCGAACCCTGGACCGGTGTGCGCAACCACGCCGCGAAGCTGAACCTGCGCGCGATGCGGTCCGGCGACCTGGCGTTCTTCTACCACTCCGGCACCGGCCGCGAGATCGTCGGCGTGGTCGAGGTGGTGCGCAAGGCCTATCCCGATCCGACCGCGGTGGATGGCGACTGGACCTGCGTGGACGTTCGCGCAGTCGGTCCGATGCCCAGGCCGGTGACGCTGGCGCAGATCAAGGGCGATCCCGACCTGCGCGACATGACGCTGCTGCGCCAGTCGCGTCTGTCGGTGGTGCCGGTCGACCGCCCGCACTGGGAGCGGATCTGCGCCCTGGGCGGCTGGCGCGGCTAGAGGGCGGCCGACCGGACCGGTCGGCTCAGGGCGAGCCGTCCATGCTTTCGGCCAGGATCGCGGTCGAGCCGCGACCGGGCTGGCCGGCGAAGGTCTGGTAGGTGTGGTCGGCGTTGTAGTCCGCGTTCACCGGCGCCGCGATCTGGCCGGAGAAGCCGAGCACCTGGAACAGCTGGGTGTTGTTGGTGCCGCGGATGGTCTGGTTGGCGTCCACCGGCGGCAGGCCTGGCCCGGCCTGCCGGGTCACGTCGCCGCTGGCGGTGGTGGCGGATGCCCTCGGCACCGGCGCCGTCTGCACCGAGGCCTGCGCGAACGCGGGGCCGGCCGCCAGCAGGGCGACCAGGGCGAGACCGACGGGAGTCCGCGAACGGATGAAGCTGCGCATGAACCGATCCCCGACAAAATTGGCTTTCGTGTGACATGAACGCCGCGGTGGGGCATATGTTGACGGCCGATGATCAACTTGACGCTACCGGCGGCGGCAGACGGGTTTCCGGCCGGACAGCCTGCACCAGGCGGCATCGCGGCGGAGCGGGCGGACGGAACAGGTGAGGGGCGATGATGGAGGCGGACGAGCCGGTTCTGACGTTGGGAGCCCGGATCCGGGCGCTGCGTCGCGCCCGCGGCCTGACTCAGGACCGGCTGGCCAGCTCGACCGGCGTGTCGCGCAGCGCGGTGGCGCAGTGGGAAAGCGACCGGGCCGGCCATAGTGCCGGCATGCTGCGCCGCATCGCCGAGGTGCTGGGTGTGTCGGTCGGCGTGCTCCGCAACGGCTGGGAGGGTGCCGCGCAGCAGGCGCTGACGCCGCAGGAGATCGCGCTGCTCCGCCTGTATCGCGGCTGCTCCCCGGAGGACCGGTCGGTGCTGATGCACGTCGCCGAGAAGATCGCCGCCTCGACCGAGCCTGCCTGAGCGGCACCGGCCAGAGCGGCACCGGCCAGAGCGGCCCCAACCTGAGCGGGGCTTCGCAGGGCGGTGCAGCCCTGGCGGCCCCGCCGCGTTGTCGTGCGACTCAGCAAGGGGAAGACACCGATGAGCGCCACCACAGGAAACCAGCTGTCGCCCACCGGGCTGTCCTCGGTAGGCCTGAGCGCGGGCGCCCGCGGCGAGCTGCAACGGGTGCTGGAGCAGCTGGAATCAGGTCGCGGCGTGCTGGTGCGCCTGGCCGACCTGATGGGCGGCGCGGTCGGGCAGGCGACGCGGCTCGGCGTGCGCGGCCTCGGGCTGGCGCCGGGGCTGCAGCTCAAGCTGCGCGGGATCGCCGAAAGCTCCATCAGCCGGGCCTTCGACGTCGCCGTGCTCGGGCTCAGGCAGCCGGCGGCGCCGCGCAGCCGCGTCGACCGGCAGTGGCAGGACCGCGCAACCCAGGGCGCGGTCGCGGTCTCGGGGGCGCTCGGCGGCTTCGCCGGCGTGGGCGGGCTGCTGCCGGACATCGGCTTCACCACCATGACCATCATGCGCGAGATCGCCCGGATCGCGCGCGAGGAAGGCGAGGACCTGTCCACGCCGGATGGGAGGCGGGCCTGCCTGGAGGTGTTCGCGCTGAAGCCGATCTCGCTCGCGTCGACGGAAAGCGAGCTCGGCTACTTTTCCGCCCGTGCGGTGCTGCGCGGCCGGCCAGTGGTCATGCTGCTGTCCGAGGTCGCCTCGCACTATGGGCTGGCGCTGTCGCGCAAGGTGGCGCTGCAGATGATGCCGATCGCCGGCGCCCTGTGCGGCGCCTCGCTGAACGCCGCCTTCCTGGCGCATTACCGCTCGCTGGCCCGCGCCCACTTCACCATACGCCGGCTCGAGCGCCAGCACGGCGGCGAGGTGCGCGAGGCGGTCGAGTCGATCCGCAGCACCCTCGCCGAACGGGTGGCGACGACCTGAAAGCTCCTTCGACAACGGGCGGTGCCAGCGGTCCGACGCGTCTTGTCTCGCGCTTGGCATGAGCTCACGGCTAGACGGCCGCTCTGCTCGGTTCCCGGAAGACACGCCGACCGTGACGCGCCAGCGCGCCACTCTCACTCGGCACAGCCCATTCTCGAAGGGCTTTGAGGATTGCGCCTACCGGGCGCGCTTCAGCAGGTTGAGCACGGCGCAGAAGGTGGCGCAGGACAGGTAGACCAGCATCATCCGGAACCCCAGCCGGTGCACCAGATGCGGCATGGCCAGCCCGAGCAGCCCGGAGGCGGCGGCGAAGGCGGTGAAGATGCCGGTCATGTACATGCGAAGCGTGTCCCAGTTCTCACGCCACCGGGTCGCCCGGTGGCAGGCCGGCGCAGAACGCCTGGACGTTGTCCAACGCCCGCATGCCCATCGCGGTGCGCGTCTCGATCGTCGCACTGCCCATGTGGGGCGTGGCGAAGATCCGGGGATGGTCGGCGAAGCGCCGGTCGATGGCCGGCTCGTTGCGGAACACGTCCAGCCCGGCGGCGGCCAGCCCCCCGCCGTCGAGGGCGGCGAACAACGCCTCCTCGTCCAGCAGCGTGCCGCGCGCCGCGTTCACCAGCACTGCTCCTTCCGGCAGCAGCGCCAGCTCGCGCGCGCCGATCAGCCCCGCGGTGGCCGGACCGCCCGGCACGTGCAGCGTCAGCACCTGACAGCGTGGCAGCATCGCATGGAGGTCGGCCACGAAGGTAGCGCCCTCCTCCAGCTCCTGAGGGAGGCGGGAACGGTTGCAGTACAGCACCGTCATGCCGAAGCCGCGCGCGCGCCTCGCCACCGCGCGGCCGATCCGTCCCATGCCGACGATGCCCAGCGTCCGGCCGGTGACCCGGATCCCGAGCAGCTCGGTCATGCGCAGGGTCCGGTTCCAGCCCTCGCGGATCACCGCGCCGTATTCCGTCGCCCGCCGGCAGGCGCCCAGGATCAGCAGCAGGGTCAGGTCGGCGTTGCAGTCGGTCAGCACGTCCGGCGTGTTGCACAGCGCGATGCCGCGGGCGCGCAGCGCCGGCCGGTCGACGTGGTCGAACCCGACGCTCACGGTGGCGACCAGGCGCACGCTGTCCGGCAGCGCCTCGACCAGGCGCAGGTCGACCGGGGTGGAGCTGGACACCAGCAGCGCCACCGGCCGGTGCAGCCGCACCGCCTGGATCAGCTCCGCCGGACCGAGCCGCGTCGCCGGCAGCGGCGGCGCGTCGAACTCGGCCTCGATGCGCAGCACCACGGCCTGCGGCATGTCCTGGGCGCTGACGAGGCGCGGTCGCGGGGGTTCGGGATCCATCGCCGTCTTCCTAGCCCCCGCGCCATCCGGCGATAAGGCCTTCTCCGCCGTCGCCGGCGTCGCCATCATCGGGTCCATGCCGCGCCCCGCGCCGTCGCTGACGGCTGACCTGCTGCTCCAGGCCTACCGCGTCGGGCTGTTCCCGATGGCGGAGCGGCGCGACTCCGACGAGCTGTACTGGCTCGACCCGGAGCAGCGCGGCGTGCTGCCGCTGGACGGGTTCCACCTGCCGAAGCGGCTGCGTCGCACCGTGCTGTCGGGCACCTACGCGGTGACCGCGGACCGGGCGTTCGAGGCGGTGATCGCCGGCTGCGCCGAGTCCGCCTCGGGACGCGAGGAGACCTGGATCAACGACGAGATCGTCCGGCTGTTCGCCACGCTGCACCGCAACGGCCACGGCCACAGCGTCGAGTGCTGGGCCGGCGACACCCTGGTTGGCGGGCTGTACGGGGTATCGCTGGGCGGCGCCTTCTTCGGCGAGAGCATGTTCAGCCGGGCGCGCGACGCGTCCAAGGTGGCGCTGGTGCACCTGGTGGCGCGGCTCCGCCTCGGCGGCTACACCCTGCTGGACACGCAGTTCACCACCGCCCATCTCGGGCAGTTCGGCGCGCACGAGATCCCCCGCGCGCGCTACCGCCGGCTCCTGGCAGAGGCGATGGCGGTGCGCGCGACCTGGATCGCCGAGCCGGAGCCGGACGCGCTGCTCGGCGTTGTCGACGCGATGGGCCGGACGTGATCCCGGCCGGAGCCCCGAGGAGTTCGAGACCATGCGCGCAACCAGCCTGATGCCGGCGCTGCTCCTGGCAGCCGCCGCGGCCGGCACCGCCGGCGCCGCGCGGGCGGCCGCCGACTCGCCGCCGCTGATGCCGACCAGGGACGTCACCGTCGTGTACCAGGTGACGCCGGAGGGTGCCCCGCAGGCGCAGACGGTGCGGGTGTATTTCCGCGGCGGCGGCGCGGCGATGCGAATCGACGGGCCGCCCGGCCCTGACGGTTCCCCCAGCGGCGACATGGTGCTGGACCGGCCGAACCGCCTGATCACCGTGGTGCTGAACCCAGCGCGCAGCTACATGCAGATCCCGGAGCGCGAGGAGGTGCAGTCGCCGTTCGTGCTGGACGCCACCATGCGCTTCACCCGCACCGGCACCGGCAGCGTCGCCGGTCTCCCCTGCGTGCAGTACTCGGTGGTCACGCCCAAGGGCAACTCCACCGCCTGCGTCACCGACGACGGCGTGGTGCTGGCTGCTGCCGGCGTGGACGGGCAGGGCGCGCGCGGCCGGCTGGTGGCGCAGACGGTGCAGTATGCACCGCTGCCGCAATTGGTGTTCCTGCCGCCGCCTGGCTTCCAGCGCACCGCCCATCCCGAGGCCATGGGACCGGGCGGCGCACCCGGCGGCGGTGCCGCAGGTCCGGGCGGTCCGGCTCCGGAGGGACCCCCGCCTGGCTTCCAGCCCGGCCTCCAACCCGGTGCGCCGGCCGGCCAGTGAGCGTCGTCCGGCGACACGTCGTCTGCGCGCTCCTGTCGTCGGCTCCCGCCGCGGCGATGGCGCAGGGCGCCGCCCCGGTTCCCGAGCGCCCGCTGGTAATGCCGCAGCACGACGTCGACGTGTCCTACGCGATGGCCGCGCCGGCCGCCTCGGGCACGGCGATGCCGCTGGTGCAGCGCATGCGGTTCTCCGTGGCCGGCGAACGGCAGCGCGTCGATCCGCCGGGCGACGGAACCTACATGATCACCGAGTACGGCACCGGCCGGATGATCGTGGTGCAGCCGGCGCAGCGCCTGGCCACCATCCTGCCGGCCCCTGGCGGCAAGGTTGCCCTGCACGGCCCGCCCTCGACCGGCGACTACCGCAGGCTCGGACCGGAGCTGGTCGCCGGCACCTCCTGCACCGACTGGGCCACGCGCGACGTGGCCGGCCAGGACAGCGTGGTCTGCCTGACCGCCGACGGGGTGCTGTTGCGGGCGACGCAGGCAGGCCAGGTGCTGGTGCAGGCGACCCGGGTCGAGGAAACGCCGCAGCCCGCGGACATCTTCGCGATCCCGGACGGCGACCGGGTGCAGGCCCCGCCGCCGCCTGCGCCACCCGGCAGTTCGGGCCCGAACTGGTCATCCGCGTGGTAGGGCGTTCATCCCGGACGCTCATCATCGGCCGTTCGGGCAGCAGGGCGCGCGGAGCCGAACCGGCCTGTCATCCATGATAGTCCGGCCGGTCGATGTCCGCGATGAGGCCCCGTTCCCTGGGCTCCCAGCCGAGAACCGTTCTCGTCGTCTCGCTGGAGGCGGGGCCGTTGCCGGCCACCCAGATCGCGAGGCCACCGAAATGTGCCTCGGCGTCGTCGGGCGTCAGCGACGTCGCCGGCACGCCGACCTGGCGGCCGATCGCCTCTGCGATCAGCCTGAACGGCACGCCTGCCTCGGCGATGGCGTGGAACGCTTCGTCCCTCGCACCCCGCTCGAGCGCGAGGCGGTATACCCGCGCGGCATCCAGCCGGTGCACGGATGGCCACAGGTTCTGCCCGTCTCCGACATAGGCCGAGACGCCCGTGTCGCGGGCCCGCGCGGCAAGCATGGGAACAAAGCCATGACGCTCCCCGATGCCGTGGACAGAGCGTGGAAGGCGGACGACGGATGCCCGCAACCCGCGTCCGGCGAGCGCGAACGCCGTCTGCTCCGACGCCCGGGGAAACGCCGGAATGACCGGCGGCCTCGACGAGGCTTCCCTGAAGACCTCCCCGCGAGGCAGCAGACCGACCCCGCTCGTCACGACGATCGGCCGGTCCGAACCGGCAAACACCTCCCCGAAGGCCTCGATCGCCTCACGGTCCTCCTCGGCCAGGTCGGCGATCCTGGAGATGTCGAGACCGAACGCCGTATGGATGATGCCGTCGGCGTCACCGGCCCCGGCCCGGATCACGTCCAGATCGCGCAGCGAGCCCAGCAGCGGCGTGCCGCCGACGGCAGCCAGCGCCTCGCCCTTCTCCTTCGAGCGCACCAGGCCGACGACGGAATGGCCGGCATCGAGCAGGTCGCGGCACACCGCCGACCCGACCCAGCCGTTCGCTCCCGTGAGAAACACACGCATGTCGCCTCCTCGAACAAATCGGCGGAGCCAAGCCGGCACCGCCGCGTCAGTGACTGACATAGTGCGTTGTCAGTGACTGACAACAGGGAGCAGGTGGTTTGGTGGCGGGAGATGAGGATGACGTGCGCGTCCGTTTGCAGCGGACGGCATTGGCACTGTTCCGCGAGCGTGGCTACGACCGGACCACGGCTGCCGAGATCGCTGCGCAGGCCGGCGTGACGGAACGGACCTTCTTCCGTCACTTCCCGGACAAGCGGGAGGTCCTGTTCGATGGCGAGGCCACTTTGCGGGATCTCCTGACAAGCTCGATCGCCGGTGCGCCCGACGGGCTCGGACCGCTCGACACGCTGTTCCGGGCGTTCCGGTCGGTCCGGCCTGTGCTCGAGGACAACCGGCCGTTCTCGAAGCCGCGGCACGAGGTCATCTCCGGCACCCCCGCGCTCCGGGAGCGCGAGCTGACGAAGATGGCCGTGCTGGCCGAGGCGCTGGCCGCCGCGTTGAAGGCACGGGGCGTCGCCGACCTGCAGGCTGTTCTTGCGGCGCGCACCGGCATGGCTGCCTTCGTGCAAGCCACGATCTCCTGGCTCGACGATCCCGTCCCGGGTCTTGGCGAGCGGCTTGATCTCGCCCATGGCGCGCTGAAGGCGCTGTTGACCAGGATCGGTGACTGATCTCCCGACCGGTGCGCCACACGAGGCGGGTCGGGTGGCTTGCCGGTCAGCCTGCCGCACGCCCGGCGACCAGCCGGAGAACGCATGGATTTCGGGATGTCGATGCCGGGTCGTGGACCGGGTCGACCGAGATCAGGGCGGGGTGTTCTTGCCGCTGCCCGACGCCGCCGGCGCGGGGCGCCTGGCCGCCTGCGCCATCCGGCCGCGGTTCGCGCCGGGCCGTGCGGCGCCCGGCCGGGCGTTGGCGGCTGGTGGCGGGGTCGCCACCTCCCGGCTCGCCTGCACACCGGTGCCGCTGTCGAGCTGGACGGCCGCTCCGGCCGGACCCGCGAGAACTGCCAGCAGCGGCAGGCAGCAGGCCGTCCGGATAGTGGTGATGACGCGCATGGGAAGCTCCTTCGACCGCCTGGCAGGACACGCGGCACCGCAGCCTACACCCGGACGATCGTGGCAGCGGCGGTTTCACGGCCTGTTGAGCCTCACGCTCCCGCCGCGCGCAGCACCTCCGCGGCGTGTCCTGGCACCTTCACCTTGCGCCAGACGCGCAGGATCCGCCCATCCGCGCCGACCAGGAACGTGGACCGGTCGATGCCCATGTAGGTGCGGCCGTATATCGACTTCTCCACCCAGCTGCCATAGGCGGCCACCACTGCGCCGTCGGCATCGGAGGCGAGCGGGAAGGCGAGGTCGAACTTCTTCGCGAACGTCTCGATCGCTGCCATCGGATCGCGCGAGACCCCGACCACCGTCAGCCCGGACTTCCCGAACGCCGGCAGCGCCTCCTGGAAGTCGCACGCTTCCCGGGTGCAGCCGGAGGTGTCGGCCTTGGGGTAGAGGTAGAGCACGAAGGGCTGGCCGCGCAGCTCCCGGGAGCTGACCCGGCGTCCGAAGCTGGCCGGAAGGTCGGATTCCGGCGCCGGGTCGCCGGCCTCCGGGACGTGCGCGTCGGGTCCTGCATCGGTCACGGCAGCCTCCTTCCTGGTGCGGGATCGGCAACGTCGGCGGGCGGCCCGACCAGCCGGGTGAACACGCTTCGCACCGACGCCGCAACGACGTCGCATTGCCGGCCAAGCGCGTCCAGCCCCCGTGCCGGCTCGGAGGCAGGGAGCCGGAGCCCGTGCAGCAGCGCCTCCGCCACCGGCAGCGGCAGCTGCGCCATCGGCCCGGGCGGCACCTCGACGCCGAGCAGGATGCGCAGCATGCCCTGTAGCCGGCGCCAGAACCGGTCGGCGTCGATCAGCAGCACGGCGTCGGCGCGGTCCAGCAGCCCGGCGCGTCGGAGGCGGTGGAACGCCCTCCGCGTGGTCGGGTGGCGCACCGCCGGATCCGGGCTCGTCAGCTGCAGCACCTGGGCGATGAACTCCACCTCCATCAGCCCGCCGGCGCGCAGCTTCACGTCCCACGGCCCGTGCGGCGGCAGGTCGCGCGCCAGCCGGGCCCGCATCGCCACCGCATCCCGGCACAGCCGCGCCCGCAGCTGCTCCGGTCCACTCCCCGCCGGTGCCGACAGCGCCTCCCCGATCGCCGCCGCGACGCGGCGGCGCAGCGCCGCCGGCCCCGCCACCACGCGCGCCCGCGACAGCGCCATGCGCTCCCAGGTCCAGGCCTGCTCGGCGTGATAGCGGCGGAACGCCGGCAGCGACACCGCCACCGGCCCGGTGCTGCCGGACGGGCGCAGCCGCATGTCGAGCGCATACAGCGGTCCCTCCGCGCCGGGTGCCGACAGAGCGGCGATCAGGGCGTGCGCCAGCCGGGCATAGTACTGGCTTGGCGGCAGCGGCCGCACGGCTGCCGCTCCTCCGCTCGCCACCACCGCCTCCGGATGGTCGTAGACCAGCATCAGGTCGAGGTCGGAGCCGGCCATCATCTCCCGGGATCCCGCCTTGCCCAGTGCCACCACGCTCATGCCGCCGCCGCGTACGGTGCCGTGCCGCCGCCGGTGATCGGCGAGCACCTGGTCCAGCATCCGTGCGATCACCCGCTCGGCGAGCGCGGTGCGTGCGGTCCCGGCCGCGTCGACGTCGAGGCGGCCCTCCAGCTGCGCCACAGACAGGCGGAATTCCTCGCCGCGCACCAGCCCGCGCGCCACCCGGATCGCGTCCTCCACCCCGTCCGCCGCGCGCATCTGCCGGTCGAGCAGGTCGCGCAGCGTCCGGTCCGCTTCCTGTCCGCTTTCCGGCACCAGCAGCCCGTCCAGCGCCCCCGGCACCGCGGCGAGGTGGTCTGCCAGCGCCGGCGAGGCGCCGAGCACCGCGGCCACCCGGTCCAGCAGCGGCGGATGACGGTCGAACAGCGACAACAGCTGCACCAGCCCGGCCTGCCGCGACAGCAGCGTGTCGAACCGCCCCAGCGCCGCCAGCGGGTCGCGCTGCCGTCCGAGTGCTGGCAGCAGCATCGGCATCAGCCCGTCCAGCAGCGCACGCGCCCGGGGCTGCCGCAGCGCCCTGTGGCGCTCGCCCGCCCAGCCGCGCAGGATGTCGCGTGCCTGTGCCCGGCCCGCTTCCCCGGCGGACGCGAGGCCGAGTGCCTCCGGCAGCATCCCGGCCTCCAGACCGGATCCCGTCCCGACCGCGCTCCGGACGCCGCCGCTGCCGCCCCGCCGACGGACCATGCGTGCGAAGCGGCGCCTGATGCGTCGCAGCTCCGGCAACAGGCTGCCTGCCAGCGCCGTGCCGTCGGCAGCGCCGGCGAAGCACGCGAACGCGTCGAACCCGTCCGGCGTCGCCGGCAGGCTGTGCGTTTGCCGGTCCGCCTGCATCTGCAGCCGGTGCTCCAGCGACCGCAGCCGCCGGTAGCTGTCGGCCAGGAAGCGCGCGGTGGCCCGGTTGAGGATGCCGGCCGCCGCCAGACGGCCGAGCGCGCCCAGCGTGGTCGGGTCGCGCAGCGCCGGCTCGCGCCCGGCCCAGACCAGCTGCAGCGTCTGCGCGATGAACTCGATCTCGCGTATCCCGCCATGGCCGAGCTTGAGGTCGTGGCCGAGCAGGGCCTGCACCGGATCGCCGGCACCGGCGCCGAACCCTTTCGCCGGTGCCGGCGCGTGGCGGTCGATCCGCCGCTTCATGGCGTGGATGTCGTCGATCGCGGCGAAGTCGAGGTGCCGGCGCCAGACGAACGGGCGGATCGCCTCGCGGAACCGCTCGCCGCAGGCGAGGTCGCCCGCCACCGGCCGCGCCTTGATCATCGCCGCCCGTTCCCAGGTCTCGCCATAGCTCTCGTAGTAGGTGATCGCGGCAGGCAGCGAGACCGCCGGCGGCGTGGCGCCGGGATCGGGCCGCAGCCGCAGGTCGACGCGGAACACCATGCCGTCGGCGTCCGGCGTCTGCATCAGCCCGACCAGCCCGGCCGCCATGCGCACGAACAGCCGTCCCGGCTCCGCGACCGCCTCCTGCGCCGCCGGGTCGTAGAGCAGCAGGAGGTCGACGTCGCTGGAATAGTTCAGCTCGCCCGCGCCGAGCTTGCCCATCGCCAGCACCACGAAACCGGACTCCCGTTCCGGATCGCGCGGATGCGGCAGGCGCAGCAGCCCCGCCGCGTGCGCCTGCCACAGCAGGTGCGCCGTCGCCACCCGGAGCGCCGCTTCCGCCAGCAGCGACAAGGTGCCGGTCACCCGTTCGAGGTCCCACAGCCCACCGAGGTCGGCGACCGCCACCGCCAGCGCCACCTGTCGCCTGGCCCGGCGCAGCCCGGACGCGATCGCCGCCCGGTCGGCATCCGGCCGCAGCGTGCGCAGCCGGCCCAGCGCTCCCGCTGTCGCCCGTTCCGGTCCCTGCCGCAGCAGCTGCGCCAGGAAGCCGCGCTCGCGGCGGGCGAGGTCGGACAGGAACGGGCTGTTGCCGCCGAGGCAGGCCAGCAATGCCTCGACCGCCCGCGTTCGGGGCAGGGCGGGGCTGCCGTCCGCGGCCGGCGCGAACAGCGCCTGCGCCAGCGCCTCCGCACCGGCCTGGTCCGACGCGTGCGGCCAGGCGTCCGGCAGCCGGAACCCGCTCACCGCCTTCCGCCGTCGTCAGGTCCGGACCGGGCGGCGGCCGTCGCCGACGCGCGCCGCCGGGCCGCCCTGCTCGACCGCGCGCGGTGCCGTCGACCCGCCGATGCCATCGTCATCTCGCGCTCGTGCCTTTCCGCGCGTCCGGCCGATGCCTGCGCGACGCAGCGTTGACGCCGAGGGCGCGCGGCCGGTTCGTCCTGCAGCGGCGGCGATCCGGTATGCGTCCGGCATCGCGCCGCCGGACCGGAACTCCTGGTCGGCGTCGCGTCCTATTGACGTGGGCCGCGCGAGCGGCGGAACAGGAGGGGGTTCATCATGACGCACAGGACGCTTGCGGTGGCGCTCGCCGCCGCGCTGGCCGCCGGCACCGCGGCACCCGCCCATGCGGAACCGGGAGGCTGCCTCAAGTATGGCGCCGTCGGCGCGGTGGGCGGTCACGTCGCGCACCATGGCGTGCTGGGCGCCGTCGGCGGCTGCGCGGCCGGCATGTATGTCCGTCACAAGTACCGCAAGGAGGCGCGGCAGAAGGCGGCGATGTACGACACCGAGCATCCGGGCGCGAGGGGCTCCTACGAGCAGAAGGCCACGGCCTACGACGTC
Organism: uncultured Acetobacteraceae bacterium; assembly: GCA_964247755.1. Classification (GTDB taxonomy): domain Bacteria; phylum Pseudomonadota; class Alphaproteobacteria; order Acetobacterales; family Acetobacteraceae; genus Lichenicola. The sequence continues at coordinate 45,668 of CAXTVX010000001.1, read as the reverse complement.
GAGCACTCGACCAGCCCGGGCAGCATGCCGTCGGCAACCGGGCAGCCGACCCCGCCCGGTCAGGACGGCACCCAGCTCTGATGTCCCGAACCTGAACTCGATCGGATCTCAGGTTCTCGGCGGACATCGCGGGCCGGCGCTCGGCCGGCCGCATGCCGCCGCCGGCAGGCGAGGTCGTCGCGGCGGTCAGCGCGCGGCCCTGAACCCCGCGCCGGTCACCAGGAACACGGTTCCCTTGCCGAAGGCGCCGCCGGCGGCGGTGGTGCCGTAGAGTGTGCCTGCGGGGTCGTTCACCAGCCCGGCCGCCGGACCGGACCCGTCCGCGCCGCCGAAGCTGTGCAGCACCGTGAAGGTCGCGTGGTTGGCGGAGATCCGGAACAGGGTGCCTGACCCGGTGCCGCCGACGGAGTTCGTGCCGTAGATCCTGCCGGCGGCGTCGAGCAGCAGCCCGCCCAGCGGCTCCGAGCCGTGCGGATCGTCGATGGCGAAGGCGGCCAGCGTCGCCAGCTGGTCGTGCTGCGGCCCGCTCAGCTCGAACACGGTGCCGTCGCCGCCTGGCCCTCCGGTGCTGGTGGTGCCGTACAGGTCGCCCTTGCCGTCCACCGCCAGGCTTCCCTGCGGGAACGCCCCGTTGCTGCCGTTGAAGGTGGCGAGCACGGTGAGCGTGGCGTAGGCGGGGCCGGATAGCGAGAACACGATGCCCTGGCCGTACTGGCCGCCGGTGGCGTCGGTCCCGAACAGCACGCGTCCAGGGCCCGCGACCAGGGTGGCCCCCGGATGCTCGGCGAAGCTGCCCGGGAACGAGGTGGTGGCGGCAAGCGTCGTCAGCGCCGGACCGGACAGCTCGAACACCGTGCCGTTGCCGGTCGACCCGCCCTGGATGGTCGTGCCGTACAGCGCATAGCCGCTGCTGCCGGATGCCGGCAGGGCGAGAAGGGCCGTCGGGTCGGAGCCGACGGCGTTGTCGAAGCCGACCAGGCTGGTGAACGTCCCGCCATCCGCCCGGGACAGCTCGAAGGCCGTGCCGCCGCCGCTGGCGCCACCGCCCGACGTGGTCCCGAACAGCCGGTTCGGCGGGTCGAGCACGAGCCGCGACGAAGGGTTGGCCCCGTCCACGCCGGAGAAGGCGAACAGCGTGACCAGCGCGCTGTAGTCCTGCTTCTGCAGCTCGAACACGGTGCCGTCGCCTCCGGCGCCGCCGAACGGCGTGGTGCCGTACAGGGTGCCGGTGCCGTCAATGGACAGCGTGGCAACAGGAGTGCTGCCGTCGCTGCCGTTGAACGACACCAGCGTCGTCAGCGCGGGCGCCGCGAGCGCGGGGTCGGCAACGGCGCCGAGAACAAGGCATGAAGCGGCAGCGGCAGCGAGCGACGCGGAGATTGTCGACATGGCGTTTCCCTTCCTCGATCGTCCAGGCTGCGGCTCACCGCCACCACCTGCGTGCCCCGGGATCGGGGCGGTCCGGTTTCGCCGGCCTTGGCCGCAACCGATGGAACCGGTTACGATACTGGACCGGAACAGCCGCATCATCAAATTATAATCAAATTACATGGTGCTCAGGAACGTGCCGGTGCCGCCGTCATTGTCCGGCGTGACAAGGACAGGCAGGATCCGGGTCCAGTCTTCCTTGCTCGACACGTTGCACGCGCTGTCGGGATCATGTTGGCCGGGTTGTCGGTCCGGCATCGGTATGGACCGCGTGCGACGGTGCCGGGTCCGTCCAACCGAGCCTCCGGAGGCGACAGCAGCGTGCACCTTCGCCATCGGCCTGACGACGCTCTCCCTGCCGGCCACCCGCCATGGACCATCCATGGCGGGCGCCGTCATGTCCGCGCGGCAGACCGGGTCCGTCGGCCCGCCTACTTGCCCGCCTTCAAGGTCAGCGTCAGGGGCGCATATACTCCGCCTATCACCGGACGCGCCTTGAAGCCGCTGACCCAGGTCGACGTCGGATCGTAAAGGTCGGAGAACGGAATGCCCGCCGTGGTCGTGTTCGCGTAGTTGTAGACTGCGCCGATGATGTCGCCGGGCAGTGACTGGTAGGTGAAGCTCGCCGCCGTCCACAGCTCCCAGTCCGCCTTGGCGATGTGGTTGGCGGAGCTGCCGGAGCCGATCTCCTCCGGCTGCAGCTCGAGCCCGAGCGGCAGGATCTGCGTCTGGTAGAATGCCGACTGCTCGGCGAGAACCGAGGAGGGGATCAGGTTCAGCTTGAGCAGCGTGTTCGCAAAGGCGTTGTAGTCGTCGCTCCAGTCCGTATCCGCCTCGCCGAGCGTGCTCGCGCTGTAGGCGTTCGCCGGCTCGCGGTAGGTGTGCAGAAGGTGCGTGCCCGCCGTGTTCTGCGACAGCTCCTCCCAGATGCTGATGCCCTGCTCGGCGGCGTTGCGGAACGTCTTCGCGTCCTTGGTCTGGCCGGCCATGGTGGCGATCTGTGCGAACGCGTCCAGGCCCTCGATGCCCTTCAGCGCCAGGTTGACGCTGTGCGCGACCGGACCTGCGAAGTCGTCGGTCTGGTTCTGGAACTGCGGATCCACCGCGTTCGAGAGGGTGACGCCCGCCGGGACGGTGTTCAGGTAGGTGGCCCACTGCTTGAACAGCGCGTAATGCGCGTTGGCGTAGGTCGCGGCCTCGGCGGAGGACACGTGCTGCATGTACGCGTCCGCCATGATCAGCATGTTGGCGGTCTCCTCGACCGGCATGTTCTCGCCGCCGCCATCGTTGTGACCGGTGGCGTTCGGATAGGTCGCGCCGAGGTCGTGCGGCGAGAACAGCTCCGGCCAGTATCCGGACTCGGAGTAGTCGATCACCGGCTCGAGCAGGTAGCGCAGCAGCTCCGGGTTCATGTACAGGAACACTGGGCTCGCCGGAAACAGCACATCCACCGTCTGGACGTTGTCGCTGCTGCTGATCTCCTCGAGAAACAGGTAGGGATTGGCGATCGTGTTGGTCAGCTCGGTGGCGGCGAAGGCCTGACGCAGCGTCACGGCGGTGAGTGCCGCATATTGCGGACCGCCGACGGCCGTCGCGGCCGTGGTGAGGTTGGTGTCGAGCGTGTTCGCCCGGTTCAGCGCCGCCGTGCGATCCGAGTAGGCGAAAGCGAGCATCGCCTCGTAGGACGGGAAGTACTGGGTCCACAGCGACCTGACCGGGTTGCCGAGATAGTTGATCGCCGGATCCCGCTCCCGCCCGAGCAGCAGCGTGAACGGCGCCGTCGTGGTCGTACCGACGCTGCCGAGGTCGTCGGCGAACGCGAACACCGGATACTCGTCGTTGATCGCCCGCGGCTGGTTGGTGTCGTTGGTGCCGGCGAGCGTTCCCGCCGTCGCGAACTGCGTCCGCACCAGGGTGTCCTGCCCGCTCTGCACCGTGAGGCCGGCGACCTGCTTGGTCGCCCACAGCGACGTGCCCCAGTCCGCGAAGTTGCCGGTCTGGGTGAACACCTGCGGGTCGGTGGGGTAGGCGGTCCAGGCGGCGAGGTTGCCGGTCTTCGACGTGCCGTCGCTGTCGAGCGGAATGGTCTCCGGCTTCCAGGACACCAGCGCGCTCTCGTCGCCGTTCGTCCACTCGGCGCTGATGTCGAAGTAGACATGCACCGCATGGGTGGCGCCGTCGCTGCTCTGTGCCGTGGTGACGATGTCGGACAGCGGCATGCTGAGCCGCTTCAGGTCCGTCGCCTCGACCGGAGACAGGAAGTCGACGGTGAGCGTCACGCCGCCGGCGTTGAAGGTGAACACGGACTGCGTGGCCGTGGTCTTGAGCGCGACCTCGGTCATCGGCGTCAGCGTCGGCGCGCCGGACGGCAACGCCGGAGCGCCCAGGAACAGGAACGGCTTGCCGTCGATGGAGGCGATGCCGGTGATGGCCTTGACGGTGCCGTCCCAGTGGGTCGGCCAGGTTCCGGGAGCCACCCCGGTGTCGTTCTGCAGCCACACGTTCTCGTACGGACCGCGGGTGACCAGAGGTGCCGCCGGCGGGCGGATCGGCGTGAAGCTGGTCTGCGCCTCGGCGCGAGGCCGCGGCGCCGTGACTGCCAACGCGGCAACCGAGACGAGCAGCGCGCCGCGCCGCGAGAAAGTCCGACGGAACCTCATGGCTTGCCTCCCTGACGATGTCGACGGCGGCCGGGAGCCGCCGATGGGCGCGTCTTCTGCGCGCAACGACAGGGAAAATGATATGTCCGATAAATGCAACGCCTTCACGCCGTCGAGGGCGGATCCCGTTGCCGCGCCGCCGGTCTGTTCAACATGATCCGCGCGACGGTTCCGATGCCTGTCGGCGCAGGCAGAAACCCGGCGATTCTACCCGCAACTCCCTGGCATCTCATGGTTGCTTCCGACGATACGAGCGTTTCTGCAACAAGATGGTTTTGAACGCGTCCGAACGGTGCGCATCCAGACAATCCGCGCTTGTTCCCTTGCACATCAGGATGTTGACCCGAAGCGTCTGCCAATGCACCCGGTGCATCCCGTGGCTGCGCCGAGGAGTCTCATGGCCTGCGACAATCTCAGCGATTTGTATGATCTATTCGATACTCTCATGGCTGACATGCCAATGACTCCGGCTTCCGTCATGGCCGGGCGTCCGGTTCGCGCTCGGGCTGCGGAGGATGCGGACCGGGACCTGCTCCGGGCCGCGTCCGGACGGCGCCGATTGTCCTCCCTGCCGCGGACCGGCAGGCTGGCCTCCGTGAACACGCTGGACCACGCTCCCGACCGGGCGCCGGCCACGCCGCCCGCTTCCGGGCCGGCGCCGGCCGGTCGCCACCGCGCGCGCAGCGGCCGTGCCTTGCTCACCCTGGTCCTGCGGGCGCTGCTGGCAGTCCTGGTGCTGGGCGTGCTGGCCGGGTTCGGGCTGGCGCTCCGCCTCGCCTCCGGTCCGATCGAGGTCACCGCGCTGGTGCACGCCTTCACCCCGCTGCCGCTCGGCGGCCGGGCGCCTGGGGGTCACGGCGCCGCACCCGGCAGCCCACGGGGCCGGCTCGCCGTCGGTCGCGCCTGGGTCGGCTGGGACGGCTTCCGCCACGGCGCCGGCGCGCCCGTCACCCTGCGGCTGGCCGACCTCGTGGTCCGTGGCGGCAACGGCGGGGTGGCCGACCGCATCGCCGGCCTCGCCGTGAGCCTCGACGCCGACGCCCTGCTGCACGGCGTGCTGGCGGTCGAGGAGATCCATGCTTCCGGCGCCCGCCTGGCACTGCGACGCGATTCCCGCAACGGGATCGGCCTCGGCCTGTCGCCGGTCGGGCAGGAACCGGTCGGCGGGACCTCCGGGCCGACCCTGCGCTGGGACCGCCTGCGCCGCGTCACGGTGTCCGACGCGCAGGTGTCGGTGCACGACCTGGTGGCGGGACGCGACTGGATCCTGCGCGACATCGGCCTCGACGCCCGTCCGCAGGGCCGCGGCATCGTCGGGCGGCTCGCCGTCGCCATGCTGCTGGACGACCGTCCGACCACCCTGCGCGGCACCGGCACCGGCAGCCCGTACACCGGCGACGTGTCCTGGCACCTGTCGCTGGATCCGCTGGTTCCGTCCCGGCTCGGCGCCGCTCTGCCGCTGCCGGCCCCGCTCCGCAGCCTCGCGCTGCCGGTCTCGCTCGGGCTCGACGTCGACTTCGCCAACGGCCCCGGCCAGTTCATGGACCCGGTGCAGGCGGCGCTGTCGGCGGATCTCGGCGCCGGCACCCTACAGGCCGGCAGCGCGCTGCTGCACGTCGAGGCAGGGCGGATGCGGCTCGAGGCCAGCCTGCCGGACGGCCCGCAGCAGACGGTGACCCTGCGCCTGGCGCAGGCAGACCTCCGGCTCCGCGCCGCCGCCGACGCGCCGGGCGCCCCGCCGACCGGTCCGGAGCTGCACCTGCACGGCCGCATGCTGCTCGACAGCCTCCTCGACGCCCGCCGCATCCGCGCCACCCTGGACGCCGACATCCCCCGCCTCGGCTTCGGCACGCTCGCCCAGTACTGGCCGGCCGGGATGGCCGACAACGCTCGGCGCTGGATCACCGCCAACATCACCGCGGGCGAGGCTACCGGCCTGTACGTCGAGACCCGCCTGTCCGGCGACGGCGGCTGGAACTCGCTCGCCGAGACCGACCGCAGCGGCGGCTTCGACGCCGACGGCCTGACCCTGTGGTGGCTGCGGCCGATCCCGCCGCTGATCGACATGCGGGCGCATCTCGCGTTCCAGGGCACCGACGCCGTGCTCGTCACCGTGCCGCACGCGTCCCTGCCGGTCGGGACGCCTGGAAAGTCGCCGGTGCTTGCAGTTTCCGATAGCGCTATGCGCATCGCCGGGCTGGACGCCGCGCACCAGCCGGCCACGATCCGGCTCAGGCTGTCCGGCGATCTCGGCGACCTGCTGGCCGAGCTGGCCAACCCCCGGCTCCGCCTGCTGTCCAGCCACCCGGTCCCCTTCACCCACCCGTCCGGCCACACCGAGACCGACGTCACGGTGGCTCTGCCGCTCGACAACGACGTGTCGATCGACGAGGTGCAGGTCCGGGCGCACTCGGTCATGAACGACGTTCATCTCGGCAACGTGGTGTCCGGACGGGCGCTGGACCGCGGCAGCCTGTCGATCTCGGCCGACACCAACGGCCTGTCGCTGGACGGCGACGGGCTGGTCGGCGCGATCCCGGCCCGGCTGCACTACGCGATGGACTTCCGCGCCGGGCCGCCGGAGCAGCTGGTCGAGCAGGCGCAGGTGCAGGCCGCCGTCACGGAGGCGGCGCTGCGACGCGAGGGGCTGGACCCGTCCGGCAACGTCACCGGCAGCGCCGGGCTCGCGGTCGGCTACGCCGCGCGGCGGGACGGGCAGGCGGCGGTGACGCTCGGGCTGGACATGACCGGGCTCGGCATCGCGACGGCGGTGTGGAACAAGCCAGCCGGCGTTCCGGCCCGGGCCTCGGCACGGATCGCCCTGCTGCACGGCCGCCTCGCCGCGATCGACGCGCTGCACGCCGAGGGGCCCGGCCTGTCGGTGGACGCGCGGGCGACGATTCGCGGCGGCCGGGTACGCGAGGTGGTGGTCGGGCACTTCGCGGTCGGGCGCAGCAGCGGGCAGGGACGGGTCGAGCTGCCTGCCGCCGCCGCCGCCGGACAGCGCGCCGGCCCGATCCGGGTGAGTGCGCGGGGTCCGGCGCTGGACCTGTCAGCCGCGGTCAACGGGACCGGTGCGCCGGCCGCGCGGCGTCGTCCGCCGGCGCGCGATGCAAGGCGGGGCGGGTCGTCCGGGCCGGCGCCCTGGATCGCCGACCTCGCCTTCGGCACCGTGTATGTCGGCAGCGGCAGCGCGTTCGGGCAGGTGGCCGCCCACCTCGAGAACGACGGGCAGCGGATCACGCAGGCCCGCCTCCAGGCCGCGCGGCCGACGCCGGTGCTGGTGCGGCTGTCACAGGAACCGGGCGGACGGCAGCTGACCGGCTCGGCCGACGACACCGGGCTGCTGCTGCAGGCGCTGGGGGTGACGGGGGCGATCAGTGGCGGCACGCTGCAGCTGGACGGCCGCTTCGACGACGCAGCACCCGGCCCGACGCTGGCCGGCACCGTCACGGTCGGCCGCTTCGTGGTGCCGGACGCGCCGCTGGCGGCGCGCATCGTGCGCAACCTGTCGATCTATGGCTGGCTGACCGCGCTGCCGGCGCCGCAGCTGGCGGTGGACCGCCTGGTGGCGCCGTTCGTCCTGCGGGACGAGGTGCTGACCCTGACCGACGCGCGGGCGCACAGCCCGGCGCTCGGGGTGACGATGCAGGGCCGGATCGACCTCGCACGCCAGCGCCTCGACCTCCGGGGCACGGTGGTGCCGGCATGGGCGATCAACCAGCTGCCTGGGCGCCTGCCGCTGGTCGGGCGTCTGCTGAGCCCGGAGAAGGGGGGCGGGGTGCTGGCGGCCACGGTGTCGATCAAGGGACCGTTCGCCGGGCCGGACGTGCACGTCAACGCCCTGGCGGCGCTGGCGCCCGGCCTGCTTCGACGCCTGCTGTTCGAGTGACGCGAAACCGCGGGCGCGCTCGCCGGCTTGATGACAAGGCAGGGTTTGGACGGCCGCGAGCCGGAAACGTGGGGAAGGATTCATGAGCGGACGAGCGCCGGGTTCTCCCCGAATCACCGAAGGACTGCCGCATCCGCTGGGCGCCACCTGGGACGGGCTGGGCGTGAACTTCGCCCTGTTCTCGGCCAACGCGACCGCGGTGGAGCTGTGCCTGTTCGACCCGACCGGCAGCCAGGAGATCGCCCGGATCGAGCTGCCGGAATACACCGACGAGGTGTGGCACGGCTACCTGCCGGACGCGCGGCCGGGCACGGTCTACGGCTACCGGGTGCACGGGCCCCACGCGCCCGATGCGGGGCACCGCTTCAACGCCAACAAGCTGCTGCTCGACCCGTACGCGCTGGCTCATGTCGGTGAGCTGCGTCACGTGCCGGAGATCTTCGGCTACCGCCTCGATCATCCCGACGGCGACCTCAGCTTCGACGATCGCGACAGCGCCGCCTTCGTGCCGAAATGCCGGGTGATCGACCCCGCCTTCACCTGGGGCCGCGACCGGCGGCCGCGGGTGCCGTGGGAGCGCACCATCTTCTACGAGACCCACGTGCGCGGCTACACCATCCGCCACCCGGCACTTCGTTTCGGCCAGGGCGGCACCTTCGTCGGCCTGGCGGCGGAGGAGGTGGTGGCACACCTGCGCGACCTCGGCGTCACCTCGATCGAGCTGCTGCCGATCCACATGTTCGCCGACGAGGGGCACCTGGCGAAGACCGGGCTGACCAACTACTGGGGCTACAACACGCTCGGCTTCTTCGCCCCCGACCAGCGCTACGCATCCGGCCTCGGCAGCCACGTGTCCGAGTTCAAGGCGATGGTGGCCCGCCTGCACGAGGCAGGCCTCGAGGTGATCCTGGACGTGGTGTACAACCACACCGCGGAAGGCAACGAGCAGGGCCCGACCCTGTCGTTCAAGGGCATCGACAACGCGTCGTACTACCGGCTGCTGCCCGGGCAGGAGCGCTACTACATCAACGACACCGGCACCGGGAACACCGTGAACCTGAGCCACCCGCGGGTGCTGCAGATGGTCACCGATAGCCTGCGCTACTGGGTGACGGAGATGCACGTGGACGGGTTCCGCTTCGACCTCGCCACCATCCTGGGACGCGAAAGCTACGGCTTCGACGAGGGCGGCGGGTTCCTGGACAGCTGTCGGCAGGACCCGGTGCTGTCGGACGTGAAGCTGATCGCCGAGCCCTGGGATTGCGGGCCGGGCGGCTACCAGGTCGGCGGCTTCCCGCCCGGCTGGGCGGAATGGAACGACCGCTACCGCGACACCGTGCGCTCGTTCTGGCGCTCCGAGGCCTCGGTGGCGGAGCTGGCGCAGCGGCTGTGCGCGTCGGCCGACAAGTTCAACCGGCGCGGGCGGCGGCCGTGGTCGACGGTGAACTTCATCACCGCGCATGACGGCTTCACCCTGCACGACGTCGTTTCCTATAACGACAAGCACAACGGGGCGAACGGCGAGGACAACCGCGACGGCACCGGCAACAACTCGTCCTGGAACTGTGGCGTCGAGGGCGAGACCGACGATCCGGTGGTGCTCGCCCTGCGCGAGCGGCAGATGCGCAACCTCATGGCGACCCTGATCCTGAGCCAGGGCACGCCGATGATCCTGGCCGGCGACGAGTTCGGCCGCACCCAGAACGGCAACAACAACGCCTACTGCCAGGACAACGACATTTCCTGGGTGGACTGGGGCAGGCTGGAGCGCTTCGGGGGTTTCTACGCATTCGTGCGACGGCTGATCCAGCTCAAGCGCGACTACCCGATCCTGCGCCGGCAGCGGTTCATGACCGGCGACTACGACGAGGATCTGGGGGTGCGTGACGTGTCCTGGATCAACTGCACCGGCGAGGCGATGCGGCCGCAGGACTGGCACGATCCGGGCCTGCGCTGTTTCGGCATGCTGATGGACGGACGCGCCAAGACCAGCGGCATCCGCCGTCCCGGCACCGACGCAACGCTGCTGCTGGTGCTGAACGGCCACCACGACGGGCTGGAGTTCGTCATGCCGCCCTGCAGCGGCGGTCTGCACTGGCACCTGATCCTGGATACCAACCGGCCCGGCATGACGTCGGGCCGCGCCTACGGCATCGGCACCGGCTGCGAGATCGTCGGACGCTCGCTGGTGATGTTCAAGCTGGAAAGCTGACATCGTCACAGGCGCCGACCACCGGCCAGCCGGTCGCCGTCGCCGCAGTGGCTGCGTATGCCGCCCGCCTTGTGGCTGCGCCCGCCGGCTCTCACCTGCTCGTCATCGAACGTCCGATCCGGCACCGTTCGACTGAGGGCAACGTGCGCTCCCGCCAGATCAGGCGGGAGATCCCATGCGGGACAGCACGGCTCGTGCCTTTTCCGACGCGTCCGCCAGCCGGCTGCTGCGCCGCCTGCCGGCGGCGGAGCTGCACCAGCTCCTTCCGCAGCTGGAGCGGATTGAGCTGGAACCCGCGGCGATCCTGCTGGAACCGGACGGCGTCGTGGACGGCGCGCTCTTTATCCAGACCGGAGTGGTTTCCATGCTCGCCAGCCTGCGGGACGGCGCGCGGATGGAGGTCGGCCTGGTGGGACCGGAGGGCATGGTCGGCCTGCCGCTGCTGTTCGGAACTTCTACTCCCCAGTCGAAGCGATGGTGCAGGGGGCGGGCGTCGCCTGGAGGCTGCCGGCCGAGGCGTCCCCACGCGGCCCTGACCGGGCTGCCATCCTTGCTCGGCCTGCTGCTGCGCTATGTCGACGCGTTCCACACCCAGGTGTCGCAGTGCGCCGCGTGCAACGGCCGTCACCGGATCGAGCAGCGGCTGGCGCGCTGAACCCTCATGACCGACGACCGGACCGGGGGCGACGAGTTCCTGATGACGCAGGGCTTCATGTCGCACATGCTGGGCGTGCAGCGGCCAGGCATCAACCTCGCACCCGGCGTCGTGCAACGTGCCGGACTGGTGCGGCACAAGTCCGGCATCATGCGCGTCCTCGACCGGCCCGGCTCGAGGCCGCCTCGTGCGACTGCTACGCCGTCATCCGGCGCCGCCAGGCGTGGTTGACAGTCCTTCCGGACAGGTAAAAGATCGTCAGCGCTGCCCGAAACCGGACAGCAAGAGCGCCGGATCCGATAACGCATGACGCCGCATCCTGCCCGACGAGGATCCGCGATCTGACGACCGCCACCGGGGGCGTCCGATGCCCATGTCGATGGCCGACGCGCCTCGACGCCGCGGACGGTCGCTGAGGCCGTGTCCGGGCGGGATCGAGGGCCGAAGGGGGAGCTGGACGACCTGCCAGCCCGATTTCCTGGCCGGCCTGGAACGAGCGGTGCGACGGGAACAGGTCATGGACCCGGTGACCAGCATGCCGTCCGCCGGAACGCGACGCGACGTGCCCGCAGACTCGGCGGCAGACGGGGCAGAAGGCCCTGCCGCGGCGTTCAACCGGCGCCGGATCCGGTCGAGGGTGGCGCGGCAGCCGGCCCGTTGACGATGCAGCCGGTCGGCAACCCGTCCGGTCCCGCCGGATCCCGGCGGCCTGCCCCTCCCGAGCGATGCCGTCCACCTGGGCCCGCCTACCACGCGCCAGCCGTTTGTTTCTGTGAAGCAACTTCACCCAAGCAGGTAGTCTCCCTGGTCGGGGCCTGCTCTGTACAGCGAGAGCCGCATGCCGTGTGTCTGGATCGACGGGCTGGACCTGCGCCTGGCCGACGCCTCGGCTGCCCGGATGGCGCCGCAGACGATCCCTCGCGTTTGACCCGTCCGCGTCCTGCCGGTCCGGCGGGCGCACGGAACCCGGCCGGGAGGTCCGCCGACCGCACGAGGCTTCCTGCCGCTCGACCGGCAGGAAGCGGCACAGGACGTCGGCGGACTGTCGTCCGGCCGGTGTCCGGAGCCTTTCCGATCGATACGGGCACGCGGCAGTCCCGACCCCGCATGTTCCGCTCCTGAGCCGGCCGGGAAGGAGGCGACGCTTGGACTACGAGCCGCTTGATGAAGGCTTCCGGGCGCTGGCCGTCGGCCTGCCCCAGCTGGTGTTCGGATGTCGTGCCGACGGCGACCGGACCTGGCCCAGTCCGCAATGGGTGATCTACACCGGGCTGCCGGCGGACCGGAGCCTCGGCTTCGGCTGGCTCGACGCGATCCACCCCGACGACCGTCAGCTGACGCTGGACGCCTGGTCGGACGCGTCGGCGTCGGGCGACTACCTGGTCGAGCACCGGATCCGCCGTGTGCAGGACGGCTCCTACCGCTGGCACCAGACGCGTGCGGCGCGCCTGGCCGACTGGCCGGTGCCCGACATGGACTGGGTCGGCAGTTCTGCCGACGTCGACAAGCTCTACCGGCTGCGGCAGCAGGTCGTGGAAGCGGAGCGGCACCTGCGGGTATTCGTGGAAGGCGTGCCGCAGCTGCTGTGGCGGTCGTGCGACAAGGGCAACTGGACCTGGTCCAGCCCGCAATGGCTTGCCTTCACCGGCCAGACCCAGGAGCAGAGCCATGTCCGCGGCTGGCTCGATGCCGTCCACCCGGACGACCGGGCCACCGCCGTCGCCGCCTGGGAAGCCGCGGTGCCGCGCGGCAGCCTCGACATCGAGTTCCGGGTGCTGCGTGCGGAGGATGGCGCCTATCTCTGGCACCGCACCCGGTCCACTCCGGCGCGCGACGGGTCAGGCCGGGTCGTCGAGTGGCTGGGCTCGACCACCGACGTGCAGGACCTGAAGCTGCTGCAGGAGCATCAGCAGGTGCTGCTGGGTGACCTGCGCCGTCACGCGCAGGATCTGGAGGACGAGGTCGGGGAGCGCAGGCGGATCGAGGCGCAGCTGATCTACGACGCGCATCACGACGGCCTGACCGGGCTGCACAACCGCGCCTTCTTCATGAACCGGCTCATGGCGTCGCTGGCGAAGCTGGAGCATGACGCGCAGCCGGGATGTGCGGTGCTGTTCCTCGACCTGGACCGATTCAAGCTGGTCAACGACAGCCTGGGCCACCAGGTCGGCGACCGGCTGCTGATGGACGTCGCGGACCGGCTGCGCGGCTGCATCGGCGCGGGGGACACGCTTGCCCGCTTCGGCGGCGACGAGTTCGCGGTGCTGGCAGGCGACGCCGACCGGCTGTCGGTGGTGCTGGAGCTGGCCGAACGCATCCTGGCCGCGATCCGGCGCCCGGTCTGGCTGGGCGAGCACGAGCTGTTCTCGTCGGGCAGCATCGGCATCGTCCATGTCACGGCCGGGAAGCCGGTTCCGGAAGAGGTGCTCCGGAACGCGGACATCGCCATGTACTGCGCCAAGCGGAGCGACACCGGCTACGTGATGTTCACCGAGGCCATGCGCGCCGAGGCGGTGGACGCCCTGGAGCTGCGCACCGACCTGCGCAACGCGCTCGCGCGCGGCCAGCTGTTCCTGGACTACCAGCCGATCTGCGAGGCGGCAGGCGGGCGGATCGTCGGGCTGGAAGCGCTGCTGCGCTGGCGCCACCCGCGTCGTGGGCTGGTGCCCCCCTCCGTCTTCATCCGGATCGCGGAGGAGACCGGCCTGATCCGCGAGGTCGGGCGGTGGGTCCTGCGCGAGGCCTGTGTCCGGATGCGTGGCTGGCGCGACCGGCATCCGGAGCTGGGCCTGTACCTCAACGTGAACACCTCGGGTCAGGAGCTGAAGGCGGGCGGTTTTGTGAACGTCGTTCACGAGGTGCTGTCCGAGACCGGCCTCGACCCGGGCTGCCTGCAGCTGGAGGTCACCGAGAGCATCTTCCTGCAGCAGCCGGACCTGATTGGCGGGATCCTGGACCGGATCCGCGCCCTCGGCGTGCGGATCGCGCTGGACGATTTCGGCACCGGCTACTCCTCGCTGAGCTACCTGGACCGCTACCGCGTCGACACCATCAAGATCGACCGCTCGTTCGTGAGCGGGATCGCCACCCGGCAGGCGGCGGTGACCATCGTCGAGACGATCGTCCGTCTCGGGCACGCCATGGGCCTGGGCGTGGTCGCGGAGGGCGTGGAGGACGAGGCCCAGCTGGCGGCGCTCCGCGGCGTCGGCTGCGCCGCCGTGCAGGGCTACCTGCTGGGCTGGCCGCGCTCGGCCGAGGATACCGGGGCGTTGCTGCCGGAGGGCGCGCGGCTGGACGAGCGCCGCGAGGTCCTGCGCGGCTGAGCGGGCGCCGAATCCTGCCGTGGCGACTCGGAGGGCGCTGCTAGCCTCGGGCGATGTCGCTCGATGTGCTCCAACTGCTCGGTGCCGCCGGCGCGGTCGCCTCCCTGGTCGTGTCGCTGCTGGTGCTCCGGCTGGTGCTGCTCGGATCCGGCCGCGAGGACCAGGCGCTGCACCAGCTCGGCCGCCTGGAACGCGAGATGGCGGACCGGCTGGGGCAGGTGCGGCTCGGCATGGAGGAGCGGCTGGGCGGGCTCACCACCATGATCGCGCGCGAGCAGGGCGAGGCGCGCACGGCGATGTCGAACGCGCTGCGGCAGATGGCGGAGCAAAGCGCCGCCCGGCTGGCGGCGATCCAGTCCAGCGTCAACGAGCAGCTGCACGCCGCGGTCGAGAAGCAGATGACGCGCAGCTTCCAGCGCGTGCTGGAACAGTTCGCGGCGGTGCAGAAGGCGATGGGCGAGGTGTCGTCCATGACCGCGCAGATCGGTGACCTCAAGCGGCTGTTCTCCAACGTCAAGACGCGCGGCGGCTGGGGCGAGGCGCAGCTGCGCGCGATCCTGGACGACGTGCTGCCGGCCGGCGCGTACGAGACCAACCGCCGGCTCAGCCAGGCCAGCGCCGAGGTGGTGGAGTTCGCGGTGCGGATGCCGATGCGCGGCGGCACGGCGCCGCTGCTGGCGATCGACTCCAAGTTTCCCACCGAGGCGTACGAGCGGCTGCTGAACGCGGTGGACGCGGTGGATGCCGAGGGCGAGCGCACCGCACGGCGCGCGCTGGAGTCGCTGCTGCGGATGGAGGCGCGCAAGATCGCGTCGAAATACATCCTGCCGCCGGTGACGGTGGAGTTCGCGGTGCTCTACCTGCCGACCGACGGGCTGTATGCCGAGGTGGCGCGGGTGCCGGGTCTGATCGACGAGATCGGTCGCACCTGCCGGGTGCTGGTGATGGGGCCGAGCCTGATCCCGGCGCTGCTGCGCACGATCCATCTCGGCTACGTGACCCTGGCGCTGGAGGAGAAGACCGAGGCGATCAGCCACCTGCTCGGCGCCACCCGGCAGGAGATGCTCCGCATGGACGGGGTGCTGGAGAAGCTGGGGCGCAACGCGGGCGCGATGTCGAACGCGATCGAGGAGGCCAGGCGGCGTACCCGTGTGGTGGCGCGCAAGCTGCGCGAGGTCGAGGCGCCGGACCCGGCGGCGGCGGCGGCGCTGCTCGATCTGGAGCAGCCCGGGCTGGAGGACCAGGGAGCGGAGGAGCGTGGACCGGACGGATTGGCGGCGGATTGAGCTGCCTCGCGGCCGTCGTGAGCGGGATTTAACTGGTCTGGAGGTGCAGCCGCCCCCAAGTAGAACGGATAATGACTCCTTCAGCCGATTTCGTGTTCAGGGACGCCGTCCGGTCGCCGGGTCGACGGGTGCTGCTGGTCGAGGACGACGCCCGGCTCGTCCAGGAGGTGGAGGCGGAGCTGTCCGGCCGCGGCTACCTGGTCGCCCACGCGGCGAGCGGGCCGGACGGGCTCGATCAGGCGATGGTCGGCGCCTTCGACGTTCTGGTGCTGGACCGGATGCTGCCGGGCCTGGACGGGCTCGCGGTGCTGGCGCGGTTGCGCGCGGAAGGGGTGCGCACCCCGGTGCTGGTGCTGAGCGCGCTGTCGGCGGTGGACGACCGGGTGGTGGGGCTCAAGGCGGGCGGCGACGACTACCTCACCAAGCCGTTCGCGATGGAGGAGCTGGCGGCCCGGCTGGAAGCGCTGCTGCGCCGCCCGGCCGAGACGCGCGAAACCGTGCTGCGCGCCGGCCCGGTGGAGATGGACCTGATCACCCGCCAGGCGCGGCGCGCGGGGCGCAGCCTGGAGCTGCTGCCGCGCGAGTTCCGGCTGCTGGAGTACATGGTGCGGCGGCCGAACCAGGTGCTGACCCGGGACATGCTGCTGGAGGACGTGTGGCACTACCGGTTCATCCCGCAGACCAACCTGGTGGACGTGCATATCGGCAAGCTGCGTCGCAAGCTGGATCCGCCGGACCATGTGCCGCTGATCCAGAGCATACGCGGCGCCGGCTTCCTGCTGCGGATCGAGGACTGAGCGGCATTTCCGGGTGAGGCCGCCGTGACCGGAGGTGTCCGCTCCATAGGCGGCCTGTTCGGCACCGCCACCTTTCGTCTGGCGCTTGGCTCCTCGGTCCTGCTGGCCGGGGTGGCACTGTTGCAGTTCTCGCTGATCTACTGGCGCACCACCCAGTACGAGGTGGAGCGGGCCGACCGGCTGCTCGACCGCGAGGCGGCGCTGATGGCGGCGCAGGACCCGGCCGTGCTCGACGAGCAGATGCGGCTCTGGGCGACCAACGACCTCAGGCTGCTGATCACCGCCGCGGGTCTGTTCGACGCCGACCGCAAGCCGATCGCCGGCAACCTGGTGGCGTGGCCGGACGCGCTGCCGGTGGACGGCGCGATCCGGGAGATCACCGTGCACCCGCTCGACCAGGGGGTGCGCCAGGTACGGGCCGAGGCGTTGCCGGTGCGAGGCGGACGGGTGCTGGTGATCGGGCGTGGCTTGCGCGATCTGCAGCAGATCCGCAGCATCACCTTGGATGCCATTGAGACTGCATTATTTCCTGCCCTGCTGTTCTCGCTTCTGGCCGGCGTCTGGCTGAGCCGGCGCAACCTGGCGAGGGTCGGCCGGATGCAGCTGGCGATCGACCGCATCATGCAGGGCGGGCTGCAGGCGCGGCTGCCGGTCGGGCGCGGCAACGACGAGATGGCGCGTCTGGCGGGCAGCGTGAACCGCATGCTGGAGCGGCTGGAGCAGCTGCTCGACGAGATCAAAGGCGTCGGCGACGACATCGCCCACGACCTGCGCACGCCGCTGGCGCGGGTGCGGGCCGGGCTGGAGCGGGCGGTGCTGCATCCGCTGCCCGCCGATGGGCTGCGCGCTGCGATCGGCCGGGCCGTCGCGGACCTGGACCAGTGCTTCTCGGTGATCACCGCGCTGCTGCGTATCGGCGAGATCGAGAACGGGCGCAGGCAGGGCGGCTTCTCGGCGGTGGCACTGCGCGAGGTGGCGGCCGAGGTGGTCGAGCTGTACGAGCCGTTGGCGGAGGCGGCCGGGAACCGGTTGCTGCTCGATCCCGGGCCGGCGGCGCCGCTGCGCGGCGACCGCGACCTGCTGATCGAGCTTGCCGCCAACCTGGTGGACAACGCGATCAAGTTCACTCCGGGCGGCGGGACGATCCGCGTCTCGGTGCTGCAGCGGGAACGGCAGCCGGTGCTGCGCGTGGCGGATACCGGCGTCGGCATCGCGGCGGCGGAGCGGGAGGCGGTGCTCCGCCGGTTCTACCGGTCGGACAAGAGCCGCCACATCCACGGCAGCGGGCTCGGCCTGAGCCTCGCCAGCGCGATCGCGCGGCTGCACGGGGCGGAGGTGTCGGTGGCAGCGGCCGAGGACGGCACCGGCGCGGTGTTCGAGATCGTCTTTCCGGGCGCCGAACGGAACGAGACGTTTCCGTGACAAAAGGTCACGCTTTAACAGCGGCGGATGATGATCCGCTGCACCATCTCACGCGTTGCTCCTTCGTCCCATACCGGACGCACGTGCCGGAGAGAATCATGTCCAAGCTGCTGTCCAGGTTCCAGTCCGTCGCGTTTCGATCGTCCAGGCCGGTCCGGGTGGCCGCCACCGCTGCCGCGGTTCTGGCGATCGCAGGCTGCGAGTATTATCCGCCGGGTTACGGCTACGGGTATGGCGGCGGCTATGGCGGTTATTACGGATCCGCATACTCGTCCGGGTATGGCTATCCCTACGGATATGGCTATGGCTATCCCTACGGGTTCGGATATGGGTATCCGCTCGGCTTCGGTTACGGCGGCTTCGGTTACGGCGGCTTCGGCTACGGCGGTTTCGGTTTCGGCTATGGTGGCTTTGGCTACGGCCGATATGGCTACGGCGGCTACGGCGGTTTCCGGGGTGGCTACGGCGGCTACGGCGGCTACCGGGGTGGCTACGGCGGTTACGGTGGTGGCGGCTATCGCGGTGGCGGCGGTGGCGGCGGCGGCGGCCATCGCTGATCCGGGGCAGGGCGCTGCCTAAACACTAATTTCATTGGTGCGCGCGGGCCGTTGCCCTACCCATCCCGGCGAACGGAACCGGGACGGAGGCGATGGGTCGGCGCACACGAAATGACGGGTGCGGACGGCCAGGTCCGTTGCAGACGGAACCGGCGCCTTGAACGCCATCGTCCTGACCGCGCTCAGGCGCCCGCTGACCTTCGTCGTGCTGGCCATCCTGATCCTGCTGTTCGGCGGGATCGCCGTGTTCAAGACGCCGACCGACATCTTCCCGGCCATACGGGTGCCGGTGGTGGCGGTGGTCTGGACCTATAACGGGCTGATGCCGCAGGACATGTCGGGCCGCGTGATCTACTACTACGAGCGCACGCTGACCACGACCGTCAACAACATCGAGCACATCGAAAGCCAGTCGCTCTACGGCCGCGGCATCGTCAAGATCTTCTTCCAGCCGGGCACCGACGTGGCGGCGGCGCAGGCGCAGATCACCTCGATCTCGCAGACCGTGCTCAAGCAGATGCCGGCCGGGATCACGCCGCCGCAGGTGCTGGCGTTCGACGCCTCGTCGGTGCCGGTGCTGGACCTGCAGGTCGCGTCCGACACCATGACCGGGTCCGAGCTCTACGACATGGCGTCGAACCTGATACGCCCGGCGCTGATCTCGGTGCCGGGCACCGCGATCCCGAGCCCGTATGGCGGCACCGCCGGCAACGTCGAGGTCGACCTGATCCAGTCCGCGCTGCTGGCGCACGGGCTGTCGGCGGACGATGTCGGCCACGCGCTGGCCGGGCAGAACATCGTGCTGCCGGCCGGCGACCAGAAGATCGGGGCGATCGACTACCTGGTCGAGACCAACGCCACGCCGCTCGAGGTCGCCTCGTTCAACAACCTGCCGATCAAGCAGGTGGGAGGTGCCACCATCTACCTGCGCGACGTCGCCTTCGTGCACCGGGGCGGGCCGCCGCAGCAGAACATGGTGCTGGTGCGCGGCAAGCAGTCGGTGCTGATCGAGGTGCTCAAGACCGGCGACGCGTCGACCCTGGACGTGGTGAAGGGGGTCAAGGCGAAGATCCCGCAGATCCTCGGGACGCTGCCGTCGGGCGTGTCGATCACGCCGCTGAACGACGCGTCCGGCTTCGTCAGGGACTCGATCGCCGACGTGCTGCAGGAGATGCTGACCGCGGCCTGCCTGACCGGGCTGGTGGTGCTGCTGTTCCTGGGTTCCTGGCGGTCGACCCTGATCGTCGCGACTTCGATCCCGCTGTCGATCCTGTCCTCGATCCTGGTGCTGTCCTGGTTCGGCCAGACCATCAACGTCATGACCCTGGGGGGCCTGGCGCTGGCGGTGGGCATCCTGGTCGACGATGCCACGGTGATGATCGAGAACATCGACTCCCATCTCGAGATGCACGGCGAAGACGGCGATCCGAAGGCGCTGGAGCAGGCGATCATCGATGCGGCCAACCAGATCGTGGTGCCGACCTTCGTGTCCACGCTGTGCATCTGCATCGTGTGGCTGCCGCTGTTCCAGCTGGGCGGGGTGGCCGGCTACCTGTTCCTGCCGCTGGCGGAGGCGATCATCTTCGCCATGATCGCGTCGTTCATCCTGTCGCGGACGCTGGTGCCGACCATGGCCGACTGGCTGCTGAAGGCGCAGGTGGCGGCGCATCGCGATGCCGGCCACCAGGCGAGGCGTGCAGGCCCGTTCACGCGGTTCCAGCGCGGCTTCGAGACGCGGTTCAACCGGGGGCGGGATGGCTACCGGGACCTGCTGGACAAGCTGGTGGCGGTACGCGGCCGCTTCTCCGCCGGGTTCCTCGGCCTGTCGCTGATCTCGCTGCTGCTGCTGCTGTTCGTCGGCCGGAACTTCTTCCCCGGCATCCGGTCGGACGAGATCGACATGCACCTGCGCGCACCGATCGGTGCGCGCCTGGAGGACACCGGCAAGACCGCGACGCTGGTGGACGGGCAGATCCGCCGGCTGCTGGACGGCCACGTGTCCAGCATCGTGTCCAACTGCGGCCAGCCGACCAGCGGCATCAACCAGGCGTATAGCTCGACCGGCACGATCGGCACACAGGACTGCGACCTCGGCATCCTGCTGGACGACCCGGCCTCGCCGGTGGACCGTTACCGGCAGGTGCTGCGTGCCGGCCTGGCCGAGCGGTTCCCGGGCACCGAGTTCAGCTTCCTGCCCGGCGACATCACCGCCAAGATCCTGAATTTCGGCCTGCCGTCGCCGATCGACGTGCAGATCACCGGCCGCGGGCTCGACGAGGACTACGCCTACGCCACGCGCATGATGGCGCGGCTGAAGCGGATCCCGGGCATCGCGGACGTGCGCATCCAGCAGGTCATGAACGAGCCGACGCTGCGGATCAACTCGCGCCGGTCATTCGCGCTGGGAACCGGGCTGACGGAGTCCGACATCGCCAACAACGTGCTGTCGACCTTGTCGGGGTCCGGGCAGCTCGCGCCGACCTACTGGCTCGACAATGCCACCGGAGTGTCGCACCTGGTGAACATCCAGACGCCGCAGGACCAGCTGACCAGCATGAACCAGCTGGAAACGATCCCGATCGACAAGGGCGACAGCAACCCGTCCGGGCAGGCGCTGCAGATCGTGGGCGCGCTGTCGCGGGTGCAGCAGACCGGCACGCCCGGGCTGGTGTCGCACTACTCGATCCTGCCGGTGATCGACATCTACGCCAACGCCGAGGGGCTGGACCTGGGCGCGGTCAGCGACGGCGTCGACCGTGTCGTGCGGGAGATGACGCCGAACCTGCCGCACGGGTCCACGATCGACGTGCGGGGACAGGCGGCGACCATGCTCGACGCCTACGGGCAGCTGCTGACCGGGCTCGCCCTGTCGATCGTGCTGATCTACCTGGTGATCGTGGTGAACTTCCAGTCCTGGCTGGACCCGTTCGTCATCATCAGCGCGCTGCCGGCCGCGCTTGGCGGGATCAGCTGGAGCCTGTTCCTCACCCACACGACGCTGTCGGTGCCGGCGCTGACCGGGGCCATCATGTGCATGGGCACGGCGACCGCGAATTCGATCCTGGTGGTGTCGTTCGCGCGAGAAAGGTTGGAGGCGCATGGCGATCCGGTGCGAGCGGCGATCGAGGCGGGCCATGGCCGCATACGGCCGGTGCTGATGACGGCGCTGGCGATGATCATCGGGATGCTGCCGATGTCGCTGAGCAACACCCAGAACGCGCCGCTCGGCCGCGCCGTGGTGGGCGGGCTGACGGTCGCGACCTTCGCCACCCTGCTGTTCGTGCCCTGCGTGTTCGCGCTGCTGCACCGGAAGAGGCCCATGCCGGACGGGCAACCCGCGTGACCGCCGGGGAGCGGCGCCCGGCGCCCGGCAAGGGTGGACGCACGGTGCTGGCGGTGCTGGCGGCGGGCGTCGTGCTGGCCGGCTACGGGATCTGGACGCGCGAGAACGCGCTGGCGGCGCTCGGCCAGCGCGCCGACGACGCGTCGATCCCGCGCGTGCAGGTGGTGACCGCGAAGTCCGGCCCGGCGACCCGGACGGTGACCCTTCCTGGCAACATCAACGCCTGGTTCGAGGCGCCGATCTACGCGCAGATCTCGGGCTACGTGCGGATGTGGTACAAGGACTACGGCGCCGTGGTGAAGGCGGGCGAGCTGCTGGCGACCATCGACAGCCCGACCACCGATGCGCAGCTGGCCACGGCGGAGGCCGAGCTCGCGGTGGCGCAGACGCGCTACAGGCTCGCGGTGGTGACCGCAGGCCGCTGGAAGGCGCTGGCCGGCACGCAGGCGGTGTCGCAGCAGGAAGTTGACGTGCAGGTCGCCGGCGCCGCGGCGCAGAAGGCGCAGGTCGAGGCGGCGAACCAGGAGGTGGCGCGCTATGCGGCGCAGCACGCGTTCGAGCGGGTGGTGGCGCCGTTCGCCGGCGTGGTGACGTCGCGTCGCACCGATGTCGGCGACTACGTCAACGCTGGTGGCGGCGACGTCGGCGCGCGGGGTGCCGCGTCGGAGCTGTTCAGCGTGGCCGACATCCACGAGATGCGCGTGTTCGTGTCGGTGCCGCAGGACTATGCCGGCCTGCTGAAGCCGGGCCTGACCGCCACGCTGTCGCTGCCGCAGGATCCCGGCACGCGCATCCCGGCGACGTTCCTGACCACGGCCAACGCGGTCAACCCGCAGACGCGCACCGTGGTCACGGAGCTGACCGTCGACAACCCGCTTCACACGCTGTGGCCGGGAACCTATGCCAGCGTGCAGATGACGGTGCCGGGCGATCCCGCGATCCTGATCCTGCCGGAACAGTCGATGCTGTTCCGGGCGCAGGGCATGCAGGTGGCGCTGGTGGACGGGCAGGACCGGGTGCACCTGCAGGACGTGACGCTGGGCCTCAACTTCGGCACCACGGTCCAGGTGCTGGCGGGGCTGAAGAAGGCCGACCGGGTGATCGACAACCCGTCGCTGGGCCTGCTGGAAGGCGAGAAGGTGAAGGTGGTCGAGCCGGTGCGCGGCTACGGTGATACGGGCGACACGCCGGCTGCGTCCGGTGCCGCGGCCGATGCCGACGATCCGGAGGCGGGAACGCTCCGATGAGCGCGGGCCGGTGCGTCCGGGCGGCGTCGCGGGTCGCGGCGGCGCTGCTGCTCGGGCTGGCGTCGGGATGCGACCTGGCGCCGCAGTACCGGCCGCCGCACTACGTGCTGCCGGACAGCTATGCCGGGTCGGGCCCGTTCCGGCGCGCGGATCCCGCCGACGCCGTGCCGCGCGGACCGTGGTGGACACTGTTCGGCGACCCGCTGCTGGACCGGCTGGAGGCCGAGGCGACGGCGGACAACCCGGACCTGGGCGGGATCTACGAGCAGTACGTGCAGGCACGCGACCTGGCGGCGGAAGCGCGATCGGGGCTGTTCCCGCAGGTGGTGGGCAACGCGTCCACCACCGACAACCGGCAGTCGGAGCACCGGTTGTTCTATGGCGGCGGCGGTCCGAACCAGCAGTCGTCCAACCTGATCGAGGCGACCGCCTCCTGGGAGCCCGACTTCTGGGACCGGCTGCGCAACCAGACCAGGCAGCAGAAGCGGCTGGCGCAGGCGAGCGCCGCCTACCTGGCGTCGGCGCGGCTGATCCTGCAGGCGGAGCTGGCGACCGACTACGTGGGCTTGCGCGGGCTGGATTCGCAGGACGCGGTGTATCGGCAGTCGATCGGGTTCTATCGCAAGGCGGTGGAGATCACCGAGCTGCGCCTGCAGGGCAAGATCGCCTCCGGGCTGGACGTGGCGCGGGCGGAGAACCAGCTCACCTCCACCGAGGCGCTGGAGAGCGGGGTGTCGGGGCAGCGCGCGGTGCTGCAGCACGCGATCGCGGTGCTGGCGGGGGCGAACCCGAGCACGTTCCGGATCGAGCCGGTGGACGACGCCCGGCTGACGGTGCCGGCGGTGCCGGCGGGGGTGCCGTCGCAGCTGCTGCAGCGCCGGCCGGACATCGCGCAGGGCGAGCGGGAGATGGCGGCGGCGAATGCGGGGATCGGGGTGTCGCGGGCGGCGTTCTATCCGGACATCACCATCAGCCTGCTCGGCGGGTTCCAGGATACCGGGTTCAGCCTGGCCAGCCTGCCGAACAGCCTGTGGACGATCGGCGCCGGCTCGGTGCTGCCGCTGTTCCAGGGCGGGTTGCGCCGGGCGGAGCTGCAGCGCACCTGGTCGCAGTATGAGCAGTCGGTCGATGCATACCGCTCCACCGTGCTGGGGGCGTTCCAGGAGGTCGAGGACGGGCTGACCCTGACGGCGCAACTCGGCACCGAGGCGCAGGAGCAGCAGCAGGCGGTTGCGGCGGCGGACCGGGCGCAGGCGATGACGCTGGCGCTGTATACCGGCGGGCTGACCAACTACCTGGATGCGGTGGTGGCGCAGGTGACGGCGCTGACGGCGCAGATCGCCGAGGTGGAGGTGGAAACGGCGCGGCTGCAGGCGGCGGTGTCGCTGGTGCGCGCGGTCGGCGGCGGATGGAGCACGGCGGACCTGCCGAGCGAGAACGGGGTGCTGCCGTTCAACCCGGTGGCGATCACCGGCAGCGACCGGAGGCCGCGGCCGGACGGCACGGGTGCCGGCACGTCCGACGCATCGCAGCCATCCGACTGATTCCGTTTGCCTTGGCAGGGCGGCTGGGCTAAAGGCCCGCCTCCCTCACTGGAACGCGGGAGATGCGCCCGGCTGGCCTCGTGCCGGCGGACGCGTCGCTTGCACCGCGGTCCTGGAACCTCAAGGAGCCCAGGATATGGCCAAGAAGATCGTTGGCTACATCAAGCTGCAGATCCCGGCCGGCAAGGCCAACCCGTCGCCGCCGGTGGGCCCGGCGCTGGGTCAGCGCGGGCTGAACATCATGCAGTTCGTCAAGGAGTTCAACGCGGCGACGCAGGGCATGGAGCCCGGCACGCCGACGCCGGTGGTGATCACCGCGTTCGCCGACCGCACCTTCACCTTCATCACCAAGACGCCGCCGAACACCCACTTCCTGTTGCGCGCGGCCAAGGTGTCCAAGGGTTCGACCACGGTGGGCAAGGGCGCACCGGCCGGGCGGGTGACCACCAGCCAGCTGCGCGAGATCGCCGAGATCAAGATGAAGGACATGAACGCCAACGACGTCGAGGGCGCGGTCCGCATGCTGGCGGGCTCGGCGCGATCGATGGGTCTCACCGTGGTGGAGGGCTGATCCATGGCCAAGAACAAGCGTCTTCTCGCTGCCGAGGCGACCGTCGAGCACAACAAGGCGTACAGCCTGGACGAGGCGATCGCGCTGGTGAAGACCAATGCGACGGCCAAGTTCGACGAGACGGTGGAGCTGTCCCTGGGTCTGGGCATCGACCCGCGCCATGCCGACCAGATGGTGCGCGGGCTGCTGAGCCTGCCGAACGGCACCGGCAAGACGCTGCGCGTCGGGGTGTTCGCGCGCGGTCCGAAGGCACAGGAAGCGCTGGACGCGGGCGCCGACGTGGTGGGCGCCGACGACCTGGCGGAGAAGGTGCAGGCTGGCGAGATCGGCTTCGACCGCTGCATCGCGACGCCGGACATGATGGCCCTGGTCGGGCGGCTGGGGAAGATCCTGGGCCCGCGCGGGCTGATGCCGAACCCCAAGCTCGGCACCGTGACCATGGACGTGAAGGGCGCGGTGAGCGCCGCCAAGTCCGGGCAGGTCGAGTTCCGTGCCGAGAAGGCCGGGATCATCCATGCCGGCATCGGCAAGGCGTCGTTCGAGCCGGCCAAGCTGGCGCAGAACATCCGCGCGCTGGTGGACGCGATCCAGAAGGCCAAGCCGACCGGCGCCAAGGGCACCTACCTGCAGCGGGCGGCGCTGTCGTCGACCATGGGACCCGGCGTGAAGGTGGACGTGTCCTCCTTTACCGCGTCCTGAAGAATGCGCCGGCGCTTCGGCGCCGGCGAGCAGGGGAGCGGCCGATCGGCTGCTCTTCCGTACCTGTCCAAGACCGCACGCGGCCGCCCTCCTCCGGGACGGCGCCTTAATCGATCCTCCGGGGTTGGCGCGCGAAAGACGGGAGACGCCAGTTCGCTGGTGGTTCCGACTTCTTCTTGCGGACAGGCGAACCGGATCGGCGGGCGCTCAGGCGTGCGCCGGTCCATGGGCAACCCGGCCTGCCAGGCTTCTCGCCTGTCGGGCCACGACGGAGACGGGATTTGGACCGTACGGAGAAGCACGCGTTCGTCGCCTCGCTCGCCGCCGTGTTCGCAGACACGTCCATGGTCGTCGTCACCCGCAATGACGGGATGACGGTGGCGCAGGTGACGGGACTGCGGAGCCGGATGCGCGCAGCGGGCGCGACGTTCAAGGTCGCGAAGAACCGGCTGGCCACGCTCGCCCTGGATGGGACCCGATTCGACGGCATCGTGCCACTGCTGAAGGGACCGACTGCGCTCGCGTGGGCGCACGACCCGGTGGCAGTGGCCAAGGTGGCGGTCGAGTTCGCCAAGACCAACGACAAGCTCGTCATCCTCGGCGGTGCGCTCGGAACCCAGACGCTGAACGCGGATGGTGTCCGGGCACTGGCCGAGCTGCCGTCCCTGGACGTCCTGCGTGCGCAGCTGGTGGGGCTCATCGCCACGCCCGCGACCCGCATCGCGGGCGTGCTGCAGGCGCCGGCGGGACAGCTTGCGCGGGTCTTCGGGGCCTACGCCAAGAAGGACGACGCGGAGGCCGAGCCCGAGGCCGCCTGAGGCGGATCAGGGCAGAGGCCATCAGTCGAAAAGTGATCGCAGTCCCGGGAACCGGGCTTGCATGGAACCACCCAGCGTTTATATCAGGAACATCACACCATGGCAGATCTGACGAAGCTTGTTGACGAGCTGTCCGCTCTCACCGTTCTCGAGGCTGCGGAGCTGTCGAAGCTCCTTGAGGAAAAGTGGGGCGTATCCGCCGCGGCACCGGTTGCCGCGGCCGCTGCCCCGACCGCCGCAGCTGCGGCGCCGGTCGAGGAGCAGACCGAGTTCACCGTGATCCTTGCCAAGGTCGGCGAGAAGAAGATCAACGTGATCAAGGAGGTCCGCACCATCACCGGCCTGGGGCTTAAGGAAGCCAAGGATCTGGTCGAGGGAGCGCCGAAGCCGGTGAAGGAAGGCGTCAACAAGGACGATGCCGCGAAGTTCAAGAAGATGCTGGAAGAGCAGGGTGCCGCTGTCGAAATCAAGTAGGCTTCTTGTCGCGCGGCCGGGGTTCCGGCCGGAACGGTAGTCCAGGCGGGGTGGGAATCAGGAATGGTTCCCGCCCTCTTGGTCGTGGTGGCGCCTTGATCCTCCGGACACGTCCGGATGTGGTCGGGCGCCTGAGGTGTTGAGATCGTCCGCGTGGCGCGGTGTCGCCGCCGAGACGTCAAGGTTTTTCCCGGCCGAGGGTTTGGCTGGACGCGTGCGGGTGCCGCAGCATGGCATGTCCCCACCGTCCGCGCAGGACCCGGAGCCGGCAGGCGACGGGGCAGGATACACGATGAACGCGATGACCAAATCGTTCACGGGACGCAAGCGCATCCGCAAGAGCTTCGGGCGCATCCCCGAAGTGGCTCCGATGCCCAACCTGATCGACGTGCAGCGCGCCTCCTACGAGGTGTTCCTGCAGATGAACGTGGCGCCCGACAGCCGGACGCCGTCCGGGCTGCAGGAGGTGTTCCGCTCGGTGTTCCCGATCAACGACTTTGCCGGCCGCGGCCGCCTGGAGTTCGTGCACTACGAGCTCGAGGAGCCGAAATATGACGTCGAGGAGTGCATCCAGCGCGGCATGACGTTCGCGGCGCCGCTGAAGGTGATCCTGCGGCTGATCGTGTGGGACGTGGACGAGGACACCGGCTCCCGCTCGATCCGCGACATCAAGGAGCAGCCCGTCTACATGGGCGACATGCCCCTGATGACGGATAACGGCACCTTCATCATCAACGGCACCGAGCGGGTCATCGTCAGCCAGATGCACCGCAGCCCGGGCGTGTTCTTCGACCACGACAAGGGCAAGACGCACTCGTCGGGCAAGTTCCTGTTCGCCGCACGCGTGATCCCGTATCGCGGCTCGTGGCTCGACTTCGAGTTCGACAGCAAGGACATGGTCTATGTCCGCATCGACCGGAAGCGGAAGCTGCCGGTGACGACCCTGCTGTATGCGCTGGAGGGCAAGGCGTCGGCGGCTGCACGCGCCGCCAAGGCGGCCGAGGGCGGTGACGTCGACTCCATGGACATACGCGGCATGGACCAGGACGAGATCCTGGCCGGCTTCTATGGCCAGGTGGTGTTCACCCGGACGGCCAAGGGCTGGGCGCGGCCGTTCGACCCGGATGCGTTCCGCGGCCTGAAGCTGCTGGAGCCGCTGGTCGATGCGGATAGCGGCGAGGTGGTGGCCAAGGCGGACGACAAGCTGACCGCCCGCTCGACGCGCAAGATCGCGGAGAAGACCAAGGAGGTGCTGGTCGGACGCGCCGACCTTCTCGGGCGCTACGTCGCGTTCGACCTGGTCAACGAGGACACCGGCGAGATCTACGGCGAGGCGGGCGAGGAGCTGACCGAGCCACGCCTGGCTGCACTCGAGGAGATGGGCATCGACCGGCTGCCGACGCTTGCCGTCGACAACAGCAACGGGCCGTGGATCCGCAACACCCTGGCGGTGGACAAGAACGGATCGCGCGAGGATGCGCTGGTCGACATCTATCGCGTGATGCGCCCGGGCGAGCCGCCGACGCCGGACACCGCGGAAGCGCTGTTCCGCGGGCTGTTCTTCGATGGCGACCGCTACGACCTGTCGGCCGTCGGGCGCGTGAAGATGAACATGCGGCTGTCGGTGGATGCCGAGGATACGGTGCGGGTGCTACGCAAGGAGGACATCCTGCGCACGGTGAAGATCCTCTGCGAGCTCAAGGACGGCCGCGGCACCATCGACGACATCGACAACCTCGGCAACCGCCGGGTGCGCTCGGTGGGCGAGCTGATGGAGAACCAGTATCGCGTCGGCCTGCTGCGCATGGAGCGCGCCATCCGCGAGCGCATGGGCTCGGTCGACATCGACACGGTGATGCCGCACGACCTGATCAACGCCAAGCCCGCGGCCGCCGCGGTGCGCGAGTTCTTCGGCTCGTCGCAGCTGTCGCAGTTCATGGACCAGACCAACCCGCTGTCCGAGGTGACGCACAAGCGTCGCTTGTCGGCGCTTGGCCCGGGCGGGTTGACGCGTGAGCGGGCGGGTTTCGAGGTGCGCGACGTGCACCCGACGCATTACGGCCGCATCTGCCCGATCGAGACGCCGGAAGGGCCGAACATCGGCCTGATCAACTCGCTCGCCACCTATGCCAAGGTGAACAAGTACGGCTTCATCGAGACGCCGTATCGCCTGGTCAAGGACGGCGCGTTGCAGGACGGGTGGAAGTACCTGTCGGCGATGGAGGAGGAGAAGCTGGTGGTGGCGCAGGCGGATGCCGCGCAGGACGCCAGCGGCAACCTCACCGACGAACTGGTCTCGGTACGTCGTGGCGGCGACTTCCGGCTGGTGAAGCCGGAGGACGTGACCGCCTGCGACGTGTCGCCGAAGCAGCTGGTGTCGGTGGCGGCAGCCTTGATCCCGTTCCTGGAGAACGACGACGCCAACCGCGCGCTGATGGGCTCGAACATGCAGCGCCAGGCGGTGCCGCTGATCCAGTCCGACGCGCCGCTGGTCGGCACCGGGATGGAGGCGGCGGTCGCGCGTGACAGCGGCGCGACGATCGTGGCGCGCCGGCCGGGCGTGGTCGACCAGATCGACGGCGCGCGCATCGTGGTGCGGGCGACCGACGA
Organism: uncultured Acetobacteraceae bacterium; assembly: GCA_964247755.1. Lineage (GTDB taxonomy): Bacteria > Pseudomonadota > Alphaproteobacteria > Acetobacterales > Acetobacteraceae > Lichenicola. The sequence goes on along the minus strand of CAXTVX010000001.1, from coordinate 16,130 downwards.
GGGTGGCGCCACGCAGGGCGTGGATATCTACCGGCTGCGCAAGTACATGCGCTCCAACCAGTCGACATGCATCAACCAGCGTCCGCTGGTGCGCGTGGGCGACCGGGTGGTGGTGGGTGACATCATCGCCGACGGCCCGTCCACCGAACTGGGCGAGCTGGCGCTGGGGCGCAACGTGCTGGTCGCGTTCATGCCCTGGAACGGTTACAACTTCGAGGACAGCATCCTCATCTCCGAGCGCATCGCCCGCGACGACGTGTTCACCTCGATCCACATCGAGGAGTTCGAGGTCATGGCGCGCGACACCAAGCTCGGCCAGGAGGAGATCACACGCGACATCCCCAATGTCGGCGAGGAGGCGCTGCGCAACCTCGACGAGGCCGGCATCGTGTATGTCGGCGCCGAGGTGAACCCGGGCGACATCCTAGTTGGCAAGGTGACGCCAAAGGGTGAGAGCCCGATGACGCCAGAGGAGAAGCTGCTTCGCGCCATCTTCGGCGAAAAGGCGTCGGACGTGCGCGATACCTCGCTCAAGCTGCCGCCGGGGACGACGGGCACCATCGTCGACGTGCGCGTGTTCTCGCGTCGCGGCGTCGACAAGGACGAGCGCGCGATGGCGATCGAGCGCTCGGAGATCGAGCGGTTGGCCAAGGATCGCGATGACGAGCGCGCGATCCAGGAGCGGTCGTTCTACAACCGGCTGCGCGAGCGCCTGCTCGGGCAGAAGGCGGGCGCCGGGTTCAAGGGCATCAAGTCGGGCACCGAGTTGACCGAGGAGGTGCTGGGCGAGCATCCGCGCGGGGCGTGGCGCAACGTCGTGGTGGCGTCCGACCAGGCGGTGGTCGAGATCGAGACGCTGAAGCGTGAGTTCGACTTCGCGGTGGGCCGCATCCAGGCGCGGTTCGACAGCAAGGTCGAGAAGCTGCAGCGCGGCGACGAGCTGCCGCCCGGCGTGATGAAGATGGTCAAGGTGTTCGTCGCGGTGAAGCGCAAGCTGCAGCCGGGCGACAAGATGGCCGGACGCCACGGCAACAAGGGCGTGGTGTCTCGGGTGACGCCGGTCGAGGACATGCCGTTCCTGGAGGACGGGACGCCGGTCGACCTAGTGCTGAACCCGCTCGGCGTGCCGTCGCGCATGAACGTGGGGCAGATCCTGGAGACTCATCTCGGCTGGGCCTGCGCCAACATCGGCAAGGGAATCGGCGAGCTGGTGGACGAGTACCAGCGCACCGGGGCTGCGAAGCAGGAGCTGCTGGACGAGCTGAAGGCGGTATATGGCGACGAGGTGTATCGCGACGACATCGCGACGCTGCCGAACGAGCAGCTGGTGGAGCTGGCGCACAACCTGCGCAAGGGCGTGCCGATCGCGACGCCGGTGTTCGACGGGGCGCGCATCTCCGACATCGAGGCGATGCTGAGCCGGGCCGGGCTGGATACCTCGGGCCAGTCGCAGCTGACCGACGGGCGCACCGGCGAGCCGTTCGAGCGCAAGGTGACGGTGGGCTACGTGTACATGCTCAAGCTGCACCACCTGGTGGACGACAAGATCCACGCACGCTCGATCGGGCCATACTCGCTGGTCACGCAGCAGCCGCTGGGCGGCAAGGCGCAGTTCGGCGGTCAGCGCTTCGGCGAGATGGAGGTGTGGGCGCTGGAAGCCTACGGTGCTGCCTACACGCTGCAGGAGATGCTGACGGTGAAGTCGGACGACGTGTCCGGACGCACCAAGGTCTACGAGGCGATCGTGCGCGAGCAGGACGACTTCGAGGCCGGCATCCCGGAGAGCTTCAACGTCCTGGTCAAGGAGCTGAAGTCGCTCGGCCTGAACGTGGACCTGGAGCAGAGCGGGACTTGAGGAAGCAAGGCCAAGGGCTCTGCCCTTGGAACCCGCCAAAGGCGAGCCTTTGGAAACCGACCAGCAATTGGCTTCTCAAGGCGAGCCTTGAGCGGGTCCAGGGCGGAGCCCTGGCCTTCCGGAATGTATTTAACGGTTTGCCGGCCGCCTCGTGCGGTCGGCCTCCCTTCGTGAAGGGTTTCGGCGCATGAACGAACTGATGAAGATCCTTGGCCAGACCGGCCAGGCGCAGACCTTCGACCAGATCAAGATCCAGCTCGCCTCCTCGGAGCAGATCCGCTCCTGGTCCTATGGCGAGATCAAGAAGCCGGAAACCATCAACTACCGCACCTTCAAGCCGGAACGCGACGGGCTGTTCTGCGCGCGCATCTTCGGTCCAATCAAGGACTACGAGTGCCTGTGCGGCAAGTACAAGCGGATGAAGTTCCGCGGCATCATCTGCGAGAAGTGCGGCGTCGAGGTGACGCTGGCCAAGGTGCGCCGCGAGCGCATGGGCCATATCGAGCTGGCCTCGCCGGTCGCGCACATCTGGTTCCTGAAGTCGCTGCCCAGCCGCATCGGGCTGATGGTCGATCTCACGCTCAAGGAGCTGGAGAAGATCCTGTATTTCGAGAGCTACGTGGTTCTCGAGCCGGGCCTGACCGACCTCAAGCTGCACCAGCTGCTGAACGAGGACCAGCTTCTCGCCAAGCAGGACGAGTTCGGCGAGGACGGCTTCCGTGCCGGCATCGGTGCCGAGGCGATCAAGTCGGTGCTGGTCAGCGTCGACTGCGACGCCGAAAAGGTGAAGCTGCGCAGCGACCTCAAGGACACCACGTCGGAGGCCAAGCGCAAGAAGCTGGTCAAGCGGCTGAAGCTGGTCGAGGCATTCGCGGAAAGCGGCTCGCGTCCGGACTGGATGATCCTGGACGTGGTGCCGGTTATTCCGCCCGAGCTGCGTCCGCTGGTGCCGCTGGATGGCGGCCGGTTCGCGACCTCCGACCTGAATGACCTGTATCGTCGCGTCATCAACCGCAACAACCGGTTGAAGCGGCTGATCGAGCTGCGCGCCCCGGACATCATCGTGCGCAACGAGAAGCGCATGCTGCAGGAGAGCGTCGACGCACTGTTCGACAACGGCCGTCGCGGCCGCGCCATCACGGGGGCGAACAAGCGTCCGCTGAAGTCGCTGTCCGACATGCTGAAGGGCAAGCAGGGCCGGTTCCGGCAGAACTTGCTCGGCAAGCGCGTGGACTATTCCGGCAGGTCGGTGATCGTGGTCGGGCCGGAGCTGAAGCTGCACCAGTGCGGGCTGCCGAAGAAGATGGCGCTCGAGCTGTTCAAGCCGTTCATCTATTCCAAGCTGGAGAAGTACGGCCACGCCACCACCATCAAGGCGGCGAAGCGCATGGTGGAGAAGGAGCGTCCCGAGGTGTGGGACATCCTGGAGGAGGTGATCCGCGAGCATCCGGTGATGCTGAACCGGGCGCCGACGCTGCACCGGCTGGGCATCCAGGCGTTCGAGCCGGTGCTGATCGAGGGCAAGGCGATCCAGCTGCATCCGCTGGTCTGCACCGCCTTCAACGCCGACTTCGATGGCGACCAGATGGCGGTGCACGTGCCGCTGAGCCTGGAAGCGCAGCTCGAGGCGCGGGTGCTGATGATGAGCACCAACAACATCCTGAGCCCAGCGAACGGCAAGCCGATCATCGTGCCGAGCCAGGACATCGTGCTGGGGCTGTACTACCTGTCGCTGGAGACGGCGGAGTTCCGGCAGACGCCAGACCAGAACGAGTACGACGACAAGGGCCGCGTCACCGTCACAGGCGCGCCGGCGTTCGGCTCGATCGGCGAGATCGAGTTCGCGCTGACCGAGAAGGCGGTGCGCCTGCACGACAAGATCCGTGCGCGCTACGAGACCGTGGACGCCGACGGGAAGAAGGTCCGCAGCACCGTCATCACCACGCCCGGGCGCATGCTGATCGCGCAGATCCTGCCCAAGCACCCGGCGGTGCCGTTCTCGCTGCTGAACAAGCAGCTGACCAAGAAGAACGTGTCGGACGTGATCGACGCGGTGTATCGCCACTGCGGCCAGAAGGAGTGCGTGATCTTCGCCGACCGGCTGATGGGGCTGGGCTTCGGCCAGGCGGCCAAGGCCGGCATCTCGTTCGGCAAGGACGACATGATCATCCCGGACGCGAAGAAGCCGCTGGTGGAGAAGACCACCGCCGAGGTGAAGGAGTTCGAGCAGCAGTACCAGGACGGGCTGATCACCGCCGGCGAGCGCTACAACAAGGTGGTCGACGCCTGGTCGCGCTGCACCGACGAGGTTCAGGCAGCGATGATGAAGGAGATCTCGCGCCAGGAGGTCGGCAAGCAGACCAACTCGGTGTGGATGATGAGCCACTCCGGTGCGCGCGGTTCGCCGGCGCAGATGAAGCAGCTGGCCGGCATGCGCGGGCTGATGGCAAAGCCGTCGGGCGAGATCATCGAGCAGCCGATCATCGCCAACTTCAAGGAAGGGCTGTCGGTTCTCGACTACTTCACTTCCACCCACGGCGCCCGCAAGGGGCTCGCGGACACGGCGCTGAAGACCGCGAACTCGGGCTACCTGACACGCCGCCTGGTCGACGTGGCGCAGGACTGCATCATCGTCGAGGAGGATTGCGGCGCCGAGCGTGGCCTGACTGTGCGTGCGGTGATGGACGGCGGCGAGGTGGTGTCATCGCTGTCCGAGCGTATCCTGGGCCGCACCACCGCGACGGATGTGATCTCGCCGGTCGACGGCAGCGTCGTGCTGCCGCGCAACACCCTGATCGGGGAAGCGGAAGCCGAGCTGGTCGAGAACGGGGCGGTGGAAAGCATGCTGATCCGCTCGGTGTTGACCTGCGACAGCCGAGTCGGCGTGTGCGGGCTGTGCTACGGGCGCGACCTCGCCCGTGGCACGCCGGTCAACATCGGCGAGGCGGTCGGCGTGATTGCGGCGCAGTCGATCGGCGAGCCGGGCACGCAGCTGACCATGCGCACCTTCCACATCGGTGGCGCCGCGCAGCGTGGTGCCGAGCAGTCGATGGTCGAGGCGTCGCATGACGGCCTGGTCACGGTGAAGAACCGCACGGTGGTGCAGAACAGCCAGGGCGTGCCGGTGGTGATGTCGCGCAACTGCGAGATCGTGCTGACCGACGAGAAGGGTACCGAGCGGGCGCGGTTCCGGGTGCCTTACGGCGCCAGGCTGTTGGTGGACGAAGGGGCGACGGTGTCGCGCCAGCAGAAGCTGGCCGAGTGGGACCCGTACACCCTGCCGATCATCACCGAGCGGGCCGGCACGGTAGAGTATCTCGACCTGATCGACTCCATCACCCTGGTGGAGCGGATGGACGAGGTCACCGGGCTCACCTCCAAGGTGGTGGTGGACTACAAGCAGGCGTCGAAGGGCGTGGACCTGCGCCCGCGCCTGCAGCTGAAGGACGAGCGCGGCGAGGTGCTCAAGCTCGCCACTGGCGGCGAGGCACGTTACTTCCTGCAGCCGGACTCGATCCTGTCGGTCGAGAACGGCGCCGTGGTGGCGGCGGGCGACGTGCTGGCGCGTATCCCGCGCGAGGGCTCGAAGACGCGCGACATCACCGGCGGTCTGCCACGCGTGGCGGAGCTGTTCGAGGCGCGGCGGCCGAAGGACCACGCGATCATCGCCGAGACCGATGGCCGCATCGAGTTCGGCAAGGACTACAAGGCCAAGCGCCGGGTGATCGTGAAGAACGACGAGACGCAAGAGGAAACCGACTACCTGATCCCGAAGGGCAAGCACGTGTCGGTGCAGGAAGGCGACTTCGTGCGCAGGGGCGATCCGCTGGTCGACGGGCCGCGGGTGCCGCACGACATCCTCAAGGTGCTGGGCGTCGAGGCGTTGTCGGACTACCTGGTCAACGAGATCCAGGACGTCTACCGGCTGCAGGGCGTGAAGATCAACGACAAGCACATCGAGGTGATCGTCCGCCAGATGCTGCAGAAGGTGGAGATCCTGGAGCCGGGTGATACGACCTACCTGATCGGCGAGACGGTGGACCGTATCGAGTACGAGGGCGAGAACTCCAAGCGGGTGCAGGCGAACGAGCGGCCGGCGCACGCGATGCCGGTGTTGCAGGGCATCACCAAGGCCTCGCTGCAGACGCACTCGTTCATCTCGGCAGCGTCGTTCCAGGAGACCACGCGTGTGCTCACGGAGGCGGCGACGGCCGGCAAGGTGGATACGCTGAACGGGCTCAAGGAGAACGTCATCGTCGGCCGCCTTATCCCGGCGGGAACAGGCTCGGTGATGAACAAGCTGCGTGCCGTGGCCGCCGGCCGCGACAAGCAGAGGGTCATCGGCCGCGAAGCGCCGGCCCCGGCGGTCAAGGCGGCGGAGTAGGCCGTTCCCCGCCCTGCGGGGATGCCATAGTCGAGGCCGGCCGGGGCAACCTGGGCGGCCTTTTTCTTACCGACACGGTCCTGCGGGATGGAATACCCGGCCTGCAGCGGAAGCCCTCCGAATCGTCACGCAGCCGGGTGCATGCGCTTGACTTGGAGGCCCCGCGCTCGTAGTTATCCGCCCCTCGGCTAGCCCCGTCCCAAGACGGTCGGAAGCCGCCAGATGCAGCACCTCGCGTGCGGCGCCGTCCCCGTTGCTACAGGGGACTAAGGCCGCATGTGGTCAGAACACCGCGGAAGGGTTCGTCCCGTTCCTGCGGCTTTTTGTTGTGAATGGCGATTTCGGTCCTCTCGATGGGAAGGTTGGCCAACCGACTGTCGAGGATCGGGAAGGGCGCATGCCGACCATCAACCAGCTGATCGCCAAGGGACGCGAGCCCGCGCCCAAGCGCAACAAGGTTCCGGCCCTGCAGGGTTGCCCGCAGAAGCGCGGCGTCTGCACCCGTGTTTATACGACCACGCCGAAGAAGCCGAACTCGGCGCTGCGCAAGGTGGCCAAGGTGCGCCTGACCAACGGCTTCGAGGTGGTCAGCTATATTCCTGGCGAGGGCCACAACCTGCAGGAGCACTCTGTGGTGTTGATCCGAGGCGGTCGTGTGAAGGACCTTCCCGGCGTGCGCTACCACATCCTGCGCGGCGTGCTGGACACCCAGGGCATCGCCAAGCGCCGCAAGCGCCGGTCGCTCTACGGCGCCAAGCGGCCGAAGTAAGGAGCATAAGGCATGAGCCGCCGCCGCCGCGCTGTGAAGCGCGATATCCTTCCCGATCCGAAGTTCGGTGACGTCGTCATCACGCGTTTCATGAACGCGCTGATGTACGACGGCAAGAAGTCCACCGCCGAGAGCATCGTCTATGGTGCGCTGGAGTCTATGCGCCGTCGTGGCGGGTCCGCAGCCGATCCGGTGCGCATGTTCCACGAGGCGCTGGACAACGTGAAGCCGGCCGTCGAGGTGCGCTCGCGTCGCGTCGGCGGCGCCACCTACCAGGTGCCGGTCGAGGTCCGCACGGAGCGCAGGCAGGCTCTGGCGATCCGCTGGCTGATCGACAGCTCGCGCAAGCGCGGCGAGCACACGATGCAGGACCGGTTGTCGAACGAGCTGCTCGACGCGGTGAACAACCGCGGTTCGGCAGTGAAGAAGCGCGAAGACACGCACCGGATGGCGGAAGCCAACAAGGCCTTCAGCCACTACCGCTGGTAGGCAAGGCTCGCAGTACCCAGACCCCTTCCAACCCGACCGGCAGCCCGCGATGAGCAGGGGCGGTGGGTTAACGGAGACGAACGATGGCAAAGGCTAAATTCGAGCGGAACAAGCCGCACTGCAACATCGGCACGATCGGCCATGTCGACCACGGCAAGACGTCCCTGACCGCTGCGATCACCAAGACGCTGGCGAAGTCGGGCGGCGCCGTCTACACCGCCTACGACCAGATCGACAAGGCGCCGGAAGAGCGGGCGCGCGGCATCACCATCTCGACCGCGCATGTCGAGTACGAGACCGCCAACCGCCACTACGCCCACGTCGACTGCCCCGGTCATGCCGACTACGTGAAGAACATGATCACCGGTGCCGCGCAGATGGACGGCGCGATCCTGGTGGTGTCGGCCGCCGACGGCCCGATGCCGCAGACGCGCGAGCACATCCTGCTGGCCCGCCAAGTCGGCGTACCGGCGCTGGTCGTGTTCCTGAACAAGGTTGACCTGGTGGACGATCCCGAACTGCTCGAGCTGGTGGAGATGGAGGTGCGCGAGCTGCTGTCCTCCTACCAGTTCCCGGGTGACGACATTCCCATCGTCAAGGGTTCCGCGGTCGTAACCCTGAACGGTGGCGATCCGGTGCTGGGCGAGAACGCGGTGCTGGAGCTGATGGCCCAGGTCGATGCCTACATCCCGCAGCCCGAGCGTGCGATCGACCGGCCGTTCCTGATGCCGATCGAGGACGTGTTCTCGATCTCCGGTCGCGGCACGGTAGTGACCGGCCGCGTCGAGCGCGGCGTGGTGAACGTGGGCGAGGAAGTCGAAATCGTTGGCATCAAGACCACGGTGAAGACCACGGTCACCGGCGTCGAGATGTTCCGCAAGCTGCTCGACCGCGGGCAGGCCGGCGACAACATCGGCGCCCTGCTGCGTGGCACCAAGCGCGAGGACGTCGAGCGCGGCCAGGTGCTGGCGAAGCCCGGCTCGATCACCCCGCACACCAAGTTCAAGGCCGAGGCCTACATCCTCACCAAGGAGGAGGGCGGTCGCCATACGCCCTTCTTCACCAACTACCGTCCGCAGTTCTACTTCCGGACCACGGACGTGACCGGTGTGGTGCAACTGCCGGAGGGTACCGAGATGGTGATGCCGGGCGACAACATCTCGATGGATGTCGAGCTGATTGCGCCGATCGCCATGGACGAAGGCCTGCGCTTCGCTATCCGCGAGGGCGGCCGCACCGTCGGCGCCGGCGTGGTGGCGTCGATCCAGGCGTAGCGACGAACACGAGGCGGCCCCGAACCGAAGTTGGACTGAGTTACCATGGACAACCAGAACATCCGCATTCGCCTGAAGGCGTACGATCACCGCGTGCTGGACAACAGCACGAAGGAGATCGTGAACACGGCGAAGCGTACGGGTGCGCGGGTTCGGGGTCCGATCCCGCTGCCGACGCATATCGAGAAGTTCACCGTCAACCGGTCGCCGCACGTGGACAAGAAGAGCCGCGAGCAGTTCGAGATCCGGACCCATCGCCGCCTGCTCGACATCGTGGAGCCGACGCCGCAGACCGTGGACGCCCTCATGAAGCTCGACCTCGCCGCCGGCGTGGACGTCGAGATCAAGCTGTAAGGGGCCCCGAGCAATGCGAACCGGATTGATCGCGACCAAGCTGGGCATGTCCCGGATCTTCAAGGACGACGGCACACACGTGCCGGTTACCGTGCTGCATCTCGACGCGGTGCAGGTGGTGGACGCGCGCACGGTCGAGCGCGACGGCTATACCGCCGTGCAGCTCGGCATCGGCACGCCCAAGGTGAAGAACGTGTCCAAGCCGAACCGTGGCCACTTCGCCCGGGTGAAGGTGGAGCCCAAGCGCAAGCTGGTGGAGTTCCGCGTGTCCGAGGACGCGCTTCTGGAGGCCGGCGCCACGTTGTCCGCCGCACATTTCGTGGTCGGGCAGAAGGTGGACGTGACCGGGACCAGCAAGGGCAAGGGCTTTGCCGGCGGCATGAAGCGCTGGAACTTCCGTGGCCTGGAAGCCTCGCACGGGGTGTCAGTCAGCCACCGTTCGCTCGGCTCGACCGGCAACCGGCAGGATCCGGGACGCACCTTCAAGAACAAGAAGATGCCGGGTCATCTCGGCCATGAGCGCGTCACCACCCTGAACCTCGAGGTGGCGCTGGTGGATGTCGAGAAGAACCTGCTGATGATCCGCGGCGCGATCCCGGGTGCGAAGAACGACTTCGTGCTGGTGCGCGATGCGGTCAAGAAGACGCGGCACGCGGATGCGCCGTATCCGGCAGCCCTCGTGGCCGTCGGCTGAGGAAGAGAACGATGGACGTCGACATCAGGACCCTCGACAACGGCAGCGCGGGTTCCGCCAGCCTGCCGGACGAGATCTTTGCGACCACCCCGCGTGCCGACATCATGGCGCGCGTGGTGCAGTGGCAGCTCGCCAAGCGTCGTGCCGGCACCCACAAGGTGAAGGGCATGGGCGAGGTGTCGGGCACCACCCGCAAGCCATACAAGCAGAAGGGCACCGGCAATGCCCGTCAGGGTTCGCTGCGCGCGCCGCAGTTCCGCACCGGTGGAGCCGTGCACGGACCGGTGGTGCGCAGCCATGGGTTCGACCTGCCCAAGAAGGTGCGGCGTCTCGGCCTGATCTCGGCGCTGTCGCAAAAGCTGGCGGACGGCAAGCTGGTGGTGCTGGAGGAGGCGACCGGCCTGGTCCGCACCGCGGAACTGGCAGCGAAGCTGAAGGTGCTCGGCTGGACCTCGGCGCTGATCGTGGACGGCACGGTAGACGAGGGCTTCCTGCGCGCGGCCCGCAACATTCCGAAGATCGACGTTCTGCCCTCCGTTGGCGCCAACGTCTATGACATCCTCAACCACGAGGTGCTGGCAATCACGCGTGCCGGCGTCGAGGGACTGAAGGAGCGCCTGGCATGACCGACATCCTGGGTCTGCGCCGGCAGGCGGAGCGCATGTCGCGCGAGGCGATGTACGACGTCGTGCGTGCCCCGGTGATCACCGAGAAGGCGACGGCGCTGTCGGAAAGGAACCAGGTGGTGTTCCGGGTGGCGATCGACGCCAACAAGCTGCAGATCAAGGCGGCCGTCGAAGGGCTGTTCGGGGTCAAGGTGCTGGGCGTGAATACGCTGGTGCAGAAGGGCAAGACCAAGCGCTTCCGTGGCCGTCCTGGCGTCCGGTCAGACGTGAAGAAGGCGTATGTGCAGCTCGCGGAAGGTCAGTCGATCGACCTGTCCGCGCGGCTCGCCTGACGCGGGGTAGGATTCGATGGCGTTAAAGCATTTCAAGCCGGTCACGGCGTCTCTCCGCGGCACGGTCCTGATCGACCGCCGCGAGCTGTGGAAGGGCGTGCCGGTCAAGACCCTCACCGAGGGCAAGCACCGCACCGGCGGTCGCAACAACCACGGCCGGACCACCTCGTTCTTCCGTGGCGGCGGGCACAAGAAGACCTACCGTTACGTCGACTTCAAGCGGCGCAAGTTCGACGTGGTCGGCACGGTGGAGCGGCTGGAGTACGATCCGAACCGTACCGCGTTCATCGCGTTGGTGAAGTATGCCGACGGCGAGCTGGCCTACATCCTGGCGCCGCAGCGCATTAGGGCGGGTGACCAGGTGGTGGCAGGGGCGCGGGTCGACATCAAGCCGGGCAACGCGATGCCGCTGGCGGCAATCCCGGTCGGCACCATCGTGCACAACATCGAGCTGAAGCAGGGTGCCGGCGGCAAGGTCGCTCGCTCGGCCGGCACCTATGCGCAGCTGGTTGGCAAGGACAGCGGCTACGCGCAGGTCAAGCTGCAGTCCGGCGAGCTACGGGTGGTGCGCGGCGAGTGCATGGCGACGGTCGGCGCGGTGTCGAACCCCGACAACATGAACCAGAGCATCGGCAAGGCTGGTCGCGCACGCTGGATGGGTCGCCGTCCGCACAACCGGGGCGTGGTGATGAACCCGGTCGACCATCCGCACGGCGGCGGCGAGGGCCGCACTTCCGGCGGCCGTCATCCGGTCACGCCGTGGGGCAAGCCGACCAAGGGCTACAAGACGCGCGTCAACAAGCGCACCGACAGCCTGATCATCCGTCGCCGCAAGACCGGCAAGTAAGGGGCAACAGAGAAATGGCACGTTCCGTCTGGAAGGGCCCGTTCGTGGACGGGTATCTGCTGAACAAGGCCGAGGCCTCGCGCTCGTCGGGTCGCAACGAGGTGATCAAGATCTGGTCGCGCCGCTCGACGATCCTGCCGCAGTTCGTCGGGCTGACGTTCGGCGTCTACAACGGCCACAAGTTCCTGCCGGTGCAGGTCAACGAGAACATGGTCGGGCATAAGTTCGGCGAGTTCTCGCCTACCCGCACCTTCACCGGCCACTCCTCCGACAAGAAGGCGAGGCGGGGATGAGCAAGCCCAAGGCGCCGCGCGCCCTCGGCGAAACCGAGGCGCAGGCGATCACCCGCAACATCCGTGTCAGCCCACGCAAGCTGAACCTGGTGGCGGGGCTGATCCGCAACCAGCCGGTGTCGAAGGCGGTGGCGACGCTGACCTTCAGCAAGCGGCGCATCGCGCTTGCCGTGCGCAAGACGCTGGAGAGCGCCATCGCCAACGCCGAGAACAACCACCAGCTCGATGTCGACCAGCTCATCGTTACCCATGCCGAGGTCGGCAAGGCGATGGTAATGCGGCGGTTCCATGCGCGCGGCCGCGGCCGGTCGGCGCAGATCGAGAAGTTCTTCAGCCACCTCAAGATCGTGGTGGCGGAGAAGGCGGCGGAGGAGAAGCCCGCCCGTGCGCCCCGGCGTCCCCGTGACGGCGGCAACACCGAGCAGAAGGCGGCCTGATCTATGGGTCACAAGGTCAATCCGATCGGGCTCCGGCTCGGCATCAACCGCACCTGGGACAGCCGCTGGTATGCCGGCGCCGACTATTCCAAGCTGTTGCACGACGACCTGAAGCTGCGCTCCTACCTGCGCCGGAAGCTGTCTGGTGCCGGCGTGTCGCGCGTGGTGATCGAGCGTCCGGCCAAGAAGCCGCGCGTGACGATCTACGCGGCGCGTCCCGGCGTGGTGATCGGCAAGAAGGGCCAGGACATCGACGTGCTGCGCAAGGATCTCGCGCGCATGGCGAAGTCGGATGTGGCACTGAACATCGTCGAGATACGCAAGCCGGAGATCGACGCGCAGCTGGTAGCGGAGAACATCGCCCAGCAGCTGGAGCGTCGTGTCGCCTTCCGCCGCGCGATGAAGCGGTCGGTGCAGTCGGCGATGCGTCTCGGCGCCCAGGGGATCCGGATCAACTGCGGCGGACGTCTCGGCGGGGCCGAGATCGCCCGGGTCGAATGGTATCGCGAGGGACGGGTGCCACTGCACACGCTTCGCGCCGACATCGACTACGGCGTGGCAACCGCCAAGACCACCTATGGCACCTGCGGCGTGAAGGTCTGGATCTTCAAGGGCGAGATCCTGGCGCATGACCCGCTGAGCCAGGATCGTCGCGCCGCCGAGCAGGCGCCGCAGCGCTGATACCGACCGCTTAAAGGTAGACCATCATGCTTTCCCCGAAGCGGACGAAGTACCGCAAGGCCCACAAGGGCCGCATCCATGGCTTGGCGAAGGGCGGCACCGTGCTGAACTTCGGCGCGTTCGGCCTCAAGGCGCTAGAGCCGGAGCGGGTGACCGCGCGGCAGATCGAAGCGTCGCGTCGCGCGATCACCCGTGCGATGAAGCGTGCAGGCCGCGTCTGGATCCGTATCTTCCCGGACGTTCCGGTCTCGACCAAGCCGGCCGAGGTCCGCATGGGTTCTGGCAAGGGATCGCCGGAGTTCTGGGTGGCGCGGGTGAAGCCGGGCCGCATCATGTTCGAGATCGACGGGGTGCCGCCGGAGATCGCCAAGGAGGCGTTGTCCCTTGGCGCGGCGAAGCTGCCGATCAAGACCAAGTTCGTGACGCGGATCGGGGAGGCCTGAGATGGCGAAGGCGACCAAGCCGTCCGAGCTGCGGGCGAAGACGGAGGACGAGCTCGGCACCCTGTTGCTCGACCTCAAGAAGGAGCAGTTCAACCTGCGCTTCCAGCGTGCGGTGGGACAGACCGAAGGAGCGAGCCGGGTTCGCGAGGTGCGTCGCGAGATCGCGCGCCTCAAGACCGTGCAGCACCTGAACAAGAAGGTTGCGGCGCCTGCCGTGGCCAAGCGTTAAGGAGTCCGGGCGATGCCAAGGCGCGTCCTCACCGGGCGGGTGACCAGCGACAAGATGGACAAGACCGTGACGGTCCTGGTCGATCGTCGCGTGATCCACCCGCTCTACAAGAAGTTCATCCGTCGTTCGAAGAAGTATGCGGCGCACGACGAGGCCAACCAGTGTAAGGTTGGCGACACGGTGCGGATCATCGAGTGCCCGCCGATCAGCAAGCGCAAGGCGTGGACCGTCCTGACGCGTAACGGCACGCCGCTCGACGAGGCGGCGCAGGCCGGCGCGTCGTTCGAAGGCACGCCGGTTGTCGGTACGCCGGCGAGCGCACCCGCGACCGCCGACGCCGCGACGGCCTGAAGGGGCTAGGAACCAATGATCCATCCCGAGACCAACCTGGACGTCGCCGACAACAGCGGTGCGCGTCGGGTGCAGTGCATCAAGGTGCTGGGCGGCTCCAAGCGGAAGACCGCCTCGGTCGGCGACGTGATCGTCGTCTCCATCAAGGAGGCGATCCCACGCGGCAAGGTGAAGAAGGGCGACGTACACCAAGCGGTGATCGTGCGTACCTCGTTCCCGGTACGCCGTGCCGACGGCAGCGCGATCCGCTTCGACCGCAACGCGGCGGTGCTGATCAACAAGCAGCAGGAGCCGATCGGCACCCGCATCTTCGGGCCGGTGGTGCGTGAACTGCGTGCGCGCAAGTTCATGAAGATCATCTCGCTGGCGCCGGAGGTGCTGTGATGGCGGCCCGGATCAAGAAGGGCGACCAGGTGGTCGTCATCACCGGGTCCTCCAGGGGAACCCGTGGCGAGGTGCTGTCTGTGCTGCCGGCGGCGAACAAGGCGGTGGTGCGTGGCGTGGCGATTGCCAAGCGGCACACCAAGCCGACGCGCATGGGCGAGCCGGGCGGGATCGTGTCGCGCGAGGCGCCGGTGCACCTGTCCAACCTGAAGCTGATCGACCCCAAGAGCGGCCAGCCGACCAAGGTCGGGTTCCGCATCCTGGAGAACGGCAACAAGGTCCGCGTCGCCAAGGCGACCGGCGAGATCATCGAAAGCTAGGGGCGAGGCGGATCATGTCGGAGACGATGGAGAAGCGCGCCCTGCCGAGGCTGCAGCAGCGCTACAACGACGAGATGCGGACCGCGCTGCGCGAGCAGTTCGGCTACAGGAACGTCATGCAGGTGCCGCGCCTGGAGAAGATCGTCATCAACATGGGTGTCGGCGAGGCAGCGGGCGACCAGAAGAAGCTCGACGCCGCGGTGTCGGAGCTGACCCTGATCGCCGGGCAGAAGCCGGTGAAGACGATAGCGAAGAAGGCGATCGCCGGGTTCAAGATCCGGGAGGGCCTGCCGATCGGCACCAAGGTGACGTTGCGCAAGACGCGGATGTACGAGTTCCTGGACCGTCTGGTGACGATCGCGATGCCGCGCGTGCGCGACTTCCGCGGGCTGGCGGCAAACAAGGGCTTCGACGGGCGCGGCAACTTCGCCATGGGGATCAAGGAACAGATCGTGTTCCCGGAGATCAACTACGACAAGGTCGACCAGGTCCGCGGCATGGACATCATCTTCGTCACCAGCGCGAAGACCGATGCCGAGGCGAAAGCGCTGCTGAAGGCGTTCGATCTGCCGTTCGCCCCCTGATCGCGGCGCACGGCGGCATATCCGTCTTCGATTGAAACTGTGTTGGAAAACCGTCGGGCGGGCCCGGCAGGTTCCGGAGGGTTAGGACAAGGCATGGCCAAGGTTTCATCGGTCAACCGCAACGCCAAGCGTGCCGCCATGGCGACGCGCGACAAGGGCAAACGGTCGGCGCTCAAGAACATCGTCATGGACCGCACGCTTCCGGTGGAAGACCGGTTTGAGGCGTCGCTGAAGCTCGCCGAGCTGCCGCGCAACGGCTCCCGGGTCCGGGTGAAGCTGCTGTGCCGCGTGAGCGGGCGCTCGCGGGCCAACTACCGCAAGTTCGGCCTGTCCCGGATCGCGTTGCGCGACCTGGCGAGCAGCGGGCAGATCCCCGGCATGGTCAAGTCGAGCTGGTAGGGAGCACGACCTAGATGTCCATGTCTGATCCGCTGGGTGACATGCTCACCCGCATACGCAACGCGCAGCACTCGCGCCATGCCGCGTGCGTGGCGCCGGCGTCCAAGCTGCGCGCGAACGTGCTCGAGGCGCTGCGTCGCGAGGGCTACATACGCGGCTTCACGCTCGAGGAGATACGCGCGGGCATCGCCCAGCTGCGCATCGAGCTGAAGTACGCGGACGGCGAGCCGGTGATCAAGGAGATCCACCGGGTGTCCAAGCCGGGACGGCGTGTCTACTCGAAGATCAAGGAGCTGCCCCGGGTCTATGCCGGGCTCGGCGTCTCGATTTTGTCGACGCCGCGTGGCGTCCTGTCCGATGCGGAAGCCCGCGCTGCCAATGTCGG